>NZ_JBITGV010000003.1:74289-657784 GCF_044457385.1 Streptomyces sp. NPDC050548
ACCCAGTCCCCCCCCCCCCCCAACCCCCGGCGGGTCGGGGGGGCGCGGGGGGTCTTCGCCCCGGCGCCGGCCGCCCCCCCCCCCCCCCCGCGCCCCCCGCCCCCCCCCCCCCGTCCGTGTGCTCAGCGGCCCAGTGCCCGCCGGCCGCGGCCCTGGGAGAGGACCGGCAGGTTGCGGGACGGGCCCTTGTCCCTGGCCGTCTCCTCCTCCAGGCGCAGGGCCAGCGCCGGGCAGCGGCGCACCGCGCGGAGCGCCTTCGCCTCCGCGTAACGCGGCACCTGGGCCTGTGCGACGGTGGGAAAGCCGTCGGCGCCGAGTTCGAAGACCTCCGGGAGGATGTCCGCGCACAGACCGTGGCCCCGGCACAGCGTCCAGTCGACGTAGATCTTCTGACGGCTGGGACCGTTGTCCTCGGCCTCCGCGCCGCTCGTGATGCCCGCGGGGAGCTGGCCGCCCTCGAAGAGCGGCAGAACGCCCTCCACGGGCCTTCCGCAGCCGTTTCCGAGGACATGGGCGGCGAGGTCGTCCGTGAACGCCTTGATGGTCGATTCCAGGAACATCGCCGAGCCGTCCGGGTGCGAGCACGCACCGCGCCGCTTCACGGCCTTGGCGACCTGCTTCAGCGCCTCCAGGGCGGCCGGGCCGCCGCCGTTGAGGATGTCCTCCATGCCGCGCGCGGCGGCGGGCAGGCCGAGGTAGCAGGGACCGCACTGTCCCGCGCTCTCGTCGGCCAGCCACTGGGCCACACGAAGCGACTCGCCCAGGGGGCAGGTCTCCTGGGTGATCGGCATGATGGCGCCCGCGCCGAGCGCACCGCCCACCGCGTCCAGGGAGTTGCGGGAGACGATCGCCTCGTTGACCGTCGCCGCGTCGATCCACTTGCCGTGGTAACCGCCCGTCAGCACCCCCTGGGGGACCGGCGGGGCGCCGGCCAGCTGCAGGACGTAGCGCAGCGGCACACCTGTCGGGACCTCGATCACCATGGGGCGCGCGACCGCCCCGGAGACCGTGAGCATGACGGTGCCGGGCTCGTCGTAGAGGCCGGTGTTGCCGTAGCGCTCCGGGCCGATGCGGGCGGCGATGGCGAGTTGGGCGAAGGTCTCGGCGTTCGACAGCAGGGTCGGGGCGCCGCCGACGCCGTTCTGGGAGGCGCTGACCTTGCGGCCGGGCGGGATCGCCGGGCCGCCGTCGATCGAGCGGATCAGCGACGCGGCGGCACCGGTGACCATGCGGACCGGGTTGCGCTGGACGAACGCCTTCAGCGCCGAGCGGCGGGTGTTGCTCAGGCCGCGCTCGGCGAGCGCCTGCTCCATGGAGCGCTGCGTCGACTCACGGGTGACCCCCACCACGAGCGTGCGGGCACCCAGGGCCTCGGCGACCAGCAGGGCGCCGTCCAGGATGAGGTGCGGGGCACGGTTGATGAGCACCGTGTCCTTGCGGCAGGCCGGTTCGTCCTCACTGCCGTTGACGACGACGACCGGTCGTACACCGCGTTTGATCGCCGCCTCGGCGACCGAACGCAGCTTCTTGTGGAAGGGGAAACCCGCGCCGCCGCGGCCCTTCAGGTTGATGGCCTCGGAGAGCTTCGCGAGCTGCTCCCCGCCCATCGGTTCGAGCGGCCCGTGCACCTTGAGGTGCATGGGCAGGTCAAGTCTCTCGACAAGGTCGAAGCCCGATGTGAGCTGAGGAAGTCCGACCACGCGGACTTCTGGGACGTCGGGCAGGGCCTCGTTCACCTATAGCCTCCGGAAGGCGTGTTCCAAGGTTCGCCCGAGCCGCCCTGCGCGTCGAAGTCGTACGAAGCGTTGGGCGTTTGATCGGTGGCGGGACCGCTGTTGTACGTGTCACCAGAGTTGTACGTACCGGGGGTGCCGTTCGACTCACCGGTGGGGTACACGTATCCGTCGCCGTACCCGCCCGCGCCCGCATTGTTGTTGTATGTCGGAATGTTGTAGCCGGTGTCCTGGAGCGGGTCGTAGGCCGACGGCGGCGCCTCGCCGACCGGCGGCGGCGACGGGATCGGCCAGCTTCCGGAGGTGCTGCCGCCGTTGTCCGCGCGCGCGGTCTGGTCGGTGACGTACGGCATCTGGCCGGTCGACTCCGGCGTGGCGGTGCGGTAGGCGGCCGCGAAGCCGTTCGTGTCGGCGACCGGGGTCATGGACCTCGTCTCGTACTGCGCGGCGGCCGGGTCCACGCGCGGCATCGACCCGGTCTCGGTGAACGAGGGCTGCTGCGCGGCGCGTCGGCCCTCGGCCGGACGACGGCTCTCGAAGCCGGGCAGCGCGGACTCGGCCACGCGGCCCCGGCTCGCGTCGAGTTCGTCGAGACCCGGCCGCTCCTCGTTGCCCAGGAGCATGGCGATCTTGTCGGCGAACTTGCGCTTGAACGGGCGGGGCGCCGAGCGCAGGGCCAGGGCCCCGGCGACCCCGACCAGGCACAGCTCGTACGAGATCATGAAGAACGGCTTCGCCGCGCGGCCCGCGAACAGGCCGTGGACCAGCGCAGCACACCAGGCCGGGTAGGCCAGCATGTGCATCGCGCGCCAGCGGGCGGCCACCGGCGCCGGCGACGCGAACTGGTTGCGCAGGGCGCCGGTGATGCCCACGAAGATCATGAGCAGGCCGGCCAGGGAGCCGAGGCCGATGAGCCCGGCGCTGCCCTTCACGCCGAGGCTGAACGGGATCAGCGCGGCGATCAGGACGGTGTGGTCGAGCGCCAGCTTAACCGTGATGTGGATCACGAGGAACGCGATCGAGCCGACGGCGGTCACCCGGTGGATGCCCTGGGCCACGATCCGCTGGCGGATGTTGAGAACGACCCGGTCCTGGGCGACGAGCCCCCAGATGACCGAGCAGGTGAGCGACACGAGCGAGAGAACGCCCGCACCGAAGTTGAGGAAGTCCTGTACCTGGCTGCCTCCGGCCAGCACGAACACGGGTATGAAGATCAGGACGACGAGGCTCACCACGCCATAGGCCGAACGGCCCGGCTTGGGGAGCGAACTGGTACTACGACGAGCGTTCATGGGGGCAACTCCGAGCAGTATCGGGAAAGCGGTCCCGCTGCCGAACTCTAAGTGGCTCCATACCGGTGGGTACGAGGTTTGAGTTATTGCGTTGTTATCAAACGACAAGGCGCTTGCTGTGATGTCCCGTAGTGGGTGGTACGCGAAGGTAGTCCTTGAACTTGGTTCAGTGTTGGCCGGTGTGGTCAGGGTGCCAAGGGTGATACGGAAGCGCGTCGCGTTGTGCTCAAGCGCTGCGGTACCCTCATGCCATGCGTGCCGTACGCCTTCTGCTTAGCGAGCCGCGCTGATCAGTCCCGACCACCGGTGAGCGGTGAGGTCGGAATCGGCGCGGCGTCCCCTCCTGTGCGAGGGGATTTTTCGTTTGGTGAATATCACAGCCCGAACGACGCAGCCGCTGGCAGAGACGATCGATGGAGCTTTGAGGATCATGAGCGAGACGAACCCCGCTGCCGCCGCCGAGGTGGTCGCGCCGCACCGCTACACGGCCGCCATGGCCGCGGACATCGAGGCACGCTGGCAGGACTTCTGGGACGCCGAGGGCACCTATGAGGCCCCGAACCCGAGCGGTGACCTGGCCGGCGACCCCGAACTGGCCGCCCGCCCCAAGAAGTTCATCATGGACATGTTCCCGTACCCCTCCGGTGCGGGCCTGCACGTCGGCCACCCCCTGGGCTACATCGCGACCGATGTGTTCGCCCGGTTCCAGCGGATGACCGGTCACAACGTGCTGCACACCCTGGGCTTCGACGCCTTCGGCCTGCCGGCCGAGCAGTACGCCGTGCAGACCGGCACGCACCCGCGCGTGTCCACCGAGGCCAACATCGAGAACATGAAGGTCCAGCTGCGCGCCCTGGGCCTGGGCCACGACAAGCGCCGGTCGTTCGCCACGATCGACCCGGAGTACTACAAGTGGACCCAGTGGATCTTCCTGCAGATCTTCAACTCCTGGTACGACGACGAGGCCGACAAGGCCCGCCCGATCGCCGAGCTGATCGCCCAGTTCGAGTCCGGTGAGCGCGCCGTACCGGGCCACACGCGCGCGTGGCCGGACCTGACCGCCACCGAACGCGCCGACGTCCTGAGCGAGTTCCGCCTGGCCTACGCCTCCGACGCGCCCGTCAACTGGTGCCCTGGCCTGGGCACCGTCCTGGCCAACGAGGAGGTCACCGCCGACGGCCGCTCCGAGCGTGGCAACTTCCCCGTCTTCAAGGCCAAGCTGCGCCAGTGGAACATGCGCATCACCGCCTACGCCGACCGGCTGCTGTCCGACCTGGAGGAGCTGGACTGGCCCGAGGCCATCAAGCTGCAGCAGCGCAACTGGATCGGCCGCTCCGAGGGCGCCCGCGTCGACTTCCCCGTAGACGGCGAGAACATCACCGTCTTCACCACCCGCCCCGACACCCTGTTCGGCGCGACCTACATGGTGCTGGCGCCCGAACACCCGCTGGTCGACAAGTTCACCCCGGCCACCTGGCCCGAGGGCACCCACGACGTGTGGACCGGCTCGCACGCCACCCCGGGGGAGGCCGTCGCCGCCTACCGCGCGCAGGCCGGCACCAAGTCCGACGTGGAGCGGCAGGCCGAGGCCAAGGACAAGACCGGTGTCTTCACCGGCGCGTTCGCCACCAACCCGGTCAACGGCGACCGGATCCCCGTCTTCATCGCCGACTACGTACTGATGGGCTACGGCACCGGCGCGATCATGGCCGTCCCCGCGGGCGACCAGCGCGACTTCGACTTCGCGCGCGCCTTCGAACTGCCGATCACCTGCATCGTCGAGCCCACCGACGGCCGCGGCACCGACACGTCCACCTGGGAGAACGCCTTCGGGTCCTACGACGCGAAGATCATCAACTCCTCGAACGACGACGTCTCCCTGGACGGCCTGCCCGTCGCCGAGGCCAAGGCCCGCATCACCGAGTGGCTGGCCCGCAAGGGCATCGGCGAGGGCACCGTCAACTTCCGCCTGCGCGACTGGCTGTTCAGCCGCCAGCGCTACTGGGGCGAGCCCTTCCCGATCGTCTACGACGAGGACGGCGTCGCCCACTCGCTGCCCGAGTCGATGCTGCCCCTGGAGCTGCCGGAGGTCGAGGACTACTCCCCGCGCACCTTCGACCCGGACGACGCGAACACGTCCCCGGAGACGCCCCTGTCCCGCAACGCGGACTGGGTCAACGTCACCCTGGACCTGGGCGACGGACGCGGCCCCCGGAAGTACCGCCGCGAGACCAACACCATGCCCAACTGGGCCGGCTCCTGCTGGTACGAACTGCGCTACCTGGACCCGCACAACGACCAGAAGCTGGTCGACCCGGCCATCGAGCAGTACTGGATGGGCCCCCGCGCGGGCATGCCGCACGGCGGCGTCGACCTGTACGTCGGCGGCGCCGAACACGCCGTACTGCACCTGCTGTACGCCCGCTTCTGGTCCAAGGTGCTGTTCGACCTGGGACACATCTCGTCCCCGGAGCCGTTCCACAAGCTGTTCAACCAGGGCATGATCCAGGCCTACGTCTACCGTGACGGCCGCGGCTTCCCGGTGCCGGCCGCCGAGGTCGAGGAGCGCGACGGCGCCTACTACCACCAGGGCGAGAAGGTCTCCCGGCTGCTGGGCAAGATGGGCAAGTCCCTGAAGAACGCGGTCACTCCGGACGAGATCTGCGACGAGTACGGCGCCGACACCCTGCGCCTGTACGAGATGGCGATGGGCCCCCTGGACGTGTCCCGGCCGTGGGACACGCGCGCGGTGGTGGGCCAGTACCGGCTGCTGCAGCGACTGTGGCGCAACGTCGTCGACGAGACGACCGGCGAGGTCACGGTCGTCGACGTCCCGGACGCCGACATCGCCGTGGAGACGCTGCGTGCCCTGCACAAGGCGATCGACGGTGTCCGCCAGGACCTGCAGGGGCTGCGCTTCAACACGGCCATCGCGAAGATCACCGAGCTGAACAACCAGCTGACCAAGGCGGGCGGGCCTGTGCCGCGCTCCGTCGCCGAGTCCCTGGTCCTGCTGATCGCGCCGCTGGCCCCGCACGTCGCCGAGGAACTGTGGCGCAAGCTGGGCCGCACCGACACGGTGGTCCACCAGGACTTCCCCGTGGCCGACCCGGCGTACGTCGTGGACGAGAGCGTGACCTGCGTCGTGCAGATCAAGGGCAAGGTCAAGGCACGCCTGGAGGTCCCTCCGACGATCTCCGACGCCGAACTGGAGAAGGTCGCGCTGGCCGACGAGAAGGTCGTCGCCGCGCTGGAGGGCGCGGGCATCCGCAAGGTCATCGTGCGGGCGCCGAAGCTGGTCAACATCGTTCCGGCATAGTCCTCCGGCGCTCCAGCGCGGTCCTTCGACGGGGCCGTGGTGAGCGCCTCGGGGTAGTCCCCTACGGGCAGGTTCGGGGTTCTTTTGGAACTCCGGACCTGCCCTTTGCGTTTACCGTTGAAGAGCGGCGCGGCGTGTGCCGCCCGGAGCCGGTGGAGGAGCGTTGGAAGCCGTGATCGCAGTCTTCGCCCTTCTCTTCCTGCTGTTCGTGGTCGCAGGCGGCTATGCGGCGGTCAAGGCGGTCGGGGCGGCCAAGCGAGGCGTCGACCGTACGGTCGCGCAGGCCCGGCGCTCGGTCGAGGACCACACCCTGCGCGCCAAGTCCCTCGCCCAGCCCGGCCCGCAGGGACAGGTGGCCCAACTGCGGCTCGCGCTGCGCACATCGATGCGCGCGACCCAGGACGCGCTGCACGCGGGCGTGACCGAGGACGAGTCCCTGAAAGAATCCCTCGGCCTGTTCCAGCGGCTCAGCGCACACGGCCGCGAACTCGACGGCGAACTCAAACGCCTGGAGTCCGAGCCGGACCGCAGAATGCTCGCCGAGCGACTGCCCGCCCTGCGCGAGCGCACCGAGCGCATCACGAAATCCGCCGACTCACTGCGCTGGGCCGCCCGCGACCGCGCCGGCCGCTTCGCGGAGGACGACCTCGACGCGCTCAGCGCCCAGATAGACGTGGAGGCAGGAGCCCTGCGGCACTGGACGAAGTCGGAGCACGCGCCACCCCCGTGGCCCGACGCCCCGGCCGCCGACGCCACGACGGCCCACCAGACCTGGCCGGAGACCTCGCGCTCCCGCCCCGCCGCCGAGCAACCCGCACCCTCCGCCATCACCCCGCCGGCCCGGCGCCCCAGCTACCCCTGGCAGAAGAAACCCCGCCCCGAGAGCACGACTTGACCGGGCGGCACGGCGCCAGCCTGCGGCACGGTGTGATCCGGCCGGTTCCGGCCCAGGTGAAAGGGGTCGGGCTGCCGCCCGGCCGCTACGGCAGGTAACCTCCAGCTCATGTCCCGCCATGTCGCGATCGTCACCGATTCAACGGCCTACCTGCCGCCGCTGACGATGGAGCGCCACGGCATCACAGCGGTGCCGCTGACCGTGGTCCTCGGCGACCGGGCACTCGAAGAGGGCACCGAGATCTCCACCCGCTCCCTGGCCCTCGCCCTGCAGAAGCGGCGCCCGGTCACCACCTCACGGCCCAGCCCCCAGCTCTTCGCCGAGACCTACCGCAGGGTCGCCGAGTCCGGCGCCACCGGCATCGTCTCCCTCCACCTCTCCGCCGAACTCTCGGGCACCTACGACGCGGCCGTCCTCGCCGCCCGCGAGGCACCGGTGCCGGTGCGGGTCGTCGACACCGGCATGATCGCGATGGCACTCGGCTTCTGCGCACTCGCCGCGGCCGAGACCGCGGAGGCGGGCGGCACGATGGACGAGGCGGTCACAGCCGCGGAGAAACGGGCCGCGGGAACCTCCGCCTACTTCTACGTCGACACCCTCGACTACCTGCGCCGGGGCGGCCGTATCGGCGCGGCCCAGGCCCTGCTGGGCTCCGCGCTCGCCGTGAAACCGCTGCTCCAGCTGGAGGGCGGACGCATCGAACCCCTGGAGAAGGTCCGGACGGCGTCGAAGGCGATCGCCCGCCTTGAGGAGATCGTGGCCGACCGGGCGGGCAGCGCCCAGGTCGACATCGCCGTCCACCATCTCTCCGCACCCGAGCGCGCGGAGGCCCTCGCGGAGCGCCTTCGGGTGCGGGTGCCCGGACTGGCCGACCTCCATGTGAGCGAGGTCGGGGCGGTGATCGGGGCGCACACCGGGCCCGGGCTGTTGGGGGCCGTGGTTTCGCCGCGGTGACGGCTGCCCGCGGCATGCGCGGGTGTTCGTCGGGGTCAGTGGGTCCGGCGGGTCCGGACGGTGACTCGTGCGGGTGACGGAGTTATCCACAACTGGGCGGCCGTCCCCGGGAATTGACCAAGATCATCGCGAAGTGGCCAGATGCCCGATCCTCGGCGCATGGCACTTCGATCACGCTCACACACAGCGACCGCGACCAGCGGCCCGGGCCGCGCCCCGTCCTCGGACGGCCGCACCCGCCATCGCCGCACACCGACCCGGGGCCGGGCACACCGCCAGGCTTCGGCGGACGAACTCCGGCGACGCGCGGCACTTCTTTTCGCCGAACGCGCAGGGGAGCGAAGGGAGTTGGGGAACGGGCCGCCGGGAGAGGAGCGGGAAGTTGGGGTGGCAGCCCGGGCGACGGTCCGGGTGGGGGTGCCGGCGGGTGCTGGACCGACGTCTGTCGTCTCTGACGTCTCGTACGGCGGAGGGTCCGTGGGGATCGAGGGGATCGAGGGGATCGCGGGGCCTGAGGTGTCCGACGTGTCCGACGTGCCCAAGGTGCCCGTAAGGGGCGGAGACACCGGAGACGGCCGGGACGGTGAGGAGGCCGATGTCGGGGGCGGCCGTGAGGTGGGGGTCTGGCGGGAGCGGGCCGGGTCGGCGCTGCGGGAGCGGATGCCGGTGTGGGTGCAGACGCGGTGCGGGCTGGAGCGGCGGAGCGTGGTCGCGCTCGGTGTGCTGTTCGTGGTGGCCGCGGTCTTCGCGGTGCAGCACTTCTGGGTGGGCCGGACCCAACCTGTGCGAGCCCCCGAGGTGGTGCGGGCGGCGGCTCCCTATGGGACCGGGGGCGATGAAGGGGTCGGCAGCACGGGCAAAGGAGCCGAGCCGCGTAACTCGGCCGGGGCGAGGGGCGTATCGAGTGCGGCAGGCGCCGCCGGCGGCGAGATCGTCGTGGACGTCAGCGGCAAGGTCCGTGAACCCGGGGTTCATCGGCTTCCGGCCGGTTCGCGGGTGACGGATGCGCTGCGGGCGGCGGGCGGGGTGCGTTCGGGCACGAACACCGAGGGGCTCAACCTCGCTCGGTTCCTTGTGGACGGGGAGCAGGTCGTCGTCGGGGGGCCGACACCCGCCGCGGTGCCTGGTGCGACGGGAGCAACGGGCACCGGCGTGGCGGCTGCTCCAGGTGCTCCGGTCTCCCTCAACACGGCCACCGTCGACCAGCTCAACACCCTGCCCGGGGTGGGCCCCGTGCTGGCCCAGCACATCATCGACTACCGCACCCAGCACGGCGGTTTCCGCTCGGTGGACGAACTGCGCCAGGTCAACGGCATCGGCGACCGCCGCTTCGCCGATCTACGGGATCTGGTACGGCCATGACCCACGTCCACGACGACTCGCGCGAGGCCGGGACTCCACGCCCCACACCCCAGCACGACGCCTCGTCCCGCCGTGCCGTGCATACCTCCTCCGGGAACCGGCGGGGCGCCGCGCACCCCCACCAGGAAGGCCCGACAGACCTACGTCTCGTACCGCCCGCGCTCGCCGCCTGGGCGACGGCCGCGCTGGCGCTGGACGCGTCACCGGCCTGGGCCACCGGTGTCGCGGTCGCCGCCCTGGTGGTGGCGATCGTGCTTCTGCTGGCGCGACGACGGGGCGGGGTGGGCGGCAGCCGTGCCTTCTCCCGACCGCCCACCCACCCCGAGCCGCCCCCAACACCGGCCGACCCTTCCCGGGCCTCCTGGCCCCGTGCCTCCATCGCCGCCCTGCTCCTCTCCCTCGCGGCAGCCGCCGCCTCCGCCGGGTTGCACGGGGCGGATCTACGCCGTGGACCGGTGCCCGAACTGGCGCGGCAGTACGCGTCCGTGACCGCGGAGGTGGACGTCGGTTCCGATCCACGGTTGACCCGGCCACGGATCAGCGGGGATCACGCGGCTCCGGTCTCCGTGCTGATCGAGGCGGAGGTACGGCGGGTTGAGCAGACGGACGGGACGGTCGTGGAGACACGGGCGCCGGTGCTGCTGATCATCGATCCGGGCTCATCCGCCGGTGGCCCGGAGCACTCGCCCTGGCTCGGGCTGCTGCCGTCCACGCGGCTACGGGTGACCGCGCGGCTGGCGCCCTCCCTGACGAGCGGGGACCGGGTCGCGGCCGTGCTGCGCGTACGGAACCAGCCGGTGCCGGAAGTGGTGGGGGAACCGTCCGGGGCCCAACGGTTCGCGGGGCGGTTGCGGGCCGGGTTGCGTGAGGCCACCGACGGCTTGCCTGGGGACGCGCGAGCGCTGCTGCCGGGGCTGGTCGTCGGCGACACCGCACGCATCACACCCGAGCTGGACGAAGCCTTCAAGGAGACGGACCTCGCACACACCCTCGCCGTCTCCGGAAGCAACTTGACCATCCTGCTCGCCCTCCTCATCGGACCGCCCGGTCTCGCCCAGCTCGTCGAACGCCGAGGCCTGGCACCGCGCCTGGGCATCTCGCTCCGGGCGACCGCGTTGCTCGGCGGGGTACTCACACTCGGGTTCGTCGTCGTGTGCCGGCCCGACCCGAGCGTGCTCCGGGCCGCGGCCTGCGGAGCCGTGGCACTGCTCGCCCTGGCGACCGGACGCCGCAGATCACTGATCCCGGCGCTGGCGACGGCCGTACTGCTCCTGGTGCTGTACGACCCCTGGCTGGCCCGCAGTTACGGCTTCCTGCTCTCCGTGCTGGCCACCGGAGCCCTGCTCACGCTCGCGCCACGCTGGAGCGAGACGCTGCGACGGCACCGGGTTCCCCCTCGGCTGGCCGAGGCGTTGGCCGCCGCTGCCGCCGCCCAGGCACTGTGCGCGCCGGTCGTGGCCGTGCTGTCGGCGCGGGTCAGCCTGGTCGCGGTGCCGTGCAACCTGCTCGCGGAGGTCGCCGTCGCACCGGCCACGGTGCTGGGCTTCGCGGCGCTGGCGACGGCACCGATGCTGATGCCGGTGGCCAAAGTCCTTGCCTGGGGCGCGAGTTGGCCCACCGGGTGGATCGCGGACGTGGCCCGGACCGGCGCGGCGCTACCCGGTGGGGGAGTGGACTGGCCGGGCAGTTGGACGGGGGCGCTGCTCCTCGCCGTAGCCGTCGCGGTCCTTGTGCCGGTCGGCCGGAGGCTGCTGAGGCATCCGTGGCTGTGCGGTGTCTGCGGGTTGCTGCTCCTGCTGGTCGTGGTCGAGCCGGTGCCGCTCACCCGGGTGATCACGGGATGGCCGCCGCCGGGCTGGCGGTTCGCGATGTGCGACGTCGGACAGGGCGACGCGACGGTGCTCGCGGCGGGCGAGGGCACCGGCGTGGTCGTGGACGCCGGACCCGATCCGAAGCTGGTCGACCAGTGCCTGCGCACGCTCGGCATCACCAGGATTCCACTGGTCGTCCTGACCCACTTCCACGCCGACCACGTCGCCGGACTGCCCGGAGTGCTGCGCGGCCGCTCGGTGGGCGCGATCGAGACGACGTCCTTCGAAGAGCCCACGGACCAGGCCGAGTTCGTACGAAGAGCGGCAGCGGAACGACACATCCCGATCACCCGGGCCGCCGCCGGGGAACAGCGACGCGCCGGTCCGCTCTCCTGGCAGGTGCTGTGGCCGCCACCGGAACCGGTACCGGACCAGGACGGCCCGAACGACGCGAGTGTCACGCTGCTCGTCCGGACGGCCGGGCTGCGCCTGCTGCTGCTCGGGGACCTCGAACCCCCGGCCCAGCAGGAGCTGTTGAGGTCACCGGCGGCAGCGCTGCTGGGAGGCGTGGACGTCCTCAAGGTCGCCCACCACGGCTCGGCCTACCAGGACCCGGACCTGATGCGCAGGGTGGCCCCGCGGCTGGCGCTGATCTCTTGCGGTGCGGACAACCCCTATGGGCATCCGGCCCCCAGCACGGTCGCGGCGCTGCGCGCGATGGGCGCGGTGGTCCTGCGGACGGACCTGGACGGGGCCCTGGCGGTGGGCGGCGAGGGGGACGGGCTGCGGGTGACACCGGACTGAGGCGGGTGACACGGGACGGAGGGAGGCGGGGCGGCGGGGGAGGGAGGGGAGGGGGAGGGGGGGGAGGGCCCCTCCCCGGCACCGAGCTCGGCACCGAGCCCGGCGCCATGGGCACCGAGCCGAGGTCGGCGTGAGACTGGTGGCATGAATCCCGCACAGGTTGATGCCTACCTCCGCCGGCTGGGAGTCTCGCGCCCGGCGCTGCCCACCGTCGACGTCCTCCGCGACTTGCATCTGCGCCATCTGCAGAGCGTGCCCTTCGAGAATCTGTCGATTCATCTGGGAGAGGAGATCGTGCTGGAGGAGAAGCGGCTGCTGGACAAGATCGTGGGCGCGGGCAGGGGCGGGTTCTGCTACGAACTGAACGGACTGTTCGGGGCGTTGCTCGCCGCGCTGGGATTCGACGTCGCGCTGCTGTCGGCTCGGGTGTACGGGGACGGCGGGCGTCTGGGAATCCCGTACGACCATCTCGCGCTGTGGGTGCGGGCGGCGGACGGGAGTGTGTGGCTGGCCGACGTGGGGTTCGGGACGCACAGCCACTACCCCCTGGCCTTCGGGGAACGGGGAGAACAGGCGGACCCCGGCGGCACGTTCAGGGTCGCCGCGTCAGCCAGTGACGAGGACGTGACGGAGACGGACCTGGACGTGGTCCGGAACGGAAAGCCCGAGTACCGGCTGGAGGTGCGGCCCCGGGCGCTCGCTGACTTCGTGGCCGGGGCGTGGTGGCACAGCACTTCGCCCGTGTCGCACTTCACGCAGTCGCTGGTCTGCTCGCGGCTCACGGAGGACGGAGGGAGGATCACGCTCAGCGGTCGCGGCCTGACGGTGACGGCGCCGGACGGAACCCGGGATGTGAGTGAACTCGCAACGGACGACGAGGTGTTGGCGGTGTACCGGGAGCGGTTCGGGATCGAGCTGGAGGAGGTGCCGACGGTACGCACGCCCGCGTAACCGTGGGGGTGTGCGCGCGAGCCCGCGGCCGTACCGGAAGATGTCCCCGTGAGTGATGTGAGACATGTGCTGGTGCTGCCCGACCGTGACACGGCCGAGGAGGCGGCGGAGGCGCTCGGGGAGCGGTTCGCCCTCGACGAGGAACCGCAGCTGGTGCGGGACGCGCTGGCCGGCGAGGACGATGCCGAGGACGCGCAGTGGCTGCTGGTACTGCGGGACGAGCACGGACGGCTCGACCCCGGTGAGCTGGACGCGTTCGCGGGGGAGTGGGACGGCTGGCGCGAGGAGCCGTAACGGTCACGAGCCCACGTACGGGGCAGCACCCGGTGCGACCCGCACCCACCCCCGTTGTCAGTGCCGCGTGCGATGCTTTACGAGATGGCCAAGAAGACTGCGAATGACGACCCTCTCGCCCCGGTGACGCTTGCCGTGGGCCAGGAGGACCTCCTGCTCGACCGTGCCGTGCAGGAGGTGGTGGCCGCCGCCAGGGCCTCCGACGCCGACACGGACGTACGTGACCTGACCTCGGACCAGCTGCAGCCCGGCACACTCGCCGAGTTGACCAGTCCCTCGCTCTTCGCGGAGCGCAAGGTCGTGGTCGTACGCAATGCGCAGGATCTGTCCGCGGACACGGTCAAGGACGTGAAGGGGTATCTCGGGGCGCCCGCCGAGGAGATCACCCTGGTGCTGTTGCACGCGGGCGGGGTCAAGGGCAAGGCGCTGCTCGATGCCGCGCGCAAGGCGGGCGCGCGGGAGGTGGCCTGTCCCAAGATGACGAAGCCGGCGGACCGGCTGGCCTTCGTGCGGAGCGAGTTCCGGGCGACCGGGAGATCGGCCACGCCGGAGGCCTGCCAGGCGCTCGTCGACTCCATCGGCAGCGATCTGCGGGAACTGGCGTCCGCAGTCTCCCAGTTGGTCGCCGATGTCGAGGGGACCATCGACGAGGCGGTCGTCGGGCGGTACTACACGGGGCGGGCCGAGGCATCGAGCTTCACGGTCGCGGACCGGGCCGTGGAGGGGCGGGCGGCGGAGGCGCTGGAGGCGCTGCGGTGGTCGCTGTCCACCGGGGTGGCGCCGGTGCTGATCACCAGCGCGTTGGCGCAGGGGGTGCGGGCGATCGGGAAGCTGTCGTCCGCGCGTGGCGGGCGGCCGGCGGATCTGGCGCGTGAGCTGGGGATGCCGCCGTGGAAGATCGACCGGGTGCGGCAGCAGATGCGGGGCTGGACACCGGACGCGGTCTCCGTCGCGCTGCGGGCGGTGGCCGAGGCGGACGCGGGAGTGAAGGGCGGTGGGGACGATCCGGAGTACGCGTTGGAGAAGGCGGTCGTCACGATCGCCCGGGCCGCTCGGTCCCGGGGACAGTCCTGACCCCCTGCCCTCCAGAAAGCGCCAGGTACTGGCACACGGCAGACCTCCGGCCGACGGAGCCGGCGGCCGGCACTCGCAGGCCGGCACCTGTGGGCGGATACAGCAGTGCCCCCGAAGTGGGTCCGGGGGCACTGTACGTGGCGTGGCGACCACGATGTCTGTCCGTGAATCGAGGTAGAGGGCTCGACGTTGTCCTCACGGCGGATTGCTACTGGTCCGGTCCGCGCGAGCGCGGGCCGAGGCAAGTGCGGAAGGATCAGCCCTTGAGCGCGGTGACCTTGGAAGCAAGCGCCGACTTCTTGTTGGCGGCCTGGTTCTTGTGGATGACGCCCTTCGAGACGGCCTTGTCGAGCTGACGCGCAGCAGCGCGCTGGTACTCGGTGGCCTTCTCGACGTCACCCGCGGCAGCGGCCTCGCGGGCCTTGCGGATCGCGGTCTTCAGGGAGGACTTGACGGCCTTGTTGCGCAGCCGAGCCTTCTCGTTGGTCTTGATCCGCTTGATCTGGGACTTGATGTTCGCCACGAATGAGCCTTTGCAGGTTCTGGCACGGGGCCGCACGGGTCCCGGGCCGATGATTTTTCTTGGGGTGTGTCTCGTGCCTGAGAGGGCAGGAGACACAGCCACCCAGGCTACCAGCAGCCCATCGACCCACCCAAACCGGCTTCCGCGGCCCGATCCGTTACCGTCTCGCACCGGCCCAAACCGGACCGCACCTCCCACGCGTGGGACCATGGAGCCTACGTATCGATCCGACCCGAGACCGCAGACACTGCGGACGCCTCAAGAATCAGGACCCTGCGTGCCCGCGATCCCCAGCCATGTGCCCGAGCCGAGCCGTACCGACCCGGCGCTGATCCGCAATTTCTGCATCATCGCGCACATCGACCACGGCAAGTCCACGCTCGCCGACCGGATGCTCCAGCTGACCGGAGTGGTCGACCAGCGGCAGATGCGTGCTCAGTACCTCGACCGCATGGACATCGAGCGCGAGCGCGGCATCACGATCAAGTCCCAGGCGGTGCGTCTGCCGTGGGCCCCCACCGACGGGGGCGACGAGGGCACCACCCACATCCTCAACATGATCGACACCCCGGGACACGTCGACTTCACGTACGAGGTCTCGCGGTCGCTCGCCGCCTGCGAGGGCACCGTGCTGCTGGTGGACGCCGCCCAGGGCATCGAGGCCCAGACCCTCGCCAACCTGTACCTGGCGATGGAGAACGACCTCACGATCATCCCCGTACTGAACAAGATCGACCTGCCGGCCGCGCAGCCCGAGAAGTTCGCGGAGGAGCTGGCGAACCTGGTCGGCTGTGACCCCGAGGACGTGCTCAGGGTCTCGGCGAAGACCGGGCTCGGTGTCGACGCGCTGCTGAACAAGGTCGTCAAGGAGGTCCCGGCGCCGGTCGGGAACGCGGACGCGCCCGCCCGCGCCATGATCTTCGACTCGGTCTACGACTCCTACCGCGGTGTCGTGACGTACATCCGTGTCATCGACGGACAGCTCAACAAGCGTGAGCGGATCCGGATGATGTCGACGAACGCCACGCACGAGCTGCTGGAGATCGGGACGAACTCGCCGGAGATGCTCGGGGCCGACGGGCTCGGGGTCGGCGAGGTCGGTTATCTGATCACGGGTGTGAAGGACGTCCGGCAGTCCAAGGTCGGTGACACCATCACCACCCTGAACAAGGGGGCGACCGAGGCGCTCGGCGGTTACAAGGACCCCAAGCCGATGGTCTTCTCCGGGCTGTATCCACTGGACGGGTCCGACTACCCGGAGCTGCGCGACGCCCTCGACAAGCTCCAGCTCAACGACGCCGCGCTGGTGTACGAGCCGGAGACCTCGGCGGCGCTGGGCTTCGGTTTCCGCGTCGGCTTCCTCGGGCTGCTGCACCTGGACGTGATCCGGGAGCGGCTGGAGCGCGAGTTCGGCCTCGACCTCATCGCGACCGCGCCGAACGTGGTGTACCGCGTCGAGATGGAGGACGGCAGCGAGCACGTCGTCACCAACCCGAGCGAGTTCCCCGAGGGGAAGATCGACAAGGTCTACGAGCCCGTCGTGCGCGCGACGATCCTCGCGCCGTCGGAGTTCATCGGTTCGATCATGGAGCTGTGCCAGACCCGGCGCGGCACCCTGCTCGGCATGGACTACCTCTCCGAGGACCGGGTGGAGATCCGCTACACCCTGCCTCTCGCGGAGATCGTCTTCGACTTCTTCGACCAGCTGAAGTCCAAGACCCGCGGCTATGCCTCGCTGGACTACGAGCCCACCGGCGAGGTGGCCTCCAGTCTGGTCAAGGTCGACATCCTGCTGCACGGCGACAAGGTGGACGCCTTCTCGGCGATCACGCACAAGGACGCGGCGTACTCGTACGGCGTGCGGCTGGTCGCGAAGCTGCGGGAGCTGATCCCGCGGCAGGCCTTCGAGGTGCCCATCCAGGCCGCCGTCGGCTCCCGGGTCATCGCCCGCGAGACGATCCGCGCCATCCGCAAGGACGTCCTCGCCAAGTGCTACGGCGGTGACATCTCGCGTAAGCGGAAGCTGCTGGAGAAGCAGAAGGAGGGCAAGAAGCGGATGAAGATGGTGGGTTCCGTGGAGGTTCCCCAGGAGGCGTTCATCGCGGTGCTCTCCAGCGACGACAGCGGTGGCGGCGCCAAGGGCAAGAAGTAGCGGGCCCGTACACCGGGATTCCGGAGCGAACCGAGACGATCCCCGGGGCCCGTCGTGCTGTGGCGCGGCGGGCCCCGCGTCCTGGCTCTGTAGGAAGCGACAGTCCGCCGCCCCTTACGCACCGGGCGGTCGCGCTTTACTCTGATCACTGCTCGATGGTTACTCGCGAGTTAAACAACAGCCGTAGCACTGAGCCAGCCGCACTGTCGCGGGCCCCCGGAGGATGTCGTGAGCGACACACAGACCCTGATCGAGAACCGTCCGCCGTCCGTCGCGGGCCTCTTCCTGGAGCGAGTGGCGGCCACGCCGGATACCGAGGCCTACCGTCACCCGGTGCCCTCGGCCTCCGGTGAGGGCCCCGACGACTGGAAGTCGCTGAGCTGGGCGCAGGCCGCCGAGCGGGTCTTCGCGATCGCGGCCGGTCTGATCGAACTGGGCGTACAGCCCGAGCAGCGCGTGGCGCTCGCCTCCGCCACCCGGATCGAGTGGATCCTCGCCGACCTGGGCATCATGTGCGCCGGCGCCGCCACGACCACGGTGTATCCGCAGACCAATGCCGACGAGTCGACGTTCATCCTTTCCGACTCCGGCAGCAAGGTTCTGATCGCGGAGGACGCGACGCAGCTCGCCAAGGCGGTGGAGAAGCGCGCCGAGCTGCCCGAGCTGACGCACGTCGTGGTCATCGACCCGACTGGCGTCGACACCGCGGAGACCGGCGACTGGGTGCTGAGCCTGGCCGAGCTGGAGCAGCGCGGTGCCGCGTACCTGGAGAAGAACCCGGATCTGGTCAAGGAGCGGATCGCGGGGATCACCAAGGACCAGCTCGCGACGATCATCTACACCTCCGGCACCACCGGCCGCCCCAAGGGTGTCCGCCTCCCGCACGACAACTGGTCCTACCTGGCGAAGGCCATCGCCGCGACCGGGCTGCTCGGTCCCGAGGACGTGCAGTACCTGTGGCTGCCGCTGGCGCACGTCTTCGGCAAGGTGCTCACGTCCGGCCACATCGAGATCGGGCACGTCACCGCGGTGGACGGCAGGCCCGAGAAGATCATCGAGCAGCTGCCGATCGTGCAGCCGACGTACATGGCGGCCGTTCCGCGCATCTTCGAGAAGGTCTACAACGGGGTCGCGGCCAAGGCACGGGCCGGCGGCGCGGCCAAGTACAAGATCTTCCAGTGGGCGGCGGAGGTCGCCCGCGAGTACGCCAAGGTCACCCAGGACAACTTCCGCCGCACCGGCACGGCCACCGCGCCCTTCGGCCTCGCCGCCAAGCACAAGGTGGCCGACGCGCTGGTCTACGCGAAGATCCGCGAGGCCTTCGGCGGCAAGCTGCGCGCCTGTGTCTCCGGCTCGGCGGCGCTCGCGCCGGACATCGGCTACTTCTTCGCCGGCGCCGGCATCCACATCCTGGAGGGCTACGGCCTGACCGAGTCCTCCGCGGCCTCCTTCGTGAACCCCGGCGAGGCCTACCGCACCGGCACGGTCGGCAAGCCGCTGCCCGGCACCGAGGTGCGTATCGCGGACGACGGCGAGATCCTGCTGCGCGGCCCCGGCATCATGGAGGGCTACCACGGGCTGCCCGAGAAGACCGCCGAGGTCCTGGAGTCGGACGGCTGGTTCCACACCGGTGACATCGGCGAGCTGTCCCCCGACGGCTACCTCCGCATCACGGACCGCAAGAAGGACCTCATCAAAACGTCCGGCGGCAAGTACATCGCGCCCAGCGAGGTCGAGGGTCAGTTCAAGGCCGTGTGCCCGTACGTCTCCAACATCCTGGTGCACGGCGCCGACCGGAACTTCTGCACCGCGCTCATCGCCCTCGACGAACCGTCCATCCTGGACTGGGCGAAGGAGAACGGCCTCGAAGGCAAGTCCTACGCCGAGGTCGTCGCCGCCCCCGCGACGGTCGCCCTGATCGAGGGCTACGTCAAGGAACTCAACGAGGGCCTCCAGCGCTGGCAGACCATCAAGAAGTTCCGCCTCCTCCCGCGCGACCTCGACGTGGAACACGGCGAGATCACCCCGAGCCTCAAGCTCAAGCGCCCGGTGGTGGAACGGGAGTACAAGCACCTGATCGACGAGATGTACGCGGGCTCACGCGAGGCGTAGCGGTCGTTGTCACCGGGGCACGGTCCTAACGGCTGTGCCCCCGGCGCATGTTCTGTACCAGCTGCTCCATCTGTCTTACCTGGTTGCCCAGTTCGCGTACTTCTTCCACCGTGCTGGCGGCCATCTGCGTCTCGATCTCCTTGAGCCGCGACGCCAGTTCCTCGAACTGCCCCTGCTCACGGGCCAGCATCCGCTCCAACAGCTGGTTCTTCCGGTGCAGTTCGAGAAAGACGGTCACCTTCGCCCGCAGCACCCACGGATCGAACGGCTTGGTCAAGTAGTCGGCGGCACCGGTGGCGTACCCACGGAACGCGTACCCCGCGTCCGCGTCGCTGCCGGTCAGGAAGATGATCGGGACGTCCTTGGTCTGGTCGAGCCGTTTGATGTTGGCCGCGGTCTCGAACCCGTCCATGCCCGGCATGCGGATGTCCAGCAGGACGACGGCGAAGCGCTGCCGCAGCAGCGCCTTCATCGCCTCCTCGCCCGAACGAGCGCGTACCAGCGGCTCGTTGAGGGACCCCAGGACGGCCTCCAGCGCGAGCAGGTTGTCCTCCATGTCGTCGACCAGGAGGATGCTCGCGCGCTCGTCGGTCGTTGCCTCAGCGCTCATGATGACTGCCCTCACTCAGTCGTCGGCGGTATCGCCGTCTCCCCTGTACCCGCGTCCGTCCCCGCGATGTCCGTCTCGGCCTCGGGGTCCAGAAGGGCGCAGACGACGGTCAGCAGCTGGTCCACGTCCACCGGCTTGGGCACATAGTCGTTGGCGCCCCGCGCGATGGACTTCTCCCGGTCGCCCGGCATCGCCTTGGCGGTGAGTGCGACGATGGGCAGGCCGGTCCAGCGCGGGGCGCGGCGGATGGCGGCGATGGTCTCGTAGCCGTCCATCTCCGGCATCATGATGTCCATCAGCACGAGTTCGACGTCGGGGTTGCGCTCCAGGGTCTCGATGCCCTCGCGGCCGTTCTCCGCGTAGAGCACCGGCATGCCGACGCGGCCCAGGACGTGGGTGAGCGCGAAGACGTTGCGGATGTCGTCGTCCACGATCAACACCCGCCGCCCCGGCAGCACTTGACCGGCCCGGCCGGCCTTCCACGCCTCCAGCTTGGTGGGTGTCGGCCACGAGTCGTCCACCTCGTGCCCGGTGAACGCCTCGGACGACAACTGCTCGGCCGTCATGGGCAGTTCCTGGTCCTCGGTCGTCCGCCCGGTCGCCGCGTGGCCGGGGCTGACGACGGGGACGTACAGCGTGAAGGTCGAGCCGCAGCCGGGTTCGCTCTCCGCGACGATACGGCCGCCGAGCAGCCCGGCGATCTCCCGGCTGATCGACAGGCCGAGCCCCGTACCGCCGTACTTGCGGTTGGTGGTGCCGTCGGCCTGCTGGAACGCCTCGAAGATCACCGGGAGTTTCTCGGCGGCGATCCCGATGCCGGTGTCGGAGACGGCGAACGCGATGACCTCGTCGCTGTCGTGGGAGTAGCGGTGGTCGGGGTCCTTGACCCGGTTGACGCGGAGTTCGACCCGGCCGGTGGCGGTGAACTTGATGGCGTTGGACAGCAGGTTGCGCAGGATCTGCTGGAGCCGCTGCTCGTCCGACCACATCTCGCGCGGTACGTCCTCGCCGACCGACACCTCGAAGGCGAGCCCCCGGTCCAGGGTGAGCGGGCGGAACGTGGCGTGGACGTAGTCGAGGAGCTTGATGAGAGGGAGCCGTTTGGGGCGTACGTCCATCCGGCCGGCCTCGATCTTCGAGAGGTCGAGGATGTCGTTGATGAGCTGGAGCAGGTCCGAGCCGGAGCGGTGGATGGTGGTCGCGAACTGCACCTCCTGGTCGGAGAGATGGCCGTCCGGGTTGTCGGAGAGCAGCCGGGCCAGGATCAGGAGTGAGTTGAGCGGGGTGCGCAGCTCGTGGCTCATGTTGGCCAGGAATTCCGACTTGTACTGGGAGCTGGTGGCCAACAGGGCGGCCTTCTCCTCCAGTTCGGCGTTGGAGCGCTGCAACTCGGCCTGCTGCTTCTGGAGTTCGTCCGAACGTTCCTGTAACTGCATCGCGAGGCGCTGGGACTCGCCGAGCAGGGACTCCGTGCGGGAGTTGGCGATGATGGTGTTGATCGCGACGCCGATGGTGTTCACGAACTGGTCGAAGAACGCCAGGTGGACGTCGGAGAAGCGGGAGAACGAGGCCAGTTCGATGACGCCGAGGAGCTTGTCCTCGAAGATGATCGGGATGATGACCACGCTCGCCGGAGCGGCCTCCCCGAGCCCGCTGTTGATCTTGATGTAGTCCGGCGGGGCCTCCTCGACCAGGATCCGTTTCTTCTCCCGCGCCGCCTGCCGCACCAGACCGTGCACCGGCATGCCGCCCGTGTCGACGGTCGCGGCCTGCGCGGAACCGTATCCCGCGATGAACGCGAGGCCCTTGGCCGGGATCGCGGCCCGCAGGCTGTCCTCGTCGGGATCGGCCAGGAAGAACGCCCCGTACTGCGCGTTCACCAGCGGGGTCAGCTCGCGCAGGATCAGGTCGGCGACCTCCATCAGGTCCCGGTGCCCCTGCATCAGCGCGGCGAGCCGGGCCAGGTTGGACTCCAGCCAGTCCTTCGCGCGGGTCGTCTCGCGGAGGTTGGCCACCATCAGGTTGATGTTGTCCTTCAGCTCGGTGACCTCGCCCTGGGTCTCCACCGTGATCGAGCGGGACATGTCGCCCTGCGCCACCGCGGAGGCCACCTCGGCGATCGCGCGGACCTGGGTGGTGAGGTTCAGCGCGAGTTCGTTCACGTTGGTCGTCAGGCGCTTCCAGGTGCCGTAGACGCCCTCCACCCGTGCCTGGCCGCCGAGTTGGCCCTCGGAGCCGACCTCGCGGGCGACCCGGGTGACCTCGGAGGAGAAGGAGGAGAGGGTGTCGACCATCGTGTTGATGGTGGTCTTCAGCTCCAGGATCTCGCCGCGCGCGTCCACGTCGATCTTCTTCGACAGGTCGCCCTGCGCCACGGCCGTCGCGACCTGGGCGATGTTCCGGACCTGTGAAGTCAGGTTGTCGGCCATGTAGTTGACGTTGTCGGTCAGGTCCCGCCAGACGCCGGACACACCCAACACCTGGGCCCGGCCGCCGAGTCGGCCGTCGGTGCCGACCTCGCGGGCGACGCGCGTGACCTCGTCGGCGAAGGCGCGCAGCTGCTCCACCATCGTGTTGACGGTGTCCTTCAGTTCGAGGATCTCGCCGCGCGCGTCGACCGTGATCTTCTTCGACAGGTCGCCGTTGGCGACGGCGGTCGTCACCTGCGCGATGTTCCGGACCTGCGAAGTCAGGTTCAGGGCCATGAAGTTGACGTTGTCCGTCAGGTCCTTCCAGACCCCGCTGACGCCCCGCACCTGCGCCTGTCCGCCGAGGTTGCCCTCGGTGCCGACCTCACGCGCCACGCGCGTCACTTCGTCCGCGAAGGCGGAGAGCTGGTCCACCATCGTGTTGATGGTCGACTTCAGCTCCAGGATCTCGCCCTTCGCCTCCACCGTGATCTTCTTGCCGAGGTCGCCCTGCGCCACCGCCGTCGACACCAGCGCGATGTTGCGGACCTGTGAAGTCAGGTTGTCGGCCATGAAGTTGACGTTGTCGGTCAAGTCCTTCCACACGCCGCTGACGCCCCGCACCTGAGCCCGCCCGCCGAGGTTTCCTTCCGTGCCGACCTCGCGGGCGACGCGTGTCACCTCGTCGGCGAAGGCGGAGAGCTGGTCGACCATCGTGTTGATGGTCGACTTCAGTTCGAGGATCTCGCCCTGGGCGTCGACCGTGATCTTCTGACTCAGGTCGCCGTTGGCCACGGCGGTCGTCACCTGGGCGATGTTCCGCACCTGCGAAGTCAGGTTCGACGCCATGAAGTTGACGTTGTCCGTGAGGTCCTTCCACACCCCGGACACGCCCCGCACCTGCGCCCGCCCGCCCAACTGGCCCTCGGTGCCGACCTCGCGGGCGACGCGTGTCACCTCGTCGGCGAAGGCGGAGAGCTGGTCGACCATCGTGTTCACGGTGAGCTTCAGTTCGAGCAGTTCACCGGTCGCCTCGACGGTGACCGTACGAGTCAGGTCGCCGCGCGCCACCGCCGTCGTGACGAGGGCGATGTCCCGGACCTGCGCGGTCAGCCGGGCCGCCATCGTGTTGACCGCCTCGGTCACGTCCCGCCAACTGCCCGACAGACCCTGTACCTTGGCCCGTCCGCCGAGTCTGCCCTCGGTGCCGACCTCGCGGGCGACCCGGGTCACCTCCCCGGTGAACAGGGAGAGTTGGTCCACCATCTTGTTCACGGCCCGGCCCAGCCGCCGTAGATCACCGCGCAGCTGCCTGCTGCCGTCGTGCAGATCGACGCGCTGGGTCAGATCGCCGCCCGCCACCGCGTCCAGGACGCGGGTCGCGTTGGCGGCCGGGGCGACCAGGGCGTCGAGGAGCTGGTTGACGTCGTTGACGCGGGAGGTCCAGCCGCCCTGGCCGGGGCTGGCCGAGAGGCGTTCGTCGAGGCGGCCGTGGCGGATCAGCTCCCGTTTGACGCGCTGCGTCTCGGAGTTGAAGTGGGTGCTGCGGTCCATGATCTGGTTGAAGGCGGCGGTCAGTTCGGCCACCATGCCGTGACCCGTCTCCGGTGCCTTCGTGAAGTCGCCGTCGCGCGCCGCCGTCATCACGGCGAGCAGCGGGCGGAGATCCGATGCTCGAATCCAGTCCTCTTTGTGTCCGTCTTCGAGCACACGCGTAGCACTGTTCTCACTCATGGCGGCCCACTTCGGTAACTCGGCGCTTATGGCCGCCGCCAGTCTGTCACTCTGTCCGCATCGACCGAGGCGTATTCGTCCGATCTGCTCGGGGAGCTGTGCATGGGGGCAATTCCGACGCAACGGGAGACCACTTCGCGTGCTCCCGGCGCGCCCGCGCACCACGGCGCGGACCCGCGCACGACCGTGCGCGCCACGCTCTCCGGAAGCCCCCTCGCGCCCGGCTCCGCCCGCGGCCTGGTCCGCGCCGCGCTCCGCGAATGGACCGAACTCGCCCTGCCCGGCACCGAACACCTCACCGACCGGCTGACCGAGGACGCGATGGTCGTCGTCAGCGAACTCGTCACCAACGCCGTCGTGCACGCCGGTACGGACGTCGAGTTGATCTGCCGCCTGGAGGACACCCGGTCCGTCGTCGTGGAGGTCGCCGACCACCACCCCTCCCGCGCCCCGCGCGACAACAGCGGTGAACAGGCGTACGAGACACCGGAGTTCGGGCGCGGACTGCGGCTCGTCTCCACGCTCGCCGAGGCCTGGGGCGTCACCTACCGCACCGGCACCAAGACCGTGTGGGCCCGCCTTCCCGCCGAAGGCAGCCCGGTCGCCGAGGAGTTGGAGACGTACGGCGGTGAACGCGGCCTGCGCGTCGCCGAGATCCTCGCCCCCGAACCGCAGCGCGCCGAACGCGACCGGGACTGGCTCGGCCGCGGCGCCCTCTCCTTCCTCGCCGAGGCCTCCGACCTCCTCGCCGGACAGCTCGACGAGGACCTGGTCGCCGCGCTCGCCGGACAGCTGATCGTGCCGAGACTGGCCGACTGGTGCGCCGTATGGCTGGAGGACGAGGCGATGGGCCGCGGCGGTTGGGGTGAGGACGCCGGGGCCGGCGCCGGACCGCGCCTCGCCCGCGTCTGGCACGGCAGCGAGAACCGCATCGAGGAACTGCGCGGCGCCCTGGAGAAGCACCCGCCCCGCCCGCAGGACTCACTGCGGCCCGCGTCCTACCCCTGGCCCGGCGACGCCCTCGGCCCGCACGGAGCCCACGGCGCGGCACTCGCGTACCGGCTGATCGCGGGCGGCCGTCCGCTCGGCACGCTCGTCATCGGACGGTCCGGGCTGCCGTGCTTCCCCGACGAGGTCACCGGCCTGGTCGAGGACCTCAGCCGCCGGGTCGCGCTCGCCATCGGCGCGGCCCGCCAGTACGCCCGCCAGGCCACCATCAGCCGCGTCCTCCAGCGCGGCCTGCTGCCCGGCGCCGTAGCCGAGATCCCCGGAGTCCACAGCGCCCTCGTCTACGAACCCTGCGACAAGGGCGGCCCCAGCGGCGACTTCTACGACCTCTTCCCGGCCGGCGACGGCCGCTGGTGCTTCGCCCTCGGCGACGTCCAGGGCAAGGGCCCCGAGGCCGCCGTGGTCATCGGCCTCGCCCGCCCCTGGCTCCGCCTCCTCGCCCGCGAGGGCTACGGCGTCGCCGACGTCCTCGACCGCCTCAACCAGCTCCTCCTCGACGACGCCACCGAGGCCGCCGACGCCGCGGCCCACGCCCTGGTCGCCGCGGGCGGCATGCCTGGCCCGGTCGGCGACGGCCCCCGCTTCCTCTCCCTCCTCTACGGCGAGCTGGTCCCCTTCGACGGCGGCGTCCGCTGCACCCTCGCCTCCGCCGGCCACCCGCTGCCCCTGCTCCTCGGCCCGGACGGCACCGTCGCCACGGCCGCCCGCCCCCAGACCCTCCTCGGCGTCATCGAGGACGTCACCTACACCAGCGAGACCTTCGAACTCCGCCCCGGCGACAGCCTGTTGTGCGTCACCGACGGAGTCACCGAGCGCCGCTCCGGCTCCGTCCAGTTCGACGACGGCGACGGCCTCGCGACCGCGCTCGCCGGGTGCGCGGGCCTGAACGCCGAGCTGATCGCGGAGCGGATCAAGCGGCTGGTGCACGAGTTCGGGGGGCGTCCGCCGGAGGACGACTTGGCGTTGCTGGTGCTTCAGGCGGAATCGGCGGGCGGGGCGGAGTAGCCGGTTGTGCGGGTGGTGGACGGGTGGCCGGGCGCCGGTTCGGCGACGGCGACGGCCTCGCGACGGCGCTCGCCGCCCGCGCGCCGAGCGGATCAAGCGGCTGGTGCATGTGTCCTGGGGCCTTCACGGGAGAACGACCTGGCGTTGCTGGTGCTTCAGGCGGAGCAGGCGGAGTAGTCCGCCCGGTGCTGGACAATGGAGGACATGCCTTCCGCACTCCCCGACGGTGATCCCGTCCCCGACGACGGCGCCCTGCCCGCGCAGGCGCTCGCCGGGGCCGCAGACCGCCCCCTCGGGTTCTATCTGCACGTCCCGTACTGCGCGACCCGCTGCGGCTACTGCGACTTCAACACCTACACGGCGACCGAGCTGCGCGGCACGGGCGGAGTGCTGGCCTCCCGCGACAACTACGCGGACACCCTGATCGACGAGGTCCGCCTGGCCCGCAAGGTCCTCGGCGACGACCCGCGCCCGGTCCGCACGGTCTTCGTCGGCGGCGGCACCCCCACGCTGCTCGCGGCGGGCGATCTCGTACGGATGCTGGGCGCGATCAGGGACGAGTTCGGCCTCGCCCCCGACGCGGAGATCACCACGGAGGCCAACCCGGAGTCGGTCGACCCCGCCTACCTCGCGGCCCTCCGGGACGGCGGCTTCAACCGCGTCTCCTTCGGCATGCAGAGCGCGAAACAGCACGTACTGAAGGTCCTGGACCGCACCCACACCCCCGGCCGCCCCGAGGCCTGTGTCTCCGAGGCCCGCGCGGCCGGCTTCGACCACGTCAACCTCGACCTGATCTACGGCACCCCGGGCGAGAGCGACGACGACTGGCGCGCCTCCCTCGACTCCGCCCTCGGCGCGGGCCCCGACCACATCAGCGCCTACGCCCTGATCGTCGAGGAGGGCACCCAGCTCGCCCGCCGGATCCGCCGCGGCGAGGTCCCGATGACGGACGACGACGTCCACGCGGACCGTTACCTCATCGCCGACGAGGTGATGTCGGCGGCGGGCTTCGACTGGTACGAGGTCTCGAACTGGGCGACGTCGAAATCCGGCCGTTGTCTCCACAACGAGCTCTACTGGCGCGGCGCCGACTGGTGGGGCGCGGGCCCCGGAGCGCACTCGCACGTCGGCGGCGTCCGCTGGTGGAACGTGAAGCACCCGGGCGCGTACGCGGGGGCGCTCGCCGCCGGCCGCTCCCCGGGCGCGGGCCGGGAGATCCTCTCGGCCGAGGACCGCCGGGTCGAGCGGATCCTGCTGGAGCTACGGCTCCGGGAGGGGGCGCCGCTGGACCTCCTCCGGCCGGAGGGGCTCGCGGCTTCGCGCCGGGCACTGGGGGAGGGGTTGCTGGAGACGGGGCCGTACGGGGAGGGGCGTGCGGTGCTCACATTGCGGGGGCGGTTGCTGGCGGACGCGGTGGTCAGGGACCTGGTGGACTGATTCACTCGGCGGAGTGAATCAGTGCGGAACGTCGGTTCGGTCCCTACGCTGGTTCCTAGGCTGCCGTCGACAGAACGCGGCGGATGTGGAGGACCACGGAGATGACCGCTGTGGATGAGCGTGGGATGGCCGAGTTCTTCGCGGGGTTCGAGCCTCCCGACGGCATCAAGGCAGAGCTTCTCCGGGGGGAAGTCGTGATGATGTCCAGCCCTGATCTGGTGCACAACCGGATCGTCGCGGAGGTGCAGGATCAGATCCCGCACCGGCGTTGGGAGCGGCTGCAGACTCAGGACGTCGACATCATCGACGAGGCCAGCGAGCCGGTACCGGACTTGGTTGTGCTGGAGCGTGGCGTCAGCCCGGAGTCAGGGCGCTTGCTGCCGAGTCGGCTGATCACCTTGGTGGTCGAGGTCGTCTCCAAGACCAGCGTCGACCGGGACTACGGCGTCAAGCGCTCGATCTATGCCGCGGGCAAAGTACCGGCCTATCTGATCGTCGACCCGGTCATGGCCCAATGCGTGCTGCTCACCGAACCCCAAGGTGTTGGTGACGCGGCCGACTATCAGGTGCAACGCATCACCAAGTTCGGCGACCCCGTGCCTTTGGACCTGCTCGACGTCGAGTTGGACACCAGCGGGTTCGGAACACTTCCCGGAGTCAAGCCTCACCGCCGGCCGTGACGAAGTCGATCAACTCCTCCACCCTGCCCAGCAGTTCCGGCTCCAGGTCCTTGTAGGACTGGACCTTGGCCAGAATCGCCTGCCACACCGCACCGGTGTTTTCCGGCCAACCCAGGGCCCGGCACACCCCCGTCTTCCAGTCCTGCCCGTGCGGGACGCGGGGCCACGCGGCGATGCCCACTGAGGACGGCTTCACCGCCTCCCAGATGTCGATGTAGGGGTGGCCGACGACGAGCGCGTGCTCACTGGTGACCGACTGGGCGATGCGCCACTCCTTTGTGCCCGGTACCAGGTGGTCCACCAGGATGCCCAACCGCGCGTCCGGGCCCGGGGCGAACTCGTCCACGATGGCCGGCAGGTCGTCGACGCCCTCCAGGTACTCGACCACCACACCCTCGATGCGCAGGTCGTCGCCCCACACCCGCTCGACCAGTTCCGCGTCGTGCCGCCCCTCGACGTAGATCCGCCCGGCGCGGGCCACGCGCGCGCGTGCACCGGGAACGGCGACCGAACCGGACGCCGTACGGGTGGGCCGTAGCGGACTCGACACAGGCCTGACCAGGGTCACCACCCTGCCCTCCAGCAGGAAGCCCCTCGGCTCCATCGGGAACACCCGGTGCTTGCCGAAGCGGTCCTCCAGGGTGACCGTGCCGGCCTCGCAGCGGATCACCGCGCCGCAGAAACCGGTGCCCGGCTCCTCGACCACCAGGCCGGGGTCCGCCGGGACCTCGGGTACCGGCTTCGGCTTCTTCCACGGTGGGGTCAGGTCGGCGGAGTACTGGCGCATTCGGATGACGATAGGAGAACCGGCCCGCCCGGTTTCACGACACGCCGAAACGGGTCGCCAACGCGTCCCGTTGGGCCCGCACGAACCCCGCGTCCACCACCGCTCCGTGACCGGGCACGTACAGCGCGTCCTCGCCGCCGAGGGAGAGGAGCCGGTCCAGCGCGGCCGGCCAGTGCGCCGGTACGGCGTCCGGGCCCGCCTGGGGTTCGCCGGACTCCTCGACCAGGTCGCCGCAGAACACGACCGGCGGGGAGCCGGGGACGAGGACCGCGAGGTCGTGGGCGGTGTGTCCCCGCGTCGCCAGCAGCTGGACCTCCGGGCCGCCGTCCATGTCGAGCACCGTGGGGCCCCACACGTATTCACGGGGGCACACGAGGATGTCCGCCGCGTTCTCCGCCGCCCGCGGATCCAGGCCGTTGCGCACCGCGTCGGCCCGCAACTCCTCACCACCGCCCTCGAACACCTCGCTCAGGCCCCCGGCCACGAGAACCGTCGCCCCGGCAAAGACCGACGCTCCGAAGACATGGTCGAAATGGGCGTGGGTGAGCGCGAGATGGGTCACACGGCGCCCGGCGAGCGCCTGCGCCGCCGTACGCAACCGCGCGCCCTCCGCCACACTCGACCCGGCGTCGATCATGAGCGCCGAGCCGCCCCCGACGACCAGCCCCACCGTGCAGTCCCAGCCAGGCAGCCGGCACCGCCCCACCCCGGCGGCCAGCCGCTCCCACCCCGCCTCTTCCCAAGTCACCGTCATACGGCGACGCTAACGGTGAGGGCACCAGGGATTGACATCGCGGGACCGGCCTTGCCCGGGGTGTACCTCACGGCCGTACACTGGGCCGGGGAACGCTGGCACTCACGCGCACAGAGTGCCAGGAAAGGGCAGCCCGGCAACAAAACGGCGACCAGAACTGGAGGTGTGCGCGATGCTCAGCGAACGCAGGCTTCAGGTGCTGCGCGCCATCGTCCAGGACTACGTGGGCACCGAGGAGCCGGTGGGCTCCAAGGCGCTCACCGAGCGGCACAGCCTCGGAGTGTCCCCGGCGACCGTGCGCAACGACATGGCGGCCCTGGAGGACGAGGGGTACATCGCCCAGCCGCACACGAGTGCCGGGCGGATTCCGACCGACAAGGGCTATCGGCTCTTCGTCGACAAGCTCGCCGGCGTCAAGCCGATGACCGGCCCCGAGCGCAAGGCCATCCAGAACTTCCTCGACGGCGCGGTCGACCTCGACGACGTCGTGGGCCGTACGGTCCGGCTGCTCGCGCAGCTCACCCGGCAGGTCGCCGTCGTCCAGTACCCCTCGCTGACCCGCTCGACCGTCCGCCACGTGGAGCTGCTGTCGCTGGCCCCCGCGCGCGTGATGCTCGTGCTGATCACCGACACCGGGCGGGTCGAGCAGCGCATGGTGGACTGCCCGGCCCCCTTCGGGGAGTCCTCGCTCGCGGATCTACGCGCGCGGCTCAACAGCCGGATCGCCGGCCGCCGCTTCACGGACGTGCCGCAGCTCGTGCAGGACCTGCCGGACGCCTTCGAGAACGAGGACCGCGGCACGGTCGCGACGGTGCTCTCCACCCTCCTGGAGACCCTCGTCGAGGAGACCGAGGAGCGGCTGATGATCGGCGGCACCGCCAATCTCACCCGCTTCGGACATGACTTTCCCCTCACCATCCGCCCCATCCTGGAAGCCCTGGAGGAGCAGGTCGTCCTCCTCAAGTTGCTTGGTGAGGCGGGGGATTCGGGCATGACCGTACGGATCGGTCACGAGAACGCCTACGAGGGACTCAACTCCACTTCCGTGGTGTCGGTCGGCTACGGTTCGGGCGGCGAGGCAGTCGCCAAGCTCGGCGTGGTCGGACCGACCCGCATGGATTACCCGGGAACGATGGGAGCGGTACGCGCAGTGGCACGGTACGTCGGACAGATCCTGGCGGAGTCCTAAGTGGCCACGGACTACTACGCCGTTCTCGGCGTGCGTCGCGACGCGTCGCAGGATGAGATCAAGAAGGCCTTCCGCCGGCTCGCGCGCGAGCTGCACCCGGACGTGAATCCGGACCCGAAGACCCAGGAGCGGTTCAAGGAGATCAACGCCGCCTACGAGGTGCTCTCGGACCCGCAGAAGAAGCAGGTCTACGACCTCGGCGGCGACCCCCTCTCGCAGGCGGGCGGCGGCGGAGCCGGCGGCTTCGGCGCGGGCGGCTTCGGGAACTTCTCGGACATCATGGACGCGTTCTTCGGTACGGCGTCGCAGCGCGGGCCGCGCTCGCGCACCCGCCGCGGCCAGGACGCCATGATCCGGCTGGAGATCGAGCTGGACGAGGCGGCCTTCGGCACCACGAAGGACATCCAGGTCGACACGGCCGTCGTCTGCAACACGTGCAACGGCGAGGGCGCCGCCCCCGGCACCTCCGCGCAGACCTGCGACATGTGCCGCGGTCGCGGTGAGGTGTCGCAGGTGACCCGGTCCTTCCTGGGCCAGGTCATGACGTCCCGCCCCTGCCCGCAGTGCCAGGGCTTCGGCACCGTCGTGCCGACGCCGTGCCCGGAGTGCGCCGGCGACGGCCGCGTCCGCTCGCGGCGCACCCTCACGGTGAAGATCCCGGCCGGTGTGGACAACGGCACGCGGATCCAGCTCGCGGGCGAGGGCGAGGTCGGCCCCGGCGGCGGCCCCGCCGGTGACCTGTACGTCGAGATCCACGAGCTGCCGCACGCGATGTTCCAGCGCCGCGGCGACGACCTGCACTGCACGGTCACGCTCCCCATGACCGCCGCGTCCCTGGGCACGAAGGTGCCGTTGGAGACGCTGGACGGCATGGAGGAGGTCGACATCCGCCCGGGCACCCAGTCCGGCCAGTCGATCCCGCTGCACGGCAGAGGCATCACGCATCTGCGCGGCGGCGGCCGGGGCGATCTCATCGTGCACGTCGAGGTCACCACCCCGACCAAGCTCGACGTGGAGCAGGAACGCCTGCTCCGGGAACTGGCGAAACTGCGCGGCGAGGAGCGCCCCATGGGGACGTTCCAGCCCGGGCAGCAGGGCCTGTTCTCCCGGCTGAAGGACGCCTTCAACGGTCGCTGAACCGATCGTCGAATAGGTCGTCGAATCGGTCTCCGCCCCGGCACCCAGCGCGCCCCGAACAGGGCATGCATCTGGCCTATGCCGGGCGGAAGGCCGGATTCGGACTTGTTCGGAGGACGTGACAACATGCCGTCATGTCCTCCGCACTGACCGATCTCTTCCCTCATCCGATCGTGCAGGCCCCGATGGCGGGCGGTGTCTCCGTCCCGCTGCTCGCCGCGGCCGTGTCCGAGGCCGGCGGGCTGGGGTTCCTCGCCGCCGGGTACAAGACCGCCGACGGTATGTACCAGGAGATCAAGCAGCTGCGGAGCCTGACGTCCCGCCCCTTCGGCGTGAACCTCTTCATGCCGCAGCCGGAGTACGCGGACAAGGCGGCGGTCGACGTCTACGCCCACCAGCTGGCCGGCGAGGCCGCCTGGTACGACACGGAACTCGGCGATCCGGACAGCGGCCGCGAGGACGGCTACGACGCGAAGCTGTCCGTGCTGCTCGACAACCCGGTGTCCTTCGCCTCCTTCCACTTCGGCGTCCCCACCCGTGAGGTGCTGGACTCGCTGCGCCGGGCCGGCACCTTCACCCTCGTCACCGCCACCACCGCCGAGGAGGCCCTCGCCGTGGAGCGGGCCGGTGCCGACGCGGTGATCGCGCAGGGCGTCGAGGCCGGCGGCCACCAGGGCACCCACCGCGACCTCCCGGAGAACGACGGCTCCGGCATCGGCCTGCTCTCCCTGGTCGCCCAGATCCGCGAGACCGTGAGCCTCCCGATCGTCGCCGCCGGTGGTCTGATGCGCGGCAGCCAGATCGCCGCCGCCCTCGCGGCGGGCGCGAGCGCGGCCCAGCTCGGCACGGCGTTCCTCGCCACCCCCGAGTCCGCGGCGAACGCCGTGCACAAGCAGGCACTCACCAACCCCCTTTTCACGCGTACCGAGTTGACCCGCGCGTTCTCCGGACGCCCGGCCCGCGGCCTGGTCAACCGCTTCATGCGCGAGCACGGCCCGTACGCCCCCGCCGCGTACCCCGAGGTCCACCACCTGACCTCCCCGCTGCGCAAGCAGGCCGCCGCGGCCGGCGACGCGCAGGGCATGGCGCTGTGGGCAGGACAGGGCCACCGCATGGCCCGCGAGCTGCCCGCCGGCCAGCTGGTCGAGGTCCTGGTCGCCGAACTGACCTCCGCCCGGACAGCGTTGTCCGCCGGGGGGGAGCTCCGATGACGGCGCCGGTGTTCGTGGTCGAGTCCCTGGCGGGCGTGGGCCCCGGCTCCGTCGCCGAGGTGGACGGCCCCGAGGGACGGCACGCCGTTTCCGTACGACGGCTGCAGCCCGGCGAGGACGTCGTGCTCACGGACGGACAGGGCCGGGGCGCCGCCGGTGAGGTCCTCAGGGTCGAGGGCAAGGACCGGCTGTTCGTCGAACTCCACGCGTTCCCCGTCGAGTCGGAGCCCAGCCCCCGCATCACCGTCGTCCAGGCCCTCCCCAAGGGCGACCGCGGTGAACTGGCCGTGGAGACGATGACCGAGACCGGCGTCGACGCCATCGTCCCCTGGGCGGCCGCCCGTTGCATCACGCAGTGGAAGGGAGAGCGCGGCCTGAAGGCCCTCACGAAGTGGCGGGCCACCGCCCGCGAGGCCGGAAAGCAGTCCCGCCGGCTGCGCTTCCCGGAGGTCGCGGACGCGGCAACGAGCAAACAGGTTGCCGCACTTCTCGCCAAAGCCGACTTCGCCGCCGTGCTCCACGAGGACCGCGACTACGGCAGCGAACCCCTCGCCACCGCCGAACTCCCCACCGAGGGCGAGATCGTGCTGGTCGTGGGCCCCGAAGGCGGCGTCTCGCCCGAGGAGTTGGCCCTCTTCGAGGAGGCCGGGGCGAAGGCCTACCGGCTCGGGCGCAGCGTGCTGCGCACATCGACCGCCGGGACAGCGGCCACGGCCCTGCTCCTGGGACGCACCGGACGCTGGTCCTGAACCACAGGAACCACAGGGGAGACCACCGTGGAACTCGCCCAAGTGAGGCTGCTCGTCACCGACTTCGCCGCCTGCTACCGCTTCTACGCCGAAGTCCTCGGCCTGAAGCCGCAGTCGGGGGCGACCGAGGGGCCGTACGAGAAGTTCAGCCCGGCGGTCGGGTCGGCCGGGATCGCGTTGCAGGACCGGGCGATGATGGCCCAAGTCCTCGGTGAACTGGGGGAGTTGGTGACCGGGCACCGCTCACTGGTGGTGCTGCGGGTCGACGACCTGGACACGTACTGCGCGCAGATCGCCGACCGGGGTGCCGTGTTGCTGCACGGCCCCGCGCCGATGACGGACCGGATGCGGGTCGCGCATCTCAAGGACCCCGAGGGCAATGTGGTGGAGCTTCAGGAGTGGCTGCTGCTCCGGGGCTGACCCGTTGTGCGCCGGGTGGCTGCGCCCCGGGCGCACGGGTGGCCGTATGCGCTCTTCCGTGTGCGCCCCGACGGTGGCAGGCTGCCGTCCATGGGGGCGTTGAGGCAGAACTGGCGTCGGCCCCGCGGACGGCGGGTGGCCGCCGTGGCGGGGCTCGCGATGGTGTCCGTGGGCGGGGTCGTCGCGTGTCAGCCCGGTGATCTCAGCGCGGCGACCGTCGCGTACACCACCGACAAGACGGCGACCGCGGAGCTCAAGCGGGACCATGTGAGCGTCCGCTATCTGACCTGCACGGGCAACTACGGCAGCGGCAACAAGGCCTACACGCCCGGGAAGACGCCCTCGCCGACCGAGTCCACCGTCGTCTCCGTGGACTGCCAGGGGCAGACGAACGACAACCGGGACATCACCGTCACCGGCAAGGTCACCCGGGCCGTCGACGGCGCCTGTGTGCGCGGCGACCTGGTCGCCAAGGTGGGCGGCAAGCAGGTGTTCCACGTGTCCGGGCTCGGCGACTGCAACGCGGCGACGCCCTCGTCCGTGGTCAACCCGAACCCGAGCCTCACCTACGGCCCCGGACCGACCGTCACCGTCACGGTCACCAAGACCATGTGGTGCAAGGGCGACCCGACCTGCTGGCCCGTGGAGGGCAAGTGAGGGCCCTTCCATAGCGGGCAAGTGATCCAAACCGCTGTCCTCACAGGCCGCCGCTGCATACGCTGATCAGGTGACTCAGCCCTCAGCGTCCGCAGCCCAGGCCCGTCCTCAGGCCTATCTCCGCTTCCCGCACCTGCACGGCGAGTTGATCGCCTTCACCGCCGAGGACGACGTGTGGCTGGCCCCCCTCGACGGCGGCCGGGCCTGGCGGGTCAGCGCCGAGAACGTGCCGGTGACCCACCCGCGCATCTCGCCCGACGGCACCACCGTCGCCTGGACCTCCACGCGGGACGGCGCCCCCGAGGTGCACATCGCCCCGGTCGACGGCGGACCCGCCAAACGCCTGACGCACTGGGGCAGTTCACGCACCCAGGTGCGCGGCTGGACGGCGGACGGACAGGTCCTCGCGATCAGCACTCACGGCCAGGCGAACCTCCGCCGCAGCTGGGCCCGCGCGATCCCGCTGGACGGCGGACCGGCAACCACCCTGCCCTACGGGCCCGTTGGCGACGTAGCCATCGGGCCCGCCGCCACCGTCCTGCTCTCCGCCCCCATGGGCCGCGAGGCCGCCTGGTGGAAGCGCTACCGGGGCGGCACGGCGGGCAAGTTGTGGATCGACCGCGAGGGCGACGGCGAATTCACGCGCCTGCACGAGGAGTTGGACGGCAACATCGAGTACCCGGTGTGGGCGGGGGAGCGGATCGCGTTTCTCTCCGACCACGAGGGCACCGGCGCCCTCTACTCCTCCCTCGCCGACGGCACCGACCTCCGCCGCCACACCCCCCTTGGGGGCACCTCCCGGTCGAGCGAAGCCGAGAGTGGGGGAGGCTTCTACGCCCGGCACGCGTCCGGCGACGGCACCCGGATCACGTACTCCTCCGCCGGTGAACTCTGGCTCCTCGACGACCTGGACGGCGCCGAACCGCGCCGCCTCGACATCCGGCTCGGCGGACAGCGCACCGACCAGCAGCCCTTCCCGGTGTCCGCCGCCCGCTGGTTCGCCTCCGCGTCGCCCGACCACACCGCCCGCGGCAGTGCCGTCGCCGTCCGCGGCACCGTCCACTGGGTCACCCACCGCTCCGGCCCGGCCCGAGCCCTCGCCGCCACCCCCGGCGTCCGCGCCCGGCTGCCCCACACCTTCCGCGTCGACGGGGAGGAGTGGGTGGTGTGGGTGACGGACGCCGAGGGCGACGACGCCCTGGAGTTCGCCCCCGCCACCGGCCTCGCCCCCGGCGCCACCCCGCGCCGTATCGCCGCCGGACAGCTCGGCCGCGTCCTCGCGCTCACCGTCGCCCCCGACGGCAGCCGCGTCGCCGCCGCCTCGCACGACGGCCGCGTCCTCCTCGTCGAGCGCGAGACCGGCGAGGTCCGCGAGGTCGACCGCAGCGAGGACGGCGACGCCTCCGGCCTCTCCTTCTCGCCCGACTCCGCCTGGCTCGCCTGGTCGCACCCCGGCCCGCACCCGCTGCGCCAGCTCAAACTCGCCAACACCACCGACCTCTCGGTCACCGAGGCCACCCCGCTCCGCTTCCAGGACTACGCCCCCGCCTTCACCCTCGACGGCAAACACCTGGTCTTCCTCTCCACCCGCTCCTTCGACCCGGTCTACGACGAACACGTCTTCGACCTCGCCTTCGTGGTCGGCGACCGCCCGCACCTGATCACCCTCGCCGCGACCACCCCGTCCCCCTTCGGACCCCAGCGCCACGGCCGCCCCTTCGAGGCCCCCGACAAGGACGAGACCCCCGACAGCGAGGGCCGCCCCACCACCCGTGTCGACCTCGAAGGCCTCGCCGACCGCATCGTCCCGTTCCCCGTCGAGGCCGGCCGCTACTCCAACCTGCGCGCCGCCAAGGATGGCGTCCTGTGGCTGCGCCACCCCGTGCAGGGCGTCCTCGGCGCCACCCGCGCGACCCCCGAAGACCCGGACCCCAAAACCGAGTTGGAGCGCTACGACCTGGCCCAGCAGCGCATCGAGCACCTCGCGGGGGACGCCGAGCACTTCGAGGTCAGCGGCGACGGCAAACGCGTCCTGCTGCGCACCGACCACAAATTGCGGGTCGTCCCGAGCGACCGCCGCGCCGCCTCCGAGGACGACGACAGCGACTCGAACATCAACGTCGACCTCTCCCGCATCCGCCAGACCGTCGACCCGGCCGCCGAATGGCGCCAGATGTTCGACGAGAACGGCCGCATCATGCGCGACAACTTCTGGCGCCCCGACATGAGCGGCGTCGACTGGAACGGCGTCCTCGACCGCTACCGCCCGCTCCTCGACCGCGTCGCCACCCACGACGACCTCGTCGACCTCCTCTGGGAGGTGCACGGCGAACTCGGCACCTCGCACGCCTACGTCACCCCGCGCGGCGGCTACGGCAACGGCGAACGCCAGGGCCTGCTCGGTGCCGACATCTCCCGTCACGAGGACGGCAGTTGGCGCATCGACCGCGTCCTGCCCTCCGAGACCTCCGACCCCGACGCCCGCGCCCCGCTCGCTGCACCCGGCGTGGCCGTCCGCGCGGGCGACGCGATCCTCGCGGTGGCCGGCCGACCGGTCGACCCGGTCACCGGCCCGGCCCCCCTCCTCGTAGGCACCGCGGGCAAACCCATCGAGCTGACCATCTCCCCGGCCGGCGGCGGAGACCCCCGCCACGCGGTCGTCGTCCCCCTCGCCGACGAGGAACCCCTCTACTACCACGCGTGGGTCGCCGACCGCCGCGACTACGTCCACGAGCAGTCCGGCGGCCGCCTCGGCTACCTCCACGTCCCCGACATGCAGGCCCCCGGCTGGGCCCAGATCCACCGCGACCTGCGCGTGGAGGTGGCCCGCGAGGGCCTGGTGGTGGACGTCCGCTACAACCGGGGCGGCCACACCTCGCAGCTGGTGGTGGAGAAGTTGGCCCGCCGCATCGTCGGCTGGTCCCTCCCCCGAGGCAGGAGCCCGTACAGCTACCCCGAGGACGCCCCTCGCGGCCCGGTCGTAGCCGTGGCCAACGAGTTCTCGGGCTCCGACGGCGACATCGTCAACGCGGCGATCAAGGCACTGGGCATCGGCCCGGTGGTCGGCACCCGCACGTGGGGCGGGGTGATCGGCATCGACAGCCGCTACCGCCTGGTCGACGGCACACTCGTCACCCAGCCCAAGTACGCGTTCTGGCTTGAGGGTTATGGGTGGGGGGTGGAGAACCACGGGGTGGACCCGGACGTGGAGGTGGTGCAACGCCCACAGGACTACGCGGCCGGGAGGGACACCCAGCTGGACGAGGCAATCCGCCTGGCGCTGGAGGCACTGGAGACCAGTCCCGCAAAAACTCCGCCCACTCTGCCCACCTAAAGGGGCGCGGGGAACTGCGCGACCAGCCACAACGCACCCGCACTCAACGACGATACGATGCGCACCGTAAAACGCCGTCCGCCTCCCGAAGGGGATCCCACATGCCAGGGGAACCGCAGAACGACTGCCTGTTCTGCAAGATCGTAGAGGGCCACATCCCGGCGACGATCATCCGAGAGACAGCCACCACCGTCGCGTTCCGGGACATCAACCCCCAGGCCCCCACCCACGTCCTCGTGATCCCCCGCGTCCACTACCCCGACGCCGCCTCCCTCGCCACCGCCGAACCGACGATCGCCGCCGACGTCCTGCGCGAGGCAGGCGAGGTCGCGGCGGACGAGAAGCTCGACAGCTACCGCGTCGTCTTCAACACGGGCACCGGCGTGGGCCAGACCGTGTTCCACGCCCACGCCCACGTCATGGGCGGCCGCGGCATGCAGTGGCCGCCCGGATAACCAACTCGCCATGTCCGTACGCGAATTGGTGGTCCTCGGCACCGCCAGCCAGGTCCCCACCCGCCACCGCAACCACAACGGCTACCTCCTCCGCTGGGACGGCGAGGGCATCCTCTTCGACCCCGGCGAGGGCACCCAGCGCCAGATGCTGCGCGCCGGGGTCGCCGCGCACGACCTCAACCGGATCTGCGTCACGCACTTCCACGGCGACCACTCCCTCGGCCTCGCGGGCGTCATCCAGCGCATCAACCTGGACCGCGTCCCGCACGAGATCACCGCGCACTACCCCCGCTCGGGCCAGCACTTCTTCGACCGCCTGCGCTACGCCACCGCGTACCGCGAGACGGTCGGCATCACGGAGTCCCCGGTGGCGGCGGACGGAGTGATCGCGACCACGGGGAACTACACCCTGGAGACCCGCAAGCTCTCCCACCCCGTCGAGTCCTACGGCTACCGCCTCACCGAACCCGACGGCCGCCGCATGCTCCCCGACCGCCTCGCCGCGCACGGCATCAAGGGCCCGGACGTGGGCCGCATCCAGCGCGAGGGAGCCGTGGACGGCGTCTCCCTGGACGAGGTCAGCGAGGTGCGACGCGGTCAGCGTTTCGCGTTCGTCATGGACACCCGCCTCTGCGACGGAGTGCACGCCCTCGCGGAGGGCTGCGACCTGCTGGTGATCGAGTCGACGTTCCTGGACGAGGACGAGCAACTGGCCGTGGACCATGGCCACTTGACCGCAGGGCAGGCAGCCCGGGTGGCCCGGGACGCCGGCGTCCGCCACCTCGTCCTCACCCACTTCAGCCAGCGCTACTCCGAGCCGGAGGAGTTCGAGCGGCAGGCGCGGGCGGCCGGCTTCGAGGGGGAGCTGACCGTGGCGCACGATCTACTCAGGGTGCCGGTTCCGAAACGGTTGTAAAACACCCGTACGATACTTCGATGCCCATTCCCAAAGCCGAACTGCACCTGCACATCGAAGGCACCCTCGAACCCGAGCTGGCGTTCGCCCTCGCCGCCCGGAACGGCGTCGAGCTGCCGTACGCGGACACCGAGGAACTCCGCAAGGCGTACTTCTTCGATGATCTCCAGACCTTCCTGAACCTCTACTACGAGCTCATGTCCGTCCTGCGCACCGAGCGGGACTTCGAGGACCTCGCCGACGCCTATCTCGCCCGCGCCGCCGCGCAGGGCGTGCGGCACGCGGAGATCTTCTTCGACCCGCAGGCGCACCTCGCGCGGGGCGTGGACATGGGCACGGTGGTGGAGGGCCTGTGGCGGGCGCTGGGGCACAGCGAGCGGAACCACGGCATCTCGACCCGGCTGATCATGTGCTTCCTGCGCGACGAGTCCGCCGACTCGGCCATGGCGACCCTGGACGCGGCGAAGCCGTACCTCGACCGCATCACCGGCATCGGCCTCGACTCGGCCGAGGTCGGCCATCCGCCGGTGAAGTTCCGCGAGGTCTACGAGGCCGCCGCCGCGCTGGGGCTGCGCCGGGTCGCGCACGCCGGTGAGGAGGGTCCGCCGGCCTACATCACCGAGGCGCTGGACGTCCTCGGCGTCGAGCGCGTCGACCACGGGCTGCGTTGCATGGAGGACGCGGACCTGGTCGCGCGGCTGGTGCGGGACCGGATCCCGCTGACCCTCTGCCCGCTGTCGAACGTACGGCTGCGCGCGGTGGACGTTCTCGCAGAGCATCCGCTCCCCGCCATGCTCGACGCGGGCCTGCTGTGCACGGTCAACTCCGATGACCCGGCGTACTTCGGCGGGTACGCGGGCGACAACTTCGACGCGGTGCGTTCGGCTCTGCGGTTGAGCGAGGATCGGTTGCGCGAGCTGGCCCGGAACTCCTTCGTGGCGTCGTTCCTGGAGGACGACGAGGAGCTGCGGGCTCGTTATCTGGCTGAGGTGGAGGCGTACGAGTTCTCGTAGGCGGGTGGTGTTGTGGCTGCGGGTCGGTGGGGGCTGGTCGCGCGGTTCCCCGCGCCCCTGAGAAGCGGGGCCTCGACGGAGATCTCGACGATCGATTGCGGCAGGTGTCGCCGACCGGAGCGCACCGCTACCGCCGTCATCGGCACCGCCACCACGATCAGCCCCGCCGCCAGAATCGCCCCCATCGCCGGGAACCCCGCACCCGCGGACAGCACACTCCCCACCAGCGGTCCCGCCGCCGTTCCCAGCGACGAGGCCGAGCCGACCAGGACCGCCCAACGGCCGCGCGGATCGAGGGAGGCGGCGAGGCCGAGGACGTAGGACAGGACGATCGGGTAGAGGGTGTTCCAGGCGATCTCGCCGGTCGCGAAGGTCCGCAGGTCGTGCGCGGACGCGCTGAGCACGATGCAGCCCGCGATGAGCGCCGTACCCGCGCCGATCGGTACCGCGCGCCCCAGCCGGGAGCCGAGTGCGCCCGCGCCGATCACGCCGACGAGTCCGGTGCCGAGCGCGATCGCGAAGACCGCGCCGACGGTGGCCTCGGAGAGGTGGGCCTGGGTGATGCCGATGCGTCCGCTGACGCCCCAGAGGGAGTTCTGCGCGAGGGACCAGCACAGCAGGGTGACGGCGAGGACCAGTCCGGCGCGGCGGTGGGGGAGGCCTGCGGTTTCCACGCGGGCGTGCTCCGTCGCCGTCGTACGCACCGGGAGGCGGCCGGTCAGCGGCCATACGGCGAGTGCGGTCAGCGCGATCGCGGCGAGCGGCTGGCCGTGGCCCGCGCCGAGGTGCGGGACCGTGAGGTAGACGGCGCCCGCGAGCGCGGACACGCACAACAGGCCGAGTGTGGAAGCGCGGTGGGGGTCTTGCTCGGCGGCGATCCCGGACGCGGCGACCGTGGTGGCCGTACCCGATCCGAAGCCGCCGACGAGCGCGCCCGCGACGACCGCGGGGACGGCGTGCGTGAGGGCGGCCGAGCCGTAGCCGAGGACGGCGAGGGCCAGGCCGATGCGGGCGAGGGTGCGGGGGCCGACCCGGTCGACGCGCGAGGCGAGCAGAAAGCCCGCCGTCGCCGAACTCAGCAGCAGCGCGCTGCCGACGGCACCGGCCTGCGTGGCCGACAGCGGAAGCCCGGCGTTGAGGCGGCCGACGGTGGTGGGCAGGAGGTAGGGGGCGAGATACCCGGCCGTGAAAAGGGCGACGAGGGGCCAGGGCGTGGTGGTGCTGCGGGCGGACACGGGCGTTCCCAGGGCATGCGAAAGAAGCGGCTCGAAAAGGGGATTGGGCGACGACCGTCGACGGACAGGAACGCGCGGGCAATTTGTATCAAGCACGCGGTTGGGGAAAGAAGGGCGGGGGGTGTGATGTGGGGCACGTTGTGTTTGGGGCGGGGAGTGCCGGGTAAACGCGCGCCCAATTTCCCGTGCCTGCGCGTGCCGGCGCGTGCCGACGCGGCCGGTCCGCTTCCTGAGCGGCGGAACTGCTATGCATCGCCCCGGTACGGCTGAGAGCATCGGACGCGCACCACTCGGACTCCAGCTCGTGCCCGACGGCCTTCCCGGATTCTCGAAGGAGCATGAAGTGCGTGTGAATGTGCGTGTCGGACGGCGCCCGCGACGGGCGGGGTTACGCGCAGTGGCGACAGTCGTGGTGTCCGCGGCCCTCGTCGTGCCCCTCGCGGCGACCCCGTCGAGTGCGAGCACGGTCCACGGGAGTGCGGTCGTACGACAGGACGGCACCGCGGAGAGACGGGCTCAACTGCGTGAGCTGGCACGGGAGTTGGTGGAAGAAGGCGTGCCCGGGGTGACCGTGCGGGTGGACGACGGTCACGGCAGGCCCATCGAGATCTCCGAGCAGGCCGCCTGGACGAAGAAGGACCATCGGCTCGGCGTGGACGACGAGGTGCGGGAAGCCTCCAACACCAAGACCGTGATGGCCACCCTCGTGCTGCAACTGGTCGCCGAGCACAGGCTCGCCCTCACCGACCCGGTCGACAAGTGGCTGCCCGGCCAGGTGCGCAACGGCAGGGCGATCACCCTGCGCATGCTGCTCAACCACACCAGCGGGTTGTTCGACTACACCGACGACCCCGCCCTCGTACCGGCCCTCACCGGCCAGGACCCCCACGTATGGACGTCGAAGGAAATCCTGAGCCTCGTGCGCGGACACCTGGCACTGTTCGAGCCCGGCACCGAGTGGTCGTACAGCAATACCAACTACATCGCGATCGGCGCCGTCCTGGAGAAGGCCACCGGCAAGAGCCTCGCGACGCTGGTGCGGGACCGGATCGCCGGACCCCTGGGGCTCCGGCACACCTTCTACGCCACCGGCCCCGCCTGGCGCGACCGGCACGCGCACGGCTACGAACCCGACGCCGCCCACATGCCGCCGGACGTCCCCGAGGAGTTCAGGAACTACGCCGGACCGCAGCACGACGACCACGTGGACGTCACCGGCGACTACGTCACGGCCGACGGAGCGGATGCCGCGGTCGTGTCCACCGCCGGTGACTGGTCCCGTTTCTACGGCGCGCTGATGTCGGGCCGCCTGCTGCCCGCCGCCCAACTGGCCGAGATGCGCACCACCGTGCCGGAGATCGGGCCGGACGACCCGGACGAACTCGGCTACGGGCTCGGCATCGAGACGGCGAAGACCGACTGCGGCACGGTCTGGGACCACGTCGGCATCGTCCCGGGCTACGCGACCTACAACGTCACCGCCTCCACCGGCCGTCGCACGGCCTCCTTCTTCTTCGCCACGTCCACTCTTCCCACCAGGCAGGCGCACCAGACCGGCGCGGCCCTGATGGACGCGCTCAACTGCGCCGTCTTCGACTGACCGGAGCGGCACCCACCGCTAACGCCAGTGGACCGCCCCGCCGGCCGCGGGCGCCGTCGCCTCGATCTTCACCCTGACCTCCCGCATCACGGCGACGATCCGCCCCTCGTGCTCCGGCGTGAGCCGGACCACCGGCACCGAGCAACTGATCGCGTCCAGCGGCGGGTTGTCGTAGCGCAGCGCGAAGCCGAAGCCGACGATCCCGAGGACGCCCTCCTCGCGGTCGACCGAGTAGCCGCGGGCGCGGATCGCGGCGAGGTCGGCGGCCAACGCCTCGCGCGTGGTGCGGGTGTTGGGGGTCGCGGCCTCGTACGGCCCGGGCGGCAGCTCGGCGTCGTCCCGTTCCGCGAGCAGCGCCTTGCCGAGGGCGCCGACATGCGCGGGCAGCCGCCGCCCCACCCGGCTGATGGTCCGCAGGTACTCGTGCGACTCCCGCGTCGCCAGATAGGCGACGTCCCGCCCGTCCAGCCGCCCGAGGTGGATCGTCTCGCCGAGCGCCTGCGACGCCTCGTCGAGATACGGCCGTACGGTCCGCACCCGCGGGTCGGAGTCCAGATAGCTGGTGCCGGTGAGCAGGGCGTGGATGCCGATGCCGTAGAGCGAGCCGGTGCTGTCGGTGCGGACCCAGCCGTGCGCGATCAGGGTCTGGAGGAGGGCGTACATCGAGCTGCGCGGGACGCCCAGTTCGTCGGCGAGTTCCTGGAGGCGCGCGGGACGGTCGCCGCGCGCGGCGAGCAGTTCGAGCAGCTCGACCGTGCGGGCGGCGGACTTCACCTCGCGGACGCCACCGGGCTCTGACATGGGGAGATGGTAGCGAGCGGTGGCCGAGGCGCGACGGGCCCCATTGACGGGTGCGGTTCGCGTGCCTAACCTTTGTCTTCATACGTGGATGACGTCTACATAGGGAGATGGCCAGGAGATGGCCCAGGTGAACGGCGAAACGGAGACCGTGGTGCGCAGGCTGCGGGACGGGATGGCGGGCGGCGTGCTCTCCTTCCCGCTCACCTCCTTCCACGACGACGGCTCCCTCGACCCCGACGGCTTCCGCGCCCATGTCGCCGCCCAGACCGCCACCGCCCCCGGCGCGATCTTCCCGGCCTGCGGGACCGGCGAGTTCTTCTCGCTCGACGAGGACGAGTACCGCACGGTCGTCACCATCGCGGTGGAGGAGGCGGCCGGCCGTGTGCCCGTCGTCGCCGGCGCCGGCTACGGCTGGGCACAGGCCGCCCGCTTCGCCCGCATCGCCGAGGAGGCCGGCGCCGACGCGCTCCTGGTCCTCCCGCACTACCTCGTCGCCGCCCCGCAGGACGGCCTGGTCGCCCAGCTGGAGCAGCTCGCCGCCCGCACCCGGCTCCCGCTCATCGCCTACCAGCGCGGCCAAGTCGCCTTCACCGCAAGCTCGTTGAAGCGCATCGCACGCATCCCCGGCGTCATCGGCCTCAAGGACGGCCACAGCGACCTCGACCGGCTGCAACGCCTCACCCTCGCCGCCCCCGAGGGCTTCCTCTTCTTCAACGGCGCCTCCACCGCCGAGATCCAGGCCCGCGCCTACGCCACCGTCGGCGTCCCCGCCTACTCCTCCGCCGTCCACGCCTTCGCCCCCGAGATCGCGAACGCCTTCTTCGCCGCGCTGCGGGACGGGGACGAGAAGACCGTCGAGAGGCTGCTGCGCGAGTTCTACGTCCCGTTCGTCGAACTCCGCGACCGGGTACCGGGATACGCCGTCTCGCTCGTCAAAGCGGCGGCACGGCTGCGCGGTCGCCCGGTGGGTCCCGTGCGCGCCCCGCTCACCGACCCCACGGCCGCCGACCTGGCCGACCTCACCGCCCTGCTCACCACCGGACTCGACCTCGTAGGAGCCGCGCTGTGAACCTCACCATCGCCGACGTCCGGCTCACCCCGATCCTGGTCGCCGACCCGCCGCTGCTCAACACCCAGGGCGTCCACCAGCCCTACACCCCCCGCCTGATCGTCGAGATCGAGACCGCCGACGGCATCACCGGCCTCGGCGAGACCTACGGCGACACCAAGTACCTGGAGCTGGCCCGGCCCTACGCCGCGAAACTGATCGGCCGTCAAGTCAGCGATCTCAACGGCCTGTTCACCGTCGCCGACGAGGTCACGGTCGACAGTTCCCGGACCTCCGCACAGGTCGACGTCGGCGGACTGCGCGGCGTCCAGACCGCCGACAAGCTGCGGCTGTCCGTCGTCTCCGCCTTCGAGGTCGCCTGCCTCGACGCCCTCGGCAAGGCACTTGGCCTTCCCGTGCACGCGCTGCTCGGCGGCAAGGTGCGGGACGCCGTGGAGTACAGCGCCTACCTGTTCTACAAGTGGGCCGACCACCCCGAGGGCGTGGCGAGCGAGAAGGACGACTGGGGTGCGGCGATCGACCCGGCCGGAGTCGTCGAGCAGGCACGGAAGTTCAAGGAGCGCTACGGCTTCACCTCCTTCAAGCTCAAGGGCGGAGTCTTCCCGCCCGACGAAGAGATCGCCGCCGTACGGGCGTTGGCCGCGGCCTTCCCCGACCACCCCCTGCGTCTGGACCCCAACGGCGCCTGGTCCGTGGAGACTTCACTGAAGGTCGCGAAGGAACTCGGGGACGTCCTCGAATACCTGGAGGACCCCGCCCTCGGCACCCCCGCCATGGCCGAGGTGTCCGCGGGCACCGACGTGCCGCTCGCCACCAACATGTGCGTGACGACCTTCGCCGAGATCAAGGAAGCCTTCACGCGCGATGCCGTACAGGTCGTCCTCTCCGACCACCACTACTGGGGCGGACTGCGCAACACCCAGCAACTCGCCGCCATCTGCCGCACGTTCGGCGTCGGCATCTCCATGCACTCCAACACCCACCTCGGCATCAGCCTCGCCGCGATGACCCACGTCGCCTCGACCGTGCCGAACCTCCACCACGCCTGCGACTCCCACTACCCCTGGCAGTCCGAGGACGTCCTCACCGAGCGCCTCACCTTCACCGACGCCAAGGTCACCGTCTCCGACGCGCCCGGCCTCGGCGTCGAACTCGACCGCGACAGGCTGGAGTTGCTGCATCAGCGGTGGCTCGACGACGACGGCGCCCTGCGTGCGCGCGACGACGCGGCGGCGATGCGGATCACCGACCCGGAGTGGGTCACCCCCTCGATGCCACGCTGGTAGCAACCGGCCGACCGGATCCGGACGCGCCCGTCACGGGCGGCCGAGCGGCACCCGCCCGCACCCGTACGGCCCGGACCTGCGGCTGCCCGACACCGGCGCGACGGGCGGGTCCGGAGCGGTAGCCGCCCTCACACGTGCCTGGTGGTGCACACTGGCCTGATCCGCATCACGTCAGGGAGCGCACCGTGACCGCGTCCACCGCGTCCACCGGAAAGGGATCGTCGGCCGACCGGGAGAGGAGATCCTGTCCGGCCCAGGTCGATCCCCTCGCCGGACTGCGCGCGCCGGACGACCCGCCCTGGGACGTGTACCTCACCGGCACCGTCTTCCTCGACATCATCTTCACCGGCCTCGAATCCGCCCCCGTGCGCGGCACCGAGTCCTGGGCCCGCGGAATGGGCTCCAGCCCCGGCGGAGTGGCGAACATGGCGACGGCACTCGCCCGCCTCGGCCTGCGCACCTCCCTCGCCGCGGCCTTCGGCGACGACCACTACGGCGAGTACTGCTGGGACGCGCTGGAACAGGGTGAGGGCATCGACCTCTCCACCTCCCGCTCGGTACCCGGCTGGCACTCCCCGGTCACCGTCTCGATGGCCTACGAGGGCGAACGCACGATGGTCTCCCACGGCCACGAGCCGCCCCCGGAGACCGAGTTCAGCGAAGGCGGCGCCCCCGACTGCCCGCCGCGCGCGCGTGCCGCCATCGCCTCCCTCACCCCCGCCAAACAGGCCCCCTGGGTCGCCCAGGCCGCGAGCGAGGGCACCCGGATCTTCGCCGACGTCGGCTGGGACGAGACCGGGGCCTGGGACCTCGCCGGACTCGCCGACCTCGCGCACTGCGAGGCGTTCCTGCCGAACGCCGAGGAAGCCATGCGCTACACCGGCGCCGACTGCCCCCGCGCCGCCGCCCACGCCCTCACCGAACACGTACCCCTCGCCGTCGTCACCCTCGGCGCGGACGGCGCCTACGCCGTGGACCGCCGCACCGGGGAATCGGCCTCGGTCCCGGCCATCGCCGTCGAGGCCCTCGACCCCACCGGCGCGGGCGACGTCTTCGTGGCCGGCTTCGTCACCGGCACCCTGGCCGGTTGGCCGCTCGCCGACCGCCTCGCCTTCGCCGGCCTCACCGCCGCCCTCTCCGTCCAGGAGTTCGGCGGCTCCCTCTCCGCACCGGGCTGGTCCGAGATCGGCGCCTGGTGGCGCAAGGTCCAGTCCGTCGAGGGCCAGGACCCGACCGCCCTGAACCGGTACGCCTTCCTGGCCGGCCTCGTCCCCGAGGAACAGGGCGAGGCCAGTCCCTGGCCGCTGCGGCGGGCGGTGCCGACGATCGGGTTCGGCAGGTCGACGTAGGGGAGGCGGGGGCGGGTGGCTGTGCGCCTGCCCCGGGCTGGGCCGGGTTGCGTTGGGCGAACCGTTCCTGCTCCGTTCGGATCAGCAGGACCCCGCCCGCTCCACCACCCCGACGACCTCTTCCCGTACGGCCTCGAAGACCGCCTCCGGCAAGGTGCCGAGCGGTGTGAGCGCCAGGGCACCGAGCATCCGGCGGACATCGGTGTCGTAGGGGACGGCCTCGCTCAGCACGTCGTACCCGTCACGCACGGCGACCCGCAGAGTGAGCCGTTCCGCCCCCGTCACGGCGACCGCGACCACGAACGGAACTTCACCCCGCAGCACACCGGTCAGCTTGCGATAACCGGTGGCCACCGGCTCCCGCCAGCGCAGACTCAGCAGCAGCGGGCGCTTCGCCAGCAACTCGGCGAGGTCGGTCTCGACGGGGCCGTCCGGTTCCAGCACCATCGCGCGGGCGTCCAGCACCAGCGCGGGCGGCAGCAGACAGCGCAGCGTGCTGCCCACTATGTTCCCGCCGACCGTCGCGGTCCGGCGCACCGCACCCGTCCCCACCCCGGCCGCCGCCCGCCGCAGCACCTCCGGCACCCGCGCATCGATCTCGTGCAGCAGTACGGCCGCGCCCAGCGTCCCGTCCCCGATCACCTTCGCCTCGGGCACCTCCCGCAGCGACACCGCCTGCTCCGGGAACCCGTCCCGTTGCCAGGACGCCCACACGAGCGTCGCCCCACCGACGGGCACCGCCCCCTCGGCCAGACACTCCTGCGCTTCGGACACGGACGTGGGCAGACGCACGAACACAGCGGCCGACCTGCTTTCCCTGCATGACTCACCTGACGGACATAGCGCATTGTCCGTACATACGAGGGGGCGCGAACAGGGCTCACGGCGTCACCCTGTGCACGCTCCCTGCGCCGGGCAAGCCGCCGGGAACACGCGCGTCTCCCCGGTATTTCGTGGCCCGACGGTCACCGAAAAGCCCTACGGCGTTGTCAGTGGCCCGGCGTACCCTGGAAATCACCAGGCCGCCCTTGTGGCGGGCGAGTCGTTTCGAGGAGGACGAGCAAGGCCTACAGAGCCGGCCCATGACTCAGACACCCACAGCTCACACCCCCGCGCAGGGACAGGCGAGAGCAGAGATCACCGTCCCCGCCCAGCACGCCATGGTGACCCTCCTGGGATCCGGCGACGCTCTCCTGCGGGTGATCGAGAAGGCCTTCCCGGCGGCCGACATCCACGTCCGGGGCAATGAGATCAGCGCGGTCGGCGATGCCCGTGAAGTCGCCCTCATCCAGCGCCTGTTCGACGAGATGATGCTGGTGCTCCGCACCGGGCAGCCGATGACGGAGGACGCAGTGGAACGCTCGATCGCCATGCTCAGGGCGAGCGAGAACGGGGATGGCCCTGAGGAGACACCGGCCGAGGTGCTCACCCAGAACATCCTGTCCTCGCGAGGCCGCACGATCCGCCCCAAGACCCTCAACCAGAAGCGCTACGTCGACGCGATCGACAAGAACACGATCGTCTTCGGCATCGGCCCCGCCGGCACCGGCAAGACCTACCTCGCCATGGCCAAGGCCGTCCAGGCCCTCCAGGCCAAGCAGGTCGACCGCATCATCCTGACCCGCCCGGCGGTCGAGGCGGGCGAGCGGCTGGGATTCCTCCCGGGCACGCTCTACGAGAAGATCGACCCGTACCTGCGCCCGCTCTACGACGCGCTGCACGACATGCTGGACCCGGACTCGATCCCGAAGCTGATGGCGGCGGGGACGATCGAGGTGGCGCCGCTGGCTTATATGAGGGGCCGCACCCTTAATAGTGCTTTCATCATCCTGGACGAGGCCCAGAACACAAGCCCCGAGCAGATGAAGATGTTCCTCACGCGGCTCGGGTTCGAGTCGAAGATCGTGATCACCGGTGACGTGACGCAGGTCGACCTGCCGAGCGGCACGAAGTCGGGGCTGCGGCAGGTGCAGGACATCCTGGAGGGGCTCGACGACGTGCACTTCTCCCGCCTGTCGTCGGCGGACGTCGTACGGCACAAGCTGGTCGGCCGTATCGTCGACGCGTACGAGAAGTACGACAGCGAGAACGGTACGGAGAACGGCACCCACAAGGGTGCCCGTGACAAGCGGAAGTAGATCAGCACGACCATGTCGATCGACGTCAACAACGAGTCCGGAACCGAGGTCGACGAGCAGGCGATCCTCGACATCGCCCGTTACGCGCTCGCGCGGATGCGCATCCACCCGCTCTCCGAACTCTCGGTGATCGCAGTGGACGCCGACGCCATGGAGCAGCTCCACATCCAGTGGATGGACCTGCCCGGGCCGACCGATGTCATGTCCTTCCCGATGGACGAACTGCGTCCGCCGAGCAAGGACGACGAGGAGCCTCCGCAGGGGCTCCTCGGTGACATCGTGCTGTGCCCGGAGGTCGCCACGAAGCAGGGGGCCGAGGCCGAGACGCAGCACTCCATGGACGAGGAGCTCCAACTCCTCACCGTCCACGGTGTGTTGCACCTCCTCGGGTACGACCACGAGGAGCCCGACGAGAAGGCCGAGATGTTCGGTCTGCAGGCGGCGATCGTGGACGGCTGGCGGGCGGAGAAGGGCCACGACGGCCCGTCCCCGGCGCCGACGGTCTCCTAGGGCACCGGGGCACCGTCTCCCATGAGTCCTCAGATCGTCGTCGGCGCCATCGCCCTGGTCGTGGTCGCCTGGCTCGCCGCCTGCGCGGAGGCGGGCCTCGCGCGCGTCTCCAGCTTCCGCGCCGAGGAGGCCGTACGGTCCGGTCGGCGCGGCAGCGCGAAGCTCGCGCAGGTCGCCGCCGACCCGACCCGCTATCTCAACGTGGCCCTGCTGGTCAGGGTGGTCTGCGAGATGGCCGCCGCCGCGCTGGTCACCTACGAGTGCCTTCAGGAGATCCACGGGACCGCGCCCGCGCTGCTCGCCGCGATCGGCGTGATGGTCCTCGTGTCGTACGTCGCGGTGGGGGTGTCCCCGCGCACCATCGGGCGGCAGCATCCGCTGAACACGGCCACGGCGGCGGCGTACGTGCTGCTGCCGCTCGCGCGGATCATGGGCCCGATCCCGTACCTCCTGATCCTCATCGGCAACGCGCTCACCCCCGGGAAGGGTTTCCGGCGCGGTCCGTTCGCGTCCGAGGCCGAGCTGCGGGCGCTGGTGGACCTCGCCGAGAAGGAGTCGCTGATCGAGGACGAGGAGCGCCGGATGGTGCACTCGGTCTTCGAACTCGGCGACACCCTCGTGCGCGAAGTCATGGTCCCCCGCACGGACTTGGTGGTCATCGAGCGGTACAAGACGATCCGTCAGGCCCTCACCCTCGCGCTGCGCTCCGGCTTCTCGCGGATCCCGGTGACGGGGGAGAGCGAGGACGACATCGTCGGGATCGTGTATCTGAAGGACCTGGTCCGCAAGACGCACATCAGCCGCGACGCCGAGTCCGAGCTGGTCTCGACGGCCATGCGGCCCGCGAGCTTCGTGCCGGACACCAAGAACGCGGGTGATCTGCTGCGCGAGATGCAGCAGGAGCGCAATCACGTCGCCGTCGTGATCGACGAGTACGGCGGCACGGCCGGCATCGTCACCATCGAGGACATCCTGGAGGAGATCGTCGGCGAGATCACCGACGAGTACGACCGGGAGCTGCCTCCGGTGGAGGAGCTGGGCGACGACCGCTACCGGGTGACCGCCCGCCTCGACATCGGCGACCTGGGCGAGCTGTACGGCTTCGAGGCCTACGACGACGAGGACGTGGAGACGGTCGGCGGACTGCTTGCCAAGGCCCTGGGCCGCGTCCCGATCGCCGGTGCCTCCTCCGTCGTAGAACTGCCCGACGGGCGCGAACTGCGGCTGACGGCGGAGGCCTCGGCCGGGCGGCGGAACAAGATCGTGACGGTGCTGGTGGAGCCGGTGGGGGTGGCTGACCCGGCCGAGGAGGAGGCGAAACCGGAGTGAGTCCCGAGGAACTGCGCGCGTTCTGCCTGTCGTTCAACGCGGCGGTGGAGGACTTCCCCTTCAGCCCCGAGATGTCCGTCTTCAAGGTGCTGGGCAAGCTCTTCGCCCTGACCCGGCTGGACGGGCGGCCCCTCACGGTCAACCTCAAGTGCGACCCGGAGGACGCGATCCGGCTCCGGGAGGAGCACGAGGGGCTGATCATCCCCGGGTACCACATGAACAAGCGGCACTGGAACACGGTGACGGTGGACGGGGGACTCCCGGACCGGCTCCTGAAGGAGCTGATCGAGGACTCGTACGACCTGGTCGTCGCGGGGCTGCCGCGTGCGGAACGGCTCCGCCTCGACCGGCCCTGAGGGACGCGCGGGACCGGTCCTTCGTATGCTCTGTGCATGACCGAGAGCAGCGCGCTTGACCCCGAGGACCGCAAGATCGTCACCCTGGCCCGTTCGGCCCGGGCCCGCAATGGTGTGCCCGAGGGGGCCGCGGTGCGGGACGAGACCGGGCGGACGTATGTCGCCGGGACGGTCGCCCTTGAGTCGCTGAAACTGAGCGCGCTGCAGACGGCGGTGGCGATGGCGGTGGCGTCCGGGGCGAAGTCCTTGGAGGCGGCGGCGGTGGTGACGGAGGCGGAGTCCGCGTCCGCCGAGGACCGGGCGGCGGTACGGGATCTGGGTGGGCCGGAGACGCCTGTGCACTTGGCTTCGCCGGACGGGAATGTTCGGCTGACGGTCGCTGCGGGCTGAGATGGTGCCGGGGGCTCCGCCCCCAGACCCCCGATCGGCCCTGAAGGGGCCTCGTCCTCAGACTCCCCCAGAGGGGGGACCCCCAACGGGCTGATCCACACCCATGTCCAAAAAGTTGCCGTCCAGATTTCGCCCTTGCTCTCCCCCCGTCTCCCGCGCATCAATGGAACCGTAAGTTCCGACGGACCGTCAGATTCTGCTCGCGTGGCGCACCGCACCGCGTCCGTGAGTGGGGCTGAGGTGTTTCTCCCGTCCATCCCCACATGGCATTCCCAGACTCGGGAAGGGAACCGGATCCATGAAAGGCAAGCTGAGAAGCAAGCGAATCGGAACGGGTGCGGCACTGGTGACGGGGGTCCTCGCGGCCACCTCGCTGGCGTTCGCGCCCAGCGCGCTCGCCGTCACTCCCCAGACGGCGACGATCACCGCGAGCTGCGGCATCTTCGGCGGCGGCGCGGCCACCATCACGGCCACGCAGGACGGTACGGCGGCCACGGTCACCGTCAACTCGTCCATCACCGCTCCGCTGGCCCTGGCGCAGAACTCGATCGCCTCCACCTTCACCTTCGTGAACGCGAGCGGCGGCACGACCGTCTTCAGCGGGACGGTGAACCCGGCCATGGCGACCGGCGACGCCGTCACCGTCGGTCCGCTCAGTGGCACCGTCGCCTCCGGTGACAGCCTGGAGGCGTACGGCGGCTCGCTGAAGATGACCATCTTCGGTATCGCCGTGACCTGTACGGCCACCGGAGCGCAGTCGCCGGGTCCGTTCGTGTTCGACTGAGAAGTCACCCGACAAATCCCCCCACGGGCTCAACTGGGCCGTCAACTCCCGCTGTTGGGCGGGAGCTGACGGCCCATCAGTTTATTTGTCCGTCTCCATTGACTTCTCACGCGATCCCCACATCAATGCCCCCTGTGGGCGCGGACGAGCCGCTGTGCCCACCGTCCTCAGGAGGGGGCACAGCCATGGCTACGACATCCCGAAGACGCCGTTGGGCGTCGTTGCTCGGGGTGACCGCGCTCGCGGTCGCCACGGGCGGCGCGCTGGCCTGTCCGGCCGGCGCGTCGACGAACGTGGACTTCGCCACGCACTGCATCCCGCCGGCGGTCGCGGGCATCCCGCCGATCGACGGCACCACGACCGCCGCGATCACGGTGGACAACACCGCGCCGAAGGTCGGCGACACGGTCACCGTGACGTACACGGTGGTCAAGCCGGCCGCCAGCAACCCGACCGCGATCGCCCTGCCGGCCGACATCATGACGCCCACCGGGAAGGTCACCCTCGGCGGTGCCCAGACCGGCAGCGTCACGGTCGCCGGGCCCAAGAAGAACGACCCGGTGCCCGGCAACGGCGCCTTCCCGTCGTTCTCCATGACCGGCACCTTCACGGTCACCACTCCGGGCGCGATCACCCTCTCGCCCGGCGACTACAACATCCACACCAGCTACATCCTGGAGCTGGACACCCCCTGCACGGTGACGAACCCGCCGGCGCCGGTCTCGGAGACGGTCACCGCGACCGCCACCGTTCCGGTCAACACCCGTGCGATCAGCCTGAGTTCGGCCTCCGGCAACGCCGGTGACAGTGTCACCGTCACCGGCAGCAACTTCACGCCGGGTGCCACCGTGACCCTGGCCGGGCGGTCCGGCAGCGCCCAGACCGCGGACACGGCGACCGTCACGGCCACCGGCGCCGGCGCCATCAGCGGCTCGCTCACCGTCAACGACAAGACGACGACCGGGATCGTGGCGTACGAGGGCAGTGCGTGGAGTGCCGATCTGGGTGCCGGTCCGGCCGCCTATGTCGTCAACGACACCACGCCCGTTCCGCCGGGGAGTCAGAAGCTGACGACCACCGTCAAGGCGGGCAGTCTGTCGATGTCGCAGGCCGGGGACGCCGTGGGCCTCTCCGCCGTCGACTTCGGCAAGGGCGGTGCCTCCACGGGCGCCCTCAACACGGTGACGGTCCAGGACTTCCGCGGCGGACCCGCGGGCTGGTCCCTGACCGGCAAGGTCACCGACTTCACCGGTCCCGGCGCCAAGATCGATGCCGGGGCGCTGAGTTGGACTCCCGCCTGCGCCACCAAGGCGGGCAGCCCGAGCACCTGTGTCGCCGGTTCGGCGGGCACGGTGGGCAGTTCGGGAGCGACGCTCGCGTCCACGCCCGACGGTACGGTCACCGGCGGCCAGTTCACCGCCGACGCCGGACTCTCCCTGAACGTACCGGCGTTCACGCCTCCGGGCTCGTACTCCGGCGTTCTGACGCTCACGCTCACCTGACCGTCCGAACTCACCTCCGGTGGCCGGGCGCCCGCACCCGCCCGACCGCCGCACACCACGTCCGTGGGGGTCCGCACCCATGCGCAAGCTGTATGTCCTCCTCCTGAGCCTGTGTTTCGGCGTGCTCGCCGCGCCGTCTTCCCATGCCGCCGACAACGGCAGTTGGTCCGTGTACCCGGCCGCCTCGCAGATCGCCGCGCGGCCGTACTTCTATCTCTCCGCCGATCCCGGCCAGACCATCCAGGACAAGGTGGTCGTCGCCAACAAGACGGCGAAGCCCCTCACCTTCCGCCTCTACGCGGCCGACGCCTACAACACCGCGCGCGACGGCGGGTTCGCCGTACGGACGGTGAAGGAGACGATGCGGGGCGTCGGCGCGTGGGCGAAGCCCGCCAAGTCCCGGGTAACTGTGCCCGCCCACAAGACAGTCACCGTGCCGTTCACCCTGCACGTGCCCGAAGGGGCCGAACCCGGCGATCACCCGGGCGCGTTGGTGGCGCTGGACGAACGCGTCGACAAGGGCGACGGCTCACTCGCGCTCGGCGTGCAGCGGGCCGTGGGCGCCCGCGTCTATCTCCGGGTCAGCGGTCCGACGCTCCCCGCGCTCGCCGTCGAACACGTCCACATCGCCCATCACCAGCCGCTGGTACCGGGGTTGGGCAGCAGCGACGCGACGATCTCCTACACGCTGCACAACACCGGCAACGTCACCCTCGACCCGAAGGTGACCCTGAAGGCGCAGGGTCTCTTCGGCCGGACGCTGCTCTCACGCGGACTCACCCGTATCCCGGCCGAGTTGCTCCCCGGGCAGAGCGTGAAGCTGACCGAGCCGTGGAAGGGATCGCCCCAACTCGACTGGGGCGACATCACGTTGACCGCGAGCGCGCCGGGCACCAAACAGTCGGCGAGCGCGTCGTTCTTCGCGCTGCCCTGGCTCGCGGCGGCGCTGCTGCTCGCGGTCGGGTTCGTCGGGGGAGTGCTGGCGGTCAGAGCGCGTCGGGGCCGCGCTCGCCCGTCCGTACCCGTACGACCGTCTCGACCGGCATCGACCACACCTTCCCGTCCCCGATCTTCCCCGTCTGCGCGGCCTTGACGATCGCTTCGATCACGGCTTCCGAGTCCGCGTCGTCGACGACGACCTCGATCCGCACCTTGGGCACGAGGTCGACGCGGTACTCGGCGCCCCGGTACACCTCGGTGTGCCCGCGCTGCCGGCCGTAGCCGCTGGCCTCGGTGACGGTCAGGCCGTGCACACCGAGCTCCTGGAGCGCCGTCTTGACCTCGTCGAGGCGGTACGGCTTGACGATCGCGGTGATGAGCTTCATGGCTGGGACGTGACCTTCTGAAGGGAGGGGACGGACGGGCTGACCGGGGCTCCGTGCCCCAGGACGCCGTGATCGTATGCGGTCTCGGCGTGCACCGTAAGGTCCAGACCCGTCCGCTCCTCCTCTTCACTCGCCCGCAGCCCCATCACCCGGTCGAGCACCTTCCCGATCCCGTACGTCACGAGAAACGCGTACGCCCCTACGGCGACCACGGCCACCAGCTGCCTGCCGAGCTGGGCGAGCCCGCCGCCGTAGAGCAGGCCCTCCGCGCCGCCGGTCATCGAGGTGACCGCGAAGACGCCGATCAGGAGGGTGCCGATCACGCCGCCGACCAGGTGGACGCCGACGACGTCGAGCGAGTCGTCGTAGTTGAGCCTGAACTTCCAGCCGACCGCGTACGAGCAGACCGCACCGGCGGCGAGGCCGACGACCAGTGCGCCGAGGAGCGAGACCGAGCCGCAGGACGGGGTGATCGCGACCAGGCCGGCGACCGCGCCCGAGGCCGCGCCCAGGGTGGTCGGGTGGCCGTCGCGCTTCTGCTCGACGAAGAGCCAGCCGAGGAGGCCGGTGCAGCCGGCGGCGAGGGTGTTGAGGAAGGCCGCGGCGGCGAGGCCGTTGGCGCCGAGCGCGGAGCCCGCGTTGAACCCGAACCAGCCGAACCAGAGCAGGCCCGCGCCCAGCATGACCATGGGGAGGTTGTGCGGGCGCATGGCGTCTTTTTTGAAGCCGAGGCGGGGGCCGACGACCAGGCACAGGGCCAGCCCGGAGGCTCCGGACGTGATCTCGACCGGGAGGCCGCCCGCGAAGTCGAGGGCGCCGAGGTGCGCCGCGATCCAGCCGCCCGGGCCCCACACCCAGTGCGCGACGGGAACGTATACGAGCAGCGCCCAGACGGGCACGAAGACCAGCCATGCCCCGAACCGCACCCGGTCGGCCACCGCGCCGCTGATCAGCGCGGCCGTGATGATCGCGAAGGTGAGCTGGAAGGTGGCGAAGAGGAGGGTGGGCACGGTGCCGTGGACGGAGTCCGGGCCGAGGCCCGCCATGCCGGCGTGTTTGAGGCCGCCGATGAGCCCGCCGCCGATGTCGTCGCCGAAGGCGAGCGAGTACCCGGCCGCCAGCCACACCACCGTGACCAGGGCGATCGACACGAAACTCATCATCAGCATGTTGAGGACGCTCTTCGTGCGGACCATGCCGCCGTAGAAGAGGGCCAGGCCCGGGGTCATCAGCAGGACCAGGGCGGTGGCGGCGAGCAGCCAGGCGGTGTCGCCGGTGTCGATACGCCCGGCGGCGAGTGCGGCGGCGGGGGTCACGGTCGTCACGGTCGTCTCCAACGGTGTGGGGGCTCGTCAGAGGGTCACCGGCCCGGGTTTCCGGTTGTGCACGTCCGTGTTTCCGTGACGTTTCATTGCGTCGGGGTTACCGAAAGCTCACCGTGTGAGGCTCCGGTGGACTGTTGTGCGGCGGGGGCCTGTGGATCAGGGACAATGGGCGCCATGAGCGTTCGTACCCCGTCATCCAAGCCGTCTGACTCGTCGGAGGCTCCCCACCGCGCCGGCTTCGCCTGCTTCGTGGGCCGCCCCAACGCGGGCAAGTCCACCCTTACGAATGCTCTGGTCGGCCAGAAGGTGGCGATCACCGCCAACCAGCCGCAGACCACGCGGCACACGGTCCGCGGCATCGTCCACCGGCCGGACGCGCAGCTGATCCTGGTCGACACGCCTGGCCTGCACAAGCCGCGCACGCTGCTCGGGCAGCGGCTCAACGACATCGTCCGTACGACGTGGGCCGAGGTCGACGTCATCGGCTTCTGCCTGCCGGCGAACGAGAAGCTGGGCCCGGGTGACCGTTTCATCGCGAAGGAACTGGCGTCGATCAAGAAGACGCCGAAGATCGCGATCGTCACGAAGACCGACCTGGTCGACTCCAAGACCCTCGCCGAGCAGCTCATCGCCATCGACCAGCTCGGCAAGGAGCTGGGCTTCGAGTGGGCGGAGATCGTGCCGGTGTCGGCGGTCGCGGACCAGCAGGTGGATCTGCTCGCCGACCTCCTCATCCCGCTGCTGCCCGAGGGCCCTGCCCTCTACCCCGAGGGCGACCTCACCGACGAGCCCGAGCAGGTCATGATCGCGGAGTTGATCCGCGAGGCCGCGCTGGAGGGTGTGCGGGACGAGCTGCCCCACTCCATCGCCGTCGTCGTCGAGGAGATGCTGCCGCGCGAGGACCGGCCGGCCGACAAGCCGCTCCTCGACATCCACGCCTTCGTCTACATCGAGCGGCCGAGCCAGAAGGGCATCATCATCGGCCCGAAGGGCGCGCGGCTGAAGCAGGTCGGGATCAAGTCGCGCAAGCAGATCGAGGCGTTGCTGGGGACTCCGGTGTTCCTGGACCTGCATGTGAAGGTCGCGAAGGACTGGCAGCGGGATCCTCGGCAGTTGCGGAAGTTGGGGTTCTAGAGGGGGAGTTGGGGGTTCTGAGGAGTTTTCTCGCCCCCGCCGCCCCTACCCGTCCCATCCTTCTGGGGCTCCGCCCCAGACCCCGCTCCTCAGACGCCGGAGAGGCTGAGTCGATGCCGGCCGGAGCTTGACCTTTCAGCCCGTCCGGCGTTTGAGGACGAGGCCCCTTCAGGGCCGATGGGGGTCTGGGGGCGCAGCCCCCAGAGGGGCGGGAGTCATGTCCTGCACGCCTATCACCCGCAGCAGCTGCAAGCGCTCGTAGGACTCCGTCCCCGGGCGCGCCGTGTGGATGATCAGCAGGTGGTGGGCGTCCTGGTTCAGGAGGACCTCGCAGTCCAGTTCCAGGAGGCCGACCAGCGGGTGGCGGAAGCGCTTCGTGGACTGCCGTCGTACGGCCACCTCGTGCTGGTCCCACAGGTGGGCGAACTCCTCGCTGCCCGCCCGTAGTTCGGTCACCAGCGCGGCCGGTTCCGGGTCGTCGGGGCGGGCCGCGGCCACCGCCCGGAGGTTCGCCACGTGGGCGCGCGCGTGCTCCGGGATGTCCTCAGGCGGGAACGGTTCCCGCGAGGCGGGGTCCAGGAAGAAGCGGCGGAGCATGTTGCGTTCCCGGGGCGGGCGGGCGAACGCGTCGCCCGACAGCGCCCGTGCCATCGCGTTCTGCGCGATCACCTCACCGCAGTCGCTCGACACATGCGCCGGGGTGTCGTGCAGCCGGTCCAGGACGAGGAGGAGGGCCGGCCGCAGGTGTGCGGTTCCGCCTCCCCGGCGCGGGGGTTCCTCTCCCGTCAGGTGGAAGAGGTGGTCGCGTTCGTCGTCGGTGAGGCGGAGCGCCAGCGCCAGCGCCGTGAGCATCTGGCGGGACGGGCGCGGGCCCCGGGACTGTTCGAGCCGCGTGTAGTAGTCCACGGACATCCCGGCGAGTTGCGCCACCTCCTCGCGGCGCAGGCTGGGCGTACGGCGGCGGGCGCCGGCCGTGAGGCCCACGTCGGAGGGGTCCAGGCGGGCCCGGCCCCGGCGCAGGAAGTCGGCGAGTTCGGCTCGGTTCACGCTTCCAGCGTGCGGCAGTCCGCCCGGCTTATCCAGGGAGTGCCGATCCCCTGATCGGAAGGTCTCTCCCGGCCGCGGTCCGGCTGCCCAAAGCTGATCGGGACGAGACGAGAGGAGCACATGATGCTGACACTGGTGACAGGCGCGACGGGACAGGTCGGCCGACGCTTCGTACCGAGGCTGCTGGCGCAGACCCGGCAGGGGGAGCGGGTACGGGTCCTGGTCCGCGACGAGGCCCGCGGCGAACCCTTCGCCGAGCTGGGCGCCGAGGTCGTACTCGGTGACCTGCGGGACGAGACGGCACTCGGAAAGGCGGTGTCCGGCGCCGACGCGGTCGTGAACGTCGCCGCGTCCTTCCGCGGGGTCCCGGACGAGGAGGCCTGGGCCGTCAACCGCGACGCGGCGGTGGCCCTGGGGACGGCCGCGGTGGCCTCCGGCGTACGGCGCTTCGTGCAGGTCAGCACCGGGCTCGTGTACGGCGGCGGGCGGGGCCGTCCGATGACCGAGGACGACGAGATCCGGCCCGGCGGCAGGATGTGGGGCGCCTACCCGGAGTCGAAGGTGGCCGCCGAACGCGAACTCCTCGCCCTCGACACCATGGACGTACGCGTCGCCCGCCTCCCCTTCGTCTACGGCGAAGGCGATCCGCACCTCGCCAACTCCCTGATGTGGGCGAGCAATTGGGCAGCGGCCCAGCGCCTCCAGATGGGCCACCACGCGGACGTGGCCCAGGGCCTGCTGCGGCTGCTGTACGCGCCGGGAGTCGCCGGCCGGATCTACAACATCGCCGACGACGCGCCGGTGACGGCGGTCGAGCTGCACCTGCTGAACGGCGTGGACATCCCCGCGGACATGCACACCCGCACCGACCCCGACCCCTGGTTCGGCGTCATGTCGACGGAGCGGATCCGCCGGGAGCTGGGCTACCGCCCGCTGTATCCGACGGTGTGGGCTGCGCGGGACGCGGGCGCGCTCTGACGGTGGCTCAGAGGGGGATGACCTTGACCCGCTGACCACCGCACAGCTTCGTCAGGTCGTCGACGTCCGAAGTGAGGATGGCGACGGGGCCGGGCTGATTGAGCGCGGTGACTGCGACAGTGGCGTCGATCGCGTACTTGTGACCGTGCAGCCCGGTGTCCTTGAGGAGCTTCGCGGCGGCCTTGGCGAGCTGCTCGGTGACAGGCTCGACTTTGACACGGGACAGGGCCCAGTTCAGCCTCGGCATGTTCGTACCCGCGTGAGTCGCCTCGATGATGCTGTTGGCCGACACGACAAGGTTGGCCTCGGAGTGCAGAAGCGCCTTGAACAGTGCGGCGGTCTTTCGGTCTTGGGCCGTCCAGGCCGAGAGTCCTTCGTAATCAAGGACAATGGTCGCGATCTGTGTCACGCGGCTTCCTGGTTCGTGTCGGCAGCGCCGTTGAGGCGGGCGAAGGCTTCGGCCATCTCCTCTTCGGTGAACGCCCCGTGCTCCTCCTCGTAACGGCGTAGGTCCTCGGCGAGCAGTTCACGGCGAACTCTGGAGGCGAGCGCCTCCGCCGCGAATCCGGAGATGTTGTCAGTGAGCTCGCGCGCAGCCTCCACGAGCTCCTCGGGCACGGTGATGGTGATCTTCTTGCTGGCCATACGTCGACCATACCGCGATATGGCACACGCTGGCCTGCGTTTCAGTCCACCCCCCGAATCCGCCGCACCAGCAACGCCCCCGCCATCCCGATCACCGCCGACACCAGATACAGCACCCGGTACCCGCCCAGATAGGTCACGATCGGCGCGGCCAGGGCGGGGGCCGCGACCTGGGGGAGGGCGTTGGCGACGTTGATGACGCCGAGGTCCTTGCCGCGGTCCAGGGCCTTCGGGAGGACGTCCGTCATCAGGGCGAAGTCGACCGAGGTGAAGACGCCGAAGCCGATGCCCAGGAGGGCCGCCGAGGCCACCGCGCCCGGCCAGGTCTGCCAGCCCGCGAGGACCGCCGTCGCCACCGCCATCAGCACGCCGGACCAGATCACGAACGGCTTGCGGCGGCCGACCCGGTCGGACCACACCCCGCCGACCACGACCGTGGCGAGCAGCGTGAGGCCGTTCACGGCCGTCAGGATCAAGACCCCCTGGTCCGGGTCGTGGTAGTGCAGGCGGTCGCGCAGGTAATACAACAGATACAGCAGCACCAGCGCGTTGCTCAGGTTGATCAGGAAGCGGGTCAACCATGCCCAGCCCAGGTCGGGATAGCGGCGCGGGCTCAGCCAGAAGCCCTTCACGAAACCCCGCCAGGACCACAACGGCCGGTCCGCGGGCCGGAGTTGCAGGTCCTTGTGGCGCAGGACGTACGGCAGCACGCCCACCGCCGTGAACACCGCGCACGCCACGTAGCCCGCCCCGATGCCCCCGGCCGCCGTGGCAAGGCCCGTTCCGCCGACCACGCCCAGGATCTGCGCGGCGCCCAACCAGCCGCCCACAGAGCCCCGTTGGAGGCGCGGCACGCGGTCGGGGACGGCCGCCGTGACCGCCGCGAAGGCCGCGTTCAGGGTGAGCTGGACCAGGCACCAGCCGGCCGCCATCGTCCACACCCCGCCCGCACCCGCGAGCAGCAGCAACGACAGCGCCCCGCCCGCCGACCCGGCCACGATCCACGGCGTACGGCGGCCCCACCGCGATGTCGTACGGTCCGACAGCGCGCCGAAGAGCGGATTGGCGACCAGGGACACCAGCGCGCCCGCGCCGGTCACCCACGCCAGCATCGTCTCCTTGGACATGCCGGTGCCGGGTGCGAAGTCCTTGGCCTGGGAGGCCAGCAGGATCTGCAGCGGGCCGTACCAGCCCACCCAGATCGCCCCGTTGGCGAGCGAGAGCGCGGAGGTCCAGCCCCGGCCGACGCGTTCGACGGGTTCGGCGAGGGCGCTGGGTGCGGAGACCGCGTCTGCCGCGTCCGCCGCGTCGGCCGTCGTCATCCCTGTCCCCGCTCTCTCTGGGCCCGCAGCAGGCCCTGGAACCAGCCGTACGACGCCTTCGGGGTGCGCGCCAACGTCTCGTAGTCGACGTGGACGAGGCCGAAGCGGCGCTCGTAGCCCTCCGCCCACTCGAAGTTGTCGAGGAGCGACCACACGAAGTAGCCGCGGACGTCCACGCCCGCCTCCAACGCCCCGTGCAGCGCCCGGACATGACCGTCGAGGTAGGCGATCCGGTCCTGGTCGTCGAGGCCGTTGTAGGAGCAGCCGTTCTCGGTGATGACGACGGGTGGGAGGCGGTCGGCGTAGCGGTCGTGGAAGGTGGTGAGGAGTTCGGTGAGGCCCTCGGGGACCACCGGCCAGCCGAAGTCGGTGACCGGGACGTCCTCGATCTCCCTTACCGAGAAGGGGAGTTCGGCCGGGAGAGTCAGGCCGCCGAACTCGATCTCGGCGCCCTGGGGTGCGCCGACCCGGCTCGGCGCGTAGTAGTTGATGCCGTACCAGTCGATCGGCTCGGCGATCACCTTCAGGTCGGAGTCGACGTCGCCCGGCATCAACTCGCCGAGTCCGGAAGGGTATTCACCCAGCAACAGCGGTTCCGCGAACAGGCGGTTCAGCAGCAGGTCGTAGAAGTTCGCCGCCTCGATGTCCTCCGGCTCCTGGGAGGCCGGCCAGGTCGGGCCGTGGGAGTTGGCGATCCCGATGTCGTCGGCACCGGCCGCGCGCAGGGCCCGTACCGCCAGGCCGTGGGCGAGGAGTTGGTGGTGGGCGACCGGGAGCGCGTCGAAGAGCAGGGTCTTGCCCGGGGCGTGGGCGCCCAGCGCGTGTCCCAACAGGGTGTGTTCCGCGGGCTCGTTGAGGGTGATCCACTTCTTCACCCGGTCGCCCAGGCGGTCGGCGACCACCGACACGTACTCCGCGAAACGCGAGGCCGTGTCCCGCTCCAGCCAGTCAAGACCGACCGGGAGGTCCCAGTGGAACAGGGTGGGGACCGGGCGGACGCCCGCCGCGAGCAGGTCGTCGACGAGACGGTCGTAGAAGTCGAGGCCGCCGGGGGAGTTCACCCGCGGCCAGGAGATCGAGAAGCGGTACGCGTCCACGCCCAGGCCGGCCAGGAGGGCCACGTCCTCGCCGTGGCGGTGGAAGTGGTCGCAGGCCACCGCCGCCGTCGAACCGTCCTTGATCCGGCCCGGCTCGGCCTCGAACACGTCCCATACGGAGGGCTCGCGCTCGTCGGCCGCGCCCTCGATCTGGTGGGCCGAGGTCGAGACGCCCCAGAGGAAATCGGCCGGGAACCGAGGTATCGGGTTGCCTGCATCAGTCGCCATGCGCCGGATCATCCGTACCGGTGGTAACGGGTGTCAACGGGCGGGCGTGAACAAGCAGTTACGCACCTTCCTTCAACACCCTCTGGATCAGCGTCCGTTGCTCCTCCGTAAGCCTGGGGTCGGCCGTGTACACGGTCTTCCCGTCCACCGTGATCTCGTAGTGGAAGCCGTCCGGGACACCGGACTTGGGCGTGCGCTGGCCGTCGGCGACCGCCCGTTCGGCCAGCGCGTGCCACTCATGGGCGTCGGGCCGCGCCGAGGTGTCGACCTCGCCGCGGCGCTCGATGCCACCGAAACCGCCCGTGCGCCGTACCTGAATACGCATGGGTCCTGTCTAGTACGGATACGGGTCCGGCGCGACTACGACGTGGGCACCCCGACCTGTTCCCACGCCTTCTGCACGGCCTGCAGTTCCTCGCCGCCGTCCCCGAACCGGGTCTTCGCGGCGGCCACGGTGAGGGTGGCGAAGTCCGTGAACAGGGCGTCCTTCTTGAGTTCGCCGCCGGTCAGCACGTCGTACCAGATCTGTCCGGCCTTCTCCCAGGCGTGCCCGCCGAGCGCGTCGGCGACCAGGTAGAAGGCGTGGTTGGGGATGCCGGAGTTGAGGTGCACACCGCCGTTGTCGCGCCCGGTCTTGATGAAGCCGTCCATCGTCGCGGGCTGCGGGTCCTTGCCGAGGGCGTCGTCGTCGTAGGCCGTGCCCGGGGCCTTCATGGAGCGCAGGGCGACGCCGGTGACGCGCGGGGCGAGCAGGCCCGCGCCGATCAGCCAGTCGGCCTCGGCGGCGGTCTGGCCGAGCGAGTACTGCTTGATGAGCGATCCGAAGACGTCGGAGATCGACTCGTTCAGGGCGCCGGACTGGCCGAAGTAGGTCAGGTTCGCGGTGTACTGCGTGACGCCGTGGGTGAGTTCGTGGCCGATGACGTCGACCGGGATGGTGAAGTCGAGGAACAGCTCGCCGTCGCCGTCGCCGAACACCATCTGCTCGCCGTTCCAGAACGCGTTGTCGTACTTCACGTCGTAGTGGACGGACGCGTTGAGCGGCAGGCCCTCGCCGTCGATGGAGTGCCGGTTGAAGGCGTTGAGGTACAGCTCGAAGGTGGCGCCGAGGCCCGCGTAGGCGCGGTTGACGGTCGCGTCCTTGCCCGGGTCCGAGCCCTCGGCGCGGACCTTCTTTCCGGGCAGGTCCTGCTTGTGCTTGGCGTCGTAGATCGTGCGCCGTGGCTTGTCCGTCTCGGTGGGCGCGGCGAGCGTCGGCGCGCCGAGCACGGTGGTCAGCCGGCGGTGGGTGCGCTCGTAGGCGTCGCGCTCCAGGGTCTCGCGGGCGGGACCGGCGAGCGCGGGGTCCTCGTGCTGGGCGAGCTTGTCGAGGACATGCGGTGGGACGATCGTGCAGAAGACGGGCTCGAAGCCCCCGTGTGTCGTCATGGCGGCACCTTGGCACCGAGTTATGCCGCTGTCACTACCGGCAACCATGATTGGTGAAATACGGGGACAATCATCACAGTCTCGTAGCGGAGAGTGGTATACGGCCGGGGATGTCCCGCATAGTGATACGGCCCCCCGCACGGCGCACGTCTCGGCTATTCTGCTGGACATCATGCGTTACGGGCTGCTTCTCCTTAGCTGCCGCGGCGAGGGCCTGTAGTCCAGGTCGACTCCCTCCCCGCGGAGCTTCGCGTTGCGCGTCGGCCGTCCTTCAGGACACCACGAGGAGCCCCCGCATCATGGCAACCAGCCGCGCCAATCGCCAGCAGCCCAGTTCCATGCCGATCCACAAGTACGGCCAGTACGAGCAGGTCGACATCCCCGACCGCACCTGGCCCGACCAGCGGATCACCGTCGCCCCGCGCTGGCTCTCCACCGACCTGCGTGACGGCAACCAGGCCCTGATCGACCCCATGTCTCCCGTGCGCAAGCGCGCGATGTTCGACCTGCTGGTCAAGATGGGCTACAAGGAGATCGAGGTCGGCTTCCCGGCCTCCGGCCAGACCGACTTCGACTTCGTGCGCTCGATCATCGAGGAAGAGGGCGCGATCCCGGACGACGTCACGATCTCCGTACTGACCCAGGCCCGCGAGGACCTGATCGAGCGGACCGTGGAGTCCCTGAAGGGCGCCAAGCGCGCCACCCTGCACCTGTACAACGCGACCGCGCCCGTCTTCCGTCGCGTGGTCTTCCGCGGCTCCAAGGACGACATCAAGCAGATCGCCGTGGACGGCACCCGCCTGGTGATGAAGTACGCCGACGTACTGCTGGGCCCCGAGACCGAGTTCGGCTACCAGTACAGCCCCGAGATCTTCACGGACACCGAGCTGGACTTCGCGCTGGAGGTCTGCGAGGCGGTCATGGACGTCTGGCAGCCCGGCCCGGGCCGCGAGATCATCCTCAACCTGCCCGCCACCGTTGAGCGTTCGACCCCGTCCACGCACGCGGACCGCTTCGAGTGGATGGGCCGCCACCTGTCCCGCCGAGAGCACGTCGTCCTCTCCATCCACCCGCACAACGACCGCGGTACGGCCGTCGCCGCCGCCGAGCTGGCGCTGATGGCCGGCGCCGACCGCGTCGAGGGCTGCCTGTTCGGCCAGGGCGAGCGCACCGGCAACGTCGACCTGGTCACCCTGGGCATGAACCTGTTCTCCCAGGGCGTCGACCCGCAGATCGACTTCTCCGACATCGACGAGATCCGTCGTACGTGGGAGTACTGCAACCAGATGGAGGTCCACCCGCGCCACCCGTACGTGGGCGACCTGGTCTACACGTCCTTCTCCGGCTCCCACCAGGACGCCATCAAGAAGGGCTTCGACGCCATGGAGGCCGACGCCAAAGCCAAGGGCGTCACGGTCGACGACATCGAGTGGGCGGTCCCGTACCTGCCGATCGACCCGAAGGACGTCGGCCGCTCCTACGAGGCCGTCATCCGGGTCAACTCGCAGTCCGGCAAGGGCGGAATCGCGTACGTCCTGAAGAACGACCACAAGCTGGACCTGCCGCGCCGGATGCAGATCGAGTTCTCCAAGCTGATCCAGGCCAAGACGGACGCCGAGGGCGGCGAGGTCACCCCCAAGCAGATCTGGGCGACCTTCGAGGACGAGTACCTGCCGAACCCGGACAACCCCTGGGGCCGTATCCAGGTCAAGACCGGCCAGTCGACCACCGACACCGACGGCGTGGACACGCTCAAGGTGGAGGCGAGCGTCGACGGCGTCGACACCGTCCTGACCGGCTCCGGCAACGGCCCGATCTCCGCCTTCTTCGACGCCCTGCAGTCCGTCGGCATCGACGTACGGCTCCTGGACTACCAGGAGCACACGATGAGCGAGGGCGCCTCCGCGCAGGCCGCCTCGTACATCGAATGCGCGATCGACGACAAGGTTCTGTGGGGAATCGGGATCGACGCGAATACGACACGTGCCTCACTGAAGGCGGTCGTCTCGGCCGTCAACCGCGCCACCCGCTGAACCATCCTGACCGGCGGTTTACCAGTCGCTCAAGGGCCCCGCACGCCGCTCTCCGGCGGGCGGGGCCCCGTCGTTTCCCGGCCAATCGATGTGCAGGTCACAGGCAGGTCTCGTCCTGGGTACTGACTCCAGCTCAACAATGTGGCTAACATCACGCCAGCGCGGCGATGTTGCCGCGGCGTTACGGAGGTGCGACGTGCTGCCAGAACGGGGACGGAACGGCCGAGTTGTCCATGAGGGCCGTGCAGCGCGCGTGCTGGGCATCCGTACCGCGTGGACCAGCGTCGGAGACGGCGAGTTCTTCTGCCCCGGCTGCGGGGGCGACCGCAACTACCAGCGGCTCACCGGACGCCGCCGCTTCACCCTCCTCGGCATGCCGGTCCTGCCGCGCGGCGACACCGGGCCGGTCGTCGAGTGCGCAGCCTGCGCCAAGCACTACGGCACCGACGTCCTCGACCACCCCACCACGAGCCGCTTCTCCGCGATGCTCCGCGACGCCGTCCACACGGTCGCCCTCGCGGTCCTCGCGGCGGGCGGCACCTGCGCCCGTACGTCCCTGGAGGCCGCCGCGGGCACCGTCCGCGCCGCCGGCTTCCAGGACTGCACCGAGGACCAGCTCGCCGCCCTCGTCGAGGCCCTGGCCGCCGACACCGGCCGCGTCTTCGGCGAACCCAGCGGCGCGGGCCTCGCCATAGAGCTCCACGAGGCCCTCGACCCGCTCGCCCCGCACCTCGCCCCGGCAGGCCGCGAATCGATCCTGCTCCAGGGGGCCCGCATCGCGCTGGCCGATGGCCCCTACACCCCGGCGGAACGCGACGCCCTCGCGACGGTGGGGGCGGCCCTCACCATCTGCTCGGACGACGTGACGCGGCTGTTGGCGGCGGCGCGGACGCCGTCGTAGCCCCGACCCGCCCGCTACTCCCCAGGGAGTAAGACGGCCGCCCCGGCCACCCCCGGCAGTACGCCCGAACTCGCCCTCCCGCGCGACGACTCAACCCTCCCGCTCCGGAAGTCTGGACATCGCAACCAGACATCCGCGCCGCGCCGGGAGGGGACCCGTTCCATGGGGGCCGAACAGAGGAACAGCACAAGGCGACGAGCCATCCCCTGGGTGGTGCTCGCGCTCTGGATCGGAGTCCTCGCGCTGGCCTCGCCGTTCGCGTCGAAGCTCGGCGAGGTGCAGCACGACCGGGTGACCGACTATCTGCCCGCGAGCGCCGACTCCACCCAAGTGGCAAAGATCCAGGAGCAGTTGCCCGGCGGCCAGACCACCGAACTGGTCCTCGTCTACCACCGGGACAGCGGACTCACCGCCGCCGACAGGACCACGGCGGCCCAACAGCTGGCGCGGATCGGCAGGTTGCACCCGCTCGCCGCGCCCCCGCACGGCGTCCCGTCCGCCGACGGCGCGACCCTCATGTACCCGGTCACCAGCAACTGGCCCGGCACCGACGAGAGGAAGCGCACCGCCCTCGTCGACGACATCCGCCAAGTCGCCCAGGACAAGGGCGGGTTGACGGTCGAAGTCGGCGGCCCCGGCGCGCTGGCCGCCGACGCGGGCAAGGTCTTCGACTCACTCGGCGGACCCCTCCTCTACACGACCGTCGCGGTCGTCGCCGTCCTGCTGGTCCTGATCTACCGCAGCCCGGTCCTGTGGCTGGTCCCGCTGGTGGTCGCCGGAGTCGGCGACTTCCTGTCCACGGGGATCGCCTACGGCCTCAACCAGGCCTTCGGGACGACCATTTCGGGCCAGAGCACCGGCATCATGACGATCCTCGCCTTCGGCGCCGGCACCGACTACGCCCTGCTCCTCGTCTCCCGCTACCGCGAGGAACTACGACGCGTCGAGCGCCCCTACGACGCGATGCGCGCCGCCCTGCGCGGCTGCGGGCCCGCCGTGCTCGCCTCCTCCGGCACGGTCGCCGCCGGACTGCTGTGCCTGCTCGCCGCCGACCTCAACTCCAGCCGCGGAATGGGCCCGTTGGGGACCGTGGGGGTGCTGTCCGCACTCGTCGCGATGCTCACCCTGCTGCCCGCGCTCCTCGTCCTCCTCGGCCGCCGCGTGTTCTGGCCGCTCGTCCCCGCCTACGGCTCCGTGCCCAAGGCCCGCCGCTCGCTGTTCACCGCGATGGGCAGCTCCGCCGGACGCCGGCCCCTCCTCGTCCTCACCGGCGGTGCCGTCCTCCTCGGCGCACTCGCCCTGGGCACCCTGAACCTCCCCGGCTCCCTCAAACAGGACGACACCTTCGTCGACCGCCCCGACTCCGTCACCGCGATGCGCACCCTCGCCGAGGCCTACCCCGAACGCTCCGCACAGCCCATCGACGTCGTCACCCCGGCCGCGCGCGCCGACGCGACCCTGGCCACGATCCGGGGCACTCAGGGTGTCGCGGGCGCCCAGCAGGGCCGTAGCGGACACGGCTGGACGGAGATATCCGTCACGGCCGTCGGCGCGCCCCAGTCGGCGGCCGAGACCCGCACCATCGAGGATCTGCGGCACACGCTCAAGGGCTCCTACGTCGGCGGGCCGAGCGCCCAGCAGATCGACCTGCGGGACACCAACGCGCGGGACCGGCTGGTCGTCGTGCCGATCGTCCTCGTGTCCGTGCTGCTGATCCTGATCGTCCTGCTGCGGTCGCTGGTCGCGCCGCTGATGCTGGTGGCCGCCGTGATCGCGGTGTGGGGCGCGGCGCTCGGCATCGGCGGGCTGGTGTTCGGGCCGCTGTTCGGATTCCAGGGGACCGATCCCGGGCTGGGACTGCTGTCCTTCGTGTTCCTGGTGGCTCTGGGCGTCGACTACGGCATCTTCCTCATGCACCGGATGCGCGAGGAGTCGATCGGGGGCGCCGAACCGGTCGCCGCCGCGCTGACCGCCCTGCGGACGACGGGCGGGGTCATCGCCTCGGCCGGGCTGGTCCTGGCCGCTACCTTCGCGGTGCTGACGAACATGGGGCTCGTACAACTCGTCGAGCTGGGGTTCGTGATCGCGGTGGGCGTGCTGCTGGACACCTTCCTCGTGCGGACCTACCTGGTGACCAGCGCGAGCGTGCTGCTGGGGCGCAAGGTGTGGTGGCCGGGGCGGCTGTCCCGGGCGCCCGAGGCCCTACGGCCCGAGCGGCAGCCGGAGCCGGTGTGAGGGCCGCACGACCGGCTGACGGAAGATGAACCCCGTGCGGGCCATCACGATGAGCGTCCGGCGGCAGGACGCGCTCCTCGCCGCCGGTCTCGCCGTGCTCGCGTCCGTCGTCGCCGTCACCTTCGGGAGCGGACGGCGGCCGGACGCGCTCGGCTGGACCCTGCTACTGGCCCTGCACGTCCCGCTGGCCTGGCGGCGCCGCGCCCCGCTGCCGGTGCTGGCCGTGATGATCCCGCTGATCGCGACCTTCCACGAGCACGACTACAACCACTCCGCGCCGACCGGCGCCTCCATGGTGCTGCTCTACACGGTGGCGGTCACCGGCAGCGTCCGGCGCACGGTGATCGTCGGCTGCTCGGTCATCGGACTGATGGTGGGACTCAAGGTCGGCGACGGAATGGCCGGGGTCGCCGAGAGCTTCCAGATCGCCGGCTGGGTCGTCTCCATGCTGGTCCTGGGCGGCTACCTCCGCGTACACCGTCAGCTGACGGAGGCGGCCCTCGAACGCGCCGAACGTGCCGAGCGCACCCGCGAGGAGGAGGCCCGCCGCCGCGTCGCCGAGGAACGTCTGCGCATCGCCCGCGACCTGCACGACCTGCTCGCGCACAGCATCACCCTCATCGGCGTACGGACCTCGGTGGCCGCGCACGTGCTCACCGAGGACCCGGACCGCCTCGACCGGGCCGCCGTCGCCAAGGCCCTCGACGACATCGCGGACACCTGCCGCAGCGCACGCGGGGAACTGCGTACGACGCTGGAGGTGCTGCGCGATCACGGCCCGCCCGACGAGCGCGGCCCGCTGCCCGGCCTCGACGGACTGCCCGATCTCGCGGCTACGGCCCGTGGTGCGGGCGCGAAGGTCGAACTGGCGGTGTCGGCCGACGCCGTCCCGGCCGCCGTCGGCGCCGCCGCCTACCGGATAGTCCAGGAAGCGCTCACCAACGCGGTACGGCACGGCGGGCGCGCCGACCTCAGCGTGCGGGTCGGTGTGCACGAGCGCGACGGCGCCCTGCACGTCGACGTCACCGACGACGGACTCGGCAGCGGCGCCGCCCCGCCCGGCTTCGGTCTGGTCGGCATGCGCGAACGCGTCCGCAGCGTCGGCGGCGCGCTGACCGCCGGGCCGCTGGACGGGGCGGGCTTCGCCGTGAACGCCGTACTGCCCCTGCGGGCACACAGCGAGGGAGCACTGTGACCGCCATCCGCGTACTCCTCGCCGACGACCAGACCCTCGTACGGGCCGCGTTCGCCATGCTCGTCGCATCGGCGCGGGACATGGAGGTCGTTGGACAGGCGGCCACCGGCCGCGAAGCCGTCGCACTGGCCCGCACGGCACGCGCCGACCTCGTCCTGATGGACATCCGCATGCCGGATCTGGACGGCATCGAGGCGACCCGCCTGATCGCGGCCGACGAGGACCTCGCCGGGGTCAAGGTCCTCGTCCTCACCACCTACGACACCGACGAGAACGTCGTGGAGGCGCTGCGAGCCGGCGCCTCCGGATTCCTGGTCAAGGACACCCGTCCGGCCGAACTCCTGGACGCGATCCGCACGGTGGCGGCCGGAGAGGCGCTTCTGTCGCCGGGTCCGACGGCCCGGCTCATCTCCCGCTTCCTGCGCAGCCCCACGGTGCCCGCCACCGGCGGCCCCGAATGCCTCTCCGCACGGGAACGCGGAGTGCTCGCCCTGGTCGCGCGCGGCCTCAACAACACCGAAGTGGCCGAAGCGTTGGGCCTGAGTCCGCTCACCGCGAAGACGCACGTCAGCCGCATCATGGGCAAGCTCGGGGCGCGGGACCGGGCCCAGCTGGTGATCGTGGCGTACGAGTCCGGGATGGTGACACCGGGGAAGCTGTGACGGACAGACAGGTCGGCGTCGTTCCGCGAGGGGCGACCTCCGTGAGGGAGCGCGATGACCATCCTGAGCCGCACGCTTCTCGTAGCCGCAGTACTGGCCGCCCCCATCACCTTCGCCGCCCACGCGTCCGCGCGGTCCGCCTGCACGTCCTCCGTCCCCTACGTCTCCGGAGACGGCGGCTACGACACCTACCGCATCCCCGCGACCGTCACCACCGACCGGGGGACGGTTCTGGCTTTTGCCGAGGGGCGCCACAACGACGCGGGCGACACCGGCAACATCGACGTCGTCCTACGGCGCTCCACGGACGGCGGCTGCACCTGGGGACCGCTGTCCGTGGTGGCGGCCGGAGACGGGGACACCCGAGGCAACCCGGCCCCCGTGGTCGATCCCCGTACCGGCGCGATCGTGCTGGTCACCTCCTACAACAGCGGGACCGTGACCGAGGGCCAGATCATGCGCGGCGAGGTCACGCCCGAACAGAGCCGCCGGGTGTTCGTGCAGCGGAGCTGGGACGACGGGCGGAGTTTCACGGCTCCTCGGGACATCACGGCGGAGGTGAAACTCCCGACCTGGCGCTGGTACGCGACGGGGCCAGGACACGCGGTCGCGCTGACGCGGGGGGTGCATGCGGGGCGGTTGGTGATCCCTGCCAATCACTCCGCCGCGCCGGGCTCCGGGTCGAGTGACACCGGGCAGGAGGCGAAGTACTACGGCGGTCATGATCTGTACAGCGACGACGGGGGCGAGACGTGGCGGCTGGGGTTCGTGGACTCCACATACACCGGAGTCAACAACGCGAACGAGTCCTCGGCGGCCGAACTCCCTGACGGCAGGCTGTACTTCAGCTCGCGGGACCAGGTCGGTACGAGTGCGGGGAATCGGCTCGACACGTACTCCAGTGACGGGGGCGAGACGCTTGACCGGCCGTACGCCGTGCAGCACACGTTGGACGACGTGCCGGTGGTGGAGGGGAGCGTGCTGCAACTCCCCGGCACGGGTGGGGCGTTGCTGTTCTCGGCGCCCTCGGTGCCCAACGTCCGCCAGGGGATGGCGATTTGGCGGAGCGGGGACGGTGGGGGGAGCTTCGTGAAGGCGGTCGTGCTGTCGGGGCAGCGGGCGGGGTATTCCGATCTGGTGCGGGTGGGGGCGGATGTGGTGGGGGTGTTGTACGAGACGGGGGTGACGGGGACGTACGACACGATCGAGTTCCGGCGGGTGGGGGTGGCTGAGCTGAGTGGTGGGTGACCGTCCCCGGGGACTCCGCCCCCAGACCCCGGCCTATGCCCGCCCACCACCCGTTTACTGTCTCTTAAACGGTGACCCTCAAAAGCATCCGAGTCGGGTGGGTGGGAAACGGGGGTCTGGGGGCGGAGCCCCCAGGCGGTCACAGCAACCCCGCCGCCGCCAGGAACTTCCCGACCTGTCCCACCTCGTCCGCCGACAACGCAACCTGCGGTTCCGCAGTCGCCGCGCACTCGATCACGCCCCGCAGCTGCAGTGCCGCCTTGAACGCCCCGAGGGCCGACGAGCTGCCGCCCATCCGCGCCGGGTCGCCGACACCCACCAGCCCGAACAGCCCGCACAGCCGCTCCTGTTCGGCCCGCGCACGCGACCAGTCCCCGGCCCGGCACAGGGCGTCCAACCTGACGTACCCGTGCGGATCGACGTTGGCGAGACCGGGCACCGCCCCGTCCGCGCCCAGCGCCAGCGCGGAGTCGACGAAGAGCTCGGAACCGGTCAGCACGCTGAACCCCGTGATGTCGGGATGGGCACGCGCGCCGGTCACGACGGCACGGAACCCGCCGAGGTCACCGCTGGAGTCCTTGAGCCCGGCCAGAACGCCCTCCGCTGCGAGTTCGAGGACGAGATCAGAGGGCAGCTTGGTGTGCACCGAGGCCGGAAGGTCGTAGGCCACCACCGGAACCGGTGACGCGGCGGCGATCAGACGGTAGTGGCGGGCGATCTCCGCCGGGTGGGTGCGCGTGTAGAACGGCGCGGTCACCACCACCGCGTCCGCGCCGGCGTCCGTCACCGCGGCCACATGGTCCAGCACGCGAGGCGTCGTCATGTCGATCGCCCCTGCCAGCACCGGGAGTTGGCCGCCCACATGGGCCACGACCGCCTCGACGACGTACCTGCGCTGCCGGTCCGTCAGATACGCCGCCTCCGAGGTCGAGCCGAGCAGGAACAGCCCGTGCACCCCGGCACCGACCAGATGGTCGACGAGCCTGAGCAGTGAACGGACGTCCACCTCGCGGTCCGGTGTCAGGGGCGTGCAGACGGGCGGTACGACACCGGTGAGCGGGGCGGGGAAGGTCATGAAGGCTCCATGGGGCGGCTTTGGCGAACGAGGTCGCGGGTGGTCAGGTCCTCCTCCACAGGATGGTGGCAGCGGTAGCGATGTCCCGGTGTCGACGCGGGCGAAAAGTCCGGCATGACGGATGCGCACACCTCGTCGGACTTCCAGCAGCGGGTACGGAACGGGCACCCGCTCGGCGGACGCGTCGCCGACGGCACCGGACCGATCAGCGGGATCGGGTCGATGGGGTGCAGCAGGCCCGGCGTCGCCGAGAACAGGGCCCGGGTGTACGGGTGCCTCGCCCGGTCGGTGACCTGGTCGGCCGGGGTCTCCTCGACGATCCGGCCCAGGTACATGGTGATCACGCGGTCGCTCATCCGCCGTACCGTCTGGATGTCGTGGGACACGAACACCAGGGCCAGACCCAGCCGTTCCTTCAGGTCCAGCAACAGGTTGAGGATCTGGGCGCGGACCGAGACGTCCAGCGCGCTCGTCGGCTCGTCCGCGACCACCAGGTCGGGGTCGAGCGCCAACGCCCGTGCGATCGCCACCCGTTGGCGTTGGCCGCCCGAGAGCTGGCCGGGGAGGCCGTCTGCCAGCGCGCGCGGAAGGCCGACCAGGGACATCAACTCCCGTACCCGTTCCTCCCGTTCGGCCTTCGTCCCCCGGCCGTGCACATCCAGTGGGTCCCGCAGTATCTGGCGGATCGTCAGACGGCGGTTCAGCGCGGTCGACGGGTCCTGGAAGATCATGCCGATGCCCGTGCCCACGGCGGCCCTGCGTTCGCCGTCCGGCATCGACCACAGGTCGCGGCCCCGGAACGACACCGTGCCGGACGTCGGCCGCTGTACGCCCACCAACACCTTCGCCAGCGTCGACTTGCCGCAGCCGGACTCGCCGACCACGCCGACCGTCTCGCCGGGCGCGATGGTGAGATCGGCGCCGGTCAGGGCGTAGACCCGGTCGCGGCTGAACAGGCCCCCGCTGCGCGCCTTGTGGACGACATGGGCGTCGGACAGATCCACGAGTGCACTCATGACACCGCCTCGCTCTCCGTCGTCACCAGGTCGATCGCCGGGTGGTGGCAGGCCGCCGTGTGCGTGCGCGGGCCGACCAGGTCCGGTGCGGTCGTACGGCAGATGTCGCTCGCCAGCGGGCAGCGGTCGGCGAAGCGGCAGCCGGCCGGGAAGTCGGCGGGGGAGGGGACGACCCCCTTGATCTGGGTCATCCGCTCGGCCGCCGACTCCAACGACAGCACGCTGCCGAGCAGACCGCGCGTGTAGTGGTGGGCCGGTGACTCCACCAGGTCGGCGGTCACGCCCGTCTCCACGATCTGTCCGCCGTACATCACCACCACCCGGTCGGTGACGTCGGCGATGAGTGCCAGGTCGTGCGAGACGAGGACGAGCGCGAAGCCCAACTCCTCGCGCAGGCGCAGCAGTAGCTCTATGACCTGTGCCTGCACGGTGACGTCGAGGGCGGTGGTCGGTTCGTCGGCGACGATCAGCTTGGGGTCGCGGGACAACGCCATGGCGATCAGGACGCGTTGGCGCTGGCCGCCGGAGAGTTCGTGCGGGTAGCTGCGCAGGGTTCGGTCCGGGTCGAGGCCGACCATCGTCAGCAACTCGCCTGCGCCGCGGTGTCCTCCGCGCCTTATTACTTGCTTGAGTTGGGCGCGGATCGTCATCGCCGGATTCAGCGACGACAGCGCGTCCTGGTACACCATCGCCATCTCGTGGCCCAGTAGTTTGCGGCGGACCCGCATCGGTTCGCCCACCAACTGCCGCTGGTTGAAACGGACATGGCCGCGCACCCGCGCGCCCTTCGGTTCCAGGCCCATCACCGCGAGCGCCGTCAGCGACTTGCCGCAGCCCGACTCGCCCACCAGGCCCAGGACTTCGCCCGCCCGCACCTCGAAGCTGATGCCGTCGACGATGTCCACGCCGTGATGGCGGCCCTCGAAGCCGATGGCCAAGTTCTCGACCGCCAGGACCGGTTGACCGTCGGGGTCGGGCAACGGCCGTGCGCGGGAGCGGAGTCGTAGCGCCGCCTCCGTCAGGCCGGGGAGAGGGAGGACCTCGCCGGTGCCGGGCTCCGGCGCGTCGAGCGGGTCCTCGTCGGGTCGTACGTCCACCTCGCGCGCGGCCGGGGCCGCCCAGGCGTCCGAGACTCCCTCCGACAGTATGTTCAGCGAGAGGACCGTGATCAGCATCAGCAGGCCGGGGAACACCGTCGCCCACCAACCCCCGGTCAGCACCATGTTCTTGCCGTCCGCGATGACGCTTCCCCAGGAAGGGTCCGGGGGGCGTACGCCCGCGCCGATGAACGACAGCGACGCCTCGAAGACGATCGCCTCGGCGACCTGCACGGTGCAGAACACCAGGATCGGGGCGGCACAGTTGACGGCCACGTGCCTGATCACGATGTGCGGGGTGCGGGCGCCGATCACCCGCTCGGCGGTCACATAGTCCTCGCCGTACTGGTCAAGTACGTTGGCCCGTACGACCCTTGCCACCGGCGGGGTGAACAGGAACGCGATCGCGCAGATCAGGACCGTGATTCCGCCGCCGAACACGGCGACGAGGACGGCCGCGAGCGCGATGCCCGGGAACGCCATCACCACGTCCAGACAGCGCATCAGCGTCTCGTCGACACCCTTGCGGGCGGTCGCCGCGACCGCGCCGATCAGCGCGCCGACCACGAGCGCCAGCGCGGTCGCCCCGAGCCCGATCGCGAGGGACCAACGGGCGCCGTACATAAGGCGGCTGAGGATGTCCCGGCCCAGGCTGTCCTGGCCCATCCAGTGGTCGGCGGAGGGGTGCCCGGTGCCGTCGACGGGGAGTTGCTGGTCGAGCGGATCGTCGGGTGCGAGGAGTGGGGCGAACAGTGCCACCAGCACCACGACCGCCAGGAAGCACACCGCGACCTTCGACGCCAACGGCAGTCGGCGCCGGCCACGCAGCCTGATGCCGGGCCGGGACAGGGTCTCGGCGAGGCCCTCGCGGGAGAACCGGGGGAACCGGGGGAGCTGAGTGAGCATCAGGAGGCATCCCTCAGGCGCGGGTTGACCAGCAGATAGAGGATGTCGATGACCAGGTTCACCACGACGAACCCGGTCGCCGTCGTGAGCACCACGCCCTGGACGACGGCCGGGTCGCCGTTCTGCACGGCGTCGATCATCAACTTGCCCATCCCGGGGAGGGAGAAGATGGTCTCGATGACGACCGCACCGCCGAGCAGGTATCCGACGCGCAGGCCCAGCACGGTGAGTGGGTTCATCAGCGCGTTGCGGAGCACGTTCCGGCCGACCACGACCCGCGGCGGCAGCCCGCTGCCGATCGCCGTCCGGACGTAGTCCTTGTCCAGCTCCTCGACCACCGACGTCCTTACGATGCGCGTGAGTTGGGCCGCCACCGGCAGCGACAGCGCGAGCGCCGGGAGCGCCATCGTCTTGAGCCAGCCGGTGAGGGAGTCCGCCGGGTTGATGTAGCCGCCGGTCGGGAACCAGCCCTGGTCCACGGCCAGGTACTGGATCATCAGCAGCGCCAGCCAGAAGCCGGGCGCCGCGACCCCGGTGAGCGACACGACCCGGATGATCTGGTCGGGCAGCCGGTCCCGGTAGATGGCCGCCGTCACCCCGCCGAGCAGCGACAGCACTATCGCGATCGCCAGCCCCAGGAAGGTGAGTTGGAGGGTGAGCGGCAGCGCGGTGCTGACCTGCTGGACGACCGGCGCCCGGGTCAGCGCGCTGGTGCCCAGGTCGCCGTGGAGGAGCGCGCCGACGAAATGGACGTAGCGGAGGGGGAGGGGATCCAGTAGGCCGTTCCGCTCGCGGAAGTCGTGCAGCTGCCGCGCGGTCGGGTTGGCGCCCTGGAAGAACGCGGACGCCGGGTCGACGTCCGAGAAGCGCATGACCACGAACACGAACAGCACGATGCCGAGCATCAGCGGCACGAGCAGGACGACACGGCGGGCCAGAATCCTGACGACGGTGACCATGGGCCAACTCCTGTACGGCTAGACCCACTTGGCCTGGAGGACGTTTATGCCGGGGTAGGGCTGGGCCCTTATCCCGGTCAGCTTCCTCGGGTCCCAGGCGGTCATCAGCTCGTTGTGGACGACCGGGTAGAGCACGGCCTGTTCGGCGACGATGTCGATGTAGTCCTGGATCATCGTCTTCTTCTTCGCCGCGTCCGGCTCCTGGGTCGCTCGGTCCATGTCCTTGAAGAGCTGCTTGGCGGTGGAGTTCCCGGCCCAACGGGCGTAGCCCATCCAGAGGTTCTGCGGGCCGTAGTTGTAGTGCATGATCAGGTCGGCGTCGAGGCCGAACTGGTTGGGGTTCGAGGCGGCGGCCACGATCTGGTAGTCCTGCTTCTGGTCCATCTTGGTGAAGACGGCCGTGGTCTCCTGCGGGGAGAGGGTCGTCCTCACGCCGATCGCGTCCCAGGACGCCTTGATGGTGGGCAGGCAGTCGACGATCCAACTCACGTTCACCGACATGAGGTTGACGCTCAGTCCGCTGACCCCGGCCGCCTTCAGCAGCGCCTTCGCCTTGTCGGGGTCGTAGTCGTAGACCGTCTTCGCCCGCCGGTACGTCGGGTTGCCCTCGTTGAGGAAGGACGAGGACGGCTTTCCGTGGCCGCGCAGGGCGAGTTGGACCATCTTGCCGGTGTCGATGGCGTAGTGGAGTGCCTGGCGTACGCGGACGTCGTCGAAGGGTTTGTGCTGGGTGTTGAACATCAGGAACAGGTTGTTCATCCCGGCCCCGCCCGCGACGGTCAGCCCGCCGCTGCGCAGCCGCTGGATGTTGGCGTAGGGGATGTTGTCGGCGATCTGCGCGCCCGCGCTGGACCCGGAGATCTTGGCGACGCGGGGTGCCGCGTCCACGATCGTCAGCCAGTTCATCGTCTTGAAGGCGGGCGGGCGCGGGCCGTTGTAGCCGGTGAACGCGGCGAAGGTGGTGTTCGACTTCGGGTGGTGCGCGGTCTGCCGGTACGGCCCCGAGCCGACCGCCTTGCCCTTGATCGCGTCGTCCCAGGCGCCCGGCTGCGAGAAGATGTGCCTCGGCATGATCTTCGCGAGGGTGAGGCGTGAAATCCCTTCCGGGAACGGGAACTTGAGGACCAGCTCGACGTTCTGCCCGTCGATCTTCCGCGCCTCCTTCAGCCAGCTCACGAAGAAGCCCTGCGCGAGGGTCGCCGTCTTCGGGTCGAGGATGCGGTCGAAGACGAACACGACGTCGTCGGCGGTGACCGGCTGCCCGTCGTGGAACTTCGCGCCCGCACGGAGGGTGAACTTCCACGAGGTGCCGCCGGTGTCCTTCGGCACGGCCGTCGCCAGCGCCGGGTAGGGCGCGCGGGTGATCGGATCGGTGTCGATCAGACCCTCGTAGATGTGGTTGTTGCCGGCCATCGCGAACGCGGACGCCGTCTGCGTCGGGTCCCAGCTGCCGTCGTTGCCGTAGCCGATCACCGCGGTCAGGGTGCGGTTCTTGCCGGTGCCCCCGCCGCCGGTGTCGTTCGTCGACTGCGGCCCCGACGAACAGGCCGTCAGGGACGAGGAGATCGCCGCCGCCGCGCCCAGCGCGCCGGAGTACTTCAGGAACGCCCGGCGGTGCAGCGCGGGCACGTTCTGCGTCACGTCTTCGCGCACGGTTCCTCCAGGAGGTACGACGTCCTACGTCCTGCGGTCAGCGCGACCATAAGAGCGCCCGTGGGGGCGGTCAAGGCATCACACACGAATGGCGTAGCCGTCAGAGGTCGGACCAATGGCGGTTTGAAATGGCGGAAGTTGACCCCTCTCAAGGGCGCACCGGAGCCGGACATGGGACGTGGGACCTCCGGTGCGCGTACGATGCGGCGCATGTCCGGGGAGCCGAGGAACAGTCGGATACAGCGCGAGGTCGTCCAGCTGATCCTCGACCGCAGGCTCCAGCCCGGTGCGCCGCTGCCCACCGAGGCCGAGCTGATGGAAGACCTCGGGATCAGCAGAAACTCCGTCCGCGAGGCCCTCAAGGCGCTCCAGGCCCTCGACATCGTGGAGATCCGGCACGGCTACGGCACCTACGTCGGCCGGGCCTCCCTGACCCCGCTCGTCGACGGCCTCACCTTCCGCACCCTCGCCCGCCACGAGGACGACGCGGACGCGCTGGCCGAGATCCTCCAGGTGCGCGAGGTGCTGGAGGAAGGCCTGATTCATCGGGTCTCCGCCATTCTCACCGAACCGGAGCTGGACCGCCTGGAAGTGGTGGTGAACCGGATGGAGGAGGCGGGCCGCGCCGGCCGGCCCTTCCCCGAACTCGACCGCGAGTTCCACGAGTTGCTTTATGCCTCGCTCGGCAACGAACTCGTCCCGCAGCTTCTCGGCGCCTTCTGGACGGTGTTCCACCGGGTCGCCGGAGCCCGCGGCTGGACCGACGACCCGACCCCCGGCATCACGGTCCGCCGCCACCGCGACATCGTCACAGCGCTGCGCGCCCACGATGTCGAGGGCGCGCAGCGCGCGATGGCGGACCACTTCCGCGGCATCGAGGCGCGCGCGGCGCAGGAGTCCCGCGGAGTGGGCTGAACTGTGGTCAGGGAGCGGTGAGTGAGTCGGGGACCGTGCGGGTGATCAGGTCCTCGACGGTCGCCGCGTTCTCCGAGCAGTAGGTGTGGGCGCGCTCGGAGTGCTCCTCGGCGAGCATGTCGACCCGCGACGCTTGGCGGACTCGACCCCGAGGAGGCGCGGGACGTGATGCGATGGGCGGCGAGCGCCCTGCTGGAGAAGGCGGTGCGCGAGGCACCGGACATGTGAGAGGCGATGAGATGACAGAGGCGTGGGACGAGCGGGACGCGGGTGTCCTACGGCTGCCGTCCGGCCGTCTGGTCAGGGGCCGCGGCCTACGGCGCCCCCTCGCACCGGGGGCGCCGGACCCGTCGTACGGCATCTATCTGCTCGGCAAGCCGCCGCCCCAAGTCCCTTGGGAGGCACGGTGGTTGCGCTGGCCGGACTTCCGGCTGCCCGCCGACCGCGCCGAGGCGCGCACGGTCCTCACCGAGGTCTGGCACCGGTCGCTCACCGAGCGAGTCGAACTCGCCTGCCACGGCGGCCGGGGCCGCACCGGCACGGCACTCGCCTGTCTGGCGGTTCTCGACGGGGTACCGCCGGGGGAGGCGGTGGCCCATGTCCGCGCGCACTACGACCGGCACGCGGTGGAGACACCGTGGCAGCGGCGGTACGTGCTGCGATTCGGGGCGTCGTCAGGCCCGGCGGGCCCGGAAGCGTAGGCTGCGGCTCTCCGGTTCCAGGTCCACCGCCACGTCCGTGAATCCGGCCCGCTCCAGCCGGGCCGGAAGCGTCGCCGGGTCGAGGGTGTTCATGGTGTCCCGGAAGTGCAACACCCGGAAACGGAAGCTCGGTTGACTGTCACTGCCCGCGAAGGTGCCGCCGGGGCGCAGCACGCGGAACGCCTCGGCGAAGATCCGGTCCTGGTGGGCGGCGGTGGGCACGTGGTGCAGCATCGTGAAGCAGACGACGGAGTCGAACGACCCGTCGGGCAGCGGCAGTTCGGCGCCGTCCGCGTGGAGCACGGTGGCCCGGTCGCCCCACTGGGACTGAAGCAGGCGGGCGCTGTCGGCGTCGATCTCGGCGGCGGTGAGGTGGTCGACCAGCTCGACGAGAACGCGGAGGTTCGCGCCGTAGCCGGGCCCGATCTCCAGTACGTCCGCGCCGAGTTCGACGTGTTCGAGGGCCCAGGGCAGGATGCGGTCCTTCGTGGTCTGCGCCCACGACTCTGAGCTGCAGATCTTTCGATGGGCTCGGTTCATCGGCATACGTCGACGCTAGGCGGGGCGGGTGGTTGTCCGCCACGGGCTAGGCTGCCGTGTCATGTCGCGGAACGGACAGGAGCGGGGGCGCCGGTTCGGCACGGCCATTCTCGTCGGCCAGTTCGTCATGCCGCGCGGCACCGCCTTCGCCGAGCACTGGCATCCCGACCATCAACTCCTCTGTTCCGAGCGGGGATTGCTGCGCATCCGCAGCGAGCACGGGACATGGCTGCTGCCGCCGTCGCTGGCCCTGTGGATCCCCGCGCACGTCCCGCACGCCACAGCCTCCGAGGGGGACGCCGTCATGCGCGGCGTGTTCGTCGCCCCGGGGAGCTGCCCGCACATCGGCTGGCGGGACCCCACGGTCGTCGAGGTCACCCCTCTTCTCCACGCGCTCGTCGTGCACCTGGACCGGACCGACCTGACCCCGGAGGCCCGTTCACGTGCCGAGCTGGTGCTGCTCGACGAGCTGCGTCCGGTGCCGGTGACCAGTGTGGCCGTGCCCGAACCGCGCGATCCACGGGCACGCGCGGTGGCCGAGGCGCTGCGGGCCCGCCCGGCGGACGGACGGGCCCTCGCCGCGTACGGCGGTCAAGTCGGCGCCAGCGCACGGACGTTGGCGCGGCTCTTCGTCGCCGAGACCGGCCTCGGCTTCGGCCAGTGGCGCGAACGGCTGCGGATGCAGGCCGCGTTGCCCCACCTGGTCGAGGGGCTGCCGGTGGAGGCCGTGGCGCGGCGGGTGGGGTACGCGTCGGCGAGTTCCTTCACCGCCGCGTTCCACCGGGTGGTGGGGGTGACACCGAGGCAGTACTTCCCGCGCTAGCCGACAGCCGCCGCCACCAACTCGGCGGTCTCGGCCACCAGTTGGTTGTCGTACGGCGCGTCGGGCAGCGTCGGCTTCGTGGTCAGGACCGCGAGCACGACCGGGTCGCCGGCCTGTGTCCAGGCGATGCCGACGTCGTTGGCGGTGCCGTGGTCGCCGCTGCCCGTCTTGTCGGCGATCGTCCAGGTCGCGGGGAGACCGGCGCGGAAACGGGCGGCGCTCGTCGTGTTGTTGAGCAGCCAGGTGGTGAGCCGGTCGCGGTCGGGACGGCGCAGGGCGTCGCCGAGGACCAGCCTGCCGTACAGTCCGGCGATCGCGCGCGGGCTGGTGGTGTCGGTGATCCGGTCCGGTTCGGCCGAGTTGAGTTCGGTCTCCCAGCGGTCGAGGCGGCTGACCGGGTCGCCGAGGGAGCGGGCGAAGCGGGTGATCGCGGTGGGGCCGCCGAGTTCGCGCAGGAGCAGATTGCCGGCGCCGTTGTCGCTGTAGCGGATCGCCACGTCGGCGAGCTGCTCGACCGTCATGCCGTCGGCCAGATGCGCCCGCGTCCGGTCCGAACCGTCGACGAGATCGGCCTCCGTGTAGTGCACGACCTTGGAGAGGACCTCGCCGTGCCGGTCCAGGTCGCGCAGGACGGCCGCGGCGGCGAGGGTCTTGAACACCGAGCACATCGGGAAGAGTTCGTCGGCACGGTGCACGACGGTCTTCCGCGTACCGAGGTGGTGCGCGAACACCCCGACGCGGGCGCTGTGTTGCTCTTCGAGGGCGGCCAGACGCGCGGAGACGCCGGTGTCGGTGGATGCCTGCGCGGGGGTGGCGCCGGCGAGGAGGGTCGCGGTGGTGACGGCACCGGCGGCGAGGAGGCTGCGGCGGGTCGTCGTAGGGGTCGTAGGGGACTGTTCGGAGCCTGGGATCGCGCTCTCCTTTGTTCGGTCTGTGTCGATGATCTCTCCGTCACTACCATGCCCACTGTGAATCTTCAGGAGCTGATGGCGGCGCAGACGAGTCTTCGTGATGTGCCGGCGGTGGTGGCAGGTTCATCGCTGGCGGGCGCACGCACGACGGCCGCCCGAGGGCCGGTCGCGGTGACGGCGGAGTCGTGTTTCCGTATCGCGTCGCTGACGAAGGTCTTCACGTCCGCGGCGCTGGTCCGCACGTTGCGGGACAAGGGCGTTCCGTTGGGCACATCCGTCCTCGAACTGCTTCCCGGCCTAGGTCCTGACTGGCGGGCCGACGGGAGCCTCACCGTCGAGCAGATCCTGGGGCAGGTCTCCGGCCTGCGCGAATCGGTGGACGCGGCAACCGCGGAGGCCTTGGGCGAGGGGGACGGCGCGCTCCTGGAAGCCGCCCGGCTCGTGGTCCGTGCCGGGAACGAGCGGGAGCCCGGCGAGCGGTGGTCCTACTACAACGGCAACTACTTCCTGGCCGGCTCGGTCCTCGCGGCCCTGAACGGCACGACGTTCGAGAGCGCGTTGCGGGGAAACCTCCTCGACCCCTGGGGCCTCGCCCGGACCGGTTTCGACACCTCGGCGGCGTCCGTCACCGGATGGAACGGCACGACCGAACTCCCGCTGTCCGGCTATCCGCGCACCCGTCGGCCCAGCGGGGGCCTGTGGTCGTCGGTGTCGGACCTTTTGGCCGTCGGCGAGGGCCTGCTTGCCGACCGGGCTCTCCTGGAGGAGATCGGTCGTCCGCGCACCCGGTCCGACGACCCCATGACCTACGGGCTCGGCTGGGCCCTGGGGCGGTCGGGCCAGATGTATCTCAACGGACGGCTGCCCGGCTACCGGGCCGCCATGGTCCTGGTCCCGGACCGGGACCACGTGAGCGTGGCCCTCGCCGGCCAGGGGACCGCCCTGCCCGCCTTGGCGCGGCTGCTCAGCGACATGCAGCAGCCGCTGACCGGGGACGACATCGCCGAGGCGGTCGACGACTTCGCCGCCTGAGACCTCGCCGGCGCGGCGCCGCGGTCACAGGGCGAGGGTCATGAGGAGGCGGTGCTCGTCCGGCCCGAAGTAGTCCCGCTGTACGCCCTCTTCGGAGGAGAACCCGAGTGAGCGGTACAGCATGATCGCCGCCGCGTTGGTCGGTTCCACCGTCAGCCGCACCTGGTGGACGTGTTCCGCGCGCAGTCGGCGCAGGGCCTCGACCATCAGGCGCCTGCCCAGCCCGTGGCCCTGCTGGTGGGGTGTGACGGCCAGGCTCATGATCCAACTCACATGGCCGTCCGAGGTGTTGACGAACAGAATGTAGCCAAGAAGTTGCTCACCGTCATCGAGGACGAGGACGCGGTCGCCGTGGATGTCGTAGAGCTGGCGGAGCACGAAGACGGGGTACGGCTCGTCGGGGAAGGCCTCCCTGTCGACGCGGAGGAGTTCGGGGAGATCGGCCTCGGTGATGCCTCTCAGGGTCAGGTGCCGGTCGCCGCGGTCGGCCAGGAACGCCTGGTCAGCGCGGCGGCCCAGGGAAGAGGAACGTTCCGCCGGAAAAGCCGTCATGCTGCCTCCTGGGGGAGCGGATCGCGTGGGTGCCGCACCACTCGTACGAGTGGTGCGGGTTTGATCTCTCTATATTTCCGGCATCTTCGACTGGTTTCCGAACATCTTGGGCGGGGTAATCCGGCAGTTCAAGGCCGATTCTGGTCGCAAGAATACATTCGCGACGATGCGCCCCCTGTGCGCCCCCGGTGGCCGGTCTGTGATGGCGCGATATCGCCGCAACGCGTCTTGGGTGTTGGTACCGTGAGTAAATGAGCGCGAGATCTTCGGGGGACACGCAGGTGATGAATGCGGACGTCTCGTGGGAAGCATTCGACTCGACGGCCTATGTCGAGCACAACTACCGCTACTTGCAGCCGGAGGACGCGGAGATCCTGCACATCATCCGGGATCATTTCGGCGGTCATTTCCGGAAGCAGGACGTCGGCCCGGTTTCCGGTATCGACGTGGGCGCGGGTGCCAACCTCTACCCCGCGCTCACCCTGATGCCGTGGTGCGACGAGGTCACGCTCGTCGAGCGCTCACCCGCGAACGTGAAGTACCTCCGGAGCCAGCTCGACAACTACCACCCGAACTGGGACCAGTTCTGGGACGTCCTGAGCGAGCACGAGGCGTACGGCGACTTCCCCATCGACCCGCGTCTGCAATTCCGCAAGGTCGTCAAGGTCGAGCAGGGCAACATCTTCGATCTTGAGCGGTTCGGCCCCCCGCGGTCCGCCGGGACGATGTTCTTCGTCGCCGAGTCGATGACCACCTCCTACGAGGAGTTCACCCTGGGTGTCGCCTGCTTCATGCGCGCACTGGCCCCAGAGGCACCCTTCGCCGCAGCTTTCATGGAACATTCAAAGGGTTATTACACGGGAAAGAAGTTCTTTCCGGCGTGCGACGTGGGAGAATCGGAGGTGCGTGCGAGTCTCGAACCATTCGCGGATGACTTTGAGGTGCACCGGCTCGAAGCCAAGGACCGGGTACGTGACGGATATTCCGGAATGATCCTCTCCTATGGCTGGCGCGGGAATTCGGACGCGGATGTTCCGGTCGGTTGATCGGTGAGTCTCCACAACAGAAGAGGGATATTCCTCGACTGATGGCAGTGCGGTCTGTGTGAGGGGCATGGAATGCAGATCAAGCCGCGCCAGCATCTGCTGGACATCTGGCAGGCGGTCGCCCGCCACTCCTTCGAGGACGGCGCGTGGGCGTGGGGCAAGTGGGGCGGAGAGAGCAGCGTCGCCGACGCCGAGCGCCTGCTCTGTCTGCTGTACCCGGCGACCGAGCTGCCGTCGTTCCGGCTGGACGACCCCGACACCACCCAGAGCGACGTCCAGCAGTCGCTGAAGAAGGCGGGCGGACGGCAGGACATCCCGGCCAACCTCGTGACGGCCGCCGCCGAGTTCATGCACACCCACACGGACGACAAGCGGCCCACGTTCGCGGGCGGTTACTACTTCCAGTCCCGGGACACGGAGAAGGACCTCACCGAGGAACAGCGCCAACTCGGCGTCACGGACTCGTTCTCCATGTCCATCACGCTCTGCCTGGCACTGCTCGGCTTCCTCAAGGTCTACGAGTCCAAGACCCGCCGCGCCGACATGCAGGAGACGATCAGGGAACTGAAGGCCGCGACCAGCAACCGGCTCACCGCCGCCATGGTGAGCCTGCTGCGCTCGTTCACGGTCAACATCTACGACACCGAGTCCTCCCAGGGCCAGACACTCTGCGAACTCCTCGGCCAGGGACGGCTGTCGCAGCGTCAGGTGCTGGAGAACTTCCAGAAGCGGTTCAGGCCGCTGCGGGCCGCCATCATCGAGAGCTTCATCCTCGGCGTCGAGGTGCAGGAGGCACTCAAGGACGAGAGCCAGCTCTTCGAGTGCGGCTGGGCCTGGAGCCTGGTGCGGGACGCGCCCGAGGTGGAGACCGACGGGGACATCGGGGCACAGCCCGTCGGCGTGGCCAACCCGGTGCCGTACCTGTACTTCACCGTGGTCGCCCTCGACGGCATCCAGGACCTGTTCTCCGACCGCACCCTGACGCTCGGCCTCCTCAACGCCGAGCAGCAGAAGCTCGCCGAGGCGCTGCGGCTGCGCTGGGAGATCACCCAGCAGTACTGGTCGCGCATCGCCCGCTTCGACCGCGAGCGCTGGCCGCTGGAGGACATCCCCTGGCGTACGACGGGACAGCGGCTGGAGTCCGAGTACTTCTCCCTCTCCGTCGCGGCCATCCTCGTGCACGACCTGATGCGCCGCCGGGCCACCGACGACGACCTGACCCGCACGGTCACCGTCATGGAGCGCCTCGCCGAACGCGGCCGTATCACCAGCCGGATGACGCGCGACGACCCCATGATCCAGCTGCACAGCCCGGGCGTCACCCTGCCGCTGCAGGGCGGCGGCACCATCGGCCCGCCGATGAACTGGACGATGAGCGACTTCTCGGCCCAACTCCTCAAGCGGACCGTCCAGTTGTGCACGCTCTCCCGCAACCTCTCCGCGCACGACCGGCTGCTGAGGCTGGCCGAGGACATCTTCGGCCATGTGTGGCGGCGCCGCATGGGCGAGGGCGAGGGCTCCGGACTCTGGGACAACGTGCACGCCGCCTACCCGGGGACCTCCCTCACCGAGGGGCCGGTGTCCTGGAGCATCACCGAGCGGGTCACCGAGGTGATGGTCCAGGTCCACAGCATGTACGCGCAGCCCCCGATCCGCAGCCTCGAACTCACCGAACTGGCTAAGGCGTTGCTCTCCGAGTCCACCCACCTCCTCGGCAACGAGCAGATGGCTCCCGCGCCGAACTCCGACGGAAAGCGCGGTATGCAACTCAGGGGAATCGAGGTCAAGTTACGCCGCGCCCGCGACCTGATCGACGAACAGCCCGGCACCGCCTACGCGTTGACGCTCGAAGTGCTCGGCCAGCTCGACGCACTCGCCCGGGCCCGCGCCGCCGCGGTCCAGGGAGTGTGAACCGTGCTGATCTTCGCGGCCTCCGACAAGGGCGGCACCGGCCGCTCCGTGACCAGCGCCAACCTCGCCTACCAGCGGGCGCTGACCGGCGACGACGTCTGCTACCTGGACTTCGACTTCGGCTCGCCCACCGCCTCGGCGGTCTTCGACGTGCCCGACGCCCGCCAGGCCGCCGAGGACCGCGGGCTGCACTCGTATCTGATAGGCGAGGTCAGCGAACCGGTCAGGGTCGACGTCTGGGCCGACACCGAACACCGGGTGCTGCGCAATCAGCCGCCCGGAGCCGGCCGGCTGATCCTGATGCCCGGTGACCTCAGCGGCGGCGAGTTCGCCACCACCGGGGACAATCTGCGCCGCTGCGTGGACCTTCTGCTGCGCCTCAACGGCGAGTTCGACCTGATCGTCGTCGACCTCAGCGCCGGCCGCAGCTACGCCGTCGACATGGCCCTGGCGGCCACCGCACAGCGGGAGTTGAGCGGTGTCGAGGCCCGCTGGCTGGTCTTCCACCGCTGGACCCGCCAGCATGTGGAGGCCGCGGCGAACCTGGTCTTCGGCAAGCGCGGCATCGTCGCCGGCGGGGTCGCCCGCGGGCACGACGAGGACACGCTGCGCGGCGCCATCCGCTTCGTCCGGGCCGCCGTACCCGATCCCGAGTCGGCGCTGTGGTCGCAGGCCACCCCCACCCAGTCGGCGTGGATGGAGCAGTGCGACCTCGAACTGAAGCAGCTGGCCTCGCACCACGGCATCGGCTACAGCCAGGTCCTCGGCTCCATTCCGCTGGAACCGGTCCTGCAGTGGCGCGAGCAGCTGATCACCGACGAGGACGTGCTGGACAGCCAGATCGCCACCATGGAGACCTGGCAGGCGCTGAGCGACCTGGCCGGGCGGCTCACCGACGACAAGTACTGGGAGCAGGTGTGACCGAGGCCGTGTTCCGGGAGACCACCGCGGACCCGCGTACCCAGTCCGTGCCCCTGGCCCATCTCTCACTGGAGCTGGGCCACCTCTACATGGAGGACTTCGAGGCGGGCCCCGAGCGGCTGCGCGAGCACTTCGCCGAGGTACGGATCTGGGTGGACGCCGCCCGCGCCTCCGCGGCCCGCCGGATCGGCGGCAAACGGCCCCGCGTCAGCACCTGTTTCCTGATCGACGACTACTTCACCCGCTTCTCCACCCCCGCCGAACTCATCCCGCTGGTCCTCGAAGAGGCCGCGAAGGCCGGGCTCGTCATCGACTATCTCGCCCGCGAGTCGGGGTGCGCGGTCGCCGACCGGATCGAGCCGGCCGAGTCCGTCATGCACCGCCTGGTGGAGTCGCCGCCGCCGGGCAGCCACGGCTCCCGGCCCCCCGTCGGCCAGACCGGCTGGCTCGCCAACGGCCGGCGCACCGCCCCCACCCGCAGCGCCCTCGCCGAGATCACCGCCTGGCAGCCGCCGCAGGAGACCGCGGCCCGCAACCACTCGGTCTTCATGGACGTCGAGCTGTGGTCCAAGACGGACCGGGGCCGCCTGTGGTCCTGCCCGTTCCTGGCCGCCGTATGGCAGTTGGCCCGCCTGGGTCTGCTACGGCACCTGGGCGAGCCCGTGCTGACCCCGCGGCCCTGGACCGGCGGGGACTTCCCCCGCGACTGGGACCGGCTGCCGCCGCTGCTCAAACTCAGCGACACCCGGGTCGCGTTCAGCGCCTACCGCACCTGCACGCTGATGCCGAACCGGTTCCTCGCCGTGGAGGACGCCGTACGGCTCATCCTCGATCAGGTGGACGTCGACTCCGGCGCACTCGAACAGGTCGCCGAGCGGTCCAGGAGCGAGGGCATCGCGGTGCCGGAGGCGGTGGCCCAGCGCGCGACCTACGTCTTCTACGAGGAGCCCACCCACTCCGACTCCCCTTTACCCGAAGGGACATGACATGACGGCACTCGGCGGGCCGGCGCGTCCGGTCCTCGCCTGCGGTGAGGTGCGCACCTGTCTGCTGCCGTCCTTCCAGTCCCTCGACGGCCGGGCCGCCGCCCAACTGCTGCGGCTGCGCGCCGACGAACACGTCCGGGTCTCCGAGCGGCCCAACCAGTACGTCCTCTCGCCCGAGGTCCTGACCGGAGTGGACTGCCGGCTGCCCACCGCGAACGGCGCCAAGGTCCGGGCCGTCGGCACGGTCACCGCCCGCGCGGCGCTCACCGAAGGCCGCGTCCTCCAGGCCACCGCCTACTTCGGCGCCCCCGCCGAGGGCCCCGACGTACGCCGTCCCTGGGGGCACTACCTGGTGCGGCCCGGGGTGGTCGAGCCGTTCGGGAAACTGCCCGTACAGGCCACCGCGGACGGTGTGCTCCGTGGTGCCGGACGCGGCGAACTGGACCTCGGGACGATCGCCGAGGAACTGCTGGCGCAGCTCGTGCGCCATCCGCTCCTCGACCACAAGGCACCCTTCAAGTCCCGCCGCACACACCTGCGTTGGGCCGCGCGGCAGGCACCCGAGAACGACGGCCCGACGCTGGACCGCTTCACACTCGCCGAGGACGGACTGCGGACCGTCGATCTGCGCGTGCCGGAGAACGTACCGGCCGTCGCCGTCGCCGGGCTGTGCGAAGACCTCGCGCTGCACGACTGGCTTTTGACGACCGTCGTCCACATGCTGGAGCACAGCAGGCTCGGAGCGGCGGACGGGCCCGCGGCGGTCCTGGCCCTGCGCCCGGCCGTCGATCATCTGCTGCATCTGTGGATGCCGCGCGCGCACGTGGACCGCACGCTGGGTCACCTGTGGGACGTACTGGAGCGGGAACCGGGCTTCAGCCGCCAGTGGGAGAACCTTCGCCAGCGTATTCGCGACCAACTGGCCATACAGGCCATTCCGTTGCTGCACCAGGCACTGAGCACAAGCTGACGGGGCGGCACGTACCGCATTTCCGACGGGGGAGGCTCGACATGAACGGAGCGACGACAACAGGAGCAGGCGGGCTACGGTCCGTACCGCAACAGGGCCAGGACCAGCGCAGATCGAAACTGTTCCTCAAGACACTGTTCGCGATATTAGCGGGAGGCGCCGCCTTCTTCGTGACCAACGTCCTGAACGAGGACAACGGCGCCCTGTGGCAGTGGACGATGTCCATCGTCCTCGGCAGCGCCACGCTCATCGTGCAACTGCTGGTGGACTTCGGTGAGCGGCTGGAGGCCGTCCAGGAGAGCCAGAAGCGCCGCATCCGGGACATGCGGGACAGCCTGTCCGCCCATCATGTGGAGATGCGGGCGACGGTCGACGAGAGCTTCGCGAAGATCAACGCCGCGACGGAGCTGTACAGCAAGGTCGACGGCTCCGTGCTGCGCTCCGACGAGGTGACCCGGCTGGTGCTGGGCTACACGAAGGTCGGCGAGCAGGGCGCGGACATCGTGAAGGCCTTCGCCGAGGAGGAGTTGGGCCGGCTCGCGCTGCTGATGGAGAACCTCGGCAACCGTACGGCGGACTGCCCCGGCGAGAACCACGAGTGGCTGATCGATCTCACCAGGTGCGTCAAGCGGACGCTCTACGCCACCAGCACGTCCGTGGACCGCGACTTCTGGTCGAGCGAGCCCGCGCGGCGCTATCTCGCCGCCCAGGAGACGGCCATCAAGTCACGCCGGGTGCAGATCCGGCGCGTGTTCCTCGTCGACGAGGAGTCGGAGGTCACCGGCAGCCTCCGCCAACTCTGCGAGCGGCACCGCAAGTTCGGGATCGACGCGCGGATCGCGGTCCGCACCCTGCTGGAACCCACCGCCCAGATGAACTCGCTGAACGACTTCATCATCTTCGACGGCGAACTCTCCTACGAGACCGAGCCCGACATCCACATCATGCCGGCCAAGACGACCCTGAAGATGACCCGCGAACACGTGGAGGAACGCGTCAACCGCTTCGACGTCCTGTGGGAGGCGACGGAACCGCAGCCGGAACCGGAACCGGACGAGGGAAGGGCGGTCACACATCCCGCCGGTCAACAGCGACAACCGTGACCACCGCCGCGACGGCGGCCCACACCGCGAACACGGCCCACGCGCCCGCGACGGTCGTCGGGTACCGCTCGGCCAAGGTGAGGGGCATACGGCCGTAGTCGACCTGGACGAGTCGGGCCCAGGCGTTGAAAGGCAGGGCGTTGCGGACGCAGGCGGTCCAGTGGTACCGCTCGGTGACGAAGATGGGCAGGAGGAGCAGGAGGCCGGTCGCGAGGACCATCGTCGTGGCGCTGTGCCGGATCAGCGCGCCCATCGCCATGCCGACCAGCGCGGACACCGGGGCGAGCAGTGCCGACGCGACGACCACCCGTAGGGCGCCGGGGTAGCTGATCGACAGGCCCACGTCGCGCCCGGACAGGGTCGCCTGGCTCGCCGTGAAGGAGGCGGATGCGACGACCGCGCCGTACACCGTCATGACCGCGGTCACCACGGCCGCCTTCGCCGACATGAGCGCCCGGCGGTCCGGCACGGCCGCGAAGGTCGTGCGGACAAGCCCCGTCGCGTACTCGCCGACGACCGTGACCGCGCCGATGCTCGCCGCCGTCAGGACCAGGATCATCGCGGCGCCGTTGGTGAAGGCGTCGAACAGCGCGGTGTCGGCGAACTGGTCGCGCATCACGTGGTTGTAGTGCGGATAGTTGACGTAGTCGGCGCGCGCCGCGTTCGCGTTCACGGCGATCACGACGAGGGTGCTGACACCGAACGCCCAGTAAGTGGAGCGCAGGGAACGGAGTTTGAGCCACTCGGCGGCCAGAAGATCGGTGAAGCGCGGGGCGGGCACGGTCTGGGCAACGGTCGTCATCGGGAGTCTCCGGCCAGGTGTTCGACGCTGTCGGCGGTCAGTTCCATGAAGGCCGCCTCCAGGGAGGCGTGCCCGGTCGTCAACTCCCGCAACAGGAAGCCGTGTTCATGCGCGAGTTCGCCGATACGGGCGGCGGCCACCCCGGTGACCCGCAGTGTCTCCTCGTCGTGCGGGGCCACCACCGCGCCTTCCGAGGCCAGTACCGCGGCCAGCGCGCCCGCGTCCGGTGTCCGTACGGTCACCGTCGGCGCGGTACCGCGTGCGGCGAAGTCCTCAAGGCTCTCGGCGGCGATCAGTTCACCCCTGCCGATGACGACGAGTTGGTCGGCCGTGTTCTCCATCTCGGACATCAGATGGCTGGAGACGAAGACGGTACGGCCCTGTGCCGCCAGCCTCCGGAACAGGCTCCGCACCCACAACACCCCTTCCGGATCAAGGCCGTTGAGAGGTTCGTCGAAGAGGAGGACGGGCGGGTCGCCGAGCAGGGCGGTCGCGATGCCGAGCCGTTGTTTCATGCCGAGGGAGTAACCGCCGACCCGGCGCCGGGCCGCCGCCCCGGTGAGCCCGACCTCGGCGAGCACCTCCTCCACCCGGCTCGCCGGGATGCGGTTGCTGCGGGCCAGCGTCCGCAGGTGCGCCCGCGCGGACCGCCCGCCGTGCACGTCGTTCGCGTCCAGCAGCGCACCGACGTGGCGCAGCCCGCGCGCATGACGGCGGAAGGTGTGACCGCTGATCGAGGCACTCCCGGCGGTCGGCGCCACAAGTCCCAGCAGCATCCGCAGAGTTGTCGTCTTGCCGGCGCCGTTCGGGCCGAGGAATCCGGTGACGTGTCCGGGCCGGACCGTGAAGGACAGTTCGCGTACGGCGGTGGTGGGGCCGTACCGCTTCGTGAGTTCGTCGACTTCAATCACGGGACCACGGTTTCGCGGGCGGCCGGTCCCCGGCATCGGCCGGGCGCTGACATTCGTACCGTGTCGATGTCGACCCCGGTCGTACGTCTCCGGGCCGATGACCGCACCCGCCCCGCGCTCCTACGATCGGTGCATGCCCGCCACCCCGCCGCTGCCCCTGCTCAAGCGCGTGCCGCCGGGCGCCTGGACGGGCGTGCCCTGGACCTACGGCACGCTGCTCGCGATCCGCGCCTTCTTCCACCTCCCGTACATGCCGACCGACCCCTTCCCGCCCGCGCCCGACGGCTGGGTGCTGATCGCGTCGGGCAGTGTCCTCGCCCTGTTCGGTTGTGTGGTGCTGCGTCCTCGCCCGCTGTCGGGGTTCGGGCTGCTGCTGGCGGGGACGTACGGTGTGACGCTGGGGCTGAACGGGCTGACCGTGGGCCTGATCCACTACGTGGCGATCGACATCGCCCTGGGCTGGATCGCCGCGAGCTCCGACCGTCGCCGAAGCCTCACCGCCCTCGCCCTGGCCATCGCCGTCCTGCCCTTCTACGAACTCACCCGGACCGGCATCGGCCGCCCCCTCGTCGCCCTCGGCGACACCACCGGCCGGGGCGACTGGCAGAGTTGGTCGGCGCTCGCCCTCTCGGCTGTCGTCGCCTGGCTGATCGGCAACTCCGTCCGGCAGAACCGCGCTTACGCCGAGCGGCTCACCACACAGGCCGCGACCCAGGCCGTCACCGCCGAACGCCTGCGCATCGCACGGGAGATGCACGACACCGTGGCCCACAGCATCGGCATCATCGCCCTCCAGGCGGGCGCGGCGGCCCGGGTCACCACCACCCAGCCGGAGGCCGCGCGGGAGGCGATGCGGGCCGTGGAGACCGAGGGGCGCGAGACCCTCGCCGGGCTGCGCCGCATGCTGGTCGCGCTGCGGGCGGCCGACGAGACACCTGCCCTGCCCGCAGGACTCGGTGACGTCGACCGGCTCGCCGCCACGACCACCGCGGCCGGCGTACGGGTCGACGTGCGCCGGTGCGGCGAACCGCGTCAACTCCCGCCCGACATCGACCTGTCGGCGTTCCGCATCATCCAGGAGTCCGTCACCAACGTCGTACGGCACGCGGGCACCCGCGCGTGCCGGGTCACCCTCGACTACCGCGACGACGAACTCGCCCTGGAGGTCACCGACGACGGGCGCGGTCACGGCACGGTGACCGACCCCGGCTTCGGGCTGGCGGGTATGAGAGAGCGAGTGGCGCTGCTGCACGGGGAGTTCACGGCCGCACCACGCCCCGAGGGCGGTTTCCGGGTCGCGGCACGGCTGCCGGTACCGACGGCGGCGGTGGCTCGATGAGCGGGCCCGTCCGTGTGCTCCTCGCCGACGACCAGCAACTCATCCGTACCGCACTGCGGATGGTGATGGCCGACATCGACGACCTGGAAGTCGTCGGGGAGGCGAGGACCGGAGTGGAGGCGGTTCGGCTGACGGCCGAACTCGCCCCGGACGTCGTGGTGATGGACATCCGCATGCCCGGGATGGACGGCATCGAGGCCACCCGCAGGATCACGGAGGATCCGTCACCGCGTTCGGCGTCGGCCCGGGTCGTCGTCCTCACGACCTTCGACGACGACGATTACGTCTACGGCGCGTTGCGCGCGGGCGCGTCCGGGTTCCTGGTCAAGGACATGGCGCTGGACGACATCATCGGCGCGGTACGGATCGTGGCCGCCGGGGACGCCCTGATCGCCCCGAGCGTGACCCGGCGCCTGATCCACGACTTCGCGTCGTCCCGCCCCGAACCGGCCCGAGTGCAGCGGGAGTTGACGGGCATCACCGAGCGGGAACGCGAGGTGCTGACGCTGGTCGGCTCCGGGCTGTCCAACACGGAGATCGCGGCCGAGCTGTGCATCAGCGTGGCCACGGCGAAGACCTACCTGACCCGCCTCTTCACCAAGCTGGACGCGAGGGACCGGGTCCAGTTGGTGATCCTCGCCTATGAGGCGGGGCTGGTCTCCGTGGGATAGCGGCCGTGCCCTGAAAACGCTTCGCCCGTGCTCGTCCCCTCGGGTACGGTCGCGAGGTTGTTCTCACTGCTGGGAGGCCGTTGTGGCGAGTCGTATCGGTGAGCTGGTGCTCGGTTGTCGTGACCCCGAGCTGCTGGCGCGGTTCTGGTGCGAGGTCCTGGGCTTCGTCGTGCTCGAACGCGAGGAAGGCCAGTGGGCGGAGATCGGGACGCCCGAAGGGTTCGGCGGCCCGCACCCGACACTCTTCTTCAGCCGCCGCGACGAGCCGGAGCCGGGGAAGTCCCGGCTGCACATCGACATCAATCCCACCGACCGCGATCAGGCGGCCGAGCTCGAACGCCTGCTGAAGCTGGGCGCGCGCCCGGCCGACATCGGGCAGACGGGGAAGGAGCAGTGGCATGTCCTGCAAGACCCCGAAGGCAATGAGTTCTGCCTGCTCAAGGCCCGCATCAACCCCCTCTGACGCAGGGACCTAGGCGACCAGGGAGCCGATGAACTCCGTCCAGGCACCGGCTCCGACCACGATCACCGGGCCACCAACAGACACTTTGCTGTCACGGATGGGGATGACGCCGGGGACTCCGTCGGCGACCTCGACGCACTCCCCACCATTGCCGTCGCTGTAGGTGCTCTTGCGCCAGCGGGCGGCGCCGAGGAAGTCGTAGGCGATCTCGACGCAGCTACCGCCGTTGCCGTCGCTGTAGGTGCTCTTGCGCCAACTGGCCTTGCTCAGGTCGTACTCGCGCATCGTCTGTGGTCCTCCGCCGCCGATTCGATCAGGGCCAGGGACGCCTCCGGCGACAGCGCGGCGGCCCTGAGCAGATCGTATGCCGCGTACGAGCGCTTCACCACAGCTGGATCGTCCAGCAGGTTCCCCGAATACACGGCCTCTGTATAGGCAGTTGGCGGGGCGTCGCCGAACTCCATGAGCGTCAGCATTCCGTTCATGACGGCGAAGGCTCCAGCCGCGCACGGCAGTACCTGCACCAACACCGTTCGCTCGCGCATGAGGTTGGCGATGTGATCCAGCTGCCTGGCCATGACTGCGGGCCCACCGACCGGAACCCGCAGCGAGTTCTCGTGCAGGATCGCCCAGTACACGGGCCGTGTCGCGTCCTTCAGGATCCGTGCCCGGTCCATCCGGCCGGAGACCTTGTCCTCGATGTACTCCTCGGTCGCCAGCGGATTCATCGCAACCGTGACCGCTCGGGCGTACTCGGTGGTCTGCAACAGACCCGGAACCAGCGTGGGCGCGAAGTCACAGATCTTCGTCGCCAGCGCCTCCAACTCCGCCGCCTTCGCGAAGTAATCGGCGTACCGCCTGTCGTTGATCAGGCCCAGGCAGAGGCGCTCGAAAATACCGTCGGTTTTCAGGATCTCGTCAAACCGGATGGCCAGCTCCATCTGCGGTTTCCGATTGGCCTGTTCGAATTGGCCGATATACGCGCCGGAGACAAAGACGAGTGCTCCCAACTGCGCCTGCGAGAGCCCCATATCCTCACGGCGCCGTCTCAGCTCGGTCCCGAAGAACTGCCAGGCCGCCAGTCGTGAACCGTTGGCCATGGCCAACCCCCTTGTCCTGCACCGCACTTGTGCTCGACAGACTCCTGCCGAGTGTAGGGGTGCAAAGGCACCGTCGAGTTAGGAAGCGTGAAACTCGAAAAGGGAGGGGAGCCAGGTGTGGGCACACTGCTCGGAGGCGAAGGACACCTTGATGGAATTGCTGATTCGGGTGCGAGGAGTGCGATGAAGCCGACTGTCGGATCGGTCGCCGTGGACACCCGGACCGGGAGAGTGGGCATCGTCATGGGACACGAGGGGCCCTACGTCCAGCTGCGGCCGTACGGCGGCGGACGGGAGTGGGACGTCGAACCGGCCGCCGTGCGCGACGCGACCCCGGCCGAGCGGCTGAGCGCGGCGACCGCGTACGCGAACGCCCGCAGCCGGGGCGAGGTGCCTTGAGGCGGCGGTGCCCGGGAACGTCGTAGGGCCACCGGGCCGTAGGGGACAATGGGCGCCATGAGTCTGTTCCGCGACGACGGCATCGTGCTGCGCACCCAGAAGCTGGGTGAGGCGGACCGGATCATCACGCTGCTCACGCGGAGTCACGGGCGGGTACGCGCGGTGGCGCGCGGGGTGCGGCGGACCAAGTCGAAGTTCGGCGCCAGGCTGGAACCCTTCTCGCATGTGGACGTCCAGTTCTTCGCGCGGGGGAGCGAACTGATCGGCCGCGGACTCCCGTTGTGCACCCAGAGTGAGACCATCGCTCCGTACGGTGGCGGGATCGTGAGCGACTACGCCCGGTACACCGCCGGTACGGCGATGCTGGAGACGGCGGAGCGGTTCGCCGACCACGAGGGCGAACCCGCCGTACAGCAGTATCTGCTGCTGGTGGGCGGGCTGCGGACGCTGGCCGGCGGGGAGCACGCGCCGCATCTGATTCTCGACGCGTTCCTGCTGCGGTCGCTCGCCGTCAACGGGTACGCCCCGAGCTTCGGGGACTGTGCGAAGTGCGGGATGGCGGGACCCAACCGGTTCTTCTCCGTGGCGTCCGGCGGAGTCGTCTGCGCGGACTGCCGGCCGGCCGGGAGCGTCGTACCCTCACCGCAGGCCCTCGAACTGCTCGGTGCGCTGCTCACGGGAGACTGGGAGACGGCGGACGCGTGCGAGTCGCGGCATGTGCGGGAGGGGAGCGGGCTGGTCTCCGCCTATCTGCACTGGCATCTGGAACGCGGGCTGCGCTCGCTGCGGTACGTGGAAAAGTCGTAGGTCGTCCAAGTCGTCGTAAGTCGTAGAGGTCGTAGAGGGAGACGGGAACGTCATGGTTGTACGCGGGATCCTGGGACGCCAGCGGCGTGAGTACAGGGCGCCGGAGCCGCACCCGTCGGGGGCCACCGCGCCGAAGCTGCCGGGTGAGCTGATCCCGAAGCACGTGGCGATCGTCATGGACGGGAACGGGCGGTGGGCGAAGCAGCGCGGGCTGCCGCGCACGGAGGGCCACAAGGTCGGCGCCGAGCGGGTGTTGGACGTGCTGCAGGGCGGCGTCGAGATGGGCGTCGGCGCGATCTCGCTGTACGCCTTCTCCACCGAGAACTGGAAGCGCTCGCCCGACGAGGTGCGCTTCCTGATGAACTTCAACCGCGACTTCATCCGCAAGACCCGCGACACCCTCGACGAACTCGGCATCCGGGTGCGGTGGGTGGGCCGGATGCCCAAGCTGTGGCGGTCGGTGGCGAAAGAGCTCCAGATCGCCCAGGAGCAGACCAAGAACAACGACGCGCTCACGCTGTACTTCTGCATGAACTACGGCGGCCAGGCCGAAATCGGCGACGCCGCACGGGCGTTGGCGGAGGACGTGAAGGCCGGCAAGCTCGACCCGTCGAAGGTCAACGAGAAGACCCTCGCGAAGTACCTGTACTACCCGGACATGCCGGACGTGGACCTGTTCCTGCGCCCCAGCGGCGAGCAGCGCACCTCCAACTTCCTTCTCTGGCAGAGCGCTTACGCCGAGCTGGTCTTCCAGGACGTGCTGTGGCCGGACTTCGACCGCCGTGACCTGTGGCGCGCCTGCGTCGAATTCGCCCAGCGGGACCGGCGGTTCGGCGGCGCGGTACCGAACGAGAAGCTGCTCGCGATGGAAGCGGCGATGCGGGGTCGGCCCGAGGAGGGCTAGGCGTTACGGCTAACATCCCGCCTCATGGACCTGGGGCGGGATGACGTGACAGGGCGAGTGGTCGAGCTGGAGTTCCGGCCGGTCGTCGAGGACTTCGCGGCGGCGCTCAGAGCGCGCAGAAGCGTCCTCCCGTCGACGCGAAGACAGCGCTGGCTGCTGGTGATCGGGGTCTTCTGCATCGCCATGGCGACCGTGACCTCACTGAACAAGGGTGAGTCGGTACCGGTCCCCATGATCGCCGGCGCGTGCGCCGTGGTGTTGCTGGTGGTGTTCATGCCCCGGATTCAAGCCCGCCAGTTCCAGCGCCTCGCCCAGCAGCGGGGCGTGATCCGGGTCACCGTGACGGACGTCGGGGTCATCGTGGCCGGCGACGACTCGTCCACCTCGCTCCAGTGGACCGTCCAGCCCCGCTACCGGGAGACGGCGGACGGCTTCTACATGTTCAGCCCCGAGAAGAACGCCGCCAACTTCACGATGCTGCCCAAGCGCGGCCTGCGGGACCCCGCCGACGCGGACCGGCTGCGGGAGATCCTCGACGCCCACATCAGCCGGGTCTGAGGCTGGCCCAGGACCTAACCGGCTGCCGCCGCCGCGCACTCCGCGCACGTGCCGAAGATCTCCACCGTGTGGGCTACGTTCACATAGCCGTGTTCCGCCGCGATCGCCTCCGCCCACTTCTCGACGGCCGGGCCCTCGACCTCGACCGCCTTGCCGCAGACGCGGCAGACGAGGTGGTGGTGGTGATCGCCGCTGGAGCAGCGGCGGTAGACGGACTCGCCCTCGTCGGTGCGCAGGACGTCCACCTCGCCGGCGTCGGCGAGGGACTGGAGGGTGCGGTAGACCGTGGTCAGGCCGACCGAGTCGCCCTTGTGCTTGAGCATGTCGTGCAGTTCCTGGGCGCTGCGGAACTCGTCCACCTCGTTGAGCGCCGCCGACACGGCGGCACGCTGGCGGGTGGATCGTCCCTTCACGGGCGGGCCGGCCGTCGTCACCGTTGCCTCCTCACGTCTGCACTTTGCCGGGCCATTGTGCCAGCCCGGGCTGTGCTTGGTCAGACGCCGACCTCGTCGGCGGTCCCCCGGGTGGCTGGAATCACGCACTCCACCGGGTCTCCGGCGGGTCGCGCGGCGGCTGCCGCCCGCGCCCGGCGGCGGGCGAGCGGGGTCGCGAGGGCGGTGAGCGCGATGAACGCGCCGATGGTCAGGAGCACGATCGTCGCGCCGGGCGGGACGTTCTGGTAGTACGAGGTGACCGTGCCGCCGATGGTCACGCTCACGCCGATCGCCACCGCGATCACGAAGGTCGCGGCGAAGCTCCGGCTCAGCTGCTGGGCGGCGGCCACCGGGACCACCATCAGCGCCGACACCAGCAGCAGTCCGACGACCCGCATCGCGACGGTCACCGTGATCGCCGCCGTGATCGCCGTCAGCAGGTTCAGCGCGCGTACCGGCAGCCCGGTGACCCGCGCGAACTCCTCGTCCTGGCTGACCGCGAACAGCTGCCTGCGCAGCCCCAGCGTCACGATCACCACGAAGGCCGCGAGCAGACAGATCGCGGTCACGTCGGACTGCGAGACCGTCGACAGGGACCCGAAGAGGTACGACGTGAGGTTCGCGTTGGAGCCCGTGGGCGCGAGGTTGATGAACATCACGCCGCCGGCCATACCGCCGTAGAAGAGCATCGCGAGGGCGATGTCGCCGCGGGTCTTGCCGTACCAGCGGATCAGTTCCATGAGGATCGCGCCGAGGACGGAGACCCCGGTCGCCATCCAGACCGGGGAGGTGTTCAGGAGGAAGCCGAGGCCCACGCCCGTCATGGCGACGTGGCCGATGCCGTCGCCCATGAGGGCCTGGCGGCGCATGACGAGGTAGATGCCGACGGCGGGGGCGGTGATGCCGACCAGGACGGCGGCGAGCAGGGCCCGCTGCATGAAGGCGTAGTTCAGGAGGTCCATCAGCTCAGCAGTCCTGTGTGAAGCGGCTCGTGCGGGTGTACGTGGTCGTGGCCGGGCAGGGCGTGCTGGCCGAGGGCGCGCGGGGGCGGGCCGTCGTGCTGTACGCAGCCGTCGCGGAGTACGACCGCGCGGTCGATCAGGGGCTCCAGCGGGCCGAGTTCGTGGAGCACGAGCAACACCGTTGTGCCCTCGGCGACTTGGCGGGACAGGGTGTCCGCGAGCACCTGCTGGCTGGCCAGGTCGACGCCCGCCATCGGCTCGTCCATGATCAGCAGTTCGGGTTCGGCGGCGAGCGCGCGGGCGATCAGCACCCGCTGGTGCTGGCCGCCGGAGAGCGCGTTCACCGAGTCCTTGGCGCGGTCCGCCATGCCGACCAGCTCCAGGGCGTGCCGTACGGCCGCGTGGTCGGCCTTGCGGAGCAGGCCGAAGCGGGTGCGGGAGAGGCGGCCGGAGGTGACGATCTCGGTGACCGTGGCGGGCACTCCGCCCGCGGCCGTGGTGCGCTGCGGTACGTAGCCCACGCGCCGCCAGTCCCGGAAGCGCGCCCGGTCCGTGCCGAACAGCTCGATCTCGCCCTCGCTCAGCGGGACTTGGCCGATGATCGTGCGGATCGCGGTCGACTTGCCGGAGCCGTTGGCGCCGAGCAGCGCGACGACCTCACCGCGGTGCACGGTGAGGTCGATGCCGCGCAGGACGGGGCGCGAGCCCAGCTCGGCGCGGACTCCGCGCAGCGATATGACGGGCTCGCCCATGACGTCCTCCGTAACGGTCACTTGGTTCCCAGCGCGGTCTGCAGCGCCTTGAGGTTGGCCCGCTGGACCGCGAAGTAGTCCGTGCCGCGGGACTTCTTCGTGATGCCCTCGATGGGGTCGAGGACGTCGGTCTTCAGGTGCGCGTCGGCGGCGACGGTCTTCGCGGTCTTGTCGCTGACGAGCGTCTCGTAGAACACGGTGGTGACGCCGTCGGCCTTCGCCATCTTCTCAAGGTCCTTCACGCGCTCGGCACTGGGCTCCGACTCGGGGTCGAGGCCGTTGATGGCCTCCTCGGTGAGGCCGTAGCGCTCGGCGAGGTAGCCGAAGGCGGCGTGGGTGGTGATGAACACCTTGGTCTTGGTATTGGCGAGGCCGGTCCTGAACTCGGTGTTGAGCGCGTCCAGTTTCTCGACCAGGGCCGCGGTGTTGACCTTGTAGTCGGCCGCGTTCTTCGGGTCGGCCTTCTCGAAGGTCTTGCCGACGCCCGCGGCGACCTGGGCGTAGCGAACCGGGTCGAGCCAGATGTGCGGGTCGAGGCCGGCCAGTTCCTCGTTCTCCGAGGTGTCGTGGGAGGCCGCGTGGCCGCCGACCTCGTTGCCGTGCTTCTCCAGCGTGGTCAGGGAGGCGGCGTCGATCTTCGTCTTGATCTCGGACTGGTCGACCGCCTTGTCGACGGCGGGCTGGAGGTTCTTGAGGTAGAGCACCGCGTCGGACTCCTGGAGCGCGACGATCTGCTGCGCGCTGATCTCCAGGTCGTGCGGTTCCTGGCCGGGCTTGGTGAGGCTGGTGACGTGGACGTGATTCCCGCCGATCTGCTCGGCGAGGTACTGGAGCGGATAGAACGACGCGACGACGTCGAACTTGTCGGTCTGGGCCGCCGCCGCGCTGTCGGAGCAGGCCGAGAGGGTCCCGAGGCCGAGGGCGGTGGCCGCGGCTATCGCGATCCCGGATATGTGGCGTCGTCGTACGTTCATGACAGTCATTTTCAACTGAGATGGAAACCGTTGTCAACAAGCTGCGGCTGTGGAACCGATTTGATACAGAGGTAGGAGGCGCCGGTAACCTAAGTCATTCGCCGCCGTCCATTCGTCATGAAGAGAGCATCGTGGCCGCCGACAAGATCGACACCATCGTCAGCCTGAGCAAGCGCCGTGGCTTCGTTTACCCGTGCAGTGAGATCTACGGCGGCCAGAAGGCCGCCTGGGACTACGGACCCCTGGGTGTCGAGCTCAAGGAGAACCTGAAGCGCCAGTGGTGGCGCTACATGGTGACGTCGCGCGAGGACGTGGTCGGTATCGACTCGTCCGTGATCCTGGCCCCCGAGGTGTGGGTCGCCTCCGGCCATGTCGCCACCTTCTCCGACCCGCTGACCGAGTGCACCGCGTGCCACAAGCGGTTCCGCGCGGACCACCTGGAAGAGGCGTACGAGGCCAAGCACGGCCGCCTCCCCGAGAACGGCCTCGCCGACATCAACTGCCCCAACTGCGGCAACAAGGGCCAGTTCACCGAGCCCAAGCAGTTCTCCGGCCTGCTCTCCACCCACCTCGGCCCGACGCAGGACACCGGCTCCATCGCCTATCTGCGTCCCGAGACCGCCCAGGGCATCTTCACCAACTTCGGCCAGGTGCAGACCACTTCGCGCAAGAAGCCGCCGTTCGGCATCGCGCAGATGGGCAAGTCCTTCCGCAACGAGATCACGCCCGGCAACTTCATCTTCCGCACCCGCGAGTTCGAGCAGATGGAGATGGAGTTCTTCGTCAAGCCGGGCGAGGACGAGAAGTGGCAGGAGTACTGGATGCAGGAGCGCTGGAACTGGTACACCGGCCTGGGCCTGCGCGAGGAGAACATGCGGTGGTACGACCACCCCAAGGAGAAGCTCTCCCACTACTCCAAGCGCACCGCGGACATCGAGTACCGCTTCCAGTTCGGCGGCAACGAGTGGGGTGAGCTGGAGGGCGTCGCCAACCGCACCGACTACGACCTCACCGCGCACTCCAAGGCCTCCGGCCAGGACCTCCACTTCTTCGACCAGGAGGCCCAGGAGCGCTGGACGCCGTACGTCATCGAGCCGGCCGCCGGTGTCGGCCGCGCGATGCTCGCGTTCCTGCTCGACGCCTACGTCGAGGACGAAGCGCCCAACGCGAAGGGCAAGTTGGAGAAGCGCACGGTGCTGCGCCTCGACCACCGCCTGGCCCCGGTGAAGGTCGCGGTGCTCCCGCTGTCCCGCAACCCCGAGCTGTCCCCGAAGGCCAAGGGCCTCGCCCAGGCGCTGCGGCAGAACTGGAACATCGAGTTCGACGACGCCGGTGCCATCGGCCGCCGCTACCGCCGCCAGGACGAGATCGGCACGCCGTACTGCGTGACGGTCGACTTCGACACCCTTGAGGACAACGCGGTGACGGTCCGCGAGCGCGACTCGATGAAGCAGGAGCGCGTGTCGCTGGACCAGATCGAGGGCTACCTCGCGGGTCGCCTGATCGGCGCCTAGGTCTGTTGGAACCGAAACGCCGGACGGGCTGGAAATGCCCGTCCGGCGTTGGTGATTGGTCCCCGATACCGGCGGCCCATTGGCCCTGCCACGAGGTCCGCGGCTCCGCCAGGCTGGCCCCATGAGCCTCGCCTTTCTCCTCACCACCCTCGTCGTGGTCGTCACCCCCGGCACCGGCGTCGTCTACACCCTCGCCGCCGGTCTCTCCCGGGGGCGCCGCGCGAGCGTCCTCGCGGCCTTCGCCTGCACGCTCGGGATCGTGCCGCACGTGCTGGCCACCGTCGTCGGGCTGGCCGCACTGCTGAACGCCAGTGCCACCGCCTTCCAGGTTCTCAAGTACGCCGGTGTCGCCTACCTCCTCTACATGGCATGGGCGACCGTGAAGGACAAGGCGGCGATCGACGTCGACCAGGACAGCGCGCCGGTTTCCGCCGGCCGCGTGATCGTCCGGGGCGTGCTGATCAACATCCTCAACCCGAAGCTGACGGTCTTCTTCTTCGCCTTCCTGCCGCAGTTCGTGAGTCCCGATGAACCCCACTCCGCCGTACGGATGTTGGCGCTCAGCGGGGTCTTCATGCTGGCGACGTTCGTCGTCTTCGCGGCGTACGGCGTCCTCGCCGCCTCCGTCCGCAGCCACGTCACCTCACGGCCGAGGGTGATGACATGGCTGCGGCGGAGCTTCGCGGGGTCGTTCGTGGCGCTGGGGGCGAAGCTCGCCCTCACGGCCAGGTGAACCTCAACGCCCTTGCAACGCCTTCACGTTGTCGCCGAACGTCCAGTTCTTCGAGCCGTCCCAGTTGATCGACCAGGTCATCAGGCCCTTGAGGGACGTGCCGTAGTGCCGCCAGGCCTGGGAGACCAGGGACGGGGTCATGTAGCCGCCGCCCGCGCCCGATTGGGCCGGCAGGCCCGGGACCTGCTTGTCGTACGGGACCTTGATCGTCGTGCCCTGCACGACCAGGCCCTTGTTGAGGCAGTCGGTCTGGGCGGTGAAGCCCGCGACCGTGCCGGCCGAGTACGAGTCGCCGGAGCAGCCGTACATGCTGCCGTTGTAGTACTGCATGTTGAGCCACCACAGGCGGCCGTTGTCCGCGTACTTCTTGACGATCGGCAGGTACGCGCCCCAGATCGAGCCGTACGTGATGCTGCCGCCGGTGACGTACGCGGTCTCCGGGGCCATCGTCAGGCCGAAGTTGGACGGCATCTGGGCCAGGATGCCGTCGATGATGCGGATCAAGTTGGCCTGGGAGGTTGAGAGTTGGGCGATGTTTCCGCTGCCCACCAGGCCTGTCTCGATGTCGATGTCCATGCCGTCGAAGTTGTACTTCTTCAGGATCGGGACGATCGTCGAGACGAACTTGTCGGCCACGGTGGACGAGCTGAGGTCGATGCCCGCGGCCGCGCCGCCGATCGACATCAGGATCGTCTGGCCCGAGGCCTTCGCCGCGCACATCTCGGCGGGCGTGGCCACCTTCACTCCGGCGTCCATGCCGTCTTCCCAGAGGGCCGTTCCGTCGGAACGGATGACCGGGAAGGCCGCGTTGATCACGTTGTAACCGTGCGTGGCGATCGCGGAGTTGGTGATCGGGGTCCAGCCGAAGGGCGGGTGGACGCCGTTGGACGAGCCGTCCCAGTTCTCCCAGTAGCCCTGGAGAACCTTGCCGGCCGGGCGGGACTTGACGGCGCAGGTGTCGGCCGCGGAGGCGGCCCCGGCGACGGGGAGTTGGGCGAGGCAGGCCGCGGTCAGGGCGGCGGCGAGCAGGCGCAGGGCGCGGCGGAGCATACGGGGCCTCCCGGTGGGGGTGCGGTGAGGTGTCGTAGGCATGACAGTGCTGGCATGAGAGTGCGCGTGGTCCAGACCTTTCGTCAAGAGGTATGGACCACTCCGATGGAAGTTGGAATGACAGATATTGAAATCTGTCAGCTGTCATGTCATGGTGGTCCACATGACGATCCCCACGATCCCCACACGCTCGCTCGGTACCACCGGTCCCCAGGTCTCCGCGCTCGGCCTCGGCTGCATGGCCATGTCCTCCGCCTACGCCGAGGCCGACCGGACCGAGGCCATCGCGACCATCCACGCCGCCCTCGAAGCGGGCGTCACCCTGCTCGACACCGGCGACTTCTACACCATGGGCCACAACGAGATGCTGATCGGCGAGGCCCTGCGCGCCGCCCCCGCCGCCCGCCGCGAACAGGCGCTCACCAGCGTGAAGTTCGGGGCGCTGCGCGGTGCGGACGGTGCCTGGAACGGGTACGACGGCCGGCCCGCCGCCGTGAAGAACTTCGCCGCCTACTCGCTGCAACGCCTCGGCGTCGACCACATCGACGTGTACCGGATCGCCCGGGTCGACCCCGACGTACCGATCGAGGAGACGGTCGGCGCGATCGCCGAACTGGTCGAGCAGGGCTACGTCCGGCACATCGGCCTCAGCGAGGCGGGCGCCGACACGATCCGGCGGGCCGCCGCCGTCGCGCCCATCGCGGACGTCCAGCTGGAGTACTCGCTGATCACCCGGGGCATCGAGGACCGCATCCTGCCGGCCACCCGTGAACTGGGCATCTCCGTCACGGCGTACGGCGTGCTGTCCCGCGGCCTGATCTCCGGGCACTTCGCGCCCGACCGGCAGCTCGGCGCGAGCGACTACCGGGCGCACTCGCCCCGTTTCCAGGGCGAGAACCTCCAGCACAACCTGGGCCTGGTCGAGCAGCTGCGGAAGATCGCCGAGCAGAAGGGCGTCTCCGTCGCGCAGCTCGCCACCGCCTGGGTGCTGTCCCGGGGCGAGGACATCGTGCCGCTGATCGGCGCCCGCACCCGGGACCGGCTGACCGAGTCGCTGGGCGCGCTGGACGTCGTACTCGACGCGGAGGACCTCGCCGCGATCGAGGCGGCCGTGCCGGCGGACTCGGCGCTCGGCGAGCGCTACCCGGCCGCGGCGATGGCGCACCTCGACAGCGAGCACTGATCAGGACCCGGCCTGCGGGTACGGTCTTCCCCATGGCAGCGAGCGAGACCCTGACCGCCGAGCGCATCCTCGAAGTGACCGAGGAGGTGCTGCGCCGCCACGGCCCCGCGAAGGCGACCGTGGTGGACGTGGCCCGCGCGCTCGGCGTCAGCCATGGCACCGTCTACCGGCACTTCGGGACGAAGGCGGCGCTGCGCGAGGCGGTCACCAAGCGCTGGCTGGACCGTACGGCGTCGACGCTGGCGCGTTACGTGACGGAGGACCGTGGCCCGGAGGACCGGTTGCGGGACTGGCTCGCGGGGCTGTTCGAGGCCAAGCGGCAGAAGGCGGGCGGCGATCCCGAGCTGTTCGCCACGTACTCGGTGCTCGCGGAGGACGCGGTCGACGTCGTCGGCGCGCACATCGACGAGCTGACCGGCCAGCTCACCGAGATCGTCCGGGCGGGCGTCGACGCCGGTGTCTTCACGGTCTCCGACCCGGCCGTCGCCGCCCGCACCGTCTTCCAGGCCACGGGCCGCTTCCACGACCCGTCCTACGCGCGGGAGTGGCTGAAGCCGGGCGTGGAGGCGGAGTTCGAGGCGATGGTGGAGCTGCTGCTGCGCGGGCTGCGCGGCTGACGGCCTTCAGGCCGTGGACTCCCAGAACTCCCGCATCAGCCGCATCGGTGTCGGACCCGTCATCGCCACCTGGGTCAGCAGGATCGTGACCGTGTCCGTCGGCGGGACGATGTGGGCCGTGGTGCCGGTGCCGCCGATCCAGCCGTAGCGGCCGGGGACGTTCCACGGGTCGATCGGGGCGACGTCGACCTGGCCGCCGTAGCCCCAGCCCTGGCCCTCCAGGAAGAGGATCGCGGCCTCGCGCTGGGCGGCCGTGAGGTGGTTCGTGGTCATACGGCTCACCGAGGTGGGGGAGAGGAGCCCCTGCCCGCCGGCCAGCAGCATACGGGCGAACGCCAGCCAGTCGTCGGCCGTGGAGACCAGGGCCCCGCCGCCCGAGGGGAAACGCGGCAGGCTGCTGTAGTCGCCGTCCGGGGTGTCCGTCAGGCGCAGGGTGCCGTCCCCGGCCGGGGCGTAGGACGAGGTGAAGCGGTCGCGTTTCGACGCCGGTACCTCGAAGCCGGTGTCCCGCATGCCCAGCGGTTCGAAGATCCGCTCCGCCAGGAAGTCGGGGAAAGCGCGGCCCGACACCCGGGCGGCCAGGATGCCCTGGAGGGCGGACGAGGTGCCGTAGAGCCAGGCCTCGCCCGGCTGGTGCAGCATCGGCACCTGGGCGAGCTGGCCCAGCCAGGTGTCGGGGTCCGGCCAGTCCCCGAAGGGGCGGCTGTGGTCCTGGATCGCGAACAGGGACCGCGCGGCGGGCAGCGCGAAGTCGGAGGGGAGTCCCCAGCCGGCGCGGAAGCTGAGCAGGTCCTCGACGGTGACCGGGCGTTCGGCCGCCACGACGTCGTCGACGGGACTCGTGGGCGTGCGGACCACCACCGGCTTCGCCAGCTCCGGGAGCCACTCGGCCACCGGGTCGTCGAGCCCGACCCGGCCCTCGTCCACCAGCGTCAGCAGCGCCGCCGCCGTGATCGGCTTGGTGATCGACGCGATCCGGAAGATCGAGTCGCGGGCCATCGGGGCGGTGCCCTCGACGTCGACGGAGCCGACGGCCACCACCTCGACGTCGTCACCACGGGCCACCAGGCCCACCGCCCCCGGCACGGTGCCGTCGTCGACGCTTCGCCGCAGGGTGTCGTGGAGAGAGTTCATCGGTCGGCCTTCCGGTCCGGGGAGTCGTATCGCATACGGTCATCTCGCATACGCCGGATACGACTCCCCCCGCCCCGCGAACTCATCGCTCGCTCCCCGGTCAGCCGCCGGACGGATCCACCGTCGCCTGGTGCTCCTCCGCCAGATGCTCCTCCGCCTTCAGCCAGGGCAGGAACTGCGCGCTCTTCTTCCAGCCGCAGGTGTCGCACACGATCATGCGCTGCGCGCCCTTGCGCTGCACGCGGACGACATGTTCCCGCCCGTGCTGGTCCCAGCGGCTCACCTTGCTCGTGTTGATCTGCAACATGCGCCTCGCCTCCGCTCAGGAGTCTCCGGCAAGGAGTGTGCAGCAATATCAACATCAACAGTGCTCAATTCACGCCGAGTTGTCCAAGCTGTGAACATGTCATCCGACGGTTCGTCCGGCTTTCAGCCGATCGTGCGCGGCAGCCGCAGGCTGAGCAGCCCGGTCAGCACCACACCCGCCAACTGCACCAACAGCGTGGTCACCAGGGCGTCCCGCATGCCCATGCCCGGGATCAGCGACAGGAACAGCGTGCCGAGCGTGGCCACACCCAGCGCCAGCGCCGACTGCTGCGTGGTCACCATCACGCCAGCGCCCACACCGGCCCGGGCCGGCGGCACCTCGGACAGCACGATCCGGAAGATGATGGGCAGTTGGAGTGCCTGACCGGCACCGGCGACCGCCATCCCCGGGAGCAGTTCGACGAAACCGAGGTCCGGCCAGGAGCGCCACGCGGCCAGCACGATCAACCCCACGCCCACCCCCTGCACGACCGACCCCACCGCCACGACCCGGGTGCCGTACCGGGTCACCAGGCGCGGCCCGGCCAGCGAGACGAGGAAGAAGGCCACGGCCATCGGGGCGAGCGCCAGGCCCGCCGCGACCGGGCCCAGGTCGGCGCCGCGCTGCAGCCCCACCGCGATCACGAACATGAACCCGGAGAAGCCGATCGACAGCGGCAGGATGATCGTCAGCCCGCGCCGCAACGAGGTCAGCGCCAGCAGACTCGGCGGCACCAGCGGCGTCCGGCCCTGCCGGTCCGCCCGGCGCTCCACCGCGTAGAACGCGGACACGATCCCCGGGAACGCGGCCAGCGACAGCCACGTCCACAACGGCCAGCCCGCCGCCCGGCCCTCGGTCAGCGGCACCAGCAGCGCCAGCAGCGACGCGGCCAGCAGGAAGGTACCGGGCACGTCCACCGGCTCCGGGTGCTGCGAACGCGTCTCCGGTACGACCTTGGCGGCCAGGAACAGCCCTACGACGACCACCGGCACGTTCACCAGGAACACCGCGCGCCAGCCGGTACCCCAGATGTCGGCGGCGACCAGGACCCCGCCGAGGATCTGCCCCGCCACCATGGCGAGGCCGGCCGTCGCGCCGTACAGGCCCATCGCCCTGGCGCGGCGCGGGCCCTGGGTCGCGGCCTGGATGGTGGCGAGGACCTGCGGGAGCATCGCGGCGGAGGCCGCGCCCTGCGCGATCCGCGCGGCGACCAGCGTCCAGGCGGTGGGCGCGAGGCCGCAGGCCAGCGAGGTCACGCCGAAGGCGGCCATCCCGCCCAGGAAGAGCCGACGGCGCCCGAACAGGTCGCCGAGCCGGCCGCCGAGGACGAGCAGCACGGCGTACGAGACTCCGTAGCCGGCGACGACGAGTTCGAGGACGGCCTCGCTCGCCGAGAGGTCCTTGCCGATGGTCGGCAGGGCCACGTTGACGATGAAGAAGTCGATGAGGGGCAGCGCCGCGGCCAGCAGCACCGTGAACAGTCCGAGGCCGCCGAGCACGGGTGGCGCCGCCGGGGATCGGACGGTGCGGGAAGTCATGGTTTCGGTCACGCCGACGAGCCTGCGCCTGTCGGCAGACTGGTACCAGAGTGTCCTTATCCTGGTAGCAGGACTACCTGGAAACAGGGTCCGCGCGGCGGCAGACTGGGGTGATGACGACGATGGCACAGGAGACGGCGACAGCGACAGCGACAGGGACGGCGCGACCAGCGGCACAGCAGACCGCCTCGACGGTCCGGCGCCATGAACTCGCCGCGTTCCTGCGCCACCGCCGCGAGCACATCGCCCCCGAGCAGGTCGGCCTCCCGCGAGGCACCCGGCGCCGTACGCCCGGGCTGCGCCGCGAGGAGGTCGCGCAGCTCGCCGCGGTCGGCGTCACCTGGTACACGTGGCTCGAACAGGCCCGGGACATCCAGGTCTCCGTCCAGGTCCTCGACGCGCTGGCCCGCACCCTGCTGCTCGACCGCAGCGAGCGCAGCCACCTGTTCCAGCTGGCCGACGCGACCGATCCGCAGCCGGCCACCGTCTGCCCGGTCGTCACGCCCGCCCTCCAGGCGATGCTGGACCAGCTCGACCCCATCCCGGCCTGCCTCCAGAACGCCCGGTACGACATCCTCGCCTACAACCGCACCTACGGAATGCTGCTCTGCGACCTGGACGCGGTGCCGCCCGAGGACCGCAACTGCATGATCCTCTCCTACACGCACCAGGAGTGGCGGTCCTCGATCGTGCACCTGGAGAAGACCCAGCGGCTCATGGCCGCCCGCTTCCGGGGCTCGATGGCCGACCATCTCGCCGACCCCACCTGGAAGACCCTGCTCAAGCGGCTGCACACGTCCCCCGAGTTCTGCGAGGTCTGGGACCGCCACGAGGTGATGGGCGCCAGCCCCCGCCGCAAGGAGTTCCGCAACGCCCACGTCGGCCGCCTCACCGTCGACCACACCGACCTGTGGCTCGGCCCTTCGCGAGGCCCGCGGATGGTGACGTACGCACCGGCGGACGAGGAGTCGAGGCAGCGGCTGGAGCGGCTGCACGCGATCGCGCTGGAGAAGTGAGCCCGGGCTGCCTCCGCCGCGTCAAGTCCTCGGATATCCCGACCGGTTGTACCCCGGATTGCTCAGGGTCATGAACTCCCGGCCCCGCCCCAGATCCTCCACGACCTCTTCCCAGCCCGGTTCGTCCACCGGCTCGTAGCCCTCGCGGACGTACTCGACGAAGGTCCACCAGTTCTCGAAGCTCGGTGCCTCGTGGCGCAACGCGTAGGCGTGATCGGTCTGGAGGTCGGAGGGCCGGGTCGGACCGGGCATCCGGCTGCCCCGCTCCAGGCCGTCGTCCCTGCGCAGCGCGGCCAGACGGTAGGGAATGTCGCCCGAGCTGAAGCTGTGCGGATGGAGGTTCAGCGCCGGCCGGATGACGCGGAGCAGTTCCGCCTCGGGATGCGGACCGAGCCCGATGGTGTGCTCGAAGATCCGGCGCAGCCGCTCGCGGATCGCCTCGCTGAGGAACTTGGTGAACCAGAAGGCGTAGCCTTCGAAGTACTGCCGGCCGACGCCGAGCAGCACCGCGTCGGTGTCGTACACCAGCCAGAAGTCGTGACTTTCGAGGCCGTGGCTCTCCGAATGCCGGAGGTAGCAGGCGCGCAGCCGGCCGAGCGGCAACCGCTCGACCCGTTTGCGGCGCCAGGGCGTCCCCCGCCGGGTGATGGTCAACGACCGACCGTCGAACGAGAACGTCCACCCTGAGCGCCGCATGACCATCGCGTCGGACATCTGTTCAATTTACTGAAACCGCCAACGGCTGACAACGGAAGGATCACGCGACCGGGCGGCTCCTACGCGTCCTACGCGACGACCTGACGGACCTGTCCTGTCCGGTCAACTCGGTGGTGTCTGGGGGGCGTTCGGTCGTCCCGGAGGGTTACGCGGTGATCCCCGCCGCCTCGCGGACTTCGGCGGACGGCAGCTGCTGCGTTGTGCGTTCGGCGGTGGGCGGGGTCGGTTCGGCTTGCGCGCCGTCTACGTCGCCCGCTCCGTCGGCGACGCGCCTACCGCCGCTGACGCCTTCGACTTGCGCGGCGGCGACCTGGCGGATCTGTCCGGTCAACTCGGTGGTGTGTGGGGGGCGTTCGGTCGTCCCGGAGGGTTACGCGGTGATCCCCGCCGCCTCGCGTACCTCGACGGACGACAGCTTCTCCGCCGTGCGCTCGGCGGTTCGGCGGGCCCAGGTGCCGCTGGTCACCGCGCCCAGTACCAGTACGGCCAGGCCGCACGCCACGAGAATCCACCAGCCGGGGCGTGCCGCCGACACGAACGTGTCCTTGTACGACGACGATCCGACTCCGGAGGCCAGCACCGCGCCGACCACCGCGACGCCGAGGGTCTGGCCCAGCTGACGGCTCGTGGAGGCGACGGCCGCCGCGACTCCCGCCTGGGCGCGCGGCATCCCGGAGACCGCCGTATTGGTGATCGGCGCGTTCACGAACCCGAAGCCGATGCCGAACAGCAAGTACCCGATGAAGCGCGAGACGTTGGACGTCTCCGCCTCGAAGCCGGCGAACAGCAGCGCGCTCACGGTCATCGCGGAGCCCGCGATCAGGAGGGGTATCCGGGGTCCGCGACTGCCGACCAGTCGGCCGGAGATCGGCGCGCACAGGAACGTCGGCACCGCCATCGGCAGCATCCACAGTCCGGCGTGCAGCGCGTCCAGACCGACCACGTTCTGCAGATACAGCGTGGACAGGAACAGGAAGCCGCCCAGCGCCGAGAACGCGCTGATCGCGATCACCGTGGCCCCGCTGAACGGCGCGGAGCGGAAGAAGCGCAGGTCGATGAGGGGTTCGTCGCGCCGCGGCTCGTACCAGACGAGGCCGACCAGGGCGACGAGCGCGAGCGCCGCGAAGGGCAGGATCGCGGTGAACCCGGAGTCCGGCGCCTCGATGATCGCGTACGTCAGCGAGCCGAACAGGGCGATCACCAGGAGCTGGCCGACCGGGTCGGCACGGCGGGCCTTGGGTGCGCGGGACTCGGGGATGAACTTCAGGGTGAGCAGCAGCGCGGCCACACCCACCGGCAGGTTGATCCAGAAGATCGAGCGCCAGCCGACCGAGTCCACGAGCAGCCCGCCGATCAGCGGTCCGGCGGCCATCGATATGCCGACGACCGCACCCCACACCCCGATCGCCCGGGCGCGCTCGCGCGGCTCGGTGAAGGTGTTGGTGATGATCGACATGGCGACCGGGTTGAGCATCGAGCCGCCGACCGCCTGGATCATGCGGAACCAGATCAGCGCGTTCAGGTCGGGCGCGAGCGAGCAGAGCAGCGAGCCCACGCTGAAGACCACCAGGCCGACGATGAAGACCCGCTTGCGGCCGATCCGGTCGGCGGTGGAGCCCGCCAGCATCAACAGAGAGGCGAGGACCAGGGTGTACGCGTCGATCGTCCACTGCAGACCGGACGTGCTCGCGTGCAGATCGGTCTGCATGGCGGGCAGAGCGACGTTCAGGATGGTGACGTCCAGGCTCACGATCAGCAGACTCATGCAGCAGATCGCGAGCACCAGCATGCGGCGACGGTGGCTGAGCTCGGGCATGCGAACCATCGTACGCGAAACTCGATAGTGCGTCTAACTAATGACCGCTACATGATCTCCGGCCACCGCTCCGTCCGCGGGCACCGGAAGCCGTGCGCCACAATGGAGCAATGTCCACGCCCGTGTCCCTGCCCGCGCCCCCGGCCGTGTCGCCCTTGCGGATCGGCCCGCACACCGTCTCGCCGCCCGTCGTCCTGGCCCCCATGGCCGGGATCACCAACGCGCCCTTCCGCACCCTGTGCCGGGAGTTCAGCGGCGGCAAGGGCCTGTTCGTCAGCGAGATGATCACGACCCGGGCGCTGGTCGAACGCAACGAGAAGACCATGCAGCTGGTCCACTTCGACGCGACCGAGAAGCCGCGCTCGATCCAGCTGTACGGCGTGGACCCGGCGACCGTCGGCAAGGCCGTCCGCATGATCGCGGACGAGAACCTCGCCGACCACATCGACCTCAACTTCGGCTGCCCGGTCCCGAAGGTCACCCGCAAGGGCGGCGGCTCCGCGCTGCCGTACAAGCGGAACCTGCTGCGGGCGATCCTGCGCGAGGCCGTCAGCGGCGCCGGGGACCTGCCGGTCACCATGAAGATGCGCAAGGGCATCGACGACGACCACATCACCTTCCTCGACGCCGGCCGTATCGCCGTCGAGGAGGGCGTCACCTCCATCGCGCTGCACGGCCGCACCGCCGCCCAGCACTACGGCGGCACCGCCGACTGGGACGCGATCGCCCGGCTGAAGGAGCATGTGCCGGAGATCCCCGTGCTCGGCAACGGCGACATCTGGTCCGCGCAGGACGCGGTGCGGATGGTGCGCGAGACCGGGTGCGACGGGGTCGTGGTCGGGCGCGGCTGCCTGGGGCGCCCGTGGCTGTTCGCCGACCTCGTGGCCGCCTTCGAAGGACGTGAACAGGACGTCTTGAAGCCGTCGTTGCGCGAGGTCGCGGACATCATGGTGCGGCACGCGACCCTGCTCGGCGAGTGGATCGGCGACGAGGCGCGCGGGGTCATCGACTTCCGCAAGCACGTCGCCTGGTACCTGAAGGGCTTCGCGGTCGGCAGCGAGATGCGCAAGCGCCTCGCCATCACGTCCTCGCTGGATGAACTCCGCTCCGGCCTCGACGAGTTGGACCTCGACCAGCCCTGGCCCACAGGCGCGGACGGGCCCCGCGGCCGTACCTCGGGCAACAACAGGGTGGTGCTGCCCGACGGTTGGCTGAAGGACCCGTACGACTGCGCGGGGATCGGTGAGGATGCCGAACTCGACTCCTCGGGCGGCTAGTTGGTCTTCGGGTGGGGCGTCGAGCCGTACGCAGTGAGGAACTTGTCGCGGAAGGCGCTCATCTTCCACACCGGGGCGTCGTGCGCGGGGCGCAGACCGTCCGTCCAGTTCCAACTGTCGATCTTCGCAAGGACCTTGGGATCCTTGGCGACGATCGAGATCGGCACGTCACGGCTGGCGTGGTTGCCGCTGACCCGGGCGATCGGCTGGTGGTCGCCGAGGAAGACCAGCACGGTGTTGTCGTTGCCGTAGCGCTCCAGCCACTGGGTGAGGGAGTTCACCGAGTACTGGATCGACTTGCCGTACTCCTGGCGGGACTTGGTGGTGTCGGCGATGACGTCGGAGGCCTTGTTGCCGGCCTTCTGGATCGCGTCGAAGATCGAACCGTCGCCCAGCTGGTCCCACGGGACGAGCTTCGGGATCGGCGCCCACGGCTGGTGGCTCGACGTCAGGATGATCATCGACATCAGCGACTTGCCGTCGGTCCGCGGCTTGCTGTGCACCTGCTTCTGGAACTGTTCGAGGGCGTACTGGTCGGGCATCGTCGACCAGCTGAACTTCGGTCCCTTGTAGCCCAGTTGGAAGGCGTTGTAGACCTTGTCGAGGCCGTAGAAGCTCTGCTCCGGCCAGCCCTTCTGGATGCCCGGCATCACGCCGACGGTGTCGTAGTCGCCGGTCTTCTTGAAGGCGTCGGTCAGGCTCAGGTGGTCGCTGGCCATCACCGTGCGGTAGCGCTGCTGGTTGTTGACCCACAGCCCCGACATGGTCGTCGAGTGGCCCAGCCAGCTGCTGCCGCCGTAGGTCGCCGAGGTCAGCCAGCCGCTCTTCGCGGCGAAGCCGGCCTTCGACAGGGCCTGGGTGTCGGCGGCGAGCGTCTCGTCGACACCGGGCGCCATGATCGGGTCCTCGATCGCGCTGCGGCCGTAGCTCTCGATGAAGGTGAAGATCATGTCCTTGCCGCGCAGGTCCGGGACGAGCTGGCTGCCCGGGGTGTTGCCGAAGGCGTCGACCTTGGCGACCTTCTCGAACTCCGCCTCGTCGCGCAGGGTGTTGCGGATCGCCACGGTGCGGAGCTTGAGGATCGCGGCGGTGTGGTCGGCGGCGAGCGGCACGTCGGAGACCTGGAGGCCGAAGGCCGTGCAGGTGATCCAGGCGGTGCCCGCGATCAGCGCGCCCCGGGACGCCTGCGGCTTGTGGGCGGCCAGCAGGTTGCTGAGCCGGACCGTGGCCAGTGCGACCAGCACGATCAGCAGCAGGACGAAGAGGATGACACCGACCGTGACGGCGGAGGTGACCGTCCCGCCGAGCGTGTCCACGAGGTAGCCGCGGGCGTCGGCGAACAGGCTCCAGTCCAGGACGACGTTGAAGCCCCGGCCCAGGTATTCGTTGAAGCCCATGTCGAGCATGTTCAGGATCGCCACGACGGCGGTCAGCGCACCGGAGAACGCCGCCAGCACGATCCGCGGCCGCCGCGGCAGGCTCATCAGGACGACGGCCCCCATGATCGCCTCCGCCGGGAGCCGCATGAACTCGGCCGGCTTCAGGCTGTTCAGCGTCGTCGGCATCAGCAGACACACGTAGACGACGCCGGCGGCAAGCACGGTGACGGTCCAGGACACGACGCGAGCGGCGACGGGGTGCTTCTCCCGCCAGCTCCGCATCCGCCGCCGCAGGCCCAGCCGACTGCTCCAGTTGCGGGGGCCGGGGCGGGTGGGGCGGGGGGTGGTGGGGGACTGGTCGGCGGGGGCTGCCGGGGCGGGGTCGCCGGGGGCGATGTCTGCGGCGGCTTCGGGGGCGGGGGTGTCCTCGGAGGCTTCGACCTCTGCTTCGACCTCTGCTTCGGCTTCGGCTTCGGCCTCGGGTGAGTCGGCGACTTCAGCGTCAGGGGCGGCGATCTCGGGATCGGCTTCGCGCGCGGTGACCTCGCGGTCGGTTTCGGCGCCGGGGTCGGCGGTGGCCGGGTCAGCCTCGGCGGCCTTCTCGGCGGCTTCGGAGTCCGGGGCCTCGGAGTCGGGCTCCTCGGAGTCGTCGGCGTCGGTGTTCTTGGCCGACTCGGGCTCTGCCGCCGCGGACCCGGTGTGGGGCCCCGCCTCCGCCGGAGCCTCGGCCGAGGCCTCGGCAGGAGTTTCTACGGCCTTCCCGGTCTTGGCCGGAGTCTCTACGACGGGCTCGGCGACGGTCTCGTCCCCGGCCGGTGTCGCTATCGCGTCGCCCGGAGTCGGCTCCGTGTCCACGGCGGTGTCGATGTCCGGCGGCGGAACCTGGCCATCGGCTGCCCCGGCCGTGTTCGGTGACTTGCGCGTGCTCGTGTGCTGAGGCAACCCGAAGGTCCTTCCATGAGGAGCCCGTAGTCGGAGTGGCGGTCCGAACTGGGCAGGCAGGACCGCCGCTCTTCCGTACGAGTTGCCTCATGCCCCTGTTCACGGAACTGGGCAAACACCCGGCAAACGGCTTATCACCGTTGCGTCACGCGCCCCCTACCGCCGTGAGCAGCGCCAGCGGAGCCGCCGCCGACCTGGACTCCCGTACGCACGCGTGCGGGTACGGGACCGGCTCCGGGTGGGTGTCGCGGCCGTAGCCCGCGAGGACCTCCGGGAGGCGGTGGCCGGCCGCCGTCGCCGCGTCGACCAGCGCGTGGGCGACCGTACGGGCCTCGTCGTGCAGGCCGTAGCGCGAGAGGCCCAGCGTGATCAGCGCGTTGTCGTGCGGCCACACCGAACCCCGGTGGTAGGAGAGCGGGTGGTACGCAGCCTGTCCGGAGGCGAGTGTGCGGACGCCCCAGCCGGAGAAGAAGTCCGGTTCCAGGAGCCTGCGGCCGACCAGTTCGCCGTACTCCTTGTCGAGGAGGCCCGACCAGAGCAGATGGCCCGCGTCCGACGCCAGCGCGTCCACCTGGCGGCCCTCCCCGTCCAGCGCCAGCGCCGGGAAGGAGTGGTCCCGCATCCAGAAGTCCTGCTGGAAACGGTCCCGCAGGTCGGACGCCGCCTGCTCCAGGAGGGCCGCGTACGTCTCGTCCTCCCACACCGTCCGCGCCACCCACGCGGTGCGGCGCAGCGCGTCGTACGCGTACCCCTGGGCCCCCGCCGCCATCACGGGACCGCTTGCGCGGGTGCCGTCGGCTCCGCAGATGGCGCCGGGGGAGTCCTTCCAGTTCTGGTTGGCCAGGCCGCCCTGGTCCGCGCGGTAGACCAGATAACCGCGCGAGGTCAGGCCGCCGTGGTCGAGCATCCAGCCCACCGCCGCGCGGGCGTTGGACTCCAGGCGCCGGGCGAGTGCCGTGTCGCCGGTCTGCTCGACGTACGCGCCGAGCAGTACGAGGAACAGCGGGGTGGCGTCGACCGAGCCGTAGTAACGCCCGTACGGCACCTGCCCGAAGTGCGCCAGCTCGCCGTGCCGCACCTCGTGCACGATCTTGCCGGGCTGGGAGACCGACTCGGGGCCGACCGCTGTCGCCTGGGTCGCGGCGAGCGCCGGGAGCGTAGCGGCGGCGAGTTGGGGGCGGTAGGGGAGGGCGAACAACGACGTCAGTAGCGCGTCCCTGCCCAGCAGGGTCAGGAACCAGGGCGCGCCCGCCGCCGGTACCCGCAACTCCTCGCCGTCGAGGCCCGTCGCCGGGACCTGGAGCGAGGCCAGGTCCGACAGGCCCCGGGCGCAGGCGGCGGCCAACTCCGGCCAGCCGGTGGGGAAGGAGACGCCCTGGACGTACTCGCCCTCCAGCGCGAGGAGTTGCTCGTTCAGCGCGGCCGGTGAGCGCGGTACCCGCAGGGCCCGCTTGTCGCCGTGCGGGCGGGCCATCACCCGCAGCGCCAACTCGGCGGTGCCGTGCGGTTCCAGGTCCAGGGTCCACACCATGCGGCGGGCGCCGGTGCCGGTCTCCTCGACGCCGTCGGGGGCGGGCTCGGCCGTGACCGTCGTACAAGAACGCCATTCGCCGCGCTGGTAGGCGAACTCCACGCCGTCGTCGAGGACTTGGCGGGAGCGGGTGGCTCCGGTCTTCGCGTACGTGCGGTAGTCGGAGCGGAGTTCGAACTGGTCGGTGAAGTCGGCGTCCGCGGTGACCGCGAGCCGGACCGTGGTCGGCACCGGCCGGTTGCTGGTCACTTTCAGCGACTCGACGAACGAGCCGTCGCCGACGGCCTGTTCACGGAAGAGCGTGTGCGCGGGCGGCTCCTGGCGGCCACCGCGCGGGACCAGGACACAGCGCGCCATGTCCCCGTCGGCCACCGGTGTCAGTGCCTCCGGCACCGCGCCGTCGACCGTCAACTGCCAACGGCTCAGGTGCCGGGCGTCCCGTACGAATAACCCGTCCGGGGAACTGCCGCCCCGTACGCCGCTGATGTCCCCGCCGTCGCCCACGGCTGCGAACGTCCCGCCGTGCACGAGCAGATGATGCCGGTCCGTCATCCCCGGTCCCCTCCCTTGACTCTCTTGGCGCCCATGACTGCCTTGCCGTTCACTTCTGTGCCACTCATGTCGAACGTGCCGAGACCCGTGCCGGACACGCCGTGCCCGGGGGGCTCGTGAAGCAGATCGAGGGTCAGTGCGGCGGTCCAGCTGAAGCCGGTCGCGCCGCACGCCTCGCCGTCGTACGGGTCGACGTACTCGGCGAAGTCGGTGGCGGCGGCCGTCGCCAGGACGGCGTCGCGCAGCGCGTCCGCCCTCGGCCGCTCGCCGTGCAGCCGCAGACCGCGCTCCAGCAGCCAGCTCGTGTTGAACCAGGCCGGGCCGCGCCAGTACCGGTGCGGATCGAAGGCCTCGCCCAACAGGTCGTAGCTGGGCGGCAGTTGGGTGGTGTCACCGAGCCCGAAGTGCGGGCCGGACGCCGTACGGACGAGGGCCGAGGTGATGTCCCGGGGCAGGTCGGGGAGGAGGAGGGGGATCAGGCCGGAGACGCTCCGCTCGGGAATGAGACCCCCATCCCTTACGTCACGGCAGAAGAACATGCCCTCCGCCGGGTCCCAGAGCCGCTCGATCAGGACGCCGGTCAGGCGCTCCGCGCGGGCGTGCCGGGCGGTGCCGGTCGCGCCCAACTCCCGTGCGATACGGGCGAGTGCGTGCTCGGAGGCGATGAGCAGGGCGTTGAAAGACGGGTCCTCCACCGCGAACTCGCTTGCCCCGTCGGCGTATTCGCCGTCCCGGTACTCCGTCGCGAGCCGCACGTAACGGCCGTAGTCGAGGTCCGTGGGCCGGTCCTCGGCGGCCCCGTGGTCGAGGTCGGCGCGGCGGAAGGAGCGGGCCGGGGCGGGGGTGATGCGACTCAACGGGGCGTCCCAGCAAGGGCTGTTGTCCATACCCTGTTCCCAGGGGTGCACGACGGACGCGAGCCCGCCCCCGCCCAGGTCGCGCCGGTGCAGCAGATAGCGGTGCCAGGCGGCCAGCCGGGGGTAGACGCCTGCCAGGAAGCCGCGTGCGCGGGAGAGACCAGGGTCCGCGCAGTGCACCAGCCACGCTGCCAGCGCGTGCACCGGTGGCTGCACGATGCCCGAGGTCTGTACGGTGCGCGGGGCGCCCGCGGTGTGGCCCGCGGTCGAGGAGCGCCAGAAGTCGGGGCTCGGGAAGTACGCGTCGAGCGGTACGGAGGGGTTGAAGACGATGTGCGGGATACGGCCGTCGCCCCACTGGGCGGCGAGCAGCGTCTCCAGCTCCGTCTGGGCCCGCAGCGGCGAGAGGTGCCGCAGGCCGATCGCGATGAAGGCGGAGTCCCAGGACCACTGGTGCGGATACAGACCACGGGAGGGGACCGTTGAGGTTCCCGTCCAGTTCCCTTCGAGTACGGCAGCCGCCCTGAGGTGCAGGGAACCTGACAAGGACGGCGGATCGTATACGAGGTGGTGCTCCATCGGGAGGGCTGTGAGCTGGGCAGTGCGATCCACTCGGGACTCCACGAAACACGTCGTGCCGACCGGTTCGGTCATGGCTACCGTAGGGTTACGTCTATTTAACACGCAAAACTCAATATGTAATGCAGGGTTGAGAAACACAAGGGGGTGCGCATGACTGGACGAGGTCAAGCGAGCGCCGGCGATCTGCTCGAACTGGTGCGCACCGGGCGCGCCACGACCCGCGGCGCCCTCCAGCAAGTGACGGGCCTCTCACGCGCGACCGTCGGCCAGCGCCTGGACCGGCTCTTCCGCGCGGGCTGGCTGCGCGAGGGCGCGGGCGGTCCGGTGGACTCCCCGCTGGGCGGTCGCCCCTCGATCACCCTCGAATTCGACGACGCCCATGCCGTAGTCCTCGCGGCGGACCTGGACACCCGCCACGCGCGCGCGTGCGTCCTCTCGCTCACCGGCGAGATCCTCGCCGAGCACGGCGGCACGCTGGTGATCGAGGACGGCCCGGACGCCGTGCTCGGCGAACTCGGCCGCTGGTTCGCCGAGTTGCTGGAGAAGGCCGGACACCGGGCGTCCGAGGTCTGCGGGATCGGTCTCGCGGTCCCCGGCCCGGTCGACTCCGACACCGGCCGGGTCGTCCAGCCGCCGATGATGCCCGGCTGGGACGGCTACGACATAAGAGGCCGCCTGGCCCGCGCCTTCACGGACCACACCGGCGCCCCCCGGGTACCGGTCCTCGTCGACAACGACGCCAACCTCATGGCCTACGGCGAACAGCGCACCGGCCACCCCGACTGCCAGGCCTTCGTCCTGGTCAAGGTCTCGACCGGTATCGGCGCCGGAGTCGTCGTGGGCGGTTCCATCTTCCGGGGGATCGACGGGGGTGCCGGCGACATCGGCCACATCCGGATCCCGGCGGGCGCGCAGGCCCTGTGCCGCTGCGGGTCCTACGGCTGTCTCGCCGCCGTGGCCAGCGGTGGCGCCGTCGCGCGACGGCTGGCCGAGACCGGGGTGCCGGCCGCGTCCGGCTCGGACGTACGGGACCTGCTGGCCTCGGGGCACCCGGGGGCGGCGGCGTTCGCCCGCGAGGCGGGACGGCAGGTCGGCGACGTCCTGGCGACCGTGGTGACCCTGCTCAACCCCGGGGTGCTGATGATCGCGGGAGACCTGGCCGGAACCTCCTTCCTCACGGGCGTACGGGAGCTGCTGTACCAGCGGGCGCTGCCGCGCTCCACCGCTCATCTGCACGTACTGACCTCACGGCTCGGGGAGCGGGCCGGTCTGGTGGGGGCGGGTGCGCTGGTCGTGGAGTACCTGTACGCGCCGGAGCGGGTCGAGGAGCGGCTGCTCGCGCTGGGCATGTGACGTTCACATTTCGGTCGGGAGGCCTGTCCGGCGGGCGTCCGCATGGTGAAATCCCGTCGGGTGTGGAAGCGTGATTCTCACCACCTTTGATAGGGGTGGCGCTCAGGTGAGCGGATCTTGGGCGGCTGCACTTCTCCAAGGGGTGGCACTCCGTGCCACCCCTTGATCGTTCATCGATCGAAATCAGGCGAGCGTGTAGCCCGCTCAGGTGAGCGGAAAATGCCGCAGATGGGCCTGTCCGCGTTCAAGAAGTGAAAACACTCGACGGCATTCGCTTGCCGAGCCTTGACTTTAGATCCGCTGGCGGACGACTGGTTACGGACGCATGACATGCAAGTGGACGTACCCAGGCGCCTTCGATCTGGGTATGTTCCTGGCCGTCAGGGCAGCCACCCGCGTCCCGAGGAGTCGAGACCCGTGTCGGAAAACAAAGAACCCCACGTAGCGAAGTTCGTCTACGACTTCACCGAGGGAAACAAGGACCTCAAGGACCTTCTCGGCGGCAAGGGTGCCAACCTCGCCGAGATGACGAACCTGGGCCTTCCCGTGCCCCCCGGCTTCACCATCACCACCGAGGCGTGCAAGACCTACCTCGACAGTGGCGAGGAGCCGGCGGCACTGCGTGACGAGGTGAGTGCACACCTCGACGCCCTCGAAGCGACCATGGGCAAGCAGCTCGGGCAGGCCGACAACCCCCTCCTCGTATCGGTCCGTTCCGGGGCGAAGTTCTCCATGCCCGGCATGATGGACACCGTCCTGAACATCGGCCTCTCCGACAAGTCCGTGCAGGGCCTGGCGAAGCAGGCCGGCGACGAGCGCTTCGCGTGGGACTCCTACCGCCGCCTCATCCAGATGTTCGGCAAGACCGTCCTCGGCGTCGACGGCGACCTCTTCGAGGAGGCCCTCGACAAGGCCAAGGAGACCAAGAAGGTCACCGTCGACACCGAGCTGGACGCGGCCGACCTGAAGAAGCTGGTCACCCGCTTCAAGCGGATCGTCAAGACCGAGGCGGGCCGCGACTTCCCGCAGGACCCGCGCGAGCAGATGGACCTCGCCATCCACGCGGTCTTCGACTCCTGGAACACCGACCGCGCCAAGCTCTACCGCCGCCAGGAACGCATCCCGCACGACCTCGGCACCGCCGTCAACGTCTGCTCGATGGTCTTCGGCAACCTGGGCCCCGACTCCGGCACCGGCGTCGCCTTCACCCGCGACCCGGCCAGCGGCCACCAGGGCGTCTACGGCGACTACTTGCAGAACGCGCAGGGCGAGGACGTCGTCGCCGGCATCCGAAACACCGTGCCCCTCGCGGAACTTGAGCAGATCGACAAGAAGTCGTACGACCAGCTCATGCAGATCATGAAGACCCTGGAGAACCACTACAAGGATCTCTGCGACATCGAATTCACCATCGAGCGCGGCCAGTTGTGGATGCTGCAGACGCGGGTGGGCAAGCGGACGGCGGGCGCGGCGTTCCGTATCGCGACCCAACTCGTCGACCAGGGCCTGATCGACGAGGCGGAGGCCCTCCAGCGGGTCACCGGCGCCCAGTTGGCGCAGCTGATGTTCCCGCGCTTCGACGACGAGGCCAAGGTCCAGCAGGTCGGCCGGGGCATCGCGGCCTCACCGGGCGCGGCGGTCGGCAAGGCGGTCTTCGACTCGTACACGGCGGTGAAGTGGTCGCGTTCGGGCGAGAAGGTCATCCTGGTCCGCCGCGAGACCAACCCCGACGACCTCGACGGCATGATCGCGGCGGAGGGCATCCTGACCAGCCGGGGAGGGAAGACCTCGCACGCGGCCGTCGTGGCGCGCGGCATGGGCAAGACGTGTGTCTGCGGCGCGGAGGAACTTGAGGTCGACACGAAGCGCCGCCGGATGACGGTGCCCGGTGGTCACGTGGTCGAGGAGGGCGATGTGATCTCCATCGACGGTTCGAGCGGCAAGGTGTACCTCGGTGAGGTCCCGGTCGTCCCGTCCCCGGTCGTGGAGTACTTCGAGGGCCGGATGCACGCGGGCGCGGACGACGCCGACGAACTGGTCGAGGCCGTCCACCGGATCATCGGATACGCGGACCGCGTACGCCGGTTGAGGGTCCGCGCCAACGCGGACAACGCCGAGGACGCGCTGCGCGCCCGCCGCTTCGGCGCCCAGGGCATCGGCCTGTGCCGTACGGAGCACATGTTCCTCGGCGACCGCCGCGAGTTGGTGGAACGCCTGATCCTGGCCGACACGGACACCGAACGCGAGGAGTCCCTCAAGGCGCTGCTCCCGCTCCAGAAGGCGGACTTCGTAGAACTGTTCAAGGCGATGGACGGACTCCCGGTGACGGTCCGCCTGTTGGACCCGCCGCTGCACGAATTCCTCCCGGACATCACGGAGTTGTCGGTCCGAGTAGCGCTCGCGGAGTCCCGCCAGGAGTCCCACGAGAACGACCTGCGACTCCTCCAGGCCGTCCACCGCCTGCACGAGCAGAACCCGATGCTGGGGTTGAGGGGTGTCCGGTTGGGCCTGGTGATCCCGGGCCTGTTCACGATGCAGGTGAGGGCGATCGCCGAGGCCGCCGCCGAACGCAAGGCGGCGAAGGGCGACCCGCGCGCCGAGATCATGATCCCGCTCGTCGGCACGGTCCAGGAACTGGAGATCGTCCGCGAGGAGGCCGACCAGGTCATCGCGGAGGTGGAGGCGGCGACGGGAACGTCCCTGAAGCTGTCCATCGGCACGATGATCGAACTCCCGCGCGCGGCACTGACGGCGGGCCAGATCGCGGAGGCGGCGGAGTTCTTCTCCTTCGGCACGAACGACCTCACCCAGACGGTGTGGGGCTTCAGCCGCGACGACGTGGAGGCGTCGTTCTTCACGGCCTACCTGGAGAAGGGCATCTTCGGAGTCAGCCCCTTCGAGACGATCGACAGGGACGGCGTCGGCTCGCTGGTGAAGCTCGCGGCGAAGGCGGGCCGCGAGACCCGCCCGGACCTCAAGCTCGGCGTCTGCGGCGAACACGGCGGCGACCCCGAGTCGGTCCACTTCTTCCATGAGGTGGGGCTGGACTATGTCTCCTGCTCGCCGTTCCGGATCCCGGTGGCGCGGCTGGAGGCGGGGCGGGCGGCTTCGGTGGCGCAGGGGAGCGATCACCGGTAAAGGACCCCGGGACAACCGTCGGTCATCCTGACCCTCACCGACACGACGGCGGTTCCGGATCACGAGAGAGGGCGGCACCCCTGTGCGGGGGGTGCCGCCCTCTTGTGCTGGTCGCGCCAGGTCCGCGAGTTACCGGCAGCCGGCGATGGTGTGGCAGTCACAGCCGCAGCGAGGTGCCAGCAGGATGCCTGCGGATCCCGGTAGGAATACGTCCTGCGTTTGGCGGCATTCGGTGTGCAGGTCCAGGTAGCCGGGGCGCTTCGCCAGCGCGCACTCGTCTGAGGACGGGGGAGCCTCAGCGGTGGTGCGCGGGCTCTTGACAGCAGTCGGGAGAACGGAGTCTGCCGCTACGGACACCCCATACCTGGAGCGGGAGTTGGCTTCGGCGACGCCCGCGCTCAGTGCCTCCGCCGAGCCGGTGGACATGAGCTGTTCCGGCTGAGCATCCCACTCCATACCGCCGCCGAGCGGCCTGAGTTGTACGTACGGGCCCACGAAACCCATGACCTTGCCGACTCGGTGGGTGGCCGTGTCCTTCATGATGTCGCCGACATGCGGTGTGTCCGTCATCGTGTCACCTCCCCCGACAGGACTGCTCCGACCAGTTCGAGGGTTCGCGATAAAAGGCGCATATCGACTCCTTCGCAGTCGGCGGCACCCCGAGCGGTGTGTCGAGGCACCGCCCCCACTTGTATATCCAAGCTGCGGCAAGCGTAGCGAGGTGAGCTTGGATATACAAGTTGCTGTCGAGGGTCGGCGTATGAGGCTGACAGAGCCCGAGATCAGGGCACGTCGATGACGTACTGGAAGAGGTGGCGGTCGCCGGGTACGCGTGAGTCCAGTACTTCGACAACTTGCCCGTCGTCGACGTAAGCGCTACGCAGTACGCGAGCCAGGGGAACGCCGGGCGGGATGCGCAGTGCGCCGACCTCCGGCGGGGAGGGCATGCGAATTTCCAGGTCCTCGACGAAGCGGACGATCCGCCGGCCTACGGGCCCGGCGGGATCCTCGATGAGGGCACTCACGCCACCGGGAATGCGGCCGGGCCTGTCCACAGGGCTGTCGGCGAACAGTTCCTCCGGGTAGTAACCGTCCACCAACTGCATGGGCTCGTCGTCGATGAAGAACGCGCGCCGCCGGACGATCACCGAGGCATCCGCCGACAATCCGAGCCGCTCCGCGACTTCGGCCGGGGCGGGAACCCTCTCCACGGACAGGATCTGCTGCCGTGCCCGCTGCCCCTGTGCCGCGGCCTCGGCGGTGAAGTCGCTCATGCCGGTGGCGCGCCGCTCACGGAAGTTGGCCCCGGTCGTCTGCAATCGCACTCGGGGTGGCTGCCGTACGAACACACCTCTGCCTTGTTCGCTGATCAACAGTCCGTCGGCCTTGAGCAGGGACAACGCCTTGCGTACGGTGACCCGGGTCGTGCCGTACTCGTCCTTGAGTTCGTTCTCCGACTTCAGCTTCTCGCCCGGCGTCAGCCTGCCCGCCGCGATCGCTGCCCGCAGGTCGTCCGCGATCCGGCGGTACGGAGGAAGATCTTGGTCCGGCATGTACGCCACCTCGGATTCGGCTGTCACGGCAAGGCTATGTGAAGGCCCAACCGCTCCACCGCTCGACCCGAATGGCGACCACGGGGCCTTCAGGAGGGGAGTTCCCGTACTGGTCGTACTTGCCGCACAGCAGCTCCACCGCGCGGTGCTGTTCCTCTCCGTCCTCCAGCACTTCGCCGAGACCGTCGGCGCGAGCCCACCACAACATCGACCAGTCGTCGGCGTAGTGGTCCACGAGCACCGTCACCGACGGGTTCTCCCTGATGTTGCGCAACCGCCGCAGATTCCATGTGCTCTTGGGCTTGTGGTCGACAGCGAAGTACACGGCGTCATTCAGGACGACGAAGGTGACGGGGACCGCGTGAGGTACCCCGTCGGCGTCGGCTGTCGCCAGCCGGGCGACGGGTGACGCGGCAAAACGTTCCCGGGCGACGAGTGGCGAGAGCTTCATGCGGTTCACCGTAGCGAGGCTCCGAGGCCGGTTGGGGGTGACAGGGCAGTGAGCGCACACCGCCGCCTCCTTCCCCGTCACTCGCAAGCGACCCCGTCCCCGTCCCGGTCGAGGTGGGAGTCGTAGCCGGGGTCGCCCCGGTAGAGGGGTGTCACGCCAGCGGCGCGGGCGGCGGTGCAGTTCGTGTAGTAGGTGCTGCCGCCTCCGCCGGAATCGGAGCCGGTGTCGCCGGAGCCGCTGCCCGCCGCCGCGTCTGCCGTCACCGTCTTGGTGACCTTGACGGTCTTCGTCGCGGTCACCGTGGGCCCGGGCGACGGAGTCGCCGTCTCCGTCGCGGTCGCCGTGACCGTCATCGTCGGTTGGGGCTTCGCCGCCGCCGGCTTCGCGTCGGCCGTCGTGTTCTTCTTCGTGTCCTGGCCGGAGCCGCCGGCGCCCAGGCCTATGAGGAAGGTCAGGGCGAGGGCCGGGAGTACGTACCGCTTGCGGGCCCAGCGGGGTGCGGGCCGGTCCGGCTGGGGAGCCGGTGGTACGGGTGGCATCGCGTATGGATGGGTCATCTCGTCCCCCTGTGTCCGGTGTGGCCTGGAACGTAACGCAGGGACGGGGCGCGCGAAGGGGGAGTGACCAACCCGTGATGGTCCGTGATCGTCGGGTCACTCGGCGTGGGGGGAGCGGGGCCGGTCCGGCTCTCGTACGCTCTTCGTGCACCGGGATGCACGCGTCGACGGAAGGAGCCGCCCATGTCCGGTTGGAACGAGAAGGCCGTGCCCGATCAGCGCGGCCGGGTCGCCGTCGTCACCGGGGCCAACAGTGGGCTCGGCTACGTCACCGCTCGGGAGTTGGCGCGGAAGGGCGCCCGGGTGGTGCTCGCCTGTCGGAGCGAGGCGCGGGGGATCGAGGCCGCCGACCGGATCGTCGCCGAAGTGCCGGGCGCCGAGGCGCAGTTCGGGCAGTTGGATCTCGGGGACCTGGGCTCCGTAAGGGAGTTCGCGGCCACGTTTCCGTACGAGCGGCTGGATCTGCTCGTCAACAACGCCGGGGTCATGGCGATGCCGTACGGCACGACGGTGGACGGCTTCGAGACGCAGTTCGGTGTCAACCACCTCGGGCACTTCGCGCTGACCGGGCTGTTGCTGCCGGCGCTGCTCGACGCGCCGGGCGCCCGGATCGTCACGGTCTCCAGCTTCATGCACACGCTCGCCAACATCGACATCGACGACCTCAACAGCGGGCGCCGGTACGGTCGTTGGACCGCCTACTCCCGTTCCAAGACCGCCAATCTGCTCTTCACGCACGAACTGGCGCGGCGGTTCGCGGCGGCCGGTTCGGGAGTGGTCGCGACCGCCGCCCACCCCGGGTACGCCGCCACCAACCTCCAGACCGCCGGGCCGCAGGCGGAAGGGCGCAGGGGTGCGGAACGGGTCATGGAACTCGGCAATCGCGTCTTCGCCCAGTCGGCGGAGGCCGGTGCGCTGCCCTCCCTCTACGCCGCGACCGCGCCCGACGTACGCCCCGATTCCTTCTACGGTCCGCGAGTTGCGATGTGGCGCGGGGCCCCGGCACGCTCTTGGCGCGCACCCTGGACCCTCAACGACGCGATGGGGCAACGACTTTGGGAGGCCTCGGAGGAGCTGACGGGAGTCGTTTACGACCAACTCAAGGCGTAGGAGCGTGTGTTCAGGCTGGGAGCGTGGCACGTACGCGTTCGGCGCGGTCGGCCTCCGTCTCGCCGGGGCGCAGGGGCATGGGGGTGTCGGTGGCGCCGGGGCTGACCACGATGATACGGACGCCCTCGCGGATGTGGTCCGTGGTAAGCCTGACTAAGCCTTGATTGCTGCGGCCGACCTGGCGGCCTGCTCGATCTTCGCGCAGGAGGCCGCACGGGCTTCCTCGTCGATCTGCTGCTCGTGTTCGGGGCGCATCCCCGTCCGGCCGTCGAGGCCCTCGCGCAGGATGTCGGCGTGGCCGGTGTGCCGGATGGTCTCGCCGAGGACATGGACCAGGATGGCGAACAGGTTCGTGTTGGAATACGGCTCCGGCCACCACGGCGCGTGGCCGGGCGCGTCGAGGGGAAGCTCGTTGATCGTCGCGTCCGAGTGTTCCCACGTGCGCCGGTAGAACTCGATGATCTGATCGCGGGTCTCGTGCTCGGTGGCCCACAGGTCGTTGCCGTTGTAGTCCTGCCACCGGGACAGCGGTTCCGGGGAAGGACGGTCGAAGACCTCGCCGAAGTACATGGCCTCGACGGTGGCCATGTGTTTGACCAGGCCTAGGAGGTTGGTCCCGGTTGCTGTCAAAGGCCGGCGGGCGTCGTATTCGCACAAGCCGTCGAGTTTCCACAGCAGCGCCTTGCGGTCCCGCCGCAGTCTTTCGTGCAGGTTGTCCTTCGCGAATTCATCGATCATGCGGCATGAGCCTGCCATGGGCTGCTCGTGGTCTCAAGGTCCCGTACGTGGCCCGCAACGACTGGCAGAGCCGAGGCCTGGCGTGTGGATGCGAGTGGCAGCGTCCCTGACCAACCAGCCCCCTTACTGCTGACCGCCGCGGGCGGGCCGCGGCTATGGCCGCATCCAGGAACCGAACTGCTGCAGCGCACGTCTCCCGCACCATGATCTCAAGCGAGCGCCAAGAGCACGCGATTTCCACCAAGCTGGTCTCGCCGTCCGCAGTGAGTGTGAATCCGTCGAAGACCAACGACTACAACAACTTCGCCGAGGCGTACACGGCCTCAAACGAAACCAACCTGGTCAATGCCTACTACGAGCGGCCCGCGATGCTGGCCCTCGCCGGAGACGTGGCCGGTCGGCGGATCCTCGACGCGGGCTGCGGCTCGGGGGCCCTGTTTGCCGCGCTGCGCGACCGTGGCGCCATGGTGAGTGGCTTCGACACGAGTGCCGGGATGCTGGAACTGGCTCGGCAGCGGCTCGGCGACGGTGCGGACCTGCGGGTGGCGGACCTGGGCAGCCCGCTTCCTTACGCTGATGACACGTTCGACGATGTAGCGGCGTCCCTGGTGCTGCACTACCTGGAGGACTGGGGGCCGGCGCTGGCCGAGCTGCGACGCGTACTCAGGCCCGGCGGTCGGCTGATCGCGTCTGTCGACCATCCCTTTGCCATCAACCTCATACACCGCGAGGCCGGTCGCGAGGCCGAGTGCAACTACTTCGACACCACCAAATGGACCGTGGAGTGGACCGTGGGCGGCCAGACCGCCCTGGTGAGCAGATGGCACAGGCCGCTGCACGCGATGATCGAGGCTTTCATCGGGGCCGGTTTCCGGATATCGGTCATCAGCGAGCCGGAGCCCGATCCCGCCGCCCGCGAACTGTTCCCCGAGGCCATCGCGGCCATGCCGCGCTTCCTGTGCTTCCTGTTCTTCGTCCTGCAGGCCGAGTAGCAACCAGAACGACCTGACCGCTGGGAAGCACTCAGCTGTCATCGTCGTCGGCGTGAGGCTTATGTGCAGGTCATGCAGGTCATGCAGGTCATGCAGGTCATGCATGCCGTGGATCAGGGGGACCGGTCCCGCCGCAGCGCCCCCACCAGCAGTTCGGTGAACTGTGCCGCGGGCCATGACGGTCGGCGTCCCGTCGCCGTCTGCACCTGCGCCTCACGCTGCCGGAACACCGGGTGGTCGACGGGGACGTACGCCACGCCCTCGGCCGAGGTGTCCTGCCCGATGCCGCCGAGATCGCCGAGATCGCCGACGAGCGCGAGGCCCCCTCCCGCTCGCACGAACTCGTACTGCGGGCCGAGGCTGTCGCAGACCAGCGCGGGGCGGACCGTGATCCCCTCCAACTGGGCGCCGATGTCGAAGAGTTCACGCTGACTGGTGCCCGGCGAGGCCAGGGCGAGCGGGTAGGCGCAGAGGTCGGCGAGGCCGATGCGGTCGCGGCCGGCGAGTTCATGGCCGAGCGGGACGATCGCGGCGACCGGGACCACTACCGCGCACTCGACACGGACGTCGTGCTGCGGGCCCATCGTGTACGTGACGGCGACATCGGCGAGCCCCTCGACCACGCGACGCGTCGCCTCCTGGCGGTCGACTACGTCCACGCGGAACGTCATCCCGGGGTGCTCGCGGCGGAAGTCGGCGACCGTCCGTGGCACCAGCCGCCGCGCGAACCCCTCCGAGCAGGCGACGGCGACACTGCGCGCCTGCGCTCCCCGCCCCGTCCTCAACTCCTCGAGGAGCGCGGTCGATTCGGTCTCCGTGCGGCGGGCGTGGGCCAGCAGCCGGGAGCCCGCCTCGGTCAACGTCATCCCGCGCGGATGCCGGGCGAACAGCGGGACCCCGATGCCGGACTCCAGCTTGGCGATCTGTCGGCTGATCGCCGAGGGCGCCACGTTGAGCGCGTTGGCCGCCTCGGTCACCGAGCCGGTGCGGGCGACTTCCAGGAAGTAGGCGAGGTTCACCGGCAGGAGCTGCATGGGGATTCCTTGTGGTCACGTAGTGCGTTGCCGAAATCAGAACGCATCGCGTCACAAACGGCAATGGTCGCACGCCGGAATCCGTCCTACGCTGCTGGAACCACGAGACGGCGCCACCCCGGCCGACCCCGCCCTCCCTGGAGAGATCTTCCCGTGATCCCTGAGAAACTGGCCCGTAAAGCCGAGGAGTTCGTCGACTCGGGCGCCTTCTTCACCGAGCTGGCCACCATGGTCGCGTACGCCACGGAGAGTTCCCGGCCGGAAGGCCGCCTTGCCATTGAGGCATACCTCGACGAGGTGCTGACCCCGGCCCTGACCGCCCTCGGCTGCGCGGCCGTCCGGTACGACAACCCCGACCGGGCGGGCGGCCCCTTCCTGGTCGGCACCCGCGTCGAGTCACCCGACCTGCCGACCGTGCTCGTCTACGGCCACGCCGATGTCGTCGAGGGCCAGGCGGGCCGGTGGAGCGAGGGCCGCGACCCGTGGACGCTGACCGCGGAGGGTGAACGCTGGTACGGACGCGGCGCCGCCGACAACAAGGGCCAGCACCTGGTCAACCTCACCGCCCTGCGGCTACTCCTCGCCGACCAGGGCGAGTTGGGCTTCAACCTGACCTTCCTGCTGGAGTCCGGCGAGGAGATCGGTTCACCCGGACTCGACGAATTCGCCGCAGCACACCGGGAGTTGCTGCGCGCCGACGTGCTCGTCGCCTCGGACGGACCACGTCTGGACGCCACCACACCGACCCTGTTCCTCGGCGCGCGCGGCGGCCTGCAACTCCAACTCACCACCGATCTACGGCCGGACGCCTACCACTCCGGCAACTGGGGCGGCCTGCTGCGCAACCCCGCGACCACCCTCGCCGGCGCCGTCGCGACCCTGGTCGACGGCCACGGCCGTATCCGCGTACCGGAGTTGCTGCCGCCCGCGATCCCGGCGGCGGTCCGCCAAGCGCTCGCCGGTGTCGAGGTCGCCGCCTCGCCCGGCGACCCGGTGCCGGACGAGGGCTGGGGCGAGCCCGGACTGTCCGGCGCCGAACGGCTCTACGCCTGGAACACCCTCGAAGTCCTCGCCCTGGGCGCGGCCGACGTCGAACGGCCGGTCAACGCGATCCCCGGCACCGCCCGCGCGGTCCTCCAACTCCGGTACGTCGTGGGCACCGACGTCGACACGGCCGCCGAGACCGTCGCCCGGCACCTGGCCGCGCACGGGTACCCGATGGTCGACGTCCGCGTCCTCGGCCGCTTCGCCGCGAGCCGCACCCCGCTCGACGACCCGTGGGTGAGCTGGACCCGGACCACGCTGGAAGAGGTCGCGGGCCGCCCGGTCGCCGTACTGCCCAACATCGGCGGCTCGCTGCCCAACGCCGTCTTCACCGACGTCCTCGGCCTGCCGACCCTCTGGCTGCCCCACTCCTACCCCGGCTGCCTCCAACACGCCCCCGACGAACACCTGTTGGCGTCGATAGCCCGTGAGGGCCTGGTCCTGGCGACCGGTCTGTTCCACACCCTCGGCCATCCACCCACGGACCGGCCGCTGCCCACGCACGCATAACACCGCCACGCACGCACAACACCTGAGCGTCCCCGAGTCTCGGCACCCGCACCCCGTCCGGCCCCCCTCCCCAACACCCGCCGGAAGGACCCCCGATGACCGCTCCGTCGCCCCAGCCCACCCAGTCCACTCGTCCCGACGACACCCGAAGCCCCGGCCGCCCCACCGCACGCCGTGCCATCGCGGCGGCCACCATCGGCAACGCCCTTGAGTTCTTCGACCTCGCCCTGTACGCGCTGATGGCGTCCTACATCGGCCGCACGTTCTTCCCCGGCGGCAACCCCGGCGTCCAACTGGTGCAGGCCTACGCCGTGTTCGGCGTGACCTATCTGATCCGGCCGCTCGGCGGGCTGCTGCTCGGCGCGTACGCGGACCGCAACGGCCGTAAGAAAGCACTGGTGTTGTCGATCCGGCTTATGGTGCTCGGCACGCTGCTGCTGGCGGTCATGCCCGGCTACGCGACCCTCGGGATCGCGTCGACCCTGGGGATCGTGCTCGCGCGGCTGATCCAAGGGTTCGCCGCCGGGGGCGAGTTCGGGGCGGCCACGTCCTTCCTGGTCGAGCACGACGAGCGGCGCAAGAGTTTCCTCGGCAGCTTCCAGTTCGCCAGCCAGGGCCTGTCCACGCTCATGGCGGCGGGCTTCGCGGCGGCTCTCACGGCTCTGCTGTCCGATGCCCAGATGACGTCGTGGGGCTGGCGGGTGCCGTTCGCGTTCGGCCTGCTGATCGGCCCGGTCGGGTATTTCGTACGCCGCTACATGGACGAATCCCCGGTACTGGCCCCGGAGTCGGAGTCGGCCGCCCCGACGCCCTCCCCGATCGTGTCGGTCTTCCGGCACCACTGGGGCGGGCTGCTGATCGCCGGCGGTGCGCTGATCGTGTCGACGGCGCTGAACTTCATGCTCCAGTACCTGCCGACGTACGGCATCGGTCAACTGGGCCTGGACGCCTCGCTGTCGTTCACGGCGCTGCTCATCGCCGGGGCCGTCCTGACCTTTGTCACTCCGCTCGTGGGGCTGCTGGGCGACCGGCACGGCAGGCTGGGCATCATGATCCCGGCCGCGCTGCTGATCGGCGTGAGCGTGGTGCCGCTCTTCCTGTGGCTGAACGCCTCGCCGTCCTTCCTCACTTTCGCGGCGTGCACCACCGTGCTCGCCCTGCTCAAGGCGGTGTACTTCGGCACGCTGCCGTCGGTGATGGCCGACATCTTCCCGGCCCGGGCCCGCGCGACGGGCCTGTCCTTCAGCTACAACACCACGGTCGCGCTCTTCGGCGGCTTCACACCGACGATCGCCGCGGCCCTCATAGAGACGACCGGTTCGCCGGTGTCACCGGGCTACTACCTGCTGGCCACGGCCGTGTTGAGCACCGCGGCCCTGACGACCGCGCTGCGCACCGGCCGGGTCCGCTGACGGGGAGTGCCGGGCGCTCAGGTCAGTGCGCCCGCACCTCGTACGTCTCCACCCGCACCGACGCGTCGTCCAGGCACTCCCCGGAGATCAGGTCGAAGCGCTGCTTCAGCAGCGGCGAGGCGACGAACGGGCGGCCCTGGTGGGTGCCGGTCAGGCCGCGGGAGAGGACGGCCGCGCCGTTGAAGGGGTCGCGGTTGTCGATGCCGTAGAGGGTGCCGGAGCGGTCGCGGAACAGGGCGACCTGGCGGCCGTCGGGCAGCAGGGCCGCCACTCCGCGGCCGGGGGTGAGCCGGTTGAGGTCGCAGACCGTGAACCAGCCCTCGGTGAGCTGGAGTTGGACCTTGAGGTCGGTCGTCTCGGGAGCCAGGGTCATCGCTGGGCGCTTCCTTCCAGGACGTCTGCGGTCTGCTGGGGCCGCATGCCGATGGTCAGCAGTGGCAGGTCGGGCTTGATCTGGTCGCGCTCGGGGACGAAGCCGACGACCGGGTCCGGGGTGTCCGGCGCGTTCACGAAGGACACGAACCGGTCCAGCTTCTCGGGGTCGTTGATGGTCTCGGCCCACTCGTCGCGGTACCCGGCGACATGCGCGGCCATCAGCGACTCCAGCTCCTCGCAGATACCGAGCGAGTCCTCCACGACCACGTCCCGGATGTGGTCCAGGCCGCCCGGGATCCGCTCCAGCCACACGCTCGTGCGCTCCAGGCGGTCGGCCGTACGGATGTAGAACATCAGGAACCGGTCGATCAGGCGCACCAGTTCGGCGTCGGACAGGTCCTGTGCGAGGAGGTCCGCGTGGCGCGGGGTGGCGCCGCCGTTGCCGCCGACGTACAGGTTCCAGCCGTTGGCGGTGGCGATGACGCCGAAGTCCTTCGACTGGGCCTCGGCGCACTCGCGGGCGCAGCCGGAGACCGCCGACTTGAGCTTGTGCGGGGAGCGCAGGCCCCGGTAGCGCAGCTCCAGGTCGATCGCCATCCGCACCGAGTCCTGGACGCCGTAGCGGCACCAGGTCTGGCCGACGCAGGACTTCACCGTGCGCAGGGCCTTTCCGTACGCGTGGCCGGACTCGAAGCCCGCGTCCACCAACCTCGCCCAGATCAGCGGGAGTTGCTCCACCCGGGCGCCGAAGAGGTCGATGCGCTGGCCGCCGGTGATCTTCGTGTAGAGGCCGAAGTCGCGGGCCACCTCGCCGATCACGATGAGCTTCTCGGGGGTGATCTCGCCGCCGGGGATGCGCGGCACGATCGAATAGGAGCCGTTCTTCTGCAAGTTGGCGAGGAAGTGGTCGTTGCTGTCCTGCAACGCAGCCTGCTCGCCGTCCAGGACATAGCCGCTCGCGCCGATCGTCGGGGCGAGGGACGCGATGATCGAGGCGACCGTCGGCTTGCAGATCTCGCAGCCGTCGCCGCCCCGGGCGCCCTCACGGCCGTAGCGGTCCAGCAGATCCTGGTAGGAGTTGATCCGCAGCGCGAGGGCGATCTCGTACAGCTCCTCGCGGGTCTGTGCGAAGCAGCCGCACAGGCCCTTGTCGACCTCGACGCCGTTCGCCTCCAGCTCGGCGGTGACCAGCTGGCCGAGGACCTTGACGCAACTCCCGCAGCCGGTACCGGCCTTGGTGCACTTCTTCACCTCCGGCACGCTGGTGCAGGAGTGCTCGGTGACCGCCCCGCGGATCGCGCCCTTGGTGACGTTGTGGCAGGAGCAGATCACCGCCTCGTCGGGCAGCGCCGAGGGGCCGAGCTGGACGGCGCCTCCGGAACCGGCCGGCAGCACCAACTGCTCGGGGGAGACCGGCGGTACGGACCCCGTGAACGCGCGCAGTGTGCCGTACGCCTCCGCGTCGCCGACCAGGATGCCGCCCAGCAGCTCGCCGCCCCGGCCGATCACTAGCTTCTTGTACGTCCCGGCCCGCGCGTCGGAGTAGACGACGTCGAGGCAGTCCGCGGTGGCGCCGTGCGCGTCGCCGAAGGACGCCACGTCCACGCCGAGCAGCTTCAGTTTGGTGGACAAGTCGGCGCCGGTGAACGCCGATTCGTCCTGCGCGATGGTCGCCGCGACCGTCTCCGCCTGCTCGTAGCCGGGCGCCACCAGGCCATAGACCCGGCCGTCCGCCGCCAGCGCGCACTCGCCGATCGCGAAGACGTGCGGGTCGGTGACCGTACGGCACTGCTCGTCGACCGTGATGCCGCCGCGCTCGCCCACCGACAGGCCGCAGGAACGGGCGAGTTGGTCGCGGGGGCGGACACCGGCGCTGAACACCACCATGTCCGTGGTGAGTTCGGAACCGTCCGACAGCTTCATGCCGACGACGGCGCCGTCCGCGTCCGCCACGATCTCCTGCGTACCGGTCCCCGTGTGGACCGTAAGTCCCATGTCCTCGATGGTGCGCAGCAGGGCCGCGCCACCGCCCTCGTCGACCTGCACCGGCATCAGCCGGGGCGCGAACTCCACGATGTGCGTGGCCAGTCCGAGCCCCTTGAGCGCACCGGCGGCCTCAAGACCGAGCAGCCCGCCACCGACCACGGCACCGGTCGTGGCCCGCGACTTGGCGTACGCCTCGATCGCCAGGAGGTCCTCGATCGTGCGGTAGACGAAACAGCCGTCGGAGTCCTTGCCCGGGACGGGAGGCACGAACGGATACGAGCCGGTGGCGAGCACGAGGGCGTCGTACTCAACTGTCAGCCCGGAGCGGGCCGTTACCGTCTTCGCCGCCCGGTCGATGGTCTCGGCCGGGTCGCCGACGTACAGCTCGATGTCGTGGTCCTTGATGAACTCCGCGTCCGTGAGCGACAGTTCCTCGGGGGTGCGGCCCGAGAAGTACGAGGTGAGCTGGACGCGGTCGTAGGCCGGGCGCGGCTCCTCGCACAGCACGACCACGCGGTGTGTCGCGGTCAGGCCGCGCTCGGCGAGCGCTTCGAGGAAGCGCTGACCGACCATGCCGTGGCCGACGAGCACGATGGTGGGCACCACACGCGGATTCGAGGTCATGTCCAGGAGCCTGCGACTTCGGTGTTACCCGACCGCATCACATCTGTTTCCCGTGAGGAACGCTGCCCTCAGCGGGAGCGCGCGGGGGGTGTGAGGGTTCCGGGCGCGCGCCGGGGGCGGGGTGTGAGGACGGGCCGGTCCGCGCCGGTTCGGTTAACCGAACCCCGTACTTCCGTGCAGGCACCATCGTGTACGGCGGGCGGCGGCGGAACGCTGGAGACATCGGTTTTCCGCAGTTCACGGCCGGGAGGAAGCACCATGGGCAGCGTTCGAGATGTGCAGGTCCACGACACCGGGGCGCTGCGGATGTGGCGGATCGCCCGCGAGCCCTTCACCGCCGCGACCTGGCGCCGCACCGCCTACGCGGTACTCGCGCTCCCCGTGGGCCTGGTGTGCGTCCCGCTCTCCCTGCTCGGCGCCCCCACGGCCCGCTGGCAGCGGGGCCTGGTCCGCCGCTTCCTGGACACGGACCTTCCCGGCACCACACGCCGCGGCGGCCTGCGGCACGCGCTCCTCGCCTCCCCCCTCAACCTCCTCTCCCTGTTCATCACGGTCTACGGCTGGGCGATCGTCCCCATGAACCTCGGCTGGCCCCTGCGCGCGGGCGGCGACTACGCCGGTGCCTGGGGAGGCCCGACCTTCGCCGGGGCCTGGGCCTTCCACGCGATCCTGGGTGGCATCGGCTTCCTGCTGCTGATGCCGTGGCTGGTGCGGGGCCTCACCGCAGTACAGGTCCGTGTCGCCAGGTCGCTCCTCTCCTAGGTTGATCCCATGCCGAGCCTCCGCTCCCGCCTCCGCACGCTCGCCGTCGCCACCTTCGGCCGCCGCGCGCTGGCCGCCGTCCTCTACGGCGTGATCGCCCTCCCGCTCGCCCTGGCCGGCTTCTTCCTCACGCTTGTCGGGCTGGTGTTCGGCGGGGCGCTGTCGGTGACCACGCTCGGGCTGTGGCTGCTGGCCGTCACCGTCCGGGGCGCGCTGGCGCTGGGCGCGCTGCAGCGGGGGCTCGCACGGCGGCTGCTCGGGCTGGAGATCGAACCGCCGGGCACACCCGGTGGCAGCGGGCTCCTCGGCTGGCGGCGGGGCGTCCTGCTGGACCGGACGGGCTGGCGGGCCGTCGGGTGCGCGCTGCTGACCCCGTTCACCGCCGTCTTCGCGTACGCCGCCGTCGTCATCGGATACGTCTACGGCGTCCTGCTCACCCTGCACCCGCTGCTCAAACGCTGGAACTACAACACCGTGCACAGCGGCACCGACGGCTCCACGCACCATGTGTCACTGGAGTTCTTCGGCTTCCCACTCGACTCCTGGCCACGGTGGTTGATCCCGTTCGCGGCCGGACTGCTGTTGCTGGCCCTCGCGCCCGTACTCCTCCGGTACGCGCTCGGCCCGCAGCGCGCCCTGCTGACCGTGCTGCTCGGCCCCGACGCCGCGACCCGCCGGATCCGCACCCTGGAGGAGACCCGCGCCCGGGCCGTCGACGACGCCGCCGCCACCCTCCGCCGTATCGAACGCGATCTGCACGACGGCACCCAGGCCCGGCTGGTCTCCCTCGCCATGCAGCTCACCATGATCCGCGAACTGGTCACCACCGAGGCCGCGCCCGACCGCGTTCTGGCCGTCGTCGACACCGCCCGGGGCAACGCCACCCAGGCCATCACCGACTTGCGCCACCTGGTCAAGGGCATCCATCCGCCCGTACTCGACGAGGGCCTGCACGCCGCGCTCACCACCCTCGCCGCCGACAGCGCGCTCCCCGTCACCCTCACCACCGACATCGGCAGCCGCCCCACCCCGGCCGTCGAGACCATCGCCTACTTCTGCGCCGCCGAGCTCCTCGCCAACGCGACGAAACACGCCCGGGCCACGGCCGCCGCCGTCGACGTCACCGCCCGCGACGGAGTCCTGCGGCTGCGCGTCACCGACGACGGACGGGGCGGCGCGGCGATCGGCGCGGGCTCCGGACTCACCGGCCTCCTCGCCCGGGTCCGTACCGTCGACGGCACACTGACCTGCGACAGCCCGCGCGGAGGCCCTACCGTGGTCACGGTCGAACTGCCCCACACATGACCCCCATCTGAACGGAGTGGCATGCGCGTCGTCATCGCCGAGGACTCGGCCCTCCTGCGCGACGGCCTGGTCCAGCTGCTCCAGCTGCGGGACGTGGAGGTGGCCGCGGCGGTCGGCGACGCGGAGGCCCTGCTGGTCGCGGTCGCGGCCCACGCCCCGGACGTCGCCGTCGTCGACATCCGCCTCCCGCCCACCCAGACCGACGAGGGCGTACGGGCGGCCGTACGACTGCGGGAGCAGTACCCCGCGATGGGCGTCCTGCTGTTCTCGCAGTACGTCGAGACGACCCACGCGGCCCAACTCCTCGGCAACCCGGCCGGGTTCGGGTACCTCCTCAAGGAACGGGTCGTCGACATCGGCGAGTTCGTCGGCGCGCTGGAACGCGTCGCGGCCGGCGGCACCGCGCTCGACCCCGAGGTCGTCGCCCAACTCTTCGGCGCCGCCCGCCGGTCCACCGCCCTCGACGCCCTCACCCCGCGCGAACGCGAGGTCCTCGCCCTGATGGCGGAGGGCCGCACCAACCACGCGATCGCCACCGCGTTCACCGTCTCCGAGCGCGCGGTCGAGAAGCATGTCGCCAACATCTTCACGAAGCTCGACCTGCCGCCGTCGGAGACGGGGAACCGACGGGTGCTCGCCGTACTCCGGTATCTGGAGAACGGCCGCTGAAGCTCGGCACCCCCTCAAGTCGTTGGGCGGCACACGTACCCCGTCCATAGGGTCGCGAGCATGCCCGATATATCGCTATATCGCTGACCGTGGTCGCCGTCCTGTGCCTCACCGCCCTCGCGGCCGGCTGGATCGACGCCGTGGCCATCGTCGGCACCTCCGGCGCCGCGGTGACGTACGCCCGCAAGGCACCGGTGAACGTCGTCCTCGCCGGCCTGGGTATCGGCTTCTACGACGGGCTCGTCGGCCCCGGCACCGGCACGTTCCTGGTCCTCGCCCTCACCGCCGTGCTCCACCTCGACCTGGTGACCGCCTCGGCCACCGCCAAGATCGTCAACTGCGGTTCCCCCCACTCTCGGCTTCGCTCGACCGGGGGGACCCCCATCGCGGGCGCCCTCGCGATGTTCGCCTGGCAGGGCGCGGTGCTGTGGCAACTCGCCGCACTGATGGCGGTGTTCAACCTCGCGGGCGGAACGCTCGGCTCGCACCCGGCACTCAAGCAGGGCAGCGGCTTCGTGCGGGTGGTCGGTCCGGCCTGACCGCTGCCGCGCACGCCGTGATCCAGATCACGGCACCCAAGTGCATCGCAGCAGGTGCCCCACAGCCTTTTACCCGGTGTAGGCAACCAGTGGGAGCAGAGACAGTGCGCATCGAGCAGGGTCAGGCGGGTGAGTTCGAGGAGTTCGTGGCGGCCCGCTGGTCGGTACTCCTCCATCTCGCGCGTCTGCTCGTCGGCGGTGACCGGCATCGGGCCGAGGATCTGGCGCAGGAGTCCTTGGTCAAGCTCTGGTTCGTCTGGCCGAAGGTCTCCCAGGACGCGCCGGAGGCATACGTCCGCAAGGTGATGGTCCGTGCGGCGGCGCGCTCGGGCCGACGGCGCTGGTGGGGTGAACGCCCCGTCGAGCGGCTGCCCGAGGGGGCGATGACCGGGGACGTGTCCGCCGACGTGGCGGAGCGGTCCCGGCTGGAGGCCGCGCTCGCCCAGCTGTCGCCGAACCAGCGTGCGGCCGTGGTGCTGCGCTACTACCAGGACCTGCCCGAGGGCCAGGTCGCGGAGGCGCTCGGATGCCCGGTGGGCACTGCGCGCTCCCACGCCTCGCGTGGTGTGGCGCGGCTGCGGCAGATCCTGACCGACGCCATCGAGCCGACGCGGTGAAGGAGGACCCCATGGATCAAATGGACCCGTTCGAACGGCAGTTGGCGCGGATGATGCGCGACGCGCACGAGCCCGACTCCTTCGCGCCGCGACACCGCGAACGTCTCCATGAAGGAGTACGTGCCCGTCGCCGGACCAGGATGGTGCGCAGGACCGTCGGCTCCGCCCTGGCCGTCGCCTGCGTCGGCATCGGGCTGCTCCTGTTGCCCGTCGGTCCGACGAAGGTCCAGCCCGCCGAGCCCCACCCGAGGCCCGCGACGAGCCCGACGTCCACCGGCTCGGCCCCGACACCCGGGGCGACCCCGACCACTCCGCCCACCTCGTCCGCCACGACATCCTTGGCCGACCCCGGCAGCACGACCTCGGACACTCCCACGGCACCCGCCACGACCGGAAGTCCGGCCACGGCCACGGCAACCACCAGCGGGAACGGGGTAGTTACGACACCGCCCGCCACCACCTCCACACCTACGGAGACGGCGACCGCGCAGAACCTGAGCCGGAGCACACCGTCGTCCGTCACCACGATGCTCACCGTCTCGCCCGGCTCCGGATCCTGAACCCACCCCCGCCACTGGTGCCTTCGGCATGCCCCAAATCAGTGCACAGAAAGGGCAAATCATGACGAATGACGAGTCACTCAGGCCGACGGACGTGATCGACCTGCTACCGCGACGCACACCGGTACCGACCCATCACCCCGGCCCCGTCCTGGACGTCGTCGTCCCGGTGTTCAACGAGGAGACGGACCTGGAGCCGAACGTACGCCGCCTCCACGCGCACCTCTCCGAGGCGTTCCCGTACCCGTTCCGGATCACCGTCGCCGACAACGCCAGCACGGACCGCACCCCGCGGATCGCCGCCGGCCTGGCCGCTGAACTCCCCGGAACGGAGTGGCTACGGCTGCCCGAGAAGGGCCGGGGCCGGGCACTGCGCGCCGCCTGGTCGCAGTCACCCGCGCCGGTGCTCGCGTACGTGGACGTCGACCTCTCCACCGAACTGGCCGCGCTACTGCCCCTGGTCGCCCCGCTGATCTCCGGCCACTCCGACCTGGCCATCGGCACCCGCCTCGCCCCCGCCTCCCGGGTCGTGCGCGGCCCCAAACGCGAGGTCACCTCCCGCTGCTACAACGCCCTGCTCCGCTCCACCCTCGCCGTCGGCTTCTCCGACGCGCAGTGCGGATTCAAGGCCGTACGACGCGATGTCGCCGAGGTGCTGCTGCCCCTGGTCGAGGACACCGGATGGTTCTTCGACACCGAACTCCTGGTGATAGCCGAGCGCGCGGGCCTCCGCATCCACGAGGTCCCGGTCGACTGGGTCGACGACCCCGACAGCCGGGTCGACATCCTCACCACGGCCCTGGCCGACCTACGCGGCATCGCCAGAATCGCCAGAACACTGGCCCGCGGCACGCTGTCACCCGCCGCACCGCGACTCGCCCCGAACCTGGACGCCCCCGACGCCGGCCCGCCGACTGAACCGACCACCAGGGCCACGCGGGCGCAGGCGGGAGCGGGCGTACAGCTCGCGCGGACGCAGGGGGGACAAACCACCCATCCCGCGCACGCCCAGCCCGAACCAGCCACCCATCCCGCGCCCGCCCAGCCCGAACCAGCCGCCCACCCCACGCCCGCCCAGCCCAGACCGCCCGCCCACCCCACGCAGACGCAAGCCGGACAAGCCGCCCGCCTCACCCACGCGCAGACCGCGCAGGCCGCGCAGGCGGCACAGACCCCCCGACTCACCCGCCCGCCCGCCGGTCCCGCCGCTCAACTCGCCCGCTTCGCCGCCATCGGGGCGATGAGCACCGTCGGACACCTGCTGCTGTATGCGGCACTGAGCCCGGCGCTCGGTGCCCAGGTCGCCAACGCGTTCGCGCTCCTGCTCTGTGCCCTCGCCAACACGGCGGCGAACCGACGCCTCACCTTCGGGCACCGCGGACGCGGCGGCGCGTTGCGCCACCACGGGAAGGGACTCGTGGTCTTCCTGATCGGTCTGGCGCTCACCAGCGGCTCCCTCGCGGCGCTGCACCACGCGGCGCCCGCGGCCGGCCACGCCACCGATCTCGCCGTGCTGCTCGCCGCCAACCTGACCGCGACCGTGTTGCGGTTCCTGTTGCTCCGGGCGTGGGTGTTCAGCGCGTGAACGAGACCATCACCCCGGTAAGCGGCTGGAACGTGGGACTGCCGGAGGAGCGGCCCGCCCCCACGGACGGTCAGTGGCAACGACTGCGCCGGACCGTCGAGCGCCACACCCCCGTACTCGCCTTCTACGGCGCGCTGAAGCTCATCGGCTTCGTCTCCTTCATGTGGCTGCTGGACTCCGCCGGGAACTACCGCACCAAGAACCCGCGCTTCGGCGGCGGCGCCCACCCCTGGGACGTACTGGCCACCTGGGACGGCTGGTGGTACCAGCAGATCGCCGTCCACGGCTACCACCCCGAGCTGATCCGGATCCCCGGCGCCACCGGCATGATCACTCTCGAAGGGAACTCGGCGGCCTTCTTCCCCCTCTACCCCGCACTGATCCGCCTGACCTCCGAACTCACCGGTCTCGGTTCCTACGGCGCCGGCCTCCTGGTCTCCGTGCTCGCCTCCTTCGCCGCCGCCCTCGGGATATACGCCGTCGCCGCACAACTCCTCGACAGCCGGGCCGGGTTGGCCGCGGCGGGGCTGTGGGCCGTATGGCCCGGATCCGGCGTCGAGTGGGCGGTCTACTCCGACTCCCTCTTCGTCGCGCTGGCCGCCTGGGCCTGCCACGCCGTCCTCACCCGCCGCTGGCTCACCGCCGGCCTCCTCACCTGCGCCGCCGGCCTCAACCGCCCCACGGCGGCGGCACTGATCGCCGCGGTCGCCGTAGCGGCCCTGTTCGCACTGCGCGACCGCCGCGACGGCATCGTCCGCCCGCTGGCCGCGATGGTCATGGCACCACTCGGCCTGCTCGCCTATCTCGGCTGGGTGGGCCATCGAATGGGCGACTACGGCGGCTACTTCAAGCTCCAGTCCGGTGCCTGGGCCCACAAGTGGGACTACGGCAAGCAGACCCTCGACGTCCTCACGTCCATCCCGGTCGGCAAGACGAGTTACCTCTTCGCCTGGCCCTTCGCGGACCTGATCAGCGCCTGTGTGGTCCTGCTCGGCTTCGCCCTGCTCCCGCTCCTGCTCCGGCTGCGCCCGCCCGCCGTCCTGATCGTCTACACGGTCCTCACCGTCGCGCTCGTCCTGGGCAGCCAGCAGATCTTCAGCAACGTCTCCCGCTATCTGCTCCCGCTCTTCCCCCTCTTCCTCCCACTCGCCGCCGCACTGCGCCGCCTCAGCCTCGCCCACCTGTTCATGCTGCTGGGGACGGCGGCCCTGGCCTCGGGCTCGTACGCGGGCTACGCCCTCTTCGAACTCGGCGTCCCGTAACCGGACTTGACGGCTAGCGACTGCCCGTCAGATGCGCGAACACGACGACATTGCCCTGATAACCCGTCGACCGCGAGTAACCGCCCCCGCACGTGATCACCCGCAACTCGGGCCGCCGCGCTGCCCCGTACACCTTCTGGTCGGGGAAGCGGCTGGCCTGGTACACCTCGACCGCGTCGACCGTGAACAGCGCGACGGTGCCGTCCAGCCGGTCCAGTTCGATGGTGTTGCCCTTCTTCAGGGCGCCGAGGTCGTAGAAGACGGCGGGCCCGTCGGCGTTGTCGACATGGCCCGCGACGATCGACGTTCCGGTCTCACCGGGGGTGGTGCCGGACTCGTACCAGCCGGCGAGGTTCTTCTTCGCGGCCGGGGGCACGTCCAGGCTCCCGTTGCCCGTCAGCTTGAGGCCCATCAGCGGGGCGTCCACATGGATGGCCGGGATCCGGATGCGGTCCGGCGGCGACGGCGGCAGCGCTCGGGCCGCGGCGCGTTCGCCGGCCGGGTCGGGGCGGGCCTCGGCGGCGGACGGCTGCGGCGGCGCGTTCGACTCCCCGCCACTGGTCAGCAGCCACGCGCCCGTGCACAGGGCGCCCAAGGTGACGGCCCCTATCGCGGTATTGCCGAATCCACGACGACATCTACGACGACATCTACGACGACGCATCACGCACCCCTCTCCAGTGACCAGGGCCTGCCCCGCGCCCCCTCCGGGTCACGAGGGGCGTCGGACCCGGAGGGGGAGGGGCTTGCGGTACCGGCGGACGGACAGCGGAGGGTGTCCGTCAGATCCCGTCGCCTCTCGCCCGGCGATGCAGGAGCCAGGTACCGCCCGCGGCGGCGACGGCGAGAGCCGCCACACCGGCCGCGGTCTGCACGGGGTCGGGGCCAAGGGCGCCACCGACCCCCGTCTTCACACTGCCGCGCGGCTGCACCTGCTGCCGCGTCGAGGCCAGCGTCACCATCAGATCGCCGGAGACCTCCCGGCCGTCGGTGCACTTCGCGACGATCTCGTACGTCCCCGGCTGCGCGCTCGGCGGCACCTTGAACTGTCCGATCGCGTCGCCCTCGTGCGTGCTCGGCGCCAGCGTGAACGTGCCGGCGCCCACCGCGCTGGCGTCCCCGGCCGCCGTACCGCCGTCGCCGCACGCGGCCGTGTTCACGGTGACGTCGCCGCCCGGTACGGCGCTCGACGGGAACACCTCCAGGCGGCCGGTCTCGCCGCCGTACGCCGGTGCGGTCGCGAGACCCGCGGCGGCGACGGCGAGCGCGGTACCGGTCAACAGACGGGCCGTACGACGCATCGGTGCTCCTCCGAGCTGTGGTGGGCTGCCCTTCCGAGGTAAGTGGCACCGGGCCGAGCCCGCTTCCTGAGCGCGCGTCAGAAGTGTGGTGAATGGGTGTCAGGGAGCGGTCGCGGCAGCCCGTTCCGCCGCTGTTTCAGCAGGTCATAGGGGTACGACGACCCCGTCCCGAAGGAGTACCCGAAGAGCGCACGCCGAGCGTGTGAACGGGTGACGGCCGGTCAGGCCCGGGACTTGACCTCAAGAAAGGTTGAGGTACCAGGCTGCTCGGCATGGACACCGAGACCGCTCCTCTGACCCTGACCGTCGTCATCGGCAGCAACCGCCACGGCCGCTTCGGCCCGGTCGTCGCCGACTGGCTCCTGACCCACGTCGACGACCGCGCCGACCTCACCCTCCAGGTCGTCGACGTCGCCGACACCGCCCACCTGCCCACGACCCTCGCCCCGTCCCCGGAGGCGACCACCGCCCTGTCCGCCATCACCCCGAAACTCGCCTCGGCCGACGCCTTCGTCGTCCTCACCCCCGAGTACAACCACTCCTTCCCGGCCGGCCTCAAGAACCTCATCGACTGGCACTACACGGAGTGGCGCGCCAAGCCCGTCGCCCTCGTCTCCTACGGCGGCCTCGCGGGCGGTCTGCGCGCGGTGGAACACCTCCGCCAGGTCTTCGCCGAACTCCACGCCGTCACGGTCCGCGACACCGTCTCCTTCCACAACGCGGGTGCGAGCTTCGACGACCGCGGCCTCCTCAAGGACCCCGCCGCCCCGGACGCGGCGGCGAAGGCGATGCTCGACCAACTGGTGTGGTGGGGACGGGTGTTGAAGGAGGGACGGGAGTCGCGACCGTACTCCGCGTAGCGCTGTAGACCCGCCCGGTCCGCCCGGTCTGTCGGCCCGTCGGCCCGTCGGCCCGTCGGCCCGTCAGACCGTCGGTCCGGCCGTCCGCCGCCTGGCGTGCCTCAGTTCGCGGTCCACGGCCCAGGCGTCGGCGACCGGGCCGAGGTGGGTGAGCTTGTCGGGGTTGATCACCGCGCGGATGGTCTGGATCTGGCCGTCGAGCACGTCGAGGGCGAGGGTGTGGAGCACCTTGCCATCGCGGTCGCGGAAGAGCGCGCCGGGCTGGCCGTTGACCTCGTGCGGTTCGAACGACACGTCGATCCGGATCAGCCAGGGGAAGACCGTGCCGAGCACCCGGGCCACGTTGTCCGCGCCCATGACGGCCCTGGCCAGCTGCGGGGCCTTGCCGCCGCCGTCGCCGACGAACTGCACGTCGGCGGCGAGCAGTTCACGCAGCCCGCCCACGTCACCGTCCTTCAGCGCGTCGAAGAACCGGGTCGCCAGCTCCTGCCGCTCCTGCCGGTCCGCGGCGAACCGGGGCCGCCTGTCCGCCATGTGGCGCCGGGCCCGCACCAGCAGTTGCCGGCACGCCGACTCCGAACGTCCCACGGTCGTGGCGATCTCGTCGAAGCCGAAGGCGAACACCTCCCGCAGCACGAACACCGCCCGCTCCAGCGGGCTGAGTTGCTCCAGCAGCAGAAGCGCCGCCATCGACACCGAGTCGGCCAGCTCCACCGACCGCGCCGGGTCCTGGTACGGGTCGCTCAGCAGCGGCTCCGGGAACCACGGCCCGACGTACTCCTCCCGCCGCACCCGTGCCGAACGCAGTACGTCGATGGAGATCCGCGTGACCGTGGCCGACAGGAAGGACTTGGTCGAGGTGGGCCGGGTCGCCGAGCCGTCGTAGCGCAGCCAGGTCTCCTGCACCGCGTCCTCGGCCTCGCCCACACTGCCCAGGATCCGATAGGCGATCGAGAACAGCAGCGGTCGCAGCTCCTCGAACTCCTGGGCCTTCCGGTCGGTTTCGCTCACGCGGGGATCTCCTTGTCCTGGCCGGTGCGGGTGGGGTGCGGGTGCGGTTCAGCCGAAGATGCCGGGCTTGTAGTCGCCCGCGCACGGCTGCCGCGTGATGATGTTCAGCCGGTTCACCGAGTTCATGAAGGAGACCAGGATGACCAGTGAGGTGAGCTGCTCTTCGTCGTAGTGCTTGGCCGCGTGCGCCCACACCTCGTCGCTCACCCCGCCGGCCGCGTCCGCGACCCGGGTCCCCTCCTCCGCCAGTGCCAGCGCGGCCCGTTCGGCCTCGGTGAAGACCGTGGCCTCGCGCCAGGCCGCGACCAGGTTCAGCCGCACCGAGGTCTCGCCGGCCTCGACGGCCTCTTTGGTGTGCATGTCGATGCACACGGCGCAGCCGTTGATCTGGCTGACCCGCAGTGCCACCAATTCCTGCGTGAGAGCGGGCAGTTCGGAATTCTTGAGCGACCTGCCGACCGCCATGAACTGCTTGGCGGCCTTGCCGGCGGTCGGGCTGGCGAAGAAGTTCAGTCGTGCGTCCATGGTGCCCTCCGTGGGCCGTCGTCGTCAGTGGCTACACCCACGAGACGAGACGGCCCGTTCCTCTGTGACATGGACGCATGTGACCCGGGTCTCACCCCACGTTGACCGCGCTCCAGGCCGCGGCCACCGCGTTGTACTCCGAACTCCCCACCCCGTAGAGGTCCTTGGCCGCGTTCAGCGTCGCCGTGCGGGCCCCGGCGTAGTTCGTCGAGGACGTCATGTAGACCGTCAGGGCCCGGTACCAGATGGCTCCCAGCTTGTCCCGGCCGATGCCGCCGACCGAAGAGCCGTTGCAGGTGGGGGAGTTGTAGTCGACCCCGTTGATCGTCTTCGCGCCGCTGCCCTCCGCGAGGAGATACGCGAAGTGGTTCGCGACGCCCGACGAGTAGTGGACGTCCAGATTCCCGACCGTCGAACTCCAGCAGTCCGCGGAGTTCCCGTCCTTGGACGGCTTGTCCATGTACCGCAGCGCCGACCGCCCGAAGCCGGACCGCACGATCTTCTCGCCGATGAGGTAATCCCCCTGGTCGGAGGCGTTGTTGGCGTACCACTCCACCAGCGTGCCCATGATGTCGGAGGTCGCCTCGTTGAGCCCGCCGGACTCGCCCGAGTACGTCAGCGCCGCCGTCTTCGAGGTGACCCCGTGCGTCATCTCGTGCCCGGCGACATCCAGCGCCACCAGCGGACCGAGCTGCGTCCCGTCACCGTCGCCGTACGTCATGCAGAAGCAACTGTCGTCCCAGAAGGCGTTGTTGTAGCTGTTGCCGTAGTGGACCCGGTTGTACGAGCCCTTCCCGTCGCCCGCGATGCCGTTCCGGCTGTGGACGTTCTTGTAGTAGTCCCAGGTCTCGTTCGTGCCGTACTGCGCGTCCACGGCGGCCGACGAACGGTCCGAAGTCGCCCCCGTGCCCCAGTGGTTGTCGGTGTCCGTGAACACCGTGGACGGCGCCCGGCTGATGCAGATGCCGAGGATGCACAGGTCGGTCTTGTTCGCCGCGTCACCGGTGTAAGTCCCGCCGCGCGAGGCGTCCTTGAGCTGGTACGTCGATCCCGAAAGCGTGGTCTCCAGCGGCACCGTCCCGCTGTACAGCGACTGCCCGTCGCCGGTCGCCGTCTCCACGCTGTCCCAGGCGTCGATCCGGGCGCCGGTGCGGGCGTCGGTCAGCACCGTGCGGGCGACCGGGTTGCCGAGCGAGTCCTTGGCGACGACGTTGGTCCGCCAGGCGAGCTTCGGGGTGCCGTGGAGGGCGTCGACTATGAGCTGGGGCTTGGCGGTCACGCCTTTGAGCGCCTCGCCGAGATGCGCGGCCCGCAGCGCGTTGACGGCCAGGTCCGCCGCCTTCGGAGCGGCCACCTTCGGCGTCACGGACGCCAGGGATATGGAGGCGCGGGTCGCGCGGTCGGCGCTCCGATAGCTCCCGTTCGGAGCCAGATGCACCACGAAGTCACCACCGAGCACCGGGAGCTGACGGTACGTCCGGTCGTAGCGGACGTGCTGCGTGCCGTCCGGGTCGACGATCACGTCCCGGACCGACGTGCCCTCCGAGGCGGTCAGCCCCAGACTCGTGGCGTGGGCCAGCAGCGCGGACGCGGCGTTCGCGATCGCGGCGGACCGGGTCGGCCGGTCGACGGCCTGGGCGGTGGGGGAGAGGGTGGCGGCCAGCAGGGTCGCGGCGCCGGCCGCGATACCGGCCGTGGCGAGACGGGAACCATGAACGTGCCGTGTCCGACTCATCGGTCTCCTCAAGAACGCAAGTGGGGGGCGTGGGGGCCGCGTTGATGTTGAATGAGATTTAAAGGGTCATGACATGTCATGTCCATAGCGCGTGCAAAGACTTCCGGACCCCAGGAGGCCGAGTGACATCCCTCCCGTTCTTCGTCTACGGCACCCTCCGCCCCGGCGAGCCGAACCACGACCTCTTCCTGCGCGGCCGCACGGAGTCGGAGGAGCCGGGGCGCCTGCACGGCGCCGTCCTCTACGAAGGCCCCGGCTACCCGTACGCCGTCGAGGAACCCGGCTCGGTGGTCGTCGGCGAACTCGTCACCGCGCGCCCCGCGTCCTACCCCCGGCTCCTCCTCGCCCTGGACCGACTTGAGGACTACGCCCCAGGCGACCCGCGCAACCTCTACGAGCGCGTCGAACGCCCGGTGACCCGCGACGCCGACGGCACGGCCGTACGCGCCTGGGTGTACCTCGCGGCCCCCGCCGTCACCGCCGCCCTGCGCGCCCACGGCACACTGATCGAGGGCGGCGACTGGTACAACTGCCGCTGAACAGCGCTCAGTTGCCGCCGGAGGCCAGCGCCCGCGCGACCCCCTTCTCCTGCGGCCCGAGGAACTGCGGATCGGGATGGATCGCCACGTCCAGCGCCGCCTTGCCCGCCGCGAACACCTCGCGGGTGCCGCCGTAGTACCAGGTCGCGTTGTGCGCCTCGTCGACCCCGACGCCGTACGAGTCGACCCCCGCCGCCTCGCACAGCGCGACCGCCCGCCGGATGTGGAAGTTCTGACTGATGAGCACGGCCTTGTCGACGCCGAAGATCTTCTTGGCGCGGACACAGGAGTCCCAGGTGTCGAAACCGGCGTAATCGGTCACCACGCGCGCGCGGGGCACCCCGTGCCTGGCCAGGTAGACGCGCATCGCGTCCGGCTCGTCGTAGTCCTTGCGGCTGTTGTCACCGGTCACCAGGACGACCTTCACCCGGCCCTCCCGGTACAGCGTGGCCGCCGCGTCCAGCCGGTGCGCGAGATACGGCGACGGCTCGCCGTCCCACAGCCCGGCCCCGAAGACCACGGCCACATCGGTGCGCGGCGCGTCCTGAAGGGTCCGCAGCCGGTCCGCCGTCGACACCCACAGCCAGGTCGCCGGAAGCAGCGCGAGGACACACCCGAGGGCCACCCCCTGCACAAGCTGCCGCCACCCGGCACGCGTGCGCGGCAGCCGGGGTCGGCGAAGTCTCAGGCGACGCACCAGACGCATCAGACGTATCAACGGGGGCCCCTCACCGTTCGGTTTCGACAGTCACAGACGCGCCGTAACCCCGTCCGGTTCGCCGCCGGCAGTGTGACCGGCTTCACTGTGAACGCCGAATCCGCAGGTCACCTCGCCTCACACACCCCCGGCACCCCACCGTGAACCCCCGGAAAAGACCCGTCATTCCCGCGCAACGGGGAGGCAACCTCCCACCGCCACCATCACTCCATGACGGCGTCGCATCATCCCCACGACGAGTCCACGCCCCTCGACAGTACGGCGCATCTCATGAACCGGATCAGCAGTCAGCTCGCCAGCCAGCTCAGCGCCGTCTCCCTGAACGGCAGCCGCCGCCCCGCTCCGCCCGCGCTCGTCCTGGTCGCCCACGGCAGCCGCGACCCGCGCGCCCTGAGCACCGTACGAGCCCTCATGGAACGCGTCCGCGAACTGCGCCCCGGCCTCCCCGTCCACCTGGGCCACATCGAACTCAACGAGCCCCGCCTGACGGACACCCTCACCGCACTCGGCCCCACGGACGCCGTCCTCGTCCCGCTCCTCCTGGCCCGCGGCTACCACGTCAAGCGCGACATCCCCGAACTGGCCGCGGAAACACAGGCACGCGCGCGCGTGGCACCCCCTCTGGGCCCGCACCCCCTCCTCGTGGAGACCCTCTACGACCGCCTGGTCGAGGCGGGTTGGCGCGCGAGGACCGACGAGCAGTCCCGCCGTGGCAGCGCGGTGGTCCTGGCCGCAGCGGGCTCCAGGGACCCGGACTCCAAGCTCGACACCAACCACACGGCCCAACTCCTCGCCGACCGCCTGGGAGTCCCCGTCGTCCCCGCATACGCCTCGGCGGCGACCCCCACGGTCGCAGCGGCGATCCGCGCCCTCGCGGCGAGGGGCCGACACCGGGTGGCTGTCGCATCCTGCTTCACAGCTCCCGGCCGCTTCGCAACTCAGTGCGCGGAGCAGGCCCCGTGGATCGCGTCGGCCCCTCTGGGAGCGCACCCCGCGATGGCCCGCTTGGTCCTGCACCGCTACGACCAGGCGCTGGCGACGACGGAAATTACGGCCCCGGAATTGGCGTCGGCTTAGTCCCTACGGGAGGTGTGGTTCTTAGGGGCGCGGGGAACTGCGCGCCCAGCCACACGCGACCCGCACCCGCAAACGAATCCACACCCGGCAGACGCATAGGCGCCCCGCAACTCCCGAATTGTCACTACCGCCGCTTACTGTCGAGACATGTCCTACGACGCGCACGCAACCGAACGCTGGGCCCCCGAACCCGACAAACGCCCCGGCCGCACCGCCTTCCAGCGTGACCGCGCGCGCGTACTGCACTCCGCCGCTCTCAGAAGGCTCGCCGGCAAAACCCAGGTGGTCACACCGGGAACCCGCAGCCAGGCCTGGGACGCCAGCCCCCGCACCCGCCTCACCCACTCCCTGGAATGCGCCCAGGTGGGCCGAGAGCTGGGCGCAGCCCTGGGGTGCGACCCCGACCTCGTGGAAGCCGCCTGCCTCTCCCACGACCTCGGTCACCCGCCCTTCGGTCACAACGGCGAACAGGCACTGAACGAATTCGCGGACGACTGCGGCGGTTTCGAGGGCAACGCCCAGTCCCTGAGACTCCTCACCCGCATCGAGCCCAAACGCTTCACCGCCGGAGGCTCCGTGGGCCTCAACCTCACCCGGGCCACCCTCGACGCCGCCACCAAGTACCCCTGGCCGCGAGGAGGGCACCCCACCACCCCCGCGTCCCCCAAGTTCGGCGTCTACGAGGACGACAGACCGGTCTTCGACTGGGTCCGCAAGGGCGCCCCCGGCACCCGCACGTGCTTCGAGGCCCAGGTCATGGACTGGTCGGACGACGTGGCGTACTCCGTGCACGACGTCGAGGACGGCCTGCACGCGGGCCACATCGACCCCAACTGCCTGCACGCGGAACCAGAACGCAAAGAGATCTTCAAGGTGGCCGTCGGCCGCTACGTCCCCGCGGACACGGCCCCCGAAGAACTCGCCGAGGCGCTGGACCGCCTCCAGAACGAGCCGTGGTGGCCGCACGGCTACGACGGCTCGGCGGTCGCGCAGGCCCGCCTCAAGGACGCCACCAGCCAGCTCATCGGCCGCTTCTGCCTGGCCGCCGAGGCCGCCACGCGCGCGAGGTACGGCACCGGCCGCCTCACCCGCTACGACGCCGAACTCGTCGTACCGCACGAGGCACGGCTGGAATGCGCGGTCCTCAAGGCGGTCGCCGACCGGTACGTCATGCAGCGCGCCGAGCAGGAGCGCATCCGCGCGGACGAGCGGATCGTGGTCGCCGAACTGGCGCAGGTGCTCACGGCCCGCGCCCCCGACGGCCTGGAGCCGCAGTTCCGCGCCCAGTTCGACGAGGCGCCCGACGACCGCGCCCGCAAGCGGGTGATCGTCGATCAGATCGCGTCATTGACCGACGCGTCGGCGCGGTCTCTTCACGCACATCTCACATCACTGGGGCACAGTGACGCGGAACAAGCCCGAATGTGACCCTCCGTGGCCTGATCGGGCCACACCCCCTTCCCGCATCACGCTGCGTGCGGGACGCTCGCATATGGCGGCACCTTTACGAGGAGGCATCAAGTGGTCGACGCGGATCAGACATTCGTCATCGTCGGAGGAGGCCTGGCCGGCGCCAAGGCGGCCGAGGCGCTCCGAGCGGAGGGCTTCACCGGCCGCGTGATACTGATCTGCGACGAACGCGACCACCCGTACGAGCGCCCGCCGCTGTCCAAGGGCTACCTCCTCGGTAAAGAGGAGCGCGACAGCGTCTTCGTCCACGAACCCGCCTGGTACGCGCGCAACGACATCGAGCTGCATCTCGGCCAGACCGTGGACGCCGTCGACCGTACGGCGAAGACGGTCCGCTTCGGAGACGACGGAACCCTTGTCCACTACGACAAGTTGCTCATCGCCACCGGCTCCGAGCCCCGCCGCCTCGACATCCCGGGCACGGACCTCGCGGGCGTCCACCACCTGCGCCGCCTCTCGCACGCCGAGCGCCTCAAGGGCGTCCTCGCCACCCTTGGCCGGGACAACGGCCATCTGGTGATCGCCGGCGGCGGCTGGATCGGCCTGGAGGTCGCGGCGGCGGCCCGCGAGTACGGCGCCGAGGTCACCGTCGTAGAACCCTCGCAGACCCCGCTGCACGGCGTCCTCGGCCCCGAACTCGGCCAGCTCTTCGCAGACCTGCACGCCGAGCACGGCGTCCGCTTCCACTTCGGCGCCAGGCTCACCGAGATCGTCGGCCAGGACGGCATGGTCCTGGCGGCCCGCACGGACGACGGCGAGGAGCACCCCGCGCACGACGTCCTCGCGGCCATCGGCGCGGCCCCCCGCACCGCGCTCGCCGAGGCGGCGGGCCTGGAGCTGGCCGACCGCGCGCACGGCGGCGGCATCGCCGTCGACGAACGGCTGCGCACCTCCGACCCCGACATCTACGCGGCCGGTGACGTGGCCGCCTTCCACCACGCCCTCTTCGACACCCGGCTGCGGGTGGAGCACTGGGCCAACGCCCTCAACGGCGGCCCGGCGGCGGCCCGCGCGATGCTCGGCAAGGACGTCACCTACGACCGCGTGCCCTATTTCTTCTCCGACCAGTACGACTTGGGTATGGAGTACTCCGGCTGGGCGCCCCCGGGCTCCTACGACGAAGTGGTGATCCGGGGAGACGCGGGCAAGCGGGAGTTCATCGCCTTCTGGCTGAAGGAGGGACGCGTGCTGGCCGGGATGAATGTGAATGTGTGGGACGTCACAGAGCCCATCCAGCAGCTCATCCGCTCCAGGGCACAGGTGAACACCGAGGCCCTCGCGGACCCACACGTTCCGCTGGACAGCCTGGGGTCCTAGACGTCCTCGTCGTCACTGGTGTCAGTCCGGCCCCGTAGAATTCACGCGTGGCTGGACGGATCAACGACGAGGACGTGAAGGCGGTTCGGGACGCGGTCCCGATCGACGCCGTGGTGTCCGAGTACCTCCAGCTGCGGAACGCGGGCGGCGGCAACCTCAAGGGTCTCTGCCCGTTCCACGACGAGAAGTCGCCGTCCTTCCAGGTCAGCCCGAGCAAGGGTCTCTTCCACTGCTTCGGCTGCCAGGAGGGCGGCGACACCATCACGTTCGTGATGAAGGTCGACCACCTCACCTTCTCGGAGTCGGTCGAGCGCCTGGCCGCCCAGGCCGGCATCACGCTGCGGTACGAGGAGGGCGGCTACAACCCCTCCCACCAGCGCGGCGAGCGCATCCGCCTGGTCGAGGCCCACAAGGTGGCCGCCGACTTCTACGTCGAGCAGCTCGCCGTCAGCCCCGAGGCGGACACCGGCCGCAAGTTCCTCGCCGAGCGCGGCTTCGACCAGTCCGCCGCCGAGCACTTCTCCGTCGGCTACAGCCCCCAGGGCTGGGACCACCTCACCAAATACCTCCGCGGCAAGGGCTTCAGCGACAAGGAGATCCTCCTCTCCGGCCTCGCCCAGGAGGGCCGCCGCGGCCCCATCGACCGCTTCCGTGGCCGCCTGATGTGGCCGATCCGCGACATCGGCGGCGAGGTCGTCGGCTTCGGCGCGAGGAAGCTCTACGAGTCGGACAACGGCCCGAAGTACCTCAACACGCCCGACACCGCGATCTACAAGAAGTCCCAGGTCCTCTACGGCATCGACCTCGCGAAGAAGGACATCGCCAAGTCCTCCCGCGCGGTCGTCGTCGAGGGCTACACGGACGTCATGGCCTGCCACCTCGCCGGAGTCACCACCGCCATCGCGACCTGCGGCACGGCCTTCGGCACCGACCACATCAAGATCCTCCGCAGGCTCCTGATGGACAACGGCTCGGCGCGCGTGATCTTCACCTTCGACGGCGACGCGGCCGGCCAGAAGGCGGCCCTGCGCGCCTTCGAGGACGACCAGAAGTTCGCCGCCGAGACCTACATCGCCATCGCGCCCGACAACATGGACCCCTGCGAACTCCGCCTCGCCAAGGGCGACGAGGCGGTCGCCGACCTGGTCCAACCCCGCACCCCGCTCTTCGAGTTCGCGCTCCGCCAGATCGTCGTCCGCTACGACCTCGACACCCCCGCCGGCCGCGCCTCCGCCCTGGACGAGGCGGCCCCGATCGTCGCCCGCATCAAGAACAGCGGCGCCCAGCACGAGGTCGCCGTCCAGCTCGCCGGCATGCTCGGCATCCTCGACACCCAGTTCGTGGTCAAGAGGGTTGCGCAGCTGGCCCGTTGGGCCCGCGACCGCGGCGGCAAGGGCCCGGCACCGACCGGGGGCGGCGCCCAGCAGCAGTACGACACCGCCCCGCGCACCCCCACCGGCGGCCCCGCCCTCACCCTCCGCAACCCGGTCTTCGCCACCGAACGCGAACTCCTCAAACTCGCCCTCCAGCGCCCCGAGTTGGTCTCCCCGGCCTTCGACGCGTACGGCGTCGACGAGTTCACCGCCGCGCCCTACGCGGCCGTACGCGAGGCGATCATCGAGGCGGGCGGCGCCGAGTACGGCCTCCAGGACGCCCAGGACTATCTCGTCCGGGTCCGCGAGGCGGCACCGGACGACGCGGTCCGCGCGATGGTCACCGAGCTGGCCGTGGAGGCGATCATGCGCCGCACGGTCGACGAGAACTACGCGGGCGAGCAGCTCGTCACCGTCCGCCGAAGAGCCGTAGTACGCCGGATCCACGACATCCAGGGCGCGCTCACCCGCCTCGGCAGCCACGGCGACTCGGCGGAACTGGCCGCCGTACAGAACGAGTTGTGGGTTCTCCAGCAGTACGACCAGGCACTCCAGGTGCACGGCGCCACAGCGCTCTGAGCGCGTAGTTACGGAACGGACTCAAAAAGTCACCGCACGCCCCTCGTGGCGGCGATGTGTCGTACTCCACACTGGGTTCCGGTGCCTGAGTCCTCGGAGCGCGGCCGATCCGTCCCCGGCGGGTCCTTCACCCCCGCGGTTCCGCTCATCGAGTACGGGACGGATTGCGGCGAGGCCGCCCACTCCGCCCCTGAAGTACCGCTGCCGTACCCCCTGGCAGCGATCATCCTGGAGGTCGCCCCCGTGCAGACCCAGACCCTCGACCAGACCGAGACCAGCACGACGGACGGCGCGGAACCGGACGCGGAGACCGATGTCCTCGCGACCGTCCCCCCGCAGAGCCGTGCCGCGCACCACCCGGAGAACGCGGACTCGGAGAGCCCGCCCGAGCTCGAAGAACCGACGGCCGAAGCGGTGGAGACCGCCGAGGCCCCCGAGGCCCCCGAGCCCGTCGAACGGACCCGGAGCCGGGTCGCCGACACCGGCGCCCCCTCCTCGGACCTGTTCCGCCAGTACCTGCGCGAGATCGGCCGCATCCCCCTCCTCACCGCGGCCGAGGAGGTCGAACTCGCCCGCCGCGTCGAGGCCGGCCTGTTCGCCGAGGAGCGGCTCGGCAGCGCGCCCGACCTGGACAGCCAACTCGCCCTCGATCTGGACAAGTTGGTCGTCATGGGCCGGATGGCCAAGCGCCGCCTGATCGAGGCGAATCTGAGGCTCGTCGTGTCGGTGGCGAAGAGGTACGTCGGCCGCGGGCTGACCATGCTCGACCTCGTCCAGGAGGGAAACCTCGGCCTGATCAGGGCAGTCGAGAAGTTCGACTACGCCCGCGGCTACAAGTTCTCCACCTACGCCACCTGGTGGATCCGCCAGGCCATGTCCCGCGCCCTCGCCGACCAGGCCCGCACGATCCGCGTCCCGGTGCACGTCGTCGAGTTGATCAACCGGGTCGTCCGCGTCCAGCGCCGGATGCTCCAGGAGCGCGGCTACGAGCCGACGCCGGAGGAGGTGGCCGACCACCTCGACCTCGCGCCGGAGCGCGTCAGCGAGGTCCTGCGGCTGGCCCAGGAGCCGGTGTCGTTGCACGCGCCGGTGGGGGAGGAGGACGACGTCGCCCTCGGCGACCTGATCGAGGACGGCGACGCGACGAGTCCGGTGGAGTCCGCCGCGTTCTTGCTGCTGCGGCAGCACTTGGAAGCGGTGCTGTCGACGCTCGGCGAGCGGGAGCGGAAGGTCGTACAGCTCAGGTATGGGCTGGCGGATGGACGTCCGCGCACGTTGGAGGAGATCGGGCGGATCTTCGGGGTGACCCGGGAGCGGATCAGGCAGATCGAGTCGAAGACCCTGAACAAGCTGCGGGATCACGCTTTTGCGGATCAGCTCAGGGGTTATCTGGACTGATGCCGGGTGCGGGTCCGGTGGGGGCGGGCCGCGCAGTTCCCCGCGCCCCTAAAAACACTGAGTGAGCGGCGTTTTTTAGGGGCGCGGGGAACTGCGCGACCAGCCCCCACCGGACCCGCAGCCGAACAACGAACCGCTAGTCCACTTCGGCCACCGCCTGCGCGAACTGCGCCTTGTACAGCCGCGCATACGCCCCGTCCGCCGCCAACAGGTCCGCGTGCGCGCCCTGTTCGACGATCGCGCCGTTCTCCATGACGAGGATCGTGTCCGCGTCCCGGATCGTGGAGAGCCGGTGCGCGATCACGAACGACGTACGCCCATGGGCGAGTTTGGCCATCGCCTTCTGGATCAGGACCTCGGTACGCGTGTCGACGGACGACGTCGCCTCGTCGAGGACGAGGATCGTCGGGTCGGACAGGAACGCCCGCGCGATGGTGATGAGCTGTTTCTCACCGGCGCTGACGCCGGTGCCCTCGTCGTCGATGACCGTGTCGTAGCCGTCGGGCAGCGTACGGACGAACCGGTCGGCGTGCGCCGCCCGCGCCGCCTCCTCGATCTCGCCCCGGGTGACCTCCCGGGACGCGCCGTACGCGATGTTGTCGGCGATCGAGCCGCCGAACAGCCAGGTGTCCTGGAGCACCATGCCGATGGTGGCGCGGAGTTCGTCGCGGGACATCCGCGCGATGTCGACGCCGTCGAGGGTGATCCGGCCGCCGGAGACCTCGTAGAACCGCATGAGGAGGTTGACTAGGGTGGTCTTGCCGGCGCCGGTCGGGCCGACGATCGCGACCGTGTGGCCCGGTTCCACCGTCAGCGAGAGGTCCTCGATGAGCGGCTTGTCGGGGTCGTAGCGGAAGGAGACGTGCTCCAGGGCGACCAACCCGCGCAGTTCTTCGGGGCGTTCGCTCGGGATCGGGTCGGCCGACTGCTCCTCGGCGTCGAGGAGTTCGAAGATCCGCTCGGCCGAGGCGACGCCGGACTGGACCAGGTTCGCCATCGACGCGACCTGGGTGAGCGGCATCGAGAACTGGCGCGAGTACTGGACGAAGGCCTGCACGTCGCCGATGGAGAGCGCGCCGGACGCGACCCGCAGGCCGCCCACGACCGCGACCAGCACGTAGTTGAGGTTCGACACGAACATCATCAGCGGCTGCATGATCCCGCTGTTGAACTGCGCCTTGAAGCCCGCCTCGTAGAGCGCGTCGTTCTGCTCGGCGAACAGCTTCGCCGACTCGTCCTGCCGTCCGAACACCTTCACCAGGTTGTGCCCGGTGTACATCTCCTCGACGTGCGCGTTGAGCTTGCCCGTCGAGCGCCACTGCTGCACGAAGTGCGGCTGCGAGCGCTTGCCGATGCGGGTGGCGACGAGGAACGACAGCGGCACGGTCACCAGCGCGACCAGCGCCAGCAGCCAGGACACCCAGAACATCATCGCGAGGACGCCGATGATGGTGAGCACCGAGTTGATGAGCTGGCCCATCGACTGCTGGAGGGTCTGCCCGATGTTGTCGATGTCGTTGGTCGCGCGCGAGAGCACCTCACCGCGCTGCCGCTTGTCGAAGTACGACAGCGGGAGCCGCGACATCTTCGTCTGCACGCTCTCGCGCAGCCGGAACATGGTCCGGTTGACCGCCCGGTTGACCATCCGGGTCGCCACCGCCATCAGCAGCCCGGCCACCAGGAACGTGCCCAGCGCGAGCAGCAGCACATGCCCCACCGAGGTGAAGTCGATGCCCTTGCCCGGTGTGAAGTCCGTGCTCTGCAGCATGTCCGCGATCGAGCCCTGGCCGCGGTCGCGCATCGCCTGGAGGGCCTGCGCCTTGGTCGTCCCGGCCGGCATCTGCCGCCCGATGATGCCCGCGAAGACCAGGTCGGTGGCGTTGCCGAGGATCTTCGGTCCCACCACGTTCAGCCCGACGCTGATCACCACGCACACCAGCAGGATGCCGATGGTCAGCCGCTCCGGCTTGAACTGACCGATCAGCCGCTTGCCGGACACCTTGAAGTCCATCGAACGGGCGTCGGGGCCCGTCCCGGCCATCATCCGCCCCATGGGCCCGGCCATCAGGCAGCCTCCGCTTCCGTCAACTGGGAGAGCACGATCTCTCGGTACGTCTCGTTGTCCGCCATCAGTTCGTGATGCCGGCCCGTCCCCACGACCCGCCCCTCGTCGAGTACGACGATCCGGTCGGCGTCCCTGATGGTCGCCACCCGCTGCGCCACGATCACCACGGTCGCCTCGGCGGTCTCGTGCGCGAGGGCCGCCCGCAGCGCCGCGTCGGTCGCGTAGTCGAGGGCGGAGAAGGAGTCGTCGAAGAGGTAGATCTCCGGGCGTTGTACGAGCGTTCGCGCGATCGCGAGCCGCTGCCGCTGACCGCCGGAGACATTCGTACCGCCCTGTGCGATGGGGGAGTCGAGCCCGTTTTCCAGCCCCTCGACGAAGCCCTTGGCCTGCGCCACCTCCAGCGCGTGCCACAACTCCTCGTCCGTCGCGTCCGGGTTGCCGTAGCGAAGGTTGGTCGCCACCGTCCCCGCGAACAGATACGGCTTCTGCGGGACCAGGCCGACCGTCTTGGCGAGCAGCACCGGGTCGATGGTCGACACGTCGACTCCGTCGACGAGGACCTCGCCGTCGGTCGTGTCAACCAGGCGCGGGACCAGACTCAGAAGGGTGGACTTTCCGCTGCCGGTCGAGCCGATCACGGCCGTCGTCTCGCCCGGGCGGGCCACCAGATCGATGGACTTCAGTACGGGTTCCTCGGCGCCCGGGTAACAGAAGCCGACCCCGCGGACCTCCAGATGCCCGTGCCGGCGCAGCTCGAAGACGGGAGCCACCGGCGGCACGACACTGCTCTCGGTGTCGAGGACCTCCTCGATGCGCTCGGCACAGACCTCCGCGCGCGGCACCATCATGAACATGAAGGTGGCCATCATCACGGACATCACGATCTGCATGAGGTAGGCGAGGAACGCGGTCAGATCGCCGATCTGCATCCCGCCGCTGTCGATCCGATGGGCGCCGAACCACACGACGGCGATCGATGACAGGTTCACCGTCGTCATGACCACCGGGAACATCAGCGCGAGCAGGTTGCCGGTCTTCAACTGCATCTCGGTGAGATCGCCGTTGGCCTTCCGGAACCGGTCCTTCTCGTACTCGTCCCGGACGAACGCGCGGATCACCCGGTTGCCGGTGATCTGCTCGCGCAGCACCCGGTTCACCGCGTCCAGGCGCACCTGCATGGCCCGGAACAGCGGGCGCAGCCGCCGCACGATGATCGTCACGCAGATCGTCAGCGTCGGCACCACCGCGATCAGCACCGCGGACAGCGGCACGTCCAGACCGAGCGCCAGGATGATCCCGCCGACGCACATGATCGGCGCCGACACGAGCAGGGTGAACGTCATCAGGGCCAGCATCTGGACCTGCTGCACGTCATTGGTCGTACGGGTGATCAGCGAGGGCGCGCCGAACTCCCCGACCTCACGGGCCGAGAACGACTGCACCCGGTCGAAGATGGCGCCCCGGATGTCCCGGCCGACCGCCGAGGCGGTGCGCGCGCCGAAGTAGACGGCACCGGTGTTGCAGACGACCTGGACCAGCGAGATCCCGATCATCAGCGCACCGAACGACAGGATGTAACCGGTGTCACCCTTCACGACACCGTTGTCGATGATGTGCGCGTTCAGGGTGGGCAGGTAGAGGGTGGCGCAGGTCTGCAGGAACTGCAGCAGCACCAGCAGGGCGATGGGTTTCCGGTAGGGCCTGAGATAGGTCCGCAGAAGTCGTATGAGCACGCTGGGTCTCTCGGAGTCGGCGGGTGGGGGGTGGGCGGGTCTGCCCCTCGCCCCCATCGTCCGACACTCCACCCGCGTTACCTCAACTGATTAAGCCAAGAGCAGTGCCACATGCGCCCTTATGAACCCTTAAGAGCGGAACGCGCGACCTCCTACGAGCGGAACGCGCCCGGATGGGTCTGTTCCCGTACGGACACGTACTGCTGGCGCACCGCCTGCCCTACGGCCAGCTCGTCACCCGGCTCCAGCACCTGCGCGACCGGACCCTGCCAGGGCGGCGGGGTCCGCGGGTCCAGCGTCCCCTGCGAGACCCCGAGCGCCCACGCGGCCTGCCGGGCGGCACCGATCGCCGCGTAGTCCGCGGGCTGCGGTACGACGACCTGGGTCCCGAACAGCGCGGGCGCCGCGGCCTGTACGGCGGGCAGTTCGGCGGCCGGACCCAGCAGGAAGAGCCGCCGTACGGCGACCCCACGCCCGCGCAGCACGTCCAGCGCGTCCGCGAGCCCGCACAGCATGCCCTCGAACGCGGCCCGCGCCAGATGCTCCGCCTTCATCGACTCCCGCCGCAGCCCCGCCAGCGTCCCGGCGGTGTGCGGCAGATTCGGCGTCCGCTCGCCCTCCAGATACGGCAGGAACACCAGCCCGTGCGCACCCGGCGTCGACTTCATCGCCAGCTCGGACAGACTCTCCAGATCGGGCAGTCCCAGCAGCTCGGCGGCCCCGCGCAGGGTCCGTACGGCGTTGAGCGTGGTGACGACCGGCAGATGCATCCCGGTCGCGTCGGCCAGCGAGGTGATCATCCCGCTCTGATCGACGAGCGCCTCGTGATGGACGGCCATCACGGACCCGGAAGCCCCGAGCGACACGACCGCGTCCCCGAACCCGATCCCGAGCCCGAAGGCCGCGGCCATGGTCTCGCCGGTCCCGGCGGAGATCAGCAGTCCCTCCGGAGTCGTACCGGCCGCGTCGGACGGGCCGATCACCTCGGGCAGCATGGCCTGGTGACCGAGGGCCAGCTCGACGAGGTCGGGCCGGTAACCGCCGCCGGCCGCGGACCAGTACCCGGTCCCGGAGGCTCCACCCCGATCGGTGGTCCGTCTGACCGGCCGCCCGAGGAGCTGCCACACCAGCCAGTCGTGGGCCTGCAACAGGGCTGCCGTACGGCGGGCGTTGTCGGGCTCGGTCCGGTTCAGCCAGCGCAGCTTGGTCACCGGCTGCGCGGCCTGCGGGACACAGCCCACCGCCTGCGCCCACGCCTCGCGCCCGCCGAGCGCGTCGATCAGATCGGCGGCGGCCACCTGCGCCCGCTTGTCACCGCCGACCATCGCGGGCCGCACGGTGTTGCCCTGCGCGTCCAGCGGCACCAGCGCGTTCTGCTGCGCGGACACACCGATGGCCTGCACACCTTCGAGCAGCCCCCCACCGGCCGCCTCGCCCAGCGACAACAGCCAGGCCTGTGGATCGACATCGGAGGGCCGCCCGCCGCCCTCGGTCTCGGTTTCGACCGGATGCGGCGCGTATCCCTGCCTGAGCACGGACCCCGTGTCCGTGTCACAGACAACGATGCGAGTGAAATCGGGCGAACTGTCCAACCCGGCGACTATCCCCATGGCAGAAATTCTGCCGTACGGCGGGAGGTGGCCGTGCCGGGTCGGGGCTCCCTAGGTGTTGCTGGTGCCCCAGTCGTCCTCGCCCGTGCCGTTCGCGTTGCGCTCACGCAGGGACCGTACGCGCTGGGCGACCGAGTCGGGGACCCGATCGCCCACCTTCTCGCCGACCGCGTGGTACGCCTTGCCCGCGAACTGGCGGCCCTGCTGCGCCGCCGACTCGGCGGTGTTGCGGACGGCCGGGTTCTGCGCGACCTGGCGTGCCGACTTCTTCAACTGCTCGTAGCGCTCGCGTCCGGCCCGCGTGCCCAGCACGTAACCCAGAGCCAGTCCGACGACGAACGTGAGCTTGTAGCGCATGACGGCCACCCTTCCCTTGCGTAGTCCCTCGCGGGTCCGTCCCTCGCGGGTCTCCGGCGCGGCATCGGTGCCGGGGGAACCGATTGGCGGAGCACCCCCCTGCTTGCGCTAATGTATGTGTCGCAGCGAGCGCACGCCCCCTGGCGAATACCCGGGTAGGTACGATCGATGCAACGAGGCATTCCCCTGTAGCTCAATTGGCAGAGCAGCCGGCTGTTAACCGGCAGGTTACTGGTTCGAGTCCAGTCGGGGGAGCTTCGATCTTCCGTAGCTCAATTGGCAGAGCAGCCGGCTGTTAACCGGCAGGTTACTGGTTCGAGTCCAGTCGGGAGAGCAGGTGCTTGGCGAGTGGACGAGGACCCCGTTGGGGTCCTTTTTCATGTCCCCCGGAACCGCCCGGCGCAGGCCGCAGTCCTCATGGTCGTGCGAAGTCGACCATCCGAAGCAGGAGATCGTATGAGCGGCTATGCTGCGGCAGACGGCGCGCACAAATGTGCGCGACGCGCCGTAATGGGGCGGTAGCTCAGCCGGTTAGAGCAGCGGACTCATAATCCGTCGGCCGTGGGTTCGAGTCCCACCCGCCCCACCACTCGCTACGCGAGCAGAATCGATCTGACCAGCAACTTGGCTGGAGGTTCGGGCGAGTTGAGGGTCGTGTCGCCGTCGAGCAGGCCTGGGCCGTCTCGCCCCGTGGCCGGAAGCGGCCCATGGGAACGCCCCGACATCCAGCGCATTTCCGTCTCGACGACGAGGCGCTGGCCGAGCCACGCGGCTCATGGGCGCCACGACGAAGAAGGAGACCGTCAACGCGGCCCTTCGGGACTACGTGGCGCGGAGAAGCGTGCGCGACGCGAGGCCTTCGAGTGATCACGTATCCGGTCGACAGCTCGGCTCTGTGGCACCTGTTTCGCACCCCAGGCGCGTTGCGGCCCTGGGAGGGGCGCATTGCCGCCGGGGTGTTCCACCTCTGCGAGCCGACACGTGCCCAGTACAAACTGACCCAGCGGTGCGACGGCTGTACACCATGGGCACACCGTTCTCCACTGTCGGTCCTGCCTTGAGTGTTCAGGGTGGCTGTGGTCGAACAGGCCGTCGGTGGGCGCGGTGACGCCCTGCCCCGGCGGTCGGGGCAGGGCGTCACCGGTGGGTTGCGCGGGAGGAAGCGTTCAGGCCATGTCGAGCCCGAACTTGCAGGCCAGGGTCTGGTGATGGGTCTGACCGGCCTGGGTGTAGTCCGCCTCGCAGCCCGAGATGGGTGCTTTCACCTTCGCGGTGACCTTGAGCCGTACCACCGCGTACTTGTCGCTGAGCGCCCCCGGCTTGATGGTGTACGGGTGCCCGGCGTAGTTCGGGTACTTGTCGAGGTCCACGTCGCCGGCGGTGGGGTGGGCGGTCTCCTGGTAGCCCAGCCGGTAGCCGGGTGTGTCCTTCACCGAGTAGACCGCGTAGCCAAGGACCTTGATACCCGCCGGGATGTTGAGGAGCTTGACCCCCGTGACGGAGACGGTTTGCTTGGACGTGTTTCTCGTGAGGGGGAAGGCCATCCGGTAGACGTCGCCGACCTTCACGTCCGAGAAGCCGAGGGAACCGGATGTTCCCGGCCCCTCCGCCCGCAGCGCCGTCCCCGCCGTGACCCCGCCGCCCGTGGAGCCCGCGCAACCTGTCGCGAGGGCCAACAGCGCTGTCACGGCGAGCGCCCGGGCGCGGCCCCGGCCGCTAGAACGAGTAGATGACACCGGGGTTCCCCGAAATCTTGCCCTTGGCGCCCCAGATGTCGTGCTCCGAGCTGCCCGACCCCGCGGTGATCTTCTGGAAGTGCGCGTTGCCGTACTCGGTGTCGAGGCTGATCGTCACTCCGAACACCTTGGCGGCGTAGCCGATGGTGATGGACGTTCCGGAGGTGATCGTCACGTACTGCTTCTTGCCGAGGACCGCACGGTAGGACGGATTGGAGTTCCGGTACGCGCTCGCTCCGTCCTTGCCGCTCACATCGCCGCCGTACCTCGACACCGCGCCTCCGGCAGGAATGTCGTACTTGACCGGGAGGATGGAGTACGAGTGCGTGACCTTGTGGTTGGGGCAGGCGACCTGATGGTCGACATCCTGGTATTCGACCGGGATCTGGAATCGCTTGGCCCAGTACGGACCCTGGTTCGCGAAGCCCACGGCGTGGCCGGTGCTGCTCTTGCGCGAGACCTTTCCGGTGATGGACCAGTGCTCGCCGTCGACGCTGGTTGCCACGCCCCAGGTGCTGGACAGGGTGTTGTTGTACTCGAAGGCGGCGGTGGTGTCGTAGTACGCGTGCGCCTCGCCGACGGAGGTGTAGTAGTCGTGCTGCTTGATCACGTGCTTGCTCGGCACGCAGACCGGCACGCCGATCTTCGGCGTCACGGCGCTGTAGTCCACGCCGTCGGCCACGTTCGGATCGAAGGTGGCGGCCGACGTGCCGTCCACCGACTGCCAGGTGTTCATGGCCGTGTCGGAGGGGGCGTCGGCGGTGTCGGCCAGGGTCGAGTCCGCCGGCGTCACCTGCGTCTCGTCCGTGTCGGGGTGGATCGCCACGGTGTCCGACGCCTCGGCACGGGCCGCGGCCGAGCCCTCCGTGGTCGCGGAACCGGTGGCCACACCCGCGTCCACGTAGTCGGTACCGGTCAGCACAGTGCCGTCCGGGGCCTGACCGTAGAAGGACGCTTCCAGGGAGAGCACGCCTCCGTTGTCGTCGGCGTAGGTCTGCAGGCTGCTGGGGAGGGTCGAGGGCAGGGTGAACGACCAGCTGCCGTCCGAGGCTGTGGTCGCCGTGCCCACGGTCGTCGGCGTGATGGTGCTGCCGTCCGCCGGCAGCGCCTCGTCCACCGGGGTCAGGGTCACCGTGGCGCCGGCCAGCGGTGAGCTGTTGCCCAGGGTGAAGACGCCCTTGACCGTGGCGGCGCCGGACACGGGGGCCAGGGTGCTCGGGCTGGGCGCCGCGGTGATCGTCGGCCCGCTGGAGGGCGGCGCCGCGGAGTCCGTGGGTTTGACGTCGGTGTCCGACGGCGAGGGCGAAGTGCTGGGGGACGGGCTGCTGGTGCTGCCGCAGCCCGATGCGTCGCTGGTGCTCTGTGTGCAGACGGCATTGGCCGGCGACGACAGTCCCAGGCCGATCACCGCCGATGCGGCGACGACGCTCAAGGCGGTGGCCAGAGACAGACGTCTGCCAGATATTCTGGTCATGAAGGAAATTCCCCGATTCCCCGATTCCCCGATTCCCCGATTTCACCGGCGTACCCCGCTTTTGCGGGTCGCTCGGCGGGTCAAATGAAGCCCCACGAAGTGCGGCTGTGAAACCCGGCGGGGACATGGCTGATCGCCGTTGACGCGCCCCCCGCCTTGCACCGCGCTGATCTGGTCGTTCGCGGCGTGACTGGAAGCTAGCCGGGCGAAACTTGAAAGGTCAATAAGCTTGGTGATCGCTTTACCGGCGAGATCGACTCGCTTTGCCGCCGACCTCAAATCCGCCTCAAGTCTTACGAAGGCCGCTGGATTTCACAGCCGTCCCGGGGGCTTTCCGGGAGCCTGGCGGAGGGGCGACAGCCGCAGCAGGGCGTATCGGCGCACCTGGGTGCAAATGCATGCAGGGTGGGCGGCAAGGGAAATCTGTTGGGTGCGCCGTTGGGTGCGCCGCCCTGACCGTCGGCTCGGAAGATACAGTCGTCGGGGAGTGGTCGGAGCGGTTGTGGGTCTGGCTGCTGGGTTCGCCACCGGCAAAGTGACGAATGGCATCATCTCGGATCAAGTATCGGAAAATGGTTCCAGCTGTGACGTCCTGGGCTGTTCTCGCGGGTGCCGCCGCTTTCGCCGCTCTTTCCGCCCGTTCCTGGGTGCGAGCAGTCAAGTACTGGCACGACCCTGCGGTGCGGCCGTCGCCGACGGTTTTTTCACGAATTCTCGGACCGAAAGCGCGCCAAAGGCTCGAATCTGGTTCCGTGCTCCACGCCGTGTGCTTGAGCGGGTTGATGATCCTTTTCCTCGGAGGCGCCTGGCTGCCGCCCGCGGGGAGTTCGGCTGCGGCGAACCCGGTCGCATCGGGAATTTCGTCCGCAGGGCTGATTGTTTTTCTCGTCGGACTCCTTGCTCAAATCTCTCTCATATTTTTTGGGCAGCCCTCGTTCGTGATCCCGAAACATGCCAAGGGTGAATCCCGCGAGGGCCCGCCTCGTTGAGATGGAACCCTGTCTGGCCAGCGGTTACATGGTCCATGTGGACGGAGAACCTTCCTGGAGAACGGCTCAGGCTTGTGTGCATTGCGGTGCCCGAGGCCCGGTCCGATCCCAACTGCCGTTGATCCTCCGTCAAGCCGGTTCATGGATCGGTCCGTGCGTTCCGGTGGCGTCGACTTCGCGTCACCCGGGCCCGGTAGGGTCGCGCCGCGGTGCGGGTCGGGCGTGCGGGAGAGGAAAGCGACGTGGAGGTGGCGACGGGTGAGGACCGGGGCGGAGCGGCCCGGGTGGGGCTGGGGACGATCGCCCGGGAGTGGGGTCGCATCGGCTGTATCGGGTTCGGCGGGCCGCCGACGCATATCGCGCTGCTGCGCCAGTTGTGCGTGGAGCGGCGACGCTGGATCCCCGCCGCCGAGTTCGAGGACGGCGTCGCGGCCACCAATCTGCTGCCCGGCCCGGCCTCGACCCAGCTGGCGATCTTCACCGCGTGGCGGCTGCGTGGCCCGGCCGGGGCGCTGGTCGGCGGGGTGTGTTTCATCGTGCCGGGCCTGGCACTGATCCTGGCCCTGGCCGCGCTTTTCCTGGCCGGGCACCCGCCCCTGTGGGTGCGGGGCGCCGCGGCGGGTTCCGGGGCGGCGGTCGCGGCGGTGGCTGTGCAGGCGGCCGTCAGTCTGGTGCCGGCGAGCTGGAAGCGGGCCGGGAAGGCGCGGGCGGCACGCGCCCGGTGGATCGGATACGGCCTGGCCGGCGGGGTGGCAGCCGCCCTGACCGGGCCGTGGCTGGTCCTGGTGCTGATCGGCGCCGGCCTCGTCGAGGTGGCGGTGCGGGCGCGCGCGTCGGGACGTAGGCAACGGCGGGCGGGCTCCTGGCCGTTGCTGGCCGCCGCCCCGGTGGCGGGCGGGGGCCTGTTGGCGCTGGCGTGGGTCGCCCTCAAGGTCGGTGCGCTGTCGTACGGCGGCGGGTTCGTGATCATCCCGCTGATGCAGGCGGACGCGGTCGGCCACTACCACTGGATGACGGACGGACAGTTCCTCAACGCCGTCGCGCTGGGACAGATCACGCCGGGGCCGGTCGTGCAGACCGTCGCCGTGGTCGGATATGCCGCCGCGGGGGTGGGCGGCGGGCTGCTGGCGGCGGCGGTGGCCTTCGCGCCGTCGTTCCTGTTCGTGATCGTCGGCGGGCCCCGGTTCGACCGGCTGCGGGCCGACGACCGGGTGCAGGCGTTCTTCACCGGCGCCGGACCGGCGGTCGTCGGTGCCATCGCCGGATCCGCGATCCCCCTCGCCCTGGCGCTGCAACACGCCTGGCAGTACGGGGTCCTGGCCGCGGCCGCGCTGTGGTTGCCGGCCGCCCGCCGGGGCGTCGTCAGCGCGCTCCTGGGAGCGGGCGTACTGGGAGTGATCGTGGTGCTCGCCGGGTGGCCGGTGTCCTGAGCGGCGCGTCGGCGTCGGCGGATGGTGCCTTCTCCACGAAGGGGATGGGCGAGCCACGGCCACACTCGGTGAGGAAGGCCGCTGACCATCCGCACCTTGTGGAAGCTACCTGACGTGGCGCGCGGGCCGCGTCGCCGCGTGCAGCGCGTACTCCAGGGGCCCGCGCCTGAAGCGGCGGGTCCACACGGTGGCCAGCAGCAGGGCGGCCGCGATGAAGGCGAGCAGTACCGGCAGCCCGGCCATCGTCTCGTCCTCGACGACGGCCACGTACCGGACATCGGTGAGGAGCCAGAGGGCGACGATGTGCAGGACGTAGACGGTCAGGGCCATCGTGCCGACCGCGGAGACGGGTGTCAGCGACCGGGTGAGGCGGGGCATCCGGTCGGCGACGGTGAGGCAGACGGCCAGCACCGCGAGGGCCACGCCCGTGTTGCCGAGGATCGAGAAGGTCGTCTGGCTGTGCGGTGCGGCGACCAGGAGCCAGGTGAGCGGGGTGCCGTTCCGGGGTTCGCCGACCGTGTCGGACCACCAGGCCGACGACGCCGAACCGCCGTCCGTGGCCGAGGCGATGGTGGTGAGCGCGTGCGGGACGAGGTGCAGGGCCAGCCACGAACCTCCGTAGCCGAGGACGGCGAGCGCACCGCCGGTCAGGGCGAGCCGGGTCCTGATCCCGGGCCGGGTGAGGTCGAGCCGGGCCACCGCCATGCCCGCGATCAGGAACGGCGCCCAGGTCAGGGCCGGGTAGTCGCCGGTGAACAGCAGCTCTACGACGCCGTCCGTGCCGCTGATCCGGGCCAGTGGGTCCGCCTGGATCACGGCGTCCGCCCACCCGCCTTCCTCGATGGACTTCCGTACGGCGTAGAGGAGTTGGGGCAGGGCCAGTGCCCCTACGGCGGCGATGAGCGCGAGGGTGGCGGCGCGCAGCCGGTGCAGCGGGAGGACGGTCAGGAAGAGGAGGCCGTAGCAGCTGAGGATCACTTCGACCTCGGTGTCCAGGGCGGTCAGCGCGTAGCCCAGGGCGAGGAGGACCACGGCGCGGATCGCGACCCGCGCCGTCGCCTGGCGTCCGGCGCGGCCGGTCCGGGGGTGGGGGCGGCCGGTGATGATGATCAGCGAGAACCCGGCGAGTACGGCGAACAGGGCGGAGGAGCGGCCTCGGGCGGTCTCCAGCAGGAAGCCGACGGGTCCGCCGACCGTGACGTCGGGGCCGACGTGCGCGGAGTACATGCCGAGCACGGCGAGTCCGCGCGCCAGGTCGACACCGATCAGGCGTCCGGTCGTTGGAGCGTCGGAGGGGACCGGCTGCCGCTCGGGTAACGCGGCTGCCGGTGCGGTCGGCGATGCGTCGTGTGTCATGCCCTCAGGATTCGCCGACCGCGGGGAACGGCACACCCGGCAGCCTTCCGGACCCGGCCCGCCGACCGGCCGGAACCGTACCGGCCGACCGGACGGTCCCAGCCGACGACCGGCCGGAGCGGAACCGATCCCTGCGGACGGCCGCCGTTAGGCGTGCTACCCCTCGAACCGACTCCCGCCGAAGCACACCCGACCACCCGAACCCGCCACCCCTCGAACGACCCTCGTACGACAGGCAGTTGAGGAGCACACCGCCCATGATCCGTGTCCTGGTGGTCGACGACGAGGCTCTCGTCCGCACCGGCTTCACCCACATCCTCAACGCCTCGGACGACATCGGAGCGGTGGCGGCGGTTCCCGGTGGCCAAGCCCTCAAGGCCGTAAGGGAGTTGAGTCCCGATGTCGTCCTGCTCGACATCCGGATGCCCGATGTGGACGGACTGACCGTCCTGGCCGAGCTGCGCCGGCTGCCCGACCCTCCCGTGGTGGCCATGCTGACGACGTTCGACACCGACGAGTACGTCGAGGCGGCGTTGCGTTCCGGCGCGGCCGGTTTCCTCCTCAAGGACACCGACCCCGAGCAACTGCCGTATCTGATCCGCACGTTGGCCGAGGGCGGAACCGTACTGTCGTCGCAGGTCATACGCACGGTGGTGGACAGCTTCCTCGACCAGGGCGGGCGTGAGCCCTACGCCGTCCGGCTCGTCGACCTGCTGAGCGGGCGCGAACGTGCCGTCCTCGTGCTGCTGGCGGAGGGCCTCTCCAACACCGACATCGGCGAACGGCTCCATCTGAGCAACGGCACCGTCAAAGGCCATGTCAGCGTCGTCTTCGAGAAGTTGCGGGTCGACAACCGGGTGCAGGCCGCGCTGATCGCCGAACGGGCCGGGCTGCTCAAGCCGCCCGAGGACGGAGCCGCCCGATGAACTCCCCACGTCCGCCCGCCCTGTTGCTGGACGCGCTGCTGGTCGGTGTCGCGCTGCTGGACCTGTGGGTGAACTTCGACAGCGACAACCACCCGGCCACCGCCTACGGCCTCCTCGCCGCCCTGGCTCTCACGCTGCGCCGCCACCGCCCGCTGCTTGCCTTCGCCCTCACGCTGCCCTCCGCCCTGATCGGCGACGCGGCGTTCGCCACGATGGCCGCGCTGTACACCCTCTCCTCGCTCTGCCGTCACCGCGCACTGCTCGCGGGCTGCGCGCTGGCCTTCGCCACCGTGGACTTCATGCCCTGGCCGTGGACGTCCCTCGATGTCGACGAACTCGACGAGACCTACAGCCTGGTCCACCTCACCTACACCCTCGCCACGGCCGCCGCCCCGGTCTTCCTCGGCCAACTCGTGCAGGCCCGGCGCGAGTTGACGCTCCGGCTCGCCGAGATCACGGCGGCCCGCGAGCAGGAGGAACTCCTCAGCGCCCAGGCCGTGTTGGCGAAGGAGCGCGCCCAACTCGCCCGCGAGATGCACGATGTGGTCTCGCACCAGGTCAGTCTCATCGCCGTCACCGCCGGCGCACTCCAGGTCGGCAGCCCGGACGCCGAGGCGAGAGCGGCCGGGGCCACGATCCGCCGGCTCAGCGTGCAGACCCTGGAGGAGCTGCGGCACATGGTCGGCGTCCTGCGCGCCTCGGGCAGCCGCCCCACCGAACTCACACCCCAGCCGTCCCTCGCCGATCTGCGCCAGCTGATCGACGCCAGCGGCATCGAGACCCGGCTGGAGACCGATCTGCCCCACGGACTCCCGCCCACGCTCCAACGCGCCGTCTACCGCACGGTCCAGGAGGCACTCACCAACGTCCGCAAACACGCCCCCGGCGCCACCGCGACCGTCCGCATCCACCACCGCGACGGCACCCTGCGCACCACCGTCACCAACACCGCCGCCACCCGCCCCGCACTCCCGCTCCCCGGAGCCCACCACGGTCTCGTCGGCCTGCGCCAGCGCGCCGCACTCCTCGGCGGCACCATCACCTCAGGGCCGACGACCGACGGCGGCTACGAACTCCATCTGGAACTCGGGGCCGACGACACGGTCCCGGAGAGTGGCCTCACGTCGTGAGCAGAGTCCAGGGATTCGGCCGAGCCGGAGCCAGTCGCGGCTTGCGCGAGGCCCAGTGCCGTACCGCCGTTTCCAGAACTGCCCCCGGATCGTGGACCGTTCGCGTCGGCTGGTTCGCGAGGGGCAGGAAGAAGCGGTTCCAGGTGCTCGCCGGGACGAACGGCGGCTGTTCGATCGCCGCCCGCGATCACCTCGGCGCGCGGAGCGGCCGGGGGCGGGGGAGTGGCCCGTCGAGCAGGGCATCCACCTCCGCCGCGATCAGCGGTTCGAACGAAGGGATCCTGCGGCCCGCGAAGAACGAGGACACCAGGGACCTGAGCCGGGTGTGCCGGGGCGGGTCGGTCTCCAGGAGGGAGGCGGCGGCGGTGTCCGGCGCGGTGTCCGAGGTGCGGTGCGTCATGAGTTCCTTCCCGGAGGCCGGCCTGTGCGCATTGGCCGACATGCCGACACGGCTCGTTATGAATATAGGGGTACAGTTTATAGTTGTGTGGTTCTATATCCGGGGATCGGAGGAGCGTGGACAAGCCCGTCGAGATGTTCGACCGTGACCACGAGTGGTCGGCGCTGACCCGGTTCATCGAGGACGAAACGCCCGGAGCGACGCTCGGCATCGTCTCCGGACGGCGCCGGCAGGGTAAGACGTTCCTGCTCGACGCGGCCTGCCGGGCCGCGGGCGGGTTCTACTTCGGGGCGACCGAGGCCGCCGATGCCGAGTCCCTGCGGCGCATCAGCGCCGCGCTGACCGCACATGCGCGACCCAGCAGCCCGTACCACTTCGCCGACTGGGCCGAGGCCGTCGACGCGCTCCTCGCGCTGGGCGCCGAACGGCCCGTGCCCGTCGTGATCGACGAGTTCCCGTACCTCGCCAAGGCGAACCCGGAGCTTCCCTCGATCGTTCAGGAAGCCCTGCGGACTCTGCGCGACCAGCGTGGCGCCTCCCGCACCCGGCTGCTGCTGTGCGGCTCGGCGCTGTCCTTCATGGGCAGACTGCTGGCCGGCAACGCTCCTCTACGAGGCCGGGCGGGGCTGGAGTTGGTGGTCCGCCCTCTCGACCACCGCCTCGCGGCCGAATTCTGGAACATCACGGACCCGCGCCTGGCCCTGCAGGTCAACGCGATCGTCGGCGGTACACCCGCGTATCGACGTGAATTCGCCCGCGGCGACACCCCGAACGGGGCCGGGGACTTCGACGACTGGGTCGTCCGGACCGTCCTCAACCCGGAGACCCCCTTGTTCCGCGAGGCCCGCTATCTGCTCGCGGAAGAGCCCGACCTGCGGGACACGGCCCTGTACCTGTCCGTGCTGGCCGCGGTCGCCGACGGGAACGCGACCCGTGGGGGTATGGCCGGATACCTGGAACGCAAGGCCACTGACATCGCGCACCCCATCAACGTCCTTGAGGACGCCGGCCTGCTGCACCGGGACGCCGACGCCTTCCGCGACAACCGCCCGACCTACCGCATCGCCGAACCGCTGATCGGCTTCTACCACGCCATCATGCGACCGGTCTGGGACCAGTTGGAGCGCCCCGGCAGTGCGGCCCGGGTCTGGCAGGCCAGCCGCCACCGTTTCACCAGCAACGTCCTCGGCCCGCATTTCGAACAGGTCTGCCGCGACTGGGCGTTGCGTCACGCCGACCCGGAACTGATCGGCGGTCTGCCCGCCCGGGTCGGCCACGGAGTGGTGCACGATCCCAAGGCTCGTGTCGGACACGAAGTGGACGTGGCGGTCATCGGCATCGCCGACGGCTCCAAGCCGCCGCTCCTGGCCATCGGCGAGGCCAAGTGGAACGACACCATGGGCATCGCCCACATCGAGCGTCTCCAGCACATCCGCGATCTCATCACCCAAGCGGGACGCTACGACACCACCGGCACCCGCCTCCTGTGCCTCAGCGGCGCCGGCTTCAACGACAAGGCGCATGCGTCCGCGCGGTCGGACCCCGGTGTCCAACTGGTCGACCTGGAGACGCTCTACGGCATGGGGTGACCCGTACGCCGAGGACTCCATCCGCTTGAACAGCCGCCGCGACACCTCCGTACCCCCTGACATGACCCCCGAGACACAGATGCCACAGCCCACCCGAGGACACACCGCCCGCCTCCGTCGTGGCGCCGCGCTCGCCCTGCTCCCGCTCGCCGTGGCGTGCGGTGGCGGTGAGGGCGAGGGTGCGGAGGAGCGCAAGCGGGTGGCCGCCGTGACCGCCGCTCCCGAGGCCGGTGTCGTCGCTCCGGCGAAGGTCGAGGTGATCGCCGGGCTGACCGGGTGCACCGCCGAGATCCGGGTCGAGGCGGAGGAACTGCGTGAGGGGCAGTGCCGTACGAAGCAGGGCGAGTACCGGATCACCACGTTCCCGGAGGAGCGGTTCAAGGTGACCTGGCTCGACACCGCGGCCGTCTACGGCGGCAAGTACCTCGTCGGCACCCGCTGGGTGGTCAGTGCGCGGCCGGAGCTGCTGGAGGGGTTCCGGGCCCGACTCGGCGGCACCGTACAGGAGTTGCGCGGTGCCGGGCCCGCGGCGTCGGCCTCCTTCGGGCCCACGGTGTCGGCCCCCTGAGTCACCTCTCCGTGCGGAGGTGACCGAGCACCTCCGCCAACGGCAGGTCGACGCGGTCCTTGTCGCCGTCCCACCGGCGCAGCACGCTCGCCGCGCCCTCCGCCAGTTCCGGCGGCAGTCCCGCCGTGCGCAGTGTCGCCGCGATCTCCTCCAACTCCGGTGCCCAGCGCCAGGCCCGGGCGGCGACGCTCGGCAGCTGATCGGTCTCGGCGAGGATGTTGGACGTCAACGAGGCTGCCTCCAGGGCGAGTTCGGCTGCCACGCCGTGGCTCGCGGCGAGCGCGTGCGAGACGGCGGCCAGCACCCGGGCCGACTTCTGGTACGAGGCGTACGACATCTTCAGCGCCGACGCGGCACCGATCCCGGCGTCGAGGGGACGGGCCAGCACCTGGGTGCCCTCGAACACCGCCGCCACCCCGGCCACCTCCTTCCCGTCGCCGCTCAGATAGAGGCGCGGGGCGCTGCCCGGCCCCGGCGGGCCCCCGACGATCGAGCCGTCGAGCATCGGCACGTCGCGCTCCGCGCACGCCGCCGCGATCCGCCTCGTACGGTCCGGGCTGATCGCGTTGGCCTCGACGTACACGCCCCGGAAGGGGTGCGTGAGGACCTCGTGCGCCACGTCCTCCGCCGCGTGCGGCGGGCACACCGACAGTACGAAGTCGCTTGCCGCCAGGGCGGATTGAAGGGACCCGGCCGCCTCCAGGCCCGCGTCCAGGGCCCGTTGGAGACTGGCGGAGCTGCGGCCGGCGGGGACGTACAGCACCCGGGCACCCGCGAGGGCCGCCTGGCCGCCGACTCTCGCGCCCATGGCGCCGGGGTGCAGAAGCGTCAACGTGGTCATGGGCCCCACGTTAGGCGGGGCCTGCGAACGGGTCGGTGTGCGGTGCCGACAACCAAGCGCGGGCCATGAGTTGCCCTCCGTCGGCCCCGACTTACTGAAACATTCAACAAATTGATCTTCGGGACCGGCAAAGGCTCTACCCGCATAGATGATCCCGGTGCTGTCATGCTCACGACCGCCCGGAATCCCTGCCGGGCACCACTACGGGAGATCCCCCCCATGCCCCGAATATCCCGCTCCGTGGTCACCGCCCTCTCCTCCCTCGCCCTCGCCGCCGCCGGCCTCACGGTCGCCGCGGGCACCGCGCACGCACAGAGCTGCAGCCAGGCCTACCTCCCGCTCCCCGACCCCAGTTGCCAGCCCGGTGCTTTCAACCCGGACGTCACCCAGTCCACCATCGACACCACCATCTGCGTCTCCGGGTGGACCGCGACCGTCCGGCCGTCCAGCTCCTACACCACCGCGCTGAAGAAGACGCAGATCGTCGAGTACGGCTACACCGACACCAGCACCTCGGACTACGAGGAGGACCACTTCGTCCCCCTCGAACTCGGCGGCTCCCCCAAGAGTGCGCTCAACCTCTGGCCCGAGCCGGAGTACGGCACCAAGACCGCCGCCAACAAGGACACCGTCGAGAACAAGCTCAAGAAGGCCGTCTGTGCCGGCACCGTCACGCTCTCTCAAGCCCGGAACGCGATCCTCACGGACTGGACGACCGCGCTGTCCGACCTGGGCCTGAGCTGAACCCCTCGCCCGCCTCAGGGGCCGGTCTCCTCCTCCGGGAGTAGCCGGCCCCTCGTCACTCCTTCCAGGGAGGCAGACCAAGTGCCTCCGCAAGGGCGATGTTCTTGGGAGTCGAGAGGAAGAGTGTGGGGCATAGGAGAGGGGCATAGGAGATATGAGCCTCGGGAGGGCGCCATGAACCGACAGATCCGTGTTCGCGTGATTCGCCGGCCCGCCGCGCCCCGCGACGACACCATCGACCGCAGGACGCCGTCGGGGCGGATCCTGCCCTACTGACGCGAGCGGCCCCGTCTCACAGGGGCGACCGCCAACTCACCGTCGTGCCTTCGCCGTTGTACACCCTCAGCCGTACGGCGTCCCGGCCGTCCGGCAGGGGTGTCGTCACGTCGACCGTGATCTCCAGGCGGGCGGCGCCGGGGTCACGGGACGCGGTGGCCAGGGCGCGGCGCAGCGCGGCGAGGAGCCGGGTCGCCACCCCGTCGGGGACGAGGGTGTCCACCGGGCCCTTGAAGCGGGTCGAGGGCTGGACCGCGAGGGTGGCCGCCGTCTCCCGAAGTACCTTGCCGCGCAGGCCGGTCGGTGCCTCCGCCGGCGGCTGCTGCAGGGCGAAGATCGCCGTGCGCACCTCCTGGACCGTCGACTGGAGTTCGTCGACGGCGCGGCCGAGGGCCCCGTGGGCCGGATCGGTCGGTCCGCCCCTGCGCTGGGCGGACTCCAGCAACATGCCGGTGGCGAACAGCCGTTGGACTACCAGGTCGTGCAGGTCGCGGGCGATGCGGTCGCGGTCCTCGTAGACGGCGAGGCGTTCCCGGCCGTGCCGGGCGTCGGCCAGGACGAGCGCGAGGGCGGCCTGGGACGCGAACTGCGTTGCCAGCGACCGTTCCACGGCCGTGTAGGGGCGGTCGCCCGGGCGGCGGGGGAGGGCGAGCGTGCCGATGAGACGGCCCTCGGTCTGGAGCGGCAGCATCATGCTGGGGCCGAACCGGTGCCGTACATGCGTCGTCATGCGCGGGTCGGTCGCCGAGTCGTCGATGAACACCGGTTCGCCGCCCAGGAGTTGGACCAGGACGGGGCTGCCGGGCGCGATGGTCGTGCCGACGATGTCGCCCGGGTCCTCGAAGGTGGAGGCGGTGACGATCTCCATGCCGCCCGCCTCGGTGGGCTGCAGGATCACCCCCGCGTCGGCGTCGGCGAGGGCCCGGGCGCTCTCGGCGACGGTCAGCAGCGCGTCGGCCGCCCGCTCCCCGGTGAGCAGCGCGGTGGTGACGGCCGCCGCGCCCTCGATCCAGCGCTCGCGCTGCCGGGCCGTCTCGTACAGGCGGGCGTTGCCGATGGCGATGCCGGCCTGCGCGGCGAGGACGTGCAGCAGCTGTTCGTCCTCGGCGGTGAAGGGGGCGGCGGGCCGCTTGCCGGCCAGGTGGAGGTGGCCGAAGACCTCGTCGCGGACGTGGATCGGCACGCTGAGCACGCCCTCGGGCGGCGCCTGTGCCCCGCCGGTGCGGATCTCGGTGAGGCCGTCCTGCCCGGGGTCCGTCGTGCCGAGCGCCGCGTACCGCGCGCCGGTCAGCTCGGCCGCGCCGTCCACGATGTGCTGAAGGGTGGTGCGCAGTTCGAGCTCGGAACCGACGCTCAGGACGGCTTCGAGGAGGCGGGAGAGGTCGGGGACGCCGGTGCCGGGGTCGGCCGGTTCCGGGCTCAGGTGCTCGCCAGCGGGTCCAGGACCAGCGGCTCGATCTTGCCCTCCAGCATGTAGCCCAGGCCCTGTACGGCACACACGTCCGGCCGCTCGGCGATGTGCACCGGCATCCCGGTCGCCGCGCGCAGCATCTGGTCGAAGCCGGGGAGCAGCGCGCTGCCGCCGACCATCATGATCCCGCGGTCCGCGAGGTCGGCCACCAGGTCGGGCGGGCAGTTGCGCAGCACCCGGCCGATCCCGTCGAGCACGGCGGTCAGCGGGGTCTCGATGGCGTCCCGTACGGCCGCGGTGTCGACCCGTACGGAACGCGCGAGGCCGCTCGCCACGTCCCGCCCGTGGATCTCGGTGGTGGTCGGGCCGTGCGGGGTGAGGCCGTTGCCGGACAGGGCCAGCTGCAGCGGTCGTACGGACTGGCTCGGGAGCATCAACTCGTGTTCGTGGCGCAGGTGTTGGACGATCGCGTGGTCGACGGCCTCGCCGCCCACCGGGATGCGTTCGGCGGTGACGATCGAGCCGAGGGAGAGCACGGCGACCTGGGTCGCGGCGGCCCCGCACACCATGATCATGGTGGCCTCGGGCCGCTCCACCGGGAGCCCGCAGCCCACGGCGGCGGCGATCAGCGTGTCGACCAGCTCCACCCGGCGCGCCCCGAGCCCGACCAGCGTCTCGATCGCGGCCCGCTGCGCCAGCGGATCGGCGTCGTGCGGGGTGCAGGCGGCGGCCCGCAGCCGGGGCTTGCGGCGCAGCGCGCGGCGGACCTTGTCGCCGATCAGGTGCCGGAGCATGCGCTGCGCCATCTCGATGTCGACGACCGTGCCGCCGGAGACCGGCCGGACGACCCGGATGTAGTCGGGCGTACGGCCCGTCATCTTCTCCGCGAACTCTCCTACGGCGATCAGCGCGCCGGTCCGCGTGTTCACGGCGGCGGCGGACGGCTGGTCGACGACGAGCCCGGCGCCCTTGACGTAGACACGGGTGCGGGCGGCTCCCAGGTCGACGGCGAAATGGCAGCGTCGCAACTGCTCCAGACTGACGGTCATGGAAGGTTCTCCCGAGAGCGGACCGGGGCGTCGCCGGGCGGCGGGCCTCTTTCGCATCGTGCGGGGGCGGGGCGGTCGGCGCGTCTTGTGGTGGGCCGGGCGGGGTGCCGCTGAATGGGTTATTTGTCTGTTATGTCCTAAGTAAGTAACACGTAAAGAGTGCCGGAGGGTGTTCTCATGACTGCCCGTCGCTCACACGGGCCCGGTCCTGGTCACCCCCAGCTCCGCCAAGTCCTCGGGACGGACCCGGAGTTGGTCCGCCGTCCGCTCCGTCTCCGCCGGCGCCCGCTTCAGGATCGCGGTGGCCGGCTCCGGGGCGATCACCGAGAAGTAACTGTCCGGCGTGGCCCAGGTGTTGCCCGGCGCGGCCAGCGCCAGCGCACCCCCGGAACCGCCCTCGCCGATCAGCAGCGTGGTGACCGGGACCCGCACGGACGCCACCGCACCGAACAGGTCCGCGATGGCCGCCCCCGCGCCCTGCCGCTCCGCCTCGGCGTCGTTCGCCGCGCCCGGGGTGTCCACCAGCGTCAGCACCGGCACCCCGAGCCGGTCCGCGAGCCGGAGCAGCCGCGCCGCGGTCCGATACCCGGCAGGCCGCGTCGCCGTCCCGGCCTGCGCGGCGAACGCGATCGTCCGCCCCGCCCGCTCCCCGAACCCGCACAGCATGCCCGCGTCGGTACCACCGCACCGGTCCCCGCTGATCGCCAGCCGGTGGGTGAAGTAGTCGTCCAAGTAGCGCTCGGCACGCGGGCGTTGAGGTGCACGGGCCCGCCGTACGGCCTCCCAGCCGGTGGCCGGGAGGCCGGTGGACCCCAGAGGCGCCGGTACCGGTGCCTGCCCGGCCCACGGCGTGGTCAGCAGCCGCAGCCACCGCCCCAGGGTCTCCCGCAGTTCCTCCGGTCCCACGATCGCGTCGGCCGCGCCCGCCGCCACCTGGGCCTCGGCCGTGTACGCCGTGGGGTCCGCGTCCGGCGGGCGGACCCGGGAGCCCGCGAAGCCGACCTGGGCGCCGGGCAGCGCCAGGACCACGTCGGCGCCCGCGCCCAGCGTGGCCCAGCCGCCGCCCGTGGTCGGGTCCCGCAGCACCGCGATCTGCGCCAGCCCGGCCTCCCTGGTGAGCACCGACTGCCGTGCCACGCGCTGGAGTTGAGTGAGAGCGATCATGCCCTCCTGCATCCGGCTGCCCCCGGTGGCCACCAACGGCACGACCGGCAACCGGTGTTCACGGGCGTACGTGTACGCCGACTCCAGCCGGTCCCCGGTGCGCTCGCCCAGCGAACCGCCCAGGAAACCGAACTCGAAGGCGATCAGCACCGCCCGCGTGCCCCCGACCGTCGCCGTACCGCACACCACCGACTCCGACTCGCCGGTGCGGTCGGCGGCACGGGCCCGCGAGGCGTCGTAGCCCTGCCAGGCGAGGGGGCCGTCGGGCCCGGACTCCCGTACGGGGTGGGTGAGTTCGGTGAAGGTCCGGTCGTCCGTCACGAGGGCGAGGATCTCGCGGGCGGACCGGCGGTCAGCCATCGGCCAGGGCGCGCTTGAGGATCTTCCCCATGTCGTTGCGGGGGAGCGCGGCGAGGTGGTGGACGACACGCGGGCGCTTGTGCGGGGCCAGACGGCTCGCCACGTGGTCGGCCAACTCGGCCAGTTCCGGCGGGGATTGAGGGTCCACCGGCACGATCCAGGCCACGATCCGCTCGCCCAGGTCGGGGTCCGGTTCACCGGTGACGGCGGCCTCGCGCACCCCCGGGTGTTCGAGCAGCGCGTTCTCGATCTCGCCCGCGCCGATCTTGTAACCCCCGCTCTTGATCAGGTCGGTGGCCTTGCGGCCGACGATCCGGACATAGCCGTCGGGGTCGCGCACCGCCATGTCCCCGGTGCGGAACCAGCCGTCGGCGGTGAACGCGGCGGCCGTGGCGTCGGGCCGGTTGAGGTACTCCGTGAACAGGTTCGGCCCGCGCACCTGGATCTCGCCCACGCTCTCGCCGTCGGGCACCGGAAGCGGTGTGCCGTCCTCCTCGACCAGCCGCAGCTCCACGCCCGGCAGCGGGACCCCCACCGTCCCGGCACGCGGCTCGCCGTCCGCCCGGACACTCGTGTTCATCAGGGTCTCCGTCATGCCGTAGCGCTCGATCACCCGGCGCCCGGTCGCCGACGCGATCCGCTCGTGGTCGTGGACCGGCAGCGCGGCCGAACCGGAGACCAACAGCCGTGCCCGGGCAAGGGACTTGGCGAGTCCGGGGTCGTCGGGGAGGGTCTCCGCGATGCGGTGGTACATCGTCGGGACGCCGAACAGCATGGTCGCGCCGTCGTTCAGCTCCCGCGCCACGCCCTCCGTGCTGAACCTGCCCAGGTGCCGCACCGAGCCGCCGCGCCGCAGCGGGCCCAGGATCCCCAGCACAAGACCGTGCACATGGAACAGCGGCAGTCCCTGCACGAGGATGTCCTCGCCGGTCCACTGCCAGGCGTCGGCGAGCGCGTCCAGCGTCGTGGCGATCGCCCGGCGCGGGAGCACGGCACCCTTGGGCGGGCCGGTGGTGCCGGAGGTGTAGACGACGAGGGCGGGGTCCTCGTCGTCCGGCGAGACGGCCGGACCCCCGCCCCCGACACCCCGCACATCGACATCGACGCGCTCCAACTGCCGTAGCGCGGGAGGGAGTTCGTCGCCGGGCGCGGCCAGTACCAGAGCGGGCGCGCTGTCCGTCAGGATGTGCCCCAGCTCCTTGTCGCCCGACTTCGGGTTGAGCGGCACCGCGGCCACCCCGGCCCGCAGTGCCGCCACCACGGCGACCGCCGTCTCCAGTGAGTTGGTGGCCCACACGGCGACCCGGTCGCTGCCCGTGCACCGGACCGCGAGCGCGTCCGCCGCCGCGCCCAGCTCCGCGTACGTCAGGGACCGGTCACCGAACCTGAGAGCGGGCTGCCCGCCCGGGTTCGTCAGGGCCGGAAAGAGGGTGGACACGCGGCGCGCTCCTTGGTCGTCGGGGGCATGGGTCCCCGGACGTCGGGGACACCCCCGTTCCTACACCACGTCCGCCACCACACAACTGATGTTGTCCGGACCCCCGGCCGCGTTCGCCGCGTCGACCAGGGACCGTACCGTCTCCTCCGGGTCCAGGCCCGCCGTGAGGAGTTCACGGATCCGGTGCTCGGGGACGACCCCGGTCAGGCCGTCCGAGCACAGCAGATAGCGGTCGCCGCGGCGGGCGTCGTGGAGTTTCAGGTCGGGGTCGCCGATGGTGAGGGCCTTCAGGAGCAGGGAGCGCTGCGGGTGGGACCCGGCCTCCTCGGCGGTCAGCCGGCCCTCGTCGATCAGCGACTGGACCACCGAGTGGTCGTGGGTGATCCGGAACAGCCCGCCCTCGCGCAGCAGATACGCGCGCGAGTCCCCGATGTGCACGAGCGCCAGCTTCGAGCCCGTCCACAGCAGCGCGGTCAGGGTCGTGCCGTTCTCGGCGGGATCGGCCGCGTCACGGACCGCGTCGGTGGCGCCCCGTACCGCCTCCTCCAGCAGATTGAGCACATTGCCGGCCGACACCTCCTCGGTGTCCAGGAAACGCAGCGCCTCCACGGCCGCGCTGCTCGCGGGCCCGCCCGCCGGGCCGAAGCCGTCCGCGACCGCGAGCAGCCGCGCGCCCGCGTAGGCGGTGTCCTGATTGGAGGGGCGGACCTGCCCGCGGTCCGAGTGGGCGGAGTAACGAAGTTCGAGCATGGTGGTGTCCTTTCCGGGTACGGCCGCTGTGGCCGCGAGATGGTCGACGAGGAACCCGGCGAGATCCCGCCGCACCGCCGTCTCCGCCTCGACCCGGGCCCAGAAGGCACGGATCTCACGGGCGGCGGCGGCCGGTTCGAGGGCGCACACCTCACGGATCGAGGCCAGCGGCATGCCCAGCCGCCGCAGCCACGCGACCAGCCGGGCCCGCTCCAGCTGCTCGACCGCGTAGTAGCGGTATCCGGTGTCGGGATCCACCCGCGCCGGCCGCAGCAGCTCCAGCTCGTCGTACAGCCGCAGCGCCTTCGGCGACAGCCTGCACGCCCGCGCGAAGGCCCCGATCGTCAGCATGCTCATGCACGCCCCCTGTCTCTCCGGGTCTCTCCGGTTCCGCCACCGATGCTGGGGCTTCACCAATGGGGAAGGTCAATCCGGTTGCCCCGGTTGCGCGGGCTGTGGTTACCCTGCCGAAACGATCTACCGCCGTACGAAGCTGGAGACTCCCGTGCCCCGAATCGCGCTCGCCACCTACGACCCCGGACCGGAACCCAGCAAGGACCGCGACCTCCCGGTACTGGTCGAGGCGCTGCGGGCGGCCGGGGCCGAGGCCGTAGCCGTGCCGTGGGACGACGAGGAGACCGACTGGGCCGGCTACGACCTCGTCCTCATCCGCTCGACCTGGGACTACAGCTGGCGGGCGGCCGAGTTCGTGGCCTGGGCCGAGCGGGTCGGCAAGGCGACACGGCTCGCCAACCCGGCGCAGGTCGTGCGCTGGAACACCGACAAGCGCTACCTCGGCGCCCTCGCGGCGGCCGGCGTACCCGTCGTACCGACCCGCTATGTCGCCGCCGGCGACCCGGTCGACCTCCCCGACGACCACGAGTACGTCGTCAAGCCGACCTCCGGCGCGGGCGCCCGCTTCGCCGCCCGCTACACACCCGACGAGCACGAGACGGCCGTACGACAACTGGAGCGCATGCACGCGGAGGGCTTCACCGCGATGGTGCAGCCGTACCTCACGAACGTGGACGTCAGCGGGGAGCGGGCGCTGCTGTTCTTCGGCGGGCGGTACGTCCACGCCTCCCGCAAGGGTGCCGTGCTGTCGCGGGGCACGGCCTACGACGACGACAAGGTGTCCCACCCGGACCTGGAACCGTGGACCGCCACGGAGGCCGAACTCACCGTCGCGGAGCGGGCGTTGGCCGCCGTACCGGACGCGCCGGAGCTGCTGTACGCGCGGGTGGATCTCGTCGACGGGCCTGATGGACAGCCGTGTGTGATGGAACTGGAGCTGGTCGAGCCGAATCTCTTTCTGGATCTGCATCCGGGGTCGGTGGGGGTGGTGGTGGGGGCGGTGCTCGCGGCTGCCACTAGTCGCTGATCGCCGTTCTCTGGAGCAGCCCCCAGGTGAACTCGGCCGCGCACCGATGTCGTACGCCCTGTCCGTCCGGCGCGGTGAAGGCGAGCCCCCAGCGGGTGGGGGCCGTGCCCTCCAGGGGGCGGGCGGGGGCGAAGGCGCGGGCCGTCTCGTCGACCGTGCAGGACCAGGGGGTCAGGTCGTCGAGGGTGTGGAGGGGTGGGGGTGTGGCGCCGGGGGCGCGGACCAGCCATTCGTTCCATACGGCGCCGTTCGGGGCCGTGAGCACCTCGAAGCGGAGGTCGGGCCAGAGGGGGACCGGCCACTGCCGGGCCTCGCACTCCAGGTCGCCGATCTTCCTGTTCACGGTGGATTCCGGGGTGCCGAGGATCGAGCGGTAGCGCGAGGCGGCGGCCCGGCCTCTCGGGGCGTGCAGCATCGCCTGCCAGCGCTTGTTGGCCTCGCGCATGTCGGCGATCGAGACGCCCAGCTCATGACGGGCGTCCTCGACCAGGTCCGGGTTGTGGTCCGCCATGCGGCGCAGCAGGACGAGTTGGAAGTCGAGGGGGCCGAAGGGGCTCGCGGGGCGTTTCGCGTCGGGCATGCGATCCATCGTCGCGCACGGCACTGACATCGGCATCGACATCGACGCCAGGGCTGCGGCCGTCGGGGAGGAACAGGACCGAGTTGACGTAGCGGGGGCCGCGGGCGAAGGGCAGGACTCGGCGCAGCAGGCCCTGCGAGACGACGTACGAGGTCCGGGCCTGGTGTTCCTCCAGGGGGAAGGCCGACAGTCTTGTCCAGGTGGTGTCCGGCAGGACCCAGCCCTCGTAGCCCAGCAGGGACAGGTACGTCACCACCGGCGCGATCGGCTGGATGCGTGACTCCAGTTCGACGAAGAGTGCGGGGCGGTCGCGGGTCAGGAGGCCGGTCGCGCCGTGGAGGACGGCCAGTTCGTTGCCGTCCACGTCGATCTTGATGAAGCCGACGTCCTTGAGGCCCAGGCCGTCGAGCGTGACGCAGGGGACGTGCACGGCACGGGCGTGGATGTCCCGGCGGACCAGCGAGGACACACCCCGGTCGCCCTCGTCGTCCGGCGGCAGCCACAGGCGGGCGGTGCCGGGGCGGTCGGAGGCGGCGGCCGTGATCACCCGGGCGTGCGCGGGGGCGGCAGCGGCGAGCAGTCGTGCCAGGTGGGGGACCGGTTCGACGGTCACGACCTGGCGCGCGCGTCTCCACAGGCGGTGCGTCCAGGGGCCGTACCAGCCGCCGACGTCGACCGCCGTGCCGCAGTCGGGCGGCAACAGGTCGTCCAGGCGGGCCAGTTCGGGTTCGAAGCGGGGGTAGACGGCGCGGGCGGTGGCGGCGACCAGGCGGGTGGGGAGGAAGGGCGCGAGGCGGGCGGTGAGAGTCGTTGTCATCGGGTCATCCGCTTGAGGAGTTCCAAGTGCTCTTCGTCGTCCGTCACTTGTTCTCCGGACGAGGGGAGGAGCTGGGGGATGCCGTCGACGATGGGGTAACGGCGGCGCAGACGCGGGTTGTAGAGGGCGTCTGTCGGGAGCAGGTGCAGTGGGCCCTTGTCGAGCGGGCAGGCCAGGATCTTCAGCAGGGGGTCGTCCGGGTTCATGGGGGAGTCAACTCCTTGGCCTCGACCGGTGGTTGAGGCGCGTTGTCGTGCTTCGGCATGGTCAGCAGGACGGTGACCGCCAGGGTCGTGCCTCCGATGCGCAGGGCCAGGCGCAGCGGATCGTGCGGCAGCGCCTCGCCGAACGCGAGGGTGCCGAGCACCGCCGTGAACAGGCTCGTCACCGTCGTGCTGACCGGCACGATCAGCGAGGCCCGGCACCGTTGCAGCGCCGCCTGGGACATCACCAGGCCGAACGCGCCCGTGCAGAGCAGGAGATACGGATACGGCGACCGCAGCAGGTCAACCACCGCCCCGGACAGGTCACTTGTGGTCAGGAAGCTCGACACCCCCTTGATGGCGAGCGAGCTGACCCCGTACAACAGGCCCACCGCCACGCCGTATTCGACGCCCGTGGTGGGCAGCCGGTGCCGGTGGGCCGCGCGGCGCTCGGTGGACCGGTACAGCCAGACGCCGGCCGCCAGCGAGGGCACGCACACCAGCAGGATCAGCGGATAGGGCGCGGCACGGCTGACGTGGTCCGAGCCCTCCTTCAGCGACAGTACGACCATCAGCAGGGCGGCGAGGATCGCGCCGAGCGCGTACCGTTCCCGGCCGCTGGTCCGCTCGCCGAGCAGGCGCGCGGACAGCAGCACCAGCAGCACCAGACCGGACACGAAGATGCCCTGCGCGGCGGCGATCGGCAGCGTCCGGTACACGGCGAGCTGCGCGCCGAACCCGGCGGCGAGGGCCAGGGACCCGCCGATCCACAGCGGGCTGCCCAGCACCAGCCGCAGCAGCCTGGCCGGTTGACGGACCGTCACCTCGGGCAGGGCCGTGAGCGCCCGTTTCTCCAGCACGAAACCGGTGCTGTACAGCACGTTCGCCAACAGGGCCGCGGCCACTCCCCACCACACGGCCGCGCCCCCTACGTCTTCCGCGCGTGCAGCAGCAGGATCGACGCCAACTGCGGTCTGGCACAGGCCAGTCGGTCGAGGGGGCGCAACGGCCGCGGTACGCCGTGGAAGGGGGCGCCCTTGAGGCCTACGACCGTGAAGCCGGCCGCCGTCACGAACTCCCGTAGCGCGCGCGGGGTGTAGAGCCGCAGATGTCCTACGACCTCCTTGCCCGGGCGGCCGTGGATCGCGCGCAGGCTCACCTCCGAGAACACGGGCTGGACGCCGGCGAGCAGCAGGGCGCGGTTGTACCAGGCCGCCAAGTTCGGTGTGGACAGCATGAGATGGCCTCCTGGACGCAGTACCCGGCGGATCTCGGTGAGCGCCGTGTCCGGGTCGACGAGATGCTCGATCACCTCGCTGAACAGCACGGCGTCGGCGACGGCCGTCCGTAGCGGCAGCGCGGTGAGCTCCCCACGGACCGTGTACGGCAGGTGAGTTCGGGCGCGGGACAGGGCGTCCTGGGACCAGTCGACGCCGATGACGCGGTGGCCGGGGAGGAGGGGTGCGGCGGTTGCGGCGGCGGTGCCGTCGCCGCAGCCGATGTCGAGGATCGTGCGGGGCTGCTCCGCGGCCGGGCCGAGGGCGGTGGCCAGGACGCGGGCCTGGCGGAGGGTACGGGAGGGGCCGGAGGCGACCGGGACGGCGGGGTTCTCGTAGAAGTCGCGGAGGCCGGGGTGGTGCGGGGCGGTGGTCGTCATGCCTCGTGCTCCTCCGTCGTGTGCAGGTAGCGCTCGAACAGGTCGCGGAGGTGGGCGCCGTCGCCGGGGCCGAGGAGGGTGCGGGACCAGCGCAGGGCGATGTGCAGCTTTCCTGCGGTGGAGGCGGTGGTCACGGTGAAGCCGCGGGGCATGCGGGCCGGGGCCGAGAACCACACGGCGTGCGCGCGGCCGGCGGTGTCGCCGAAGTCCAGGGCGTACGGGATACGGCCGATGTTGCTCAGGAGGGTGGTCGAGGTCCAGGGCGCGGCGGCTCTGCGCAGGCCCCGGGTGAGGGTGGCCCGCCAGGCGACGGGGACGACGGGGGCCGTCAACAGGGCGGCGCCGTGGCCCAGTTGAGGGCGTGGGAGGGCTTTGAGCGCGCGGGTGCGGGTCGCCGTGCGGTGGAGCAGTTCGCCCATCTTGGTGGGGTCGGTGGTCAACTCGTGCGGGGCGAAGGTGACTTCGACGAGTCGGGTGCCGTTGCCGATGGGCATGTCCGTGCCCCGGGGGCGGTCGTCGACGGGCATCGTGATGCGCAGGGGCCGGGGGTGTGCGCCGTGCTCGCGGTTCCAGTGGGCGATCATCAGGGCCGTCGTGACCATGAGTTGGTCGTTCACGGTGTACGGGGAGCCCTTGGGGCGGTGCGGGACGGAGAGTTCGGTGAGGAGGAGGCCGTTGCCGCCGGGGGAGAGGTCGGGGGTGCCGGGGGCGACACGGGCGGGCGGGGTCCAAACGGAGGGGGTGGCCGTGGGGGGTTCGGGGGTGTCCGGGGGGCGGGTCGGTGGGGCGGTCGGGGCGTTGGAGCGACCGCCGTACAACTCCGCTGCGGTGGCGAGGATGCGGAGGCAGGCGGGGCCGTCGAGGGCGGTGTGGTTGACGGTGAGCAGGAGGGCGGTGCCGTGGGGGAGTTCGACGGCTTCCAGGCGGATGGGTGGGGATGCGGTCAGGGGTGGGGTGTGGTCGAGGGAGCGGGTGCGGGCGTGTTTGAGGGCGTCGGGGGTGGCGGGCGTGAAGGTCAGCACCTCCACGTCCGGGTCGGCGGTCAACTCCCATTCGTAGCGGCGGCGGTACCAGGGGCCCGGGGCCTCGCGCATGAGGATGCGGGGGTGGTGGTGCAGGGCCTGGGTGAAGGCGGTGCGGAGCCGTTCGGGGTCTACGGGGCCTGGGAGGTGGACCTCTATGTGGACGGTTTCCGGTTCGGTGGACTGGTGGCAGTGGCGGGCTATTTCGTCGACTGTGGGGAAAGGGATGCGGGTTGGGGAGCGGGGGTGGTCGAGTGTGGTCATTGGGGGTCGTCCTTTTGGCGCGGGTGCGTGGGGGCTGGGCGCGCCCGCGCGGCGGAGCCGCTGATGTCACGGCCCCGCGCCCCTTTCGGGGCGCTTTGTGGTGACGTCGGCTGAGACTCCTGGTGGCCCGGGCCGCGTGCCGAGATCGTGGGGCCGGACTCGATCGCCCCCGGGCCCTCGCCAGCGTGCAGCTCCTCCCAGGTACTTGGCCTGCCTTCGCCTCCCGACGGCTCGCCCATCGCGCTCGCCCCCCGCTCCCGTTGCGGCAGCGGCGCCGGTGACGCCGGCAGGACCAGTGTCGAGTCCGGGGTCTCCGGGTCCCGCCACTCCCGTACGCTCACCAGCCCCGCGCACAACCCGATCAGCGCCAGGAGTTGGGCCGCGCGGCTGAACGCGCCCTCGCCCGCGCCCACTGGGTCGCCGGCGCCCGTCGCCGCCATGATTCCCGCGCCCGCCAGGGCCACGAAAGCGATCGGGACCAGCAGCGAGTGGCGGCGGTATGCCAGCAACGCCAACGCCGGGACCAGCAGCGCGAACCAGCCCGCGATCACCACTCCCACCAGCGTCAGTGCCACCGTGCCCAGCCACAACCCGGGCAAGGGCGGGGGCGGTTGGAGTTCGTCGGGGTTGGGCTCTCGGCGGCGCCAGATCACCAGGGCCAGGAGGACGGCCACGGCCGCCCCGCTGCCGATGAGGCCCGCCTCGTACGTTGTCGCCGGGGTGTAGGACAGCTTGATCGTGCCGCCCGCGCCTGCGGGGACGCGCCAGCCCTGTTGCCAGCCGTCGAGGCGGACCGGGGACAACTCCTTGCCGTTCAGGGTGGCTTTCCAGCCGTCGTTGTAGTTCTCGTACGTGGTGAGGTAGGAGGCCGTGCCCGAGCCGACCGTCACCTCGCGGCGGTCGCCGAGCCAGTCCACGACCCGTAGGTCCCGACCGGTCTCCGTCGCCGGTGTGACAGTTCCCCGGGTGAGTGTCACGTCCGTCAGGGAGAGGGGTCCCGCGTCGCCCGCCTCGACCCGGTGCGAGCCCGAGGCCAGCTCCAACGCCGGGTCGTCCCGGCTCTCCTGACAGAGCGTCACGTTCACGGCCCGGCGTTCGGTCAGGTCCCGTACCGCCCCCGTCACGCTCGTCTGGTACAGCTCGCCGTCGACCGCCACCACCGGGCCTTTTCCGCAGGCCAGCGTGAAGGTGCGGGTGGGGTCGGGCTGGGGGGTGCGGTACTGGTCCAGGGCCGGGATGTACGCCTCGGACAGGCCGACGGGGAGTTGGAGGTTCTCGTCGGCCACCGGGTTGTGGAGCGTGAGCGGGGCCGTCTTCGTGATCGTGATGTCGAGCCGGTCCGTGGTGATCGGGTCGAAGCGGATCACGCCGTTCTCGTCGACGCCGGCGATCGTCGCGCCGTCGGGCGAGCTGATGTCGACCTCGGTCGCACGGGTCGAGAGACCGCCCGCAGGGGCCAACACCATTTCGCCCACTGCCTGTTTACCGGTCCAGGACAGATGGATGGTCGGACGGTCGCCCGCCACCCAGCCCGTCGTCAGGTCGCCGTCCGTCAGGTTGCGGGCCGAGAGGCCTGCCCCGAGCGCCGCCGTGGAGTCCGCCGTGGCCGTGATGCGGTGCTGCTGGGCGGGGGCCACCTCGTAGAGGAGTCTGTCCAACTCCTCGCCGGGGATGGCCACCGCGCTCGCCTTCATCTCGTACGTTCCCGCCGTCGGCGTCGAGAACGTGCGGTGCAGGCCCGCTTCCGTGCCTGTCGGGGAGAGTCCGGTCGGGTCGGCCGTGCGGTGCAGGGAGATGATCTCGGCGGCCGAGTCGGAGCCGTTCGCGTCGGTGGGGAGTTTCAGGAGCCGGGTGACCTGGACGTGCGGCAGGGCGATCTCGGAGAAGCCCGCGCCGGTGAGTCCGGTGCGGCGGGCCACCGAGTCGACGATCGTCAGCTTCATCCAACTCGTCGCGCCTGAGGGGGATTTGACCGTCTGCGTCATGCCGTTCGGCCGGAGGTAGCTGGTCACCGAGCCCTTCGCCGTCTCCACCTTCACCTCCGTGGCCGCCGCCCGCACGCTCTCCTGCGGGAGCGGGGCCACCTTGAACGAACCCGGCATGTCGTACGCCCCGCCGGTGAAGCCGATGCGCAGCCACTGCCCGTTCGGCGAGCCCGCCGCGCCCTCCGCCCACGCGGTGTCGGGGTTGCCGTCGAAGGCGTTCACCGGGTCGAACTGGGGCAGCTGGAACAGCCAGTTGCCGCTGGAGGACGCCGTCACCGAGCGCGCGCCGCGCAGCTCGGCCACCGTCTGGTGGGCGATGCCCTTGGTCGGCAGGATCTGCTTCGGCTTCTTGCCCGCGTCCTGGACGGCGTCCGGCGCGTTGCGTTCGTCGGGGGTGTACGTGTACGACGTGTTGGCGTCGACAAGGCCGAACCGGGTGTCCGCGCGGCGCAGTCCGTCACCGAGGATCTGGAGGGTGGGGGAGCCCAGCCCCGGGTGGTTGTCTCCCGTCAACACCGTCGCCCGGCCACGGAGTTCGCTCGCGAGGGGCAGCAGGGACTCCGGTCCGCCGGAGACCACCGCCGTGTCGGCCACCGGCGTCAGGCCCGCCTGGCCCGGCCGGACCACGTCCTTGCTCGTCGGCTCGTAGATCTCCACCGCCCGCTGGCGCGGATAGAGGCCCTCGACCTGGAGCGGGGTGTCGTTGGCTATCCGGCCGCCGGTCATGACGGGGCCCAGGCCGGTCACCCGCTGGTAGCCGGACTGTTCCAGGGCGCGTTTCACGGTGGTCGTCGGGACATAGCCGATCTGGTCGGGGTCGAGGTCGTTGCGGACGACGACGTAGTAGATGCCGGCCCGGCTCAAGTAGGCGGCCAGGCCCGGGACTTCGCCGCCGGAGTCCAGCGCCTGCTCGACCGCGTCCATCGCGCGCCGGTTGCCGGGGGTGCCCATCGGTACGTAATCCCGTTCCGCCCAGCGGGAGTTGGCGAGGACGTCGAGGGGCTCGTCGATGGGGGAGCCCCAGGTGTAGATGCCGTGCGCGGTCGCCGGGACGACCAGGGCGCGGGAGTCGGGGGAGTACTTGTGCAGCCAATCGGCCGTGGACTGCCAGTACTTGGGGAGCTGCTGGAACGAACCCGGGTTCAGGATCGACCCGTTGAGATACGGCCACGCAAGGCCGGGGAGGACGAGGACCACCGCGATCAGCGGGGCGAGCCGGCGCCCCCGGACCGGGCGGGCGCCGCGTGTCTCGGCCGCCACACCCACCAGGTGGGCCAGACCGAGGACGAGCGCGAGAGCGAGCCCCGCCTGGAACTTGTAGATGTTGCGGAAGGGCACGAGCGGGCCGTTCAGCCAGTCCTGGACCAGCCCGTGGAAGGGCGCCCCGAACGAGCCGCCGTACCCGGCGAACAGGATCAGCGCGACCGACACCGCGATCAGCACCAGCCAGCGCCGCTCCGGCATGTCCCGGCGGGCCAGCCCGGCGAGACCGAGCCCGGCCGCGAGTGCCGAGCAGACGATCACGATCACCGAGGAGGCGACCGTCCAGCCGGCCGGTATCCAGGCCTCGCCGAGGTGCAGATAGGCGACCCAGTCACCGGCTCCGCGCAGACCCTCCGTCGCCGACATGGTGTCCGTCGTGGTCTGCGAAGTCTCCACGTAGGGAAGGAAGTTCTCGCCGTAGACACCGAGCATGAGGAGCGGGATCCACCACCAGGCCGTAGCCAAAATGACCCCCGGCACCCACCAGGCGATCAGCTTGCGCCGCCGTGGTCCGGCCGGGCGGGAGAGCAGATACAGGCCCACCGGGAACAGGGACGCGAGGGTCGCCGCCGCGTTGACCCCGCCCATGAACGGGACGATCAGCGCCGAGCGCAGGGCGGCCACACGGGCCGTGTAGCGCGCGTTCGTCAGCGGCAGCAGGACCCAGGGGAGGAAGGCGCCGGGGAGCGCGGCGGCCGAGGTCGAGCCGACGACGATCGTGAACACCGGCCACAGCGCGTAGGTGATGGCGGCGAGCAGCCGGGACGCGGGGCTGCCGACCCGCAGCCGTTCGGCCAGCCGCAGTGCGCCCCAGAAGGCGACCGAGACGACCAGTGACAGCCAAAGGCGCTCCGCCAGCCACACCGGCAGGTGCACGGCGTGGGCCAGCCAGTAGAACGGCAGCATCGGCCAGAGGTAGCCCGCGTACTGGTCCTGGATACCGCCGAAGGACCCCCGGTCGTGCCACAACTGCCCCAGGTCGGAAAGGAATTGGCCCGGGTCGACGGTGACACCGAGCTTGGTGTCGAAGGTCTGCCGACCCGGGTGCACGGCCAGGAACAGCACGAACACCACGGCCCAGAACCCCAGCAGCCGGCGCCACGACCTCGGGCCCTCCGGGGGCCCCGCCAGAGTCGTGGTGGTGGGGTCGGCCGCCGGGGGCGGTGTCTGGACCGTGGTCGCCGTCATCGTGGACACCGCCGGAGGATGAGGAGGAGGTTCCAGGTGGCCAACTCCCTTATCCCGGGCGCCTTGACGACGGCTCGGTCGAGGAAGGGCCAGTAGCGGGAGCGCGCCGCGACGACTGTCACGTCGTCGCGGGCGCGGACCTGCCGCAGGGTGGCACCGATGTGCACGGCGAACAGGTTCTCGCCGAGGGTGTGCTTGGCGGGCTTTCCGGTACGGCGCCGGTAGCGGGCGCGGGCCCGTTCGGCCCCGAGGTAGTGCCAGGGCGCCCACTCGTGACCGCCCCACGGGGACAGCCAGTTGGTGAACGACACATAGATCAGCCCACCGGGCCGGGTCACCCGCGTCAGCTCACTGAGAAACGTCTGCGGATCGGCCACGTGCTCAAGGACGTTGGACGAGAAGGTCACATCGGCGACCCCGTCGGACAGGGGCAGCAGATACCCGTCCGCGATGACCGTCCCGTCCGGCGGCTTCTCCCCCAACTCCCGTACGTCGGGCTCGAAGAGGTAGGCGTGGGCGCCGCGCCGCCGGAACTCCTCGGTGAAGTAACCACTGCCGCCCCCGACATCGACGACGGTACGACCGGCGACGGGGCCGTCGTAGGCCTCGACTTGATCGGCGGCGTCGAGGGCGAGGAGCGAGTAGCAGAACTCCGGTTCATCCTGCTCATGCAGAAAGGCGCGAAAGAGAGCCAGGGAACGACGGAAGGAGGGGTCCTTGAATCTCCGGCGCGGTGTCGCGCCCCTTGAGGGGCGCGGGGAACTGCGCGCCCAGCCACGACGCACCCGCACCCGCGTCACGACCCCCAGCCCCTCACCGCCTCAGCGGCAACAGCCCGAAACTGTCTCACCGTCCGATCCCAGCGATAACGAGCCGCAAGATCACAAGCCGCCTTGCCCATGACCTCTCGGCGGTGCGCGGACAGCGCGAGCGTGCACCAGGCGGCCGCGAAGGACGACTCCCCCCGCGCCAGTACCCCCGTCTCCCCATCCACGACGGAGTCCCGAAGCCCAGGCACGTCGAACGCGATCGCCGGCGTCTCCCGGGCGGCCGCCTCCGTCACCACCAGCCCCCACCCCTCCAGCGCGGAGGGATGCAGCAACAGCCAGGCAGCACAAAGGAGTTCATGCTTCCGCGCCTCCGAGACATGGCCCGTGAACTCCACACCAGGCCCCGCGAGTTGCTCCAGCCGCTCCCGCTCGGGCCCGTCGCCGACGATCAACAACCGCCCACCGGTGACCGGCCGCACCCGTTCCCAAAGCCGTAGCAGCAGATCGATCCGCTTGTACTCGACCAGCCGCCCCACCGCCACGAACAACGGCTCCGGCGAGCGCTCGGCACAAGGGCCGGGTTCCTCGACTCCGTTGTGGACGACCCGGATCCGGTCCCGCTCGATCCCGATGCCGCGCAGCGCGTGTGCGGTGGAGGGAGAGACCGCGACCAGCAGGCCGCGATGCTGCGCCCCGGTCAGCGCCCACTGTTCGAGCCGTCGGCCGATCCGCGCCGCCGGGGCCATCGGGCCGTCGAACCGCATCCTCCACACGTCCGTGTGGACGTGGTTGACCAGGCGGATGGTGGGCCCGTGATGCCAGACGGGAGCGAAGTAGGGCATGCCGTTGCACACCTCGACCAGCAGATCGCAGTCACCGATCGACCGGGTGAACGCCGCACGGGCGCGCAGGAAGTGGCCGTAGGTGCCGCCCGCCGACACGACGCGGTAGTCGCGGTAGGCAGCGGGGCCACCGCACAGCAGGGTCACCTGGTGGCCGAGCCGGGTCAGGCCGTCGGCGAGTCTGTCCACGAGGAGTTCGGAGCCGCCCGCCGAGGGGTTGTCGAGGTCCCGGTGGGCGAGGAACACGATGCGGCGCGGTTGCGGCACCGGCGCCGGGGAGTGCTGCGCGGCCGGCGGAGACGCGGTACGCAGCGGGTGGTGGGGCACGTGCTGGGGCATGGGTGCTCCAACTCGTCTCGGGGTGCGGAACTCTGCGGGAACACAGGGGGACAAGGGCTGGCAAGGGCGGGCAAAAGGCGGGCGCGGTGCGGGAGTTCTGTGGGTGGGCTGTGCTCGGATGGGTGGACAGTTTTCGCTTCGGCGTTCCTGACGGCTACTCACCCGCGTGACAATTTCCGGGGTTATCAGAACTGACGTCACGTCACATCGTGGGCGGATACTCGGGTGAAGCGGGTGATTCGGGGCGCCGACGCCCTCGTAGCACCAAAACGCCACCGATCACGGCCAGGACGAATCCGGCCACAGCGGCACCGATCGGTAACGACTGTCCCACCAGGCGCAGTTGACCGCTCTCCTTCTTCGCGAGTTTCACCTGTTCCTGCTGTGTGGCCGTGGTGAACGCGAGCTTGTCGGCGTCCAGGAGGAGCAGCGAGTCGTAGGCGTGGCCGGGGGCGCGCAGGGTGCGGCGGGGGCCGGTCTGGGCGTAGATCACCCGGCCGGTGCGCTGGTCGACGACCAGCTCGATGCCGTGGTTGGAGTACCACTCCTCGGCCAGGATCTGGGGGGAGTTGGGTTGATCGACCAGGCTGCCCGGGACCAGCCGGGTGCCGATCTTCGTGGGCGGGACCGTGCCCTTGAAGACGTAACCCGAGTAGCCCTGCACCTTCTTGGTCCCCGCGTAACGCAGAGTGACCGTGCCGCCAAGGGAGTTGTCCCACCACTGGTACGGCTGTTTCCGCACGTCGAACGGGAACTTCAGATAGGCGTCGCCCTCGAAGTACGGGTTCTCGTGGCAGCAGTGCACCGGCTTGTTCGTCTTACGGTCCGTGACCCAGCGGTTGGGGAAGAACTCCAGCGCGTCGTGCGGATCGGCGGCCGGCAGGGACTTGTCGGTGTCGACGGTCGTGGTGACGTCCCACACCGCGTCGCCGCTCTTCTCGCTGTCCGCGACATCGCCGCGCACCTGCTGGGTGACGGTGATCCGCTTGTCGTCGACGGTCCGCAACTCGCTGGTGTCGAAGTAGCTTCCGGTGCCCCGGTAGACGGCGGTCGTGTCGATGTCGATCGGCGTCACGGCGGCCCGCGGTTCGACGTACCACGCCAGCAGCGGCGCCAGGACCAGCAGAAACGTGCCAAGTCCCAGGAGAATCAAGGAAAGTGGAGAGGCTTTACGGCGCATCCGGACACTCCAGTGGAAGGTGGTGAGGAGTTCGGGCCGGCCCTTGGGCCGGGAACCGTAGGCGCCCCTTGACGGAGTGTCAATGTCTGCCGACACTGGGCCGACGGGCAGGGGCGGACGACCTCGGGACAGCACCCCGGGACAGAACCTCAGGACAGAGAGGCCGACCCTGCGATGTCCAGACTGCTCGCCGCCGTACTCACCATGGCGCTTGCCGCCGCCCTCGCCGTCGGCGCCGCCCTCGGCATCGTCGCGCTGCTCGATGCCAGGCCCGACCAGCCGAACACGCCCCTGATCACCTACGAGCAAGCGGGTCAAGGGAGTTGACCCCATGGCCGCTCGACCGGCGACCGTGACGGCACGCTCGGCGTGGCTCGACGTGCCGCGCCACCAGGTGCGCGAGTTCGCCGCGATCGCCATGGCCGAGGCGCCCGCGCTCGCCGAGGAGATCCTGCGCGAGATCCGCCGAGAGCACCCCCAACTGCCCCTGGTTCTCGACGAGTCGGGCGAACCCATGGCGCTGATCGGCATCCGCCGCGCCATCGAGGTCTTCGTCCAGCACCTGGAGACCGCCGAGGGCCGGCCGACCGTACCGCCGGGCGTCTTCCAGGAGTTCGGGCGCGGCGAGGGCCTGCACGGCCGCAGCCTCGACTCGCTCCAGGCGATCTACCGCATGGGCGTACGGCTCGCCTGGCGGCGCTTCGCCGAGATCGGCCAGCGCGTCGAGATCCCGCCGCCCGCGATGTACGAACTCGTCGACGCGGGCTACGAGTATCTGGACGGGCTCGTCGACCAGTCCGTGCGCGGCTACGCGGAGGCCGCCGCGAGACAGGCGGGGGAGCGGCTGCGCCTCCAGCGGCGGCTGATGGAACTCCTCCTCGCCGAGCACCACCGCGGCGACCCGGCCGAGGCCCTCTCCGAACGCGCCGCCCGCATCGGCTGGCCGCTGCCCGACAAGGTCTCCGTCGGCGTGCTGCTGCGCCCGGCCCGCGAGGCGGTCGCTCCCGCCGTGGGCCAGGAGGTCCTGCTCGACATGGAGTACGAGCAGCCCCGCATGGTCGTCCCGGAACCGGACGCGGCCGGCCGCCCCGAGCTGCTGCACCGCGCGCTGACCGGCTGGGCCGGCGCGATCGGGCCCCCGGTGCCGCTGGCCGACGCGGTGAAGTCGGCGCGCTGGGCCGAGGCCGCCGTAGGGCTGATGGAGCGGGGGCTGTTGCCGGCCGGGGGTGTTCTGTACTGCACCGAGCACACCGAGGCGCTGGTCCTGCTGCAGCCCGAGGAGCTGATCGACGATCTCGCGCTGCGGTGTCTCGCGCCGCTCGCGCACTGCGGGCCGACGCACGGGCGGCGGCTCGCGGAGACCCTGCTGGCCTGGCTGGAGACGCGGGGCGGGGCGCCGGAGGTGGCCGCGCGGCTCGGTGTGCACCCGCAGACCGTGCGCTACCGGCTGCGGCAGATCCGCGAACTGTGGGGCGGCGAGATCGACGATCCCGACCGGCGCTTCGAGCTGGAACTCGTCCTGCGGGCCCAGCGGTTGAGGGGTGCGCTGGGCGATCCGCGGGCCCGGCGGTAATCAGGCGATCACGCGACCATTGCCCGTGCAACCCTCTATGGCTAGCCTGTGTTCGTTATCCCGATCGTCAGTTGAAATTTCGAACACGCCAGTCGTTACGACTCTAAGAAGGGGGCCGGCTGTGGGACGCCTCGTACCTGCCGTGACCCGGGCTCTCGACATCCTTGAGCTCTTCCTCGACGGGGACGGCACGCTCTCCGCCCCCGACATCGTGCGCAAGCTGCAACTGCCGCGCACCACCGTGCACGAACTCGTCACCACTCTCTCCGCCCGGTCCTACATCGTGCCCGTGCCCGGACAACCCGGACGCTACCGGCTCGGAGTCCGTCCGTACCAGCTCGGGAGCCGGTACGCCGAGCAGCTCGACCTCGCCGCCGAGGGCCAGCAGGTCGCCCGATCCGTCGCCGAGACCTGCGACGAGACCGTGCATGTGGCCATCCTCGAAGGCACCGATGTCATCTACATCGCCAAGGTCGACTCCACGCACGCGGTGCGCATGGTGTCGGCGGCCGGCCGCCGGCTGCCCGCCCACTGCACCTCCGTGGGCAAGATGCTGCTGGCCTCCCTCCCCGAGCCGGAGCTGACCGCCCGCATCCCCGCGGGCGCGTCGCTGGTCGCGATGACGCCCAACAGCATCGTCGAGCCGGACGCCCTGCGCGCGGCCCTCGCCGAGATCCGGCAGCGCGGGGTCGCGGTCGAGAGCCGCGAGTCGAATCCGGACGTGTCCTGCGTGGCCGCACCGGTCCGGGACCGCACCGGGCAGGTCGTCGCCGCGCTCTCCATCTCCGTGCCCATGATCCGCTGGAGCGACGAGCGGCGGGACGAGCTGGAGCAGCTCGCCGTGAAGGGTGCGGCCGAACTGTCGGAGCGACTCGGACACCGGAGCGTGGCATGACGTACGAAGTGGCGGTACGGGCCGAGGCCACCCTCGGCGAGGGGCCGACGTGGGACGCGGCGGCCGGGCGGCTGATCTGGATCGACATCCTCGGCTCCAGGGTCCACACGTACGACCCCGCGACCGGCGCGCGCACGGTCAGGGTGACCGAACAGCACGTCGGCGCGGCGAAGCCCCGGGTCGGCGGGGGGCTGGTCCTCAATCTCCGGGACGGGGTCGGGCTCGTCGACCCCGCCGGTTCGTTCCGGTGGCTGCACCGGGACCCGGTCCCCGGGCGGCGCGCCAACGACGCGGCCGTGGCCCCGGACGGGGCGCTGTGGGTGGGCACCATGCGCTACGACGAGGCCGCGTGCGGCGGCACGTTGTCCCGGATCACCGGGGACGGGTCGGTCCAGCTGGTCCTCGACGACGTGGCCGTCAGCAACGGCACGGGGTGGAGTCCGGACGGGCGGCTCATGTACTACATCGACTCGCCCACGCGGCGGATCGATGTGTTCGAGTACGCGGACGGGCGGGTTTCGAAGCGGCGGCGGTTCGCCGAGATCGAGGACGGTGCCGGGTTCCCGGACGGGCTGACCGTCGATGCGGACGGGTGTGTGTGGGTGGCGTTGTGGGACGGGGGTGCGGTGCGACGGTATGCGCCGGACGGGGAGTTGGACCGTGAGGTCCGGCTGCCTGTTCCGCTGATCACCGCGTGCGCGTTCGGCGGCGCGGACTTGACCGACCTGTATGTCACCACGGCGCGAGTGGGGCTCAACTCCCCGCATCCTGTCGCCGGTTCGCTGTTGGTGGTGCCGGGGGCGGGGAAGGGGTTGGCTCAACCTGCCTTCGCGGGCTGAGAGTTGGGGGCGCTGACGACCGCCCGCCGGCGGGCGCCGCGTGCATGCCACCGTCGGCTCAGGCGGGAAGTTCCGTGACGCCGAGGGAGAAGTCCCAGCCCCCGACCCCGTTGCGGGCGAGACCCATGGTGAGCAGTCCCGCTCCTTCCAGCCAGTGCGCCATCTTCAGGCCGCCGGTGTCCATCGGGCGCATCCCGAGGCTCTTGATGAACTCCTCCACGGCCGCCTTGGCCCGCGCGTCGTCGCCGGCGATGAAGATGTCGGGGCGGCCGTTCTCCAGGACGTGGCGGAAGACGGTGTTGAACCCCTTCACCACACTGGCACCGGGCGGGGCCACCTTGGCGGCTTCCTGCGCGATCGAGGTGGCCTCGCGGTGGGTCAGACCGTCGAGCGCGGCATTGAAAGTGTTGCTGATGTCGACGACGACCTTGCCCGCGAGGGCGTCTCCGTAGTGGGCGACGGCCGGAACGACACCGTCGGCCAACAGGGCCATGATGACGATGTCCCCGGCCGGGACGGCGCCCCACTCTCCCGTCGTGGTGTCGCCGCCGAGTGTCTTGGCCAGGGCGGTGGACTTGGCGTGATCGCGGCCCATGACCTCGACGGTGTTGCCGCCCGCCATTGCCAGCGCGCCGATGGTGCGGGCCATGTTCCCGGTGCCGATGATGCTGATGCTGCCCATGGGATGTGCTCTCTTCCTGTGGTCGTCCGGTGTGTCGGTTCAGATCACCGTGGTGCCGCCGTCGGTGGTCAGTTCCAGCCCGTTCACATAACTTGAGTCGTCCGAGGCGAGGAACAGCGCGACCGTCGCGATCTCCTCGGGGCTGCCCATCGCGCCCCGCGGGATAAGGGACTCGAACTGCCGCTTCGTCTCCTCGTCGAACAGCTCTGCCTGCTTGGCCGTGGCGACCTGACCGGGGGTCAGTACGTTCACCCGGATCCGCCGGTCCCTCAGCTCGTTCAGCCACACCCGGGCCCAGGCCTGCTGCACGGCCTTGCTCCCCGCGTACACGCTCCATCCCGGGAAGCCCTTGAGCGAGGCGTTCGACCCGGTCATGAAGATCGAGCCGCCGTCGTTGAACAGCGGCAGCGCCTTCTGCACCGTGAACAGCGTGCCGCGCGCGTTCAGCGAGAACGCGCGGTCGAACTGCTCCTCGGTGATCTCGCCGAGCTTGCCCTGCTCGCCCGTGCCGGCACTCGCCCACAGCACGTCGATCGAGCCCTTCTCCCGCCTGACCGTCTCGTACAGGCGGTCCAGGTCGTCCAGGTCGGCCGCGTCACCCTGTACGGCGGTCACGTTCCGGCCGATCACCTTGACGGCGTCGTCCAGCGCTTCCTGCCGTCGGCCCGTGATGAAGACATGGGCCCCTTCCTCTGCGAACAGCTTCGCGCTGGCCAGCGCCATGCCGGTCGACCCGCCCGTGATCACCGCTACCTTGCCGTCGAGCTTTCCCACGATCCCTCCTTAGTACACCGAGTTGTGTACTTAACGTAGGTGCGATCGATCGGGAGCGCAAGCTAAGTACACCGATCGGTACCGAACGCGGCTATGATGAAGGCATGACGAAGTTGGAGAAGGGCCCCCAGGGCGTGCGTCGCGGGAGGGGCGCGCGTGAGCGCATCCTCGGCGCGTCACAGCGGCTGTTCCGCACTCAGGGCATCAACCGCACCGGCATGGACCAGCTCTGCGCGGAGGCCCAGGTCTCGAAGCGCACGGCCTACCAGCACTTCGCCGGCAAGGACGACCTGGTCGCCGAGTACCTGCGCCGATTCGACCCCGACGTCATGGCCGGAGTGTTCGACCGCACCGACCTCACGCCCCGCGAACGGCTCCTCGCCGCCTTCGAGTTGCCCGCGTCCGGCTCGGACGAGCTCACGCCCCTGTGCCCGTACATCGAGGCGGCCGTCGAGATCCACGACCCCCGGCACCCCGCGTCCCAGTACGCCCGCGACTACAAGCTCGCCCTCGCCGCGCGGCTCGCGGCGACGGCCCGCGAGGGCGGCGCCGCCGACCCCGAACAGCTCGGCGAACAGCTGGCGTTGCTCCTCGACGGCGCCTCGGCCCGCACCCGGGTCCTCAACGCCGAGTCCTTCCCCACCGCCGCCGCGATCGCCGCCGTCCTCATCGACAGGGCCCTCCCCGCGAAGGACCGGGACCGGGTGAGCGAAGGCTAGGAGCCCGCCAGGTCGGCCAGCGTCTTTCGTCCCGACCGGGTCATCGGCGGGCTGGGAAGCGGCGGCAGGAGTGGGCCGTTGAGGGCGGCCAGCTCCATGCTCGTCACTGCCGCGGGATGAGCGGGTGATCAGGCGGTCCGCGTTTCGGCCGCCGCCATTGCCGCTGTCCTCATCGAGAACGCCCTCCTGGCGGCGGACCGGGACCGGGGAAGCGAAGGCTAAAGGCCCGCCAGGTCGGCCAGTGTCCTTCGTTCCGACGGAGTCATCGGTGGGCCCGAAAGCGGTGGCAGGAGTGGGCCGTTGAGGGCCGCCAGCAGGGTGCCGGGGCGCATCAGCGTGGATGCGTCCGCCTCCATGCTTGTGACCGCTGCCAGTGCTGCCGCCGCCTTGTACGAACCCGTCGCCGACTTCAGGAGACGGCGGGAGTAGCCGGTGATCAGGCGGTCCGCCCTGGTCGGCTCGGGGCCCTTCGTCCCGGGGTACCAGATGTCCTGGCCCACCGCCATCGACCAGGCGCCCTCCACGGGGGCGGCGACTCCGCGCTGGACCTTGGCGGCCAGGCCGGGGGCGGTGAAGCCCTCGTGGTCCAGTTCGCGGGAGAGTATCTGTGCGCCGAGCGCGGCCACCGACATGCCTTGTCCGTAGGCCGGGTTGAAGGTGGCGAGGGCGTCGCCGAGGACGACCAGGCCGTCGGGCCAGTCCTGGACCTTCTCCAGGTGGCGGCGGACGTTTTTGCTGCTGTGGCTGGTGTGGATGTCCGTCAGGGGTTCGGCGCCGGAGACGAGGCTGCCGAGGATGGGGTGCGGCAGGTCGCGGATGTACTGGAGGAAGCCGTCCGGGTCGGCGGGCGGTTCGCCGCCGCGGGTGCCGGCGAGGCTGACCATCCAGCGGTCGCCCTCGATGGGCAGGACCATTCCGGCGCGGCCGGGCCGGGACTCGTACGGGTTCGCCTGGATGATCGTCAGGGGGAAGTGCTCGGCGCCCTCGGGGCGGCGGTAGATCCGGGTCGCGTTGACCAGGCCGGAGTCGACGGTCTTCTCGTCGATCCCGGTCACCCCGAGCGCTTCCAGCCAGCGCACGATCCGTGAGCCGCGGCCACTGGCCTCGACCACGAAGTCGGCGTCGAGTTCCGTGATCCCGGCGTCCGTCGAGATACGTACGCCGGTCACGCGCCGGGCGTCGCCGAGGAGGTCCAGGCCCCGGGCCGTACGGATCTCGGTCTTCGTGTTGGCCAGGACCGCCGAGCGCACCACCCAGTCCAGCAGCGCGCGGGTGCAGGTGAGCATCCGGGGGCCCTCGTGTTTCCAGCGGCGCAGCCAGCCCTCGGAGGTCAGGGCGAGCATGCCCGAGTTGAGGGAGATCTCGTGGGCGCCGGCGGCGAGCAGCTGGTCGCGCACGCTCGGGCCGGGCACGAGGTCGTCGATCGCGGCCAGGCCGCCGGACATCAGCAGATGGGCGTGGCGCCCCTGCGGGAGGCCCTTGCGGTGCTCCGGTCCGTCGGGCAGCTCGTCCCGGTCCAGGACGATCACCTCGTCCGTGTGGACGGACAGGGCGGCGGCGGCCAGCAGGCCGGCCAGACCGGCACCGACGACGACAGCTCTCCGCGGCATGGGGCTCCTCAAATCAGCCTGGAAACAGGGGTGTTCGCGCAACCATGGGTCAGCGCGGGGTGGCCTTCACCGTACTCTCCGGTACGGCCTTGGCGAGCCGCGACCGGGCGAGTGCCCGGGCCAGCTCGACAAGGCCGCAGGTGTCGGAGACCTCGGTGGCGTAGAGGCGGTAGGTGCTCGGCGTGCCGAAGGGCTCCTCGCGGGCGGCGGCGCGGCGGGCGGCGTCGGCCACCATCGCCGCCTCGGCCGCCACCCGGGCCTCGTGCGCGGAGCGGCCCTCGTGCAGGGCGGCGTCGCGGGTGCGTTCGCGGACCCGGTCGTCGAAGTACGGGGCGAGCGCCAACAGGCCGTCGTGGATGGACACTTCACGCCAGTGCAGCCGCATCCGGGGCAGCTGCCAGAGCGCGCTCGGCGGCTTCGGCGCGAGGGACGCGAACCGCACCTCCGACCACAGCGGGCCCAGCCCGCGCAGCGCGCCCAGGTCGCGCCGGTGCGCGCGTAACGTCGGCAGCAGCCTCGGCAGGGCGAAGCCCGCGGAGCAGGTCAGGGCGGCCAGCGAGGCCATCGGCGGGGCCACCGCGGTGGAGAGGAAGTCGAGGTCGTGACCGGTCCAACGGGCCACCACCGCCGTGTACTTGGTGAGCTGGAAGCCGACCACGTCCAGCAGGGTGCCGACGAGGATCAGCCGCAGCCCCGTCCGCAGCAGACCGGTGACCTCCCGGGCCCAGGAGACGCACACGGCGCACATGGCGAGGGTGGCCGCGCTGTGCCCGAGCAGGTAGAGCACGATCATCTCGCGCATGTAGGGCGTGTTGGCGTAGTACGTGTCGAGGTCGGTGAGCCGCTCGGTGCTCGCGTCGCCCAGCGCGAACAGCACGACGATGGCGACGATCAGCGCGCCGTAGGCGGCCATGCCGCGCAGCATCATGCGGCGGACGCGGGCGGGGGAGCCGCCGCGCCACTGGAACAGCAGGATCAGCAGGGAGCAGCTGTACGCGGAGATCATGCCGTAGGTGAGGGGGGCGCCGAAGTTCGGGATGCCGGTGAGGCTGTTGACCGCGCTCAGGGTCGTCGGCGCCGCGCAGATGAGGCCCAGGGAGCCGAGGACGATCGCCGCGCAGGTGGACACGGTCAGCGAGTCGCGCGGCGCGTTCGAGGGCCGGGCCAGCAGGGCGGTGCAGGAGAGCAGGAAGACGGCGGCGGCGAGATACACCATGAGGCTCATGCCCGCGTGCTCCCTTCCGTCGTACCGGCGCGGACCCGGGCGGCGGCGACGAGCGGGGACCGGGCCAGCGCGTCGGCGATGGGTACGAGGAGGGCGGTGCTGGGCGCCCGGTCCGGTGCGTCGGTGGGTGGGCGGTCCGGGTCGCCGCCGCGTTCCTCGGCCACGGCCGCGGCGACGACCGCCGCCCACGCGGTCGCCTCGGCCCGCTCCGCCTCTCCGGTCGTGCGCGCCGCGGTCTCCAGCGTCCGCTCGTACAGGGCCCGGTCGAAGAACGCGTCGAGGTGGCCGAGCGCGTTGTGGATGCTGGTCTGCCGCCACACCAGCCGGGTCGCGGGGGAGGAGAAGCGCGGCCGGGGCAGCCGTAGCGCACGGCGGGTGAGGAGTTCGGCCAGTTCGTGTTCGAGCGGTTCGAGGCGGGCGTACGTCCGCCGGGCCTGCCGGCGCTGGGTCAGCCGGGGGCCGGCCAGCGGGATCAGCACGCCGACGACGATCAGGACCGCGCCAAGCCCGGCGGCGGCCGGCGAGACGGTCGTACCGAGCTTCGTCCAGTCCCGTCCGAACCAACGGGCCGTCACCGCCGCGAACTTGGTCAGGCTGTACCCGGCGCCGCACAGCGAGCCGACGCCCAGCGTGACCAGGCCGGCGCGCAGCCAGCCGTGCACCTGCCGGGCCCAGCGCAGCGACGAGACCGTGGTGACGCTGACGGCGGCGAGGTGCCCGGCGAGATACAGCACGATCATCTCGGCGGTGAACGGTGTCGTCGCGTAGTAGGTGTCGAAGTCGGTGCGGCGCTCCACGGGGGTGTGGCCGAGCGCGAACATCACGGCGATGCCGACCAGGACGATCGTGTAGGTCACGATCCAGCGGCGGGCGGTGCGGTGGACGTGCGGTCCGCCCCGCCAGTAGACGATCAGGACCTGGGAGGACGCGCTGTACGCGGTGATCGACGCGTAGGTCAGCGGCGCGGCGAGGTTGGGGACGCCGCTGAGGTGGTTGATCGCGCCGACGGTGGGCGGCGCCCCGAGGAAGAAGCAGGCCCCGGCCAGGGCGAGCAGCACGCAGATGACCCGGAGATAGGGGTCGCGCCAGTGGCGTACGAGATCGGGGGCCTTGACCAGCATGCCCAGCCACAGCAGGCCGCAGCTGAGGTAGTTGATGAGGCCGCTCATTTTCTGGTCCCGCGGTAGTTGAGGGCGGCGCCGATGCGTCCGGCGACGCCCTGCTGCGTACCGTCGTCGGGCTCGGCGGGGCCGAACGGGGAGTCGGCGCCGGCCGCGGTCTCCAGCCAGGGGCGCAGCCGCCCGCTCATCAACATGCCGAACCGGTCCGCCTCTTGTTCGTCGGCGACGCTGAAGTCGGTGCGGGCGGCGACGGGCCGGGGGCCGCGTTCGGCGGTCAGCTGGGGAGGGCGCTCGGTGGTGCGCCGGTGCATGTGCCACACCTCGTGGCAGAAGATCACGATCTGGTGCCAGGCGGCGGCCCGTTTGTCGATGACGATGACGTCGTAGGTGTCGCCCTCCAGCCACAGTCCGCTGGCGGTGTGCGGCGGGAACACCTCGCGGCGCACCACGACTTCACGTCCCCGCCAGCGGATGACGGAGTCGACCAGCGCGTCGAACAGGGCCTCGGGATCGGCGGGGACGGGGACGCGCATGGGGTCGATGAGGGCGCCGGCGAGCCGCCTCATCTCCTTCTTCGTGCGCACCGCTGCAATATGCCAGGACATACGTCGACTCAGCCACCTCACTGTCGCCGCGGCAGCGGGAAACCGTCACCACGTCGAACGCTCCCTCGTCTCGCCGTCCGCCGCACAGCCGGTCCGAGGTTACGCGTCCACAACTGCCGTCGTCATGTCGTCCGGTGGCCGTTGTGGGACCGGGAACGACCGCTGTGTCCGGAAATCGACGCCGTGAATGAACGTTGCACTGTGCTCAACCCATTGACGTGGACGCGCTTCGAATTTACCGTCCCGTTCGAAGTTACGGGCGTTATACGGTATTTCGAACAGGATGGGACTCCTACCGGCAAGGGCAGGGACATGGGACCAGCCGACCTGAACCCCGGGCACCACCCGGCCGCGGCCGGCCCCGGCCGCGCGCCCGGCCGTCTCCCGGATCCCCGGGGCCCGGAACCGCTCGCCAACTACGGCGTGAAAGAAGCGGACGCGCGGCGGGCCGACGACTCACCGACGGAGGCACCGAGTTGAAGCACCCGAGACCGACGACCCTGCTCGCCGCCGCGGTGATCGCACTCCTCCCCGCCACGGCCGAGGCCGACACCGCCTACCCCGACCCACAGCCGGTCACCGGTCAGCAGATCATCCACGACCCCACGGTCATCCGCCTCAAGTCCGGTGGCTACGTGGCCTATTCGACCGGCGGCGTCATCGGCGCCCGCACCTCGAAGGACCGCGTCCAGTGGGACGACGCGGGCAACGCCTTCGCCACGCCCCCGAGTTGGTGGTACGACTACAACTCCACCGGCGACCCCTGGGCCCCCGACCTCTCCTACCGCGCGGGCCGATACTGGCTCTACTACGCCGTCTCCTCCTGGGGCACCAACCACTCCGCGATCGGCGTCGCCACCTCCCCGACCGGCCTCCCCGGCACCTGGACCGACCACGGCAAGGCCTTCACCTCGGAGACCACGGACGAGTGGAACGCCATCGACCCGGCGATCGTCCGGGCCGACGGAAAACTGTGGATGGCCTTCGGCTCGTACTGGACGGGCATCCGCATGGTCCGGCTCGACCCCGCCACGGGCAAGGCGATCCCGGGCGAGCCGGTCGCCCAACTGGCCACCCGCCCCGACGCCCCGTACGCCGTGGAGGGCGCGTATGTCCTGAAGCACGGCGCGTACTACTACCTCTTCGCGTCCTACGACGCCTGCTGCGCCGGCGTGAACTCGACCTACAAGATCCGCGTCGGCCGCTCGACGTCGGTCACGGGCCCGTACGCGGACAGCGCGGGCAAGCCGATGCTGTCGGGCGGCGGCGACCTGCTCCTCGCGACCCACGGCCGCTACATCGGCCCGGGCGGAGAGTCCGTCTTCCAAGACAAAAGTCAGTATGTCTTGGCATACCACTACTACGACGGAGAGGATTCAGGCATTCCGAAGCTGGGGCTCAACACCCTGAGCTGGACAAGAGACGGCTGGCTTCTTCTCAAGTAGGCACCCCTTCGAAAGGACCCCATGAGCACGCGCACCGCCCGCTTCACCCTCGACCCCGCCTTCACCGTCGGCGAAGTCAACCCCCGCCTCTTCGGCTCCTTCGTGGAACACCTCGGCCGCTGCGTCTACACCGGCATCTTCGAACCGGACCACCCCACCGCGGACGCGGACGGCATCCGCCGGGACGTCCTCGACCTGGTCCGCGAACTCGGCGTGACCGCCATCCGCTACCCCGGCGGCAACTTCGTCTCCGGCTACCGCTGGGAGGACTCGGTCGGCCCCGCCGAATCCCGCCCCCGCCGCCTCGACCTCGCCTGGCGCTCCACGGAGACGAACCGCTTCGGCCTCTCCGAGTACATCGCGTTCCTCAAGAAGATCGGCCCCCAGGCGGAGCCGATGATGGCCATCAACCTCGGCACCCGGGGCGTCGCCGAGGCCCTGCAACTCCAGGAGTACGCCAACCACCCCTCCGGCACCGCCCTCTCCGAGCAGCGCGTCGCCGACGGCGACAAGGAGCCCTTCGGCATCAAGGTCTGGTGCCTCGGCAACGAGATGGACGGCCCCTGGCAGACCGGCCACAAGACCGCCGAGGAGTACGGCAGGATCGCCGCCGAGACGGCCCGCGCGATGCGCCAGATCGACTCCGGTGTCGAACTCGTCGCGTGCGGCTCCTCCTCCCAGGCGATGCCGACCTTCGCCGCCTGGGAGTCGACGGTCCTCCAGGAGACGTACGACCTGGTCGACTACATCTCGCTGCACGCCTACTACCAGCCGCTCGACGGTGACCTCGACTCCTTCATCGCCTCCGCCGTCGACATGGAGTCCTTCATCGAGAACGTGGTCGCCACCGCCGACCACGTGGGCGCCCGCCTGAAGTCGAAGAAGAAGATCAACCTCTCCTTCGACGAGTGGAACGTCTGGTACACGGCGGACTGGGAGGAGCACACGAAGAACGCGGACCCGGCCGACTGGCCGGAGGCGCCGCGACTGCTGGAGGACAACTACAGCGTCATGGACGCCGTCGTCTTCGGCTCGCTCATGATCGCCCTGCTGCGGCACGCGGACCGCGTCACCGTCGCCTGCCTCGCCCAGCTCGTCAACGTGATCGCGCCGATCATGACCGAGCCCGGCGGCCCGGCCTGGCGGCAGACGACGTTCTTCCCGTTCGCGCAGGCCTCGAAGTACGGCCGGGGCCAGGTCCTGGACGTCCGCGTCGACTCCCCGACCCACGAGACGAAGCAGTACGGCGAGGCCGACCTGCTGCACGCCACGGCGGTGCGCGGCGAGGACGGTTCGGTCACGGTGTTCGCCGTGAACCGCAGCCGCACCGAGTCGCTCCCGCTCCAAGTCGGCCTGAACGGGCTCGACTTGACGTCGGTGGTCGAGCACAGCGCCCTCGCGGACGCCGACCCGGACGCCCGCAACACCCTCGACGACCCCGAGCGCGTGGCCCCGCACCGGGTCGAGGGCACCGCCCTCCAGGGCGGCACCCTGACCGCCGTACTGGAGCCGCTGTCCTGGAACGTGATCCGGCTGGCGTAGCTTTCAAAAAATCTAGCGGCCGGGGGAGGCCACCGGGGTCACCGGTACTCCTCCGGCCGCGCTGCCCAGCAGGGTCAGGCGTACGTCCTTCGGGCCCGCCGGTGTGGTGCCGTCGGACAGGACCGCCAGCGCGAGGGTGTTGGTGCCCCGTGTGCGGAGGATCCCGTTCGGCAGGGCGAAGGTGTGCTGCGGGCCGACGTCGTTGATGTACTGGCCCATGTTCCAGCCGTTCAGGAAGATCTGGACGCGGTAGGCGCGGGCCGGGTCGTCGTCGAGGACGAGGCCGATCGAGGCGTCGATGCCGGTGTCCACGGCGAGTTTGAAGGTGGTCCGGTACCAGGCCACGCCCTGCCGTTTGTCGGCGCGGGGGAGGGTGACGGGGTCCCAGCCGGAGTCCGGGAAGTCCGGCAGATGCCAGCCCTCGCGTTCGCCGTACAGGCCGCCGTTGTTCTGCGGGCCGCGCACCGGGTCGGGCGCCGTCTCGCCCTGGAGGCGCCAACTCACCTTCGGGGAGGCGCCCTTGAAGGTCACGGCGGTGAGGCCGCGGGCGACCTTGTGGGTGTCGAGGGCCTTGCCGTCCTGGTCGTGCTGCATCCGCCGGACCAGGACGGACAGGACGTGCGGACCGGTCGTGCGGAGCTTCTCCGGGACCGCGAGCGTCGGCTTGGCGGTCCAACTCCCTTGCCGCACGCTGCTGGTGGTCGGCACCGGCATCCGGTGGGTGCCGAGCGGTTCGCCGTCGAGCCAGGCCATCAGCAGCCCCTGCGTGCCGGTGCTGTAGGCGAGGGTCACCGACTCCAGGGCGTCGGCGGCGGCCGTGGTGAAGCGGCCCCGGTACCAGACGTCGCCGTAGTGGAAGCCGTAGTCGTCCGCGAAGAGCACGGGCTGTCCGGACGGGACGGCCGTCGTGCTGAAGGTCGAAGTCCTGTTCGCCACAGTCCACTTGGAGTCGTCGAAGGCGACCGCGGCCTCCTGGTTCTCCACCTTCCGCCGCCAGCCGTCGAGCACGGGGAGCGGTACCGCGGGCACTCCCGGCAGCAGCGCGTCAGGGTTCGAGCGCAGGCTGAACGCGTTGGTGACGGTCGCGGGCACGGGCTTGCCGTTCCAGGTGACCTCGGTGATCCCGCGCGGCCCCCACACCTCCAGGCCGGTCTCCGCGATGGTGTCGCCGGTCAGGTGGGCGGTCGTACCACTGACGGTGGCCTCGCGCAGCAGCGCCGGGCCGTAGACCAGCGCGGTGCCCGAACCGGTCTCGTAGGGCCACAGGCGTACGGAGCCGGCCTCGTCGGCGAAGACCAGCAGGAGGGAGTTGTCGACGCCGCCGCCCTGGACGAGGACCCGGGTCAGGCCGCCGATGCCGAGCGGGACGGTGACGTGCAGGATGCCGCGGTCCCACACCCACGCGGCCTGCGCGTCGAGCCGGGTCACCACCGGCTCCTCCGGGCACTCCACCACGGCGTGCGCCATCTCGCCGCGCTTCCCGGCGAACACGGCGATGTCCTGCCGTCCGGCGGTGAGGACCATCATCGGGGTGGCGGTCGAATACCTCAACTTGCGCCCACCCAGGGCGAGTTGCGTCACGAGGAGGCGGGCGTCCTGGGCCGGGACGGTGACCTCGATGTCGTCGTCGGCGGTCGACAGCGTCGAAGTCACCTCCGCCGCCGTGTCGTTGCGCAGGACGTAGACGTGGGATCCGGTGTCGGCGTTGGTGAGGTGGTACGCCTTCAGGCCGGCCACCGTGACGTCCGCCGCCCGGTCCAGCTTGGCGAAGTCGGGCACCGTCCGCAGCAGATGGCCCAGTTGGTGCATCGGGACGAGTTTCGGGGTCGGGTTGCGGCCCTCGTCGAAGGCGGCGCCGTAGTCGTACGACGTGTAGACGACCGGCGCCGGCAGCCAGCCCCACGAGGTGCCGCCGAAGGTCATGTAGACGTTGTGCAGGGTGAGTCCGTTGGCGAGGTTGGTGAGGTAGAAGCGCCGCTCGTACGCCGCGTCACGCGTCCGGCGCGACTCCGCGTACCCCTTCCCCTCGAACCAGGACCCGCCCCACGGATCGAACCAGCCGCCCCCGAACTCCGGTACGAAACCAGGGGTCTTGGGGCTGGCGGTCGCCCCGCCCTTCGCCCCGCCGATCCCGAAGTGGCCCCAGTCCGGCGGCGGTTGGGTCGGCGTCGGATAGCCGTCGAAGCCGTACAGCCAACCGCCCGTGTCGCCGCCGGTGTCGAAGGAGCCGGGGGTCCAATAGCCGTTGCGGCCCTTGTCGTTGTGGAACAGGGGGACGTCGATGCCGTCGGCGCGCACCTTCTTGTACAGGTGGGACATGTAGGCGGCGCCGTCCGGGTGGGTCACCTGGCCGTCGTACTCGTTCTCGATCTGGTAGAGCAGCACCGTGCCCGTGCCCTGGGTGAACAGGTGCTTGGCGACGATGGAGTTGACCTGGGTCAGCCACGCGTCGACGTGCGCGAGATACGTCGGATCGGCCGTCCTGGCGGTGCCCTTGGTGGCGGTCAGCCAGCCGGGGAAGCCGCCCGCGTCGATCTCCGCGTTGATGTACGGGCCCGGGCGCAGGATGACGTAGAGGCCGGTCTCGGCGGCCGTGCGCAGGAACAGGTCGAGGTCGCGGACGCCCGTGAAGTCGTAGCGGCCCTGGGCGGGGGAGTGGTAGTTCCACGAGACGTAGATGCTGACCGCGTTGTAGCCGAAGGCGCGCATCTTCTGCAGGACGTCCCGCCACAGGGACGGGCTCGGCAGCCGGAAGGGGTGCATCTCGCCCGACCACAGGACCAGGCGTCTGCCGTCGACGAGCAGGGAGTAGCGGTCGTAGCCGATCGTGTGCGGCAGCCCGTCCGCGCGCGGCGGGGCGGGGGGCGGGCCGGTCGGTACGACGTGCGCGGCGTAGGCGTCCGGGGAAGCGGCGCTGCCACCGCCCAGCGCGAGTCCGAGCGCGGCCGTACCCGCGAGGGTGCTGAAGGTACGCCTGCTCAGCTCCACTGGAAGCTCCTTTCGGGTCCGGACCGTCGGCGGCACGTGCGAAGCCATTTTCCGTGGTGATCCCGGGAGGCCGTCGTGCGGGGTCATTCTGTACGCCAGAACGGCCCACAATGGACGCATGAGGATCTCGGCACGGGCGGATTACGCGGTACGGGCGGTACTGGAGCTCGCCGTACGGGGTGACGACGGCCCGCTGAAGGCCGAGACCATCGCCACCACGCAGGGCATCCCGCACAAGTTTCTGGAGGGGATTCTCGGCGATCTCCGGCGCGCCGGGATCGTCGACAGCCGGCGTGGCGGGGGCGGCGGCTACCGGCTGGCGCGCGACGCGACCGCGATCACCGTCGCGGACGTCATCCGCGCGGTGGACGGCCCGATCGTGTCGGTGCGCGGCGAGCGCCCCACCGGCCTGGCCTACACGGGCTCCGCCGAACCTCTGCTGCCGCTGTGGATCGCGCTGCGGGCCAACGTCCGCAAGATCCTGGAGGGCGTCACGCTCGCGGACATCGCGGCGGACGCGCTGCCGGAGCCGGTACGGGCGCTGGCGGCGGAACCGGCGGCGTGGGAGAACCCGTAGCGGCGGGTCGCCCATCGTGCTGTGCGGGCTGCCGCTCTGGCGTACTCGGTCCGTGCCCGTCGCCGGGACGAGGCGAGGGGGCGGACCGAGTCCGAGTCCGCCGAAGGGCGGCAGCCCGTCAGGGTGACCGGCGATGGCCGGTCCGTGCGCTCCGATCAACCGCCTCCCGGTCACCTAGTGCCGACCTCGTGGACAGCGAAGTTACGGCCGTACCTGAAGGATTCCTTAATGTGCGGCTGTGAAGGGGCTGGGGACGGATCGGTCAACGCCTGCTTATTTCCACAGAGTTCACACACTGTGGAGGACGTGTGAAAGACGCAACTGTGAATGGCCTGAGTTCGCCCTGACCGTTCGCTGTGCGGCTTCCTACGATGCGAGCGCCCCGTCGGTCTTCACAGGAACTTCATTGGTTCTTCAAAGATTGATTCTTCGAAGACCTGGGGCACAGCCACCCCCCAACCCAAGGAGAAACCATGCCTGGTGGGCTCCTCCTGAGTGGTGCGGTCGCCGCACTGCTCGCCACCGCGCTGCCGACCGCGCAGCACTCGTCGTCGCCGGTCTTCGACGACCCGCCGCCGGACAAGATCGTCATCAACGTCGCCACCGTGAACGGTTCGGGCTGCCCGCAGGGCACGACGGCGGTCGCCGTCTCCGAGGACAACACCGCCTTCACGGTGACCTACAGCGCGTATCTCGCCCAGGTCGGCGGCAACTCCGACCCCACGGCGTTCCGCAAGAACTGCCAGCTCAACCTGGTCGTCCACGTCCCCCAGGGCTTCACCTACGCCATCGCGAGCGTGGACTACCGCGGCTTCGCCTCGCTCCAGCGCGGTGCGAGCGGCGCGCAGAAGGCCTCGTACTACTTCCAGGGCTCGTCGAGCACCGTGGCCAAGAACCACCCGTTCAGCGGCCCCTACGACGACAACTGGCAGGCGACCGACAGCACCGACTGGGCCCAACTGGTCTGGGCACCCTGTGGAGTTCAGCGCAACTTCAACATCAACACGGAGCTGCGGGTCGCCGCCGGCACCTCGTCGTCCAGCGCGGTCAGCTTCATGACCATGGACTCGACGGACGGCGACATCAGCACGATCTACCACATGGCGTGGAAGGAGTGCCCGGCCTCCTGAGATGAGGTGGGGGTGGCCCGTGTCGCACCGCGGGCCACCCCCCTTGGGCTCTTGGGCTCTTGGGCTCTTGGGCCCTCGGGCTCAGCTCTGCTGGACGCCGAGGGTGAGGGTGCCCGTGTAGCCGGACGAGGTCGAACTCCCCAGCGCGGTAAGGGTCATGAGGCCGGACGCCGCGCCTCCGTCGTCGTAGATCGAGTCCTGGGCGAGGGTGGTGCGGGTGACCGTGTTGGTCGAGTACGGCGAGATCTTGGCGACGGCGGTGGTGATCGTCTCGTCGATGAACAGCTGGCCCGTGTGGAGTTCGCTGCCGCCGGTGAACGAGCCGTTCGAGGTGAGGGTGACGCCGGTGTGCACCTTGACGTGGATGTGCACGCAGCGGCCCCGGTACCAACCCGGGTAGATCGTGGTGATGTTGGCGAGTCCGGCGGAGTTCGTGAGGACGCCGCCGCGCAGGAAGGTGCCGTCGTCCGGTTCGCTGTGGCCGTTGTTGCCGACGTAGCCGGAGTACTCGCCGAGCGCGTCGCAGTGCCAGATCTCGACGAGGGCGTTGGGGATCACGGCGCAGGTGCTGTCGTTCACGACGGTGAGGGCCAGCTTGAGCGGGATGCCGGCCTTGCCCTCGGTCACGTTGGCGCGGACCAGGGCGCCGTCGAGGTAGTAGGGGCCTTCGGTCATCTCCTTCGTGAGGGTGCAGACTGCCGCCGCGGCGGCGGGAGTTGTGCCCGTCGCGGCGGTTGTGGGGGCCTCGGGCGCGGCGGCGCCGACGGCCAGTACGGCGGCCGTGGTGCCGGTGGCGATCAGTACGGTGCGGCGCCCGATCGGGTTGGTTCCTGCTCCTGAAGTGTCTGTCATGGACACGGCACCTTAGGTAAGGATCCTGTTGGTCAGCTGTGGGGTTGGTAAAGTGATACTTCGTCAAGTTCCTTGCAAGACAGGGGACATGGTCTTTGCCGATACCTGCCTCCTGCCGGCTCGATGGCTCGGGAGAGGATCGCAGGGTGAACGACTTCGACTCCCGCCGCGCCGAACCCGGCGAGTTCCCGCGCCTGAGCGCCGCACTGGTCGCCGTCAACCGTGACTTCGCGGCGATCTTCCCCGACCGGGAGCCGCTGGTCCTGATGGTCTGGGGCGGGGACGAGGACCTTGGCACGCAGGTCTACGTCGCCCTGGCCGACGGCACCTCGCAGGGCAACGGTCTGTCCGAACCCGAGGATGCCGACGCCGATCCTCTCGTCCATGTCGCGGACGCGGCGCAGGAGACCGTGGTCGAACTGCTCTGGCAGGCCTGGCCGGTGTGCCCGTTCCACAAGCTCGGCACGCATCCGCGTCCCGAGGGGACGACGGCCGACTGGGAGTACGGGGAGAGCTGGGGCCCGGGGGTGGTGTGGTGGTGCCGGGGTTATCACGGCGGCGACTGCCACGACCTCGCGTCGGTGGGCGAACTGGCCGGTGCCCTGCCGGGCAAGCAGCGGCGGGAGGCGCGGCGCAGGGAGCGGAAGCGGGGCAGGGCCGGATGATGCCGCGGCCCCGCTTCACCCCACGTCAGGGAGCCAGGCGGCGGTCGGCCGAGACGGAGTAGGCGTGGCGGCGGAAGGTCACCATCTCGTCGTCGGAGAGTTCCACGCCGGGGGCGAGGCGGGTGGGGTCGAAGACCTGCTGCTGCCAGTGGTCCTCGCGGGCCGAGCGGGCCGTCACGTGCAACTGCCCGGCCGGGATCAGCGGGCGGTGTTCGGGCCAGGCCTGTGAGGGGTCGTGGGTCGGGTCGGTCGGGTCCGCTAGCTGGAAGACCAGGGTGAAGGAGAGGGGGCCGGTCGTGAGGCGGGAGTCGAGGTCGCCGATGAGGAAGTCCGGGGGCAGCGTCTCGCCGTACGCCGAGTCCAGTTCCACTTCGCCGAGTTGGGGCACGAGACGGTAGCGGAACGGCCTGCGCTCACCCGCCTCGTCCACCAGCACGAAGGCGTGCAGCCCGTCGTAGCGGGCGGTGGCGAAACTGGCGGGCGCCTGCTGACCCGCGAAGGACTTCAACGCCCCCCGGCTCTCCGGGTGTTGGGCCAGCACGGTGGCGAACTTCCCGGCCGCCGCCAGCTTCCCCTTCGCCCGGTCGGCGAGCCCGCCCTCCGTACCGGCCTTGCCCAGCGCCTCGACGAGGTCGATGAACCCCTCGGGATTGTGACTCGGAAAGACCCGGAAGGTGGCCGCCACCAGATCCATGACGCCCTTGTGCGCATCGTCGAGGAACTTCACGGCCATCCCGCGTACGCCGCGCGCCCGGTCGTCGGCGTCGTAGCGGCCCGACCCGTTGGAGAACCGTACGACCGCCTCGGACTCGGCGGTGAGACAGGCGGCGGTCGTCCACCGGGAGACCTGTCCGCTGGGCACGAAGCGCGCGTCGTAGACGGCGCCGCGCGCGTGCAGGCGGCGGTCGTGCGGGCGGGGTGGCGCCGCGGCCTCGATGCGGTCGACGGCCTGTGCCGCGGTCATGCCGTCCTTGGTGACCGAGGAGTCCTGCGATGACTGAGCCATGCCCGCATCATCGCACCAGCGGCTCCCGCAACTCCGTTCCCCGCCGCCACCACGGCGCCAGTTGGAGCACGCCGAACAACGCCTCCACCCCCAGGAACAGCCACAGGAACCGCGGGGCGCCCTGCGCGAGGGCGTACCCCTGCCAGGCGGTGAACAGCACACGGGCCACCCCGTCGAGCAGACCGTGCAGAGCAAGTGGCCGGACGAGCCGCAATACGGCCCAGACCACGACCACCGACCCCATCAGATTCGCGTACAGGGTCTGTATCGGGTCGAGTTCGGGCAGCGCGCCCAGCGACGACAGTGCGTTGTGCACCAGCGCGTACGTCCACGGGGTCGCGAAGCCGGCGGTCACGACGAGGTCGTACCAGGCACTGGCCCGCACGACCCGGAGATAGGGGGTGATCGTCATGCCGCCGACGCTAAACAGTGGAGTGGGGTCCAAGGTCAAGCCATCGAGCCATCGAGCCATCAAGCCATCAAGCCATCATGAGGGCATGCGAATTGGGGAGTTGGCGACACGGGTGGGCCTGAGCAAGGATGCCCTCCGGTTCTACGAACAGGTGGGCATCCTGACGAGCGAGCGGCTGGCGAACGGGTATCGCGACTACTCGCCCGAAGCCGTGCCCTGGCTCGAATACGTCCGCACGGCACAGGCCCTCGGCTTCACCCTGGCCGAAATCGCCGAGCAGGGTGAGCAGTTGACCGAGGCCCCTGACCAAGCGGCGGCCCTGTCCGCCCTGTTCGCCGACAAGATCAGCCTCATCGACGCTCGCATGGCCGAACTGGCCGCCCTCCGCGCCGAGTTGACGGCTCGCGTCGGCACCGACTGCCCCCTGCGCAAGCAGCCGCAGCCCGTGGCGAGGGTGGGCAGACGGTCAGGATTCCCGGGGTGACGGCGTACTCACTGGAGCGACGGGTGTGAGGTCGTGCGCACGGTCCACGGTTCCGGGTCCATGCGTACCGAGTCCAGTGTCATCCCCGCGAGGAGACCCAGTGCCCCCGAGACCACGCCGAGCAGCAGGGCGGCCCAGCCGGGGACGACATCGAGCAGAAACGGCAGCGCGAAGAGGGCGCCGACCGCCGCGATACGCAGATGCGAGGCGTGCACGCCCGGGAGGTACCGGGTGGGCCGGGGCAGCGGCGCGACGGCGAGCGCGGGCTCCGTCTCCCGCAGCGGCGCGGCACCGTCGCGCAGGAAGGGCGCGTAGTCCTCCTCCGTGGTCTGCCCCCAGACCACATGACCTGAGTCGGAGACGAACGCGGCGGGGACCAGGCGTTCCTTGTTGGTCCCGGCGATGTCCCGCCACCGGGTGGGCCAGCACAACCACCCGCCGTGGCCGCCGAGTTGGGCCACGGCGTTGGCGAGGTGCTTGTCGCCGACGGCGCTGCTGTGACCGGCCCGCATGGCCCGGAGCCGCACGGTCGGCTGCTCACCGATCAGCTCGACGCCGTAGTTGGTCCTGGCGGCGATCTTGCCGACGCCCTGCCCTGTCGGATACCGGTACGTCTCCCGCACCGGGGTCCCGAACCGGACACGGACCGCGTGCACACCACCCTTGGCGGCGTCCTCCTTGAGCATCCGCTGCATGGGGCCGAGGTAGCTCTGCAGCAGGGAGAGAAGACACAGGGACGTTATGACGGCGACGATGGAGGTGAGCAGGCAGTACACCGCACCGAGAGTCGAACCCCGGCCGCCGTAGGCGCTGTTGGCGGCGGCGAAGGGTGCCCAGACGACGAGGTAGGCCGTGGCGACGAGCCCCCAGTCCCGCCGTACCGTACCCAACTTGCCGGGTATCGCCTCCGGAGGAGGACCGGTTGTCGGCAGCTGTTTCACGAGCGGCGCGGCCCGGCAGGCAACCAGCCACCCCACGACGAACGCCCCCGCGAGGGCCAACGGCACGAGGATGTCCAGGCGCACGTGGTGCGGGTCGTACTGGAACGCCGCCGCACCCCAGGCGACGGCCGCCGACAACAGGGCCGCCGCGCCGAGAGTTCTGGCGAGTGGCGTGGAAACGTGCTGCATGTGATCTCCCCCCGGACCATGGTGCGGAGATCATATGCGGCGTTTGATCAGACGGTGCGGATGAATTCCGTCCAGGTGGCGGGGGCGAGGGCGAGTTGGGGGCCCTGGGGGTTCTGGTTGTTCTTGGAGTCGCGGATGTGGATGGTGGAGGGGCAGGCGGCGATCTCTACGCAGTCGCCAGAAGCGCTGCTGCTGTAGCTCGACTTGTGCCAGGAGAGGGCGACTTCTACGCAGTCGCCGGAACCGCTGCTGCTGTAGCTCGACTTGAACCAGGTGAGTTCGCTGCTGCTCATAGCGCTCCTCGTATCCGCTGCAACAGGCTCACGGAGTCTTCGGGAGTGAGAGCCTGTGAACGCATCCTGGCATACCGCTGTTGGAGCACGCTGACCACTTTCGCTTCGGAGATCAACTGCCCGCTCTCCGGAGCCTCGGTGTAGGCGAACCACTTGTTCTCCGGGGTTTCCAGCAACTGGACGGCACCGTGCAATCCGGCATGTGACTCGCGCAGCAGCGGCATGATCTGGATCTCGACGTTCCGCAGCCGTGCGACCTCAAGGATGTGGTCGATGAGCTCCCGAGTGACCGCCACCCCGCCCGTCTGCCGTAAGAACAGCTGCTCTTCGAGGATGAAGCTGAACGCAGTGTTTGGTCGTTCTCGCAGCAGCCGTTGCCGCTTCGCCCTTTCCACCCACTGGGCTTCGACCTGCTTGTCGTCCAGCGGCGGCAGTTCATCCGCGAACAGCTGTCGCCCGTACGCTTCGGTCTGCAACAACCCCGGAATCATCCGGCATTCGTACGTGTACAGCGTGATTGCGGTCTTCTCCTTGTGCGCCCACTTGCGGAACCAGGACGCCAACCCCGGCCGCCGCTCAAGGTGTTCCGCACCTCGCCGTACCGCCCCGGTGTCGCCCAACACCGGCTCCGACCGTTCCACGAACAACGTGTCCGGCATTCGCCTCCCCAACTCCACCGACTCCACGGTGTGTTTGGAGTATTGAATCCGCCGTCCGAACTCCTCCCGACTAAGCCCCGCATGCTCCCGCAACGCCTGCAACATCGCCCCGAACGTCCGCAGGCTGTCGGACGCCTCCGGCTCGCCGCTGCCCTCGACCATGGTCACCCACCTCCCGCGCACATGGTCACGGAACGTAGCGCGTACTGTCCAGCGGGTGACCCCGTACGCTCGCGCAGCGTACGGGCCCGGAGCCTGGTGAAGTGCCCTTCCCGAACGTCACATTGGGCACATGACCACCCAGCCAACCGTCACCGTACACACGTTCAGTCAGCGCCTCAGCCCCACTCCCCGCGGTGCCCGTCTCGCCCGTCACCTCGCCCTGAACCAGCTGCACGCCTGGGGCATCCCGCACGGCAGCGACGCCTCCGACGCCGTCGCCGTGATCGTCGCCGAACTCGCCGCCAACGCCGTGACCCACGGACGCGTACCGGGACGGGACTTCGAACTGCGGCTCTCCCTCGTCACGGGGAGTGTCCGGATCGAGGTCACCGACACCCGCAGCGGACCGCGTCCGCCGGGACCCGGGGCCGTACGACAACCCGAGGCGCTCGCCGATTCCGGGCGCGGGCTCGTGCTCGTGGACACGCTCGCCGACCGTTGGGAGGTGCTGGACCGGGCGCCGCTGGGGAAGACCGTCCGCGCGGAGGTCGACGTGCCGCCCTGGTTGTCCCGTTTCCAAGTAGCCCCACCGGTGCGATAATTGGCCAGTGCTCATAGCCCTGAACGTGCTGCTTTTCGTCGCCGCCTTCTTCTGCCTCGCCGTGGGCATCACGGCCGTCACGTCGCTGCGGGTGCTTCCCTGGTTGGTCGGCAAGGTGATCAGGCCTCGGCTGTGGGGTGCCGGATACATCTTGTTCGGCGTCGTCGTCCTGTACCACGCGGTGGTCGCGCTGGTGCCTGTCGACCCGGCGGTCGCAATGGTGCTGACAGCCGTCACCACGGCGACGGCTCTCGGCGGCCTCGGGATGATGATGTTCGCCCAGCGGGTCGGCCGGGGGACGCCGTCGCTCCCCATCGGGCCCGGCGCCACCGAGTAGCGTTCTCCTCACAGGTTCCGGACAAGAACACTTCAGGTTCGGCGGGGACTCTGATCCCCATGCATGGACACCGACCCCACACCCCCGCATCCGAGCGCAGCCGCCGCTGGTTCATGAACAAGGCGCTGCTCGCCGGAGGCGTCGCCGCCATGGCGACCATGACCGGATGCTCCAACGACTCGTCGGACACGGCGAGTTCGTCCTCCGCCGCACAGTCCGGCGCCCCGAGCGGTATGCCCTCGGGCGGGCCCGGAGCCGGTGGGGGAGGGGGCGGCGGTGGCATGGGGCCCGGGGTTTCCCAGGTCAAGTACAAGGACGTCAAGGGCGTCACCACCGACGGCACGGTCGTCGACGACCTGTTCACCATCCACTCGACCGGCGTCTCCACGGACGGACTGGTCAAGGCGGCGCAGGCGTTCCTCGACGGGCTCTCCGCGAAGGAGCGCAAGTCCTGCACGTTCGACATCGACGCCGACGAGTGGACGGCCTGGAGCAACGTCGACGGCTACGCCCGCAAGGGCGTCCGCATGGGCGACCTGACCGAGAAGAAGCGCAACCTCGGGTTCGCGCTGCTCGGCGTCGCGCTCTCCGCCGACGGTCTCACCCAGACCCGCAACATCATGAAGCTCAACCAGTTCCTGGGCGACTCCAACGGCGGCAACCAGAAGACCCTGACCGAGGGCCACTACTTCTTCACCTTCATGGGTACCCCGTCGACCACCAAGCCCTGGGGCTTCCAGTACGAGGGTCACCACGTCGCCGTCAACTACTTCGTGCTCGGCGACCAGGTCGTGATGACCCCGACCTTCATGGGCTCCGAGCCGACCACGGCCACGTACAAGGGCGAGAAGATCACCCTGTTCCGGCCGGAGACGACGGCCGGCCTCGCGATGATCCGCTCCCTCACGAAGGCGCAGCTCGCCAAGGCGGTCTCCTCGCAGGGCAACGGCAACGAGGACATGAAGGCCGGCGCCGGCTCGGACAACCTCAAGCTCGCCTACGAGGGCCTGCGCGGCTCCGAACTCACCGCCGCGCAGCGGAAGAAGCTGCTGGCCGTGGCCCAGGTGTACATCGGCTACATCAACGAGGGGCACGCCGAGGTCAAGATGACCGAGGTCGAGAAGCACCTGGACGACACGTACTTTTACTGGATGGGCGAGACGAAGGACGACTCCGCCTTCTACTACCGCATCCACAGCCCGGTCGTGCTCATCGAGTACGACGCCCAGGCCCCGCTCTTCTACCACGAGGCCTCCTCGGCCAGCCCGAGCGCGAGCGCGAGCGCCAGTGCCAGCGCGAGCCCGAGTGCCAACGGCGGTGGCCCTCCCGGCGGCGGTATGGGCATGGGTGGCGGCACCCCGTCCCAGGAGCACATCCACACCATCATCCGCACGCCCAACGGCGGCGACTACGGAGTGGACCTGCTGAAGCTGCACCTGGACAACGACCACTGACATATGCCCAATTGGGCCTTAAGGGCTATTTAGTCATTATGAATTCCTCATCGCCGTGATCTTGCTGATATGAAACCCCTTGGCCGAAAAAGCAAGATCAGGGGTGGTTGTGGGGAAACGATTCGACTCCGGGACGCGGACCGGGGTGGTGATCGTCGGGGCGGGCCCGGCGGGGCTGGTCCTGGGGAACCTGCTCCTGGACCAGGGCATCGACTGCGTGATCCTGGAACGGCGCGGACGCGAGGCGGTGGAAGGGCGGGCCAGGGCAGGATTCCTGGCCGCCCACTCCGTCCGCGTACTCGCCCGACACGGCCTGGACACCGGCCTGTTGACCAAGGGCCGGACGCACCGCACCTGCCTCTTCCGCAGCGAGCGGGGTGAATTCACCCTCGACTACGGCGAGTTGGGCCGCGGCGAGGTCCACACCGTCTACCCCCAGCAGGAGTTGGTACGGGACCTGCTCGCCGAGTACCTCCGACGCGGCGGCGAGATCCGCTTCGGCGCCGAGGCCGACGAGATCGCCGGGGGCCGGGTACGGCTGCGCGACGGTTCGGAGGTCACCGGACGGTATGTCGCCGGCTGCGACGGACACCGGGGCGTCGCCCGCGGCACCCTCGTGGCACAGGGCACCCGCACCGCCCGCCGGGACCACGGCGTGACCTGGCTGGCCGTACTGGCCGAGGCCCCGCCCAGCCTCGCCGCCGTCGGATACGCCCTGCACGACCGCGGATTCGCCGGCCACATGGCCCGTACGGCGACCGTCACCCGCTACTACCTCCAGTGTCCGCGCGGCACCGATCCCGCCGACTGGAGCGAGGACCGGATCTGGACCGAGCTGGAGATCCGGCTCAGGACCGCCGAGTTCGGCCCGCTCAAGCAGGGCCCCGTCCTGGAGAGGACGGTCGTCGACCTGCGCTCCGACGTCCTGGACAGCCCCGGCGCCGGACGCCTCTGGCTGGCCGGCGACGCCGCCGGACTCATCAGCCCCTCCGCCGCCAAGGGCGCCAACCTCGCCGTGCTCCAGGCCGAACGCCTGGCCCAGGCACTGACGTCGGCGGTGACCCGCGACGACGAGAGCGACCTCGCCCGCTACGCCGCCGACTGCCTGCCCCGCGTCTGGCGGGCCCACGAGTTCTCCCACTGGATGAGCACACTCCTGCACGGCCCGACCACCGAGGACGCCGAGGCCCGCTACGGCCGCGCGCTCCAGTACGCCCGCCTCGACAGCCTGCGCACCTCCCGCACGCACCAGGACTTCTTCGCCGAGAACTACACCGGCATCTGACTCCGTCTCCCGTCCCCACGATCACCGGGAACCCCCTCATGAACCTCCCCGTCGTACAGGCACGCCTGGCCGAGGCCGACGTACACCGCATCCGGCGCGCGGCGGCCTACGTCGAGGCTCACGACACGGACACCGTCCTGGCCGAACTGCTCCCGGACCTCACCCCCGCCGAACGGGCCGACGTGGCCCGCCACTTGGTCTTCGACCACACCGCGGTCCTGGTCTTCCCGGACTGCCTCGACGGCCTCCGCGAAGAACTCCGCAGCCTCGGCTTCGAACCCGGCTCCGTCACCCCGAGCGTCGTGGTCCGCGAACGCCTCGCCCGCCGCTACGGCCCCGCCCTCGCCGAAACCCCGGTCGCCATCGTGCACGTCACGGCAGGCACCCGCAGCGTGGAGATCTTCGCGCTCCCCGTCCCCCCGGACTCCCCGCTGGAAGCCGTGGCGGCGGACGAACGCGGGGCGGACCACGAATCCCACCACGCCTTCGCGGTCACGGCCCCCGGCCCGGTGGTCCCCGCAGGCCTACGGCTCCTCCTCCAGGAGCGGGGCGGCGCGGTCCCCGACGGTGGCGGCTACAACGGCCACGAGAACGTCACCGTCCTCTACCACCGCACCCGAACCCACCGCCGCTTCGAACTCCGCCTCCCCGGCCGCCACACGCCGCTCCCCGACCCCACGACCTCACTCCTCGGCGTCATGACGGGAGCCTGGGCCACCCAAGCGGTGGCCACGATGGCCGAGTTGCGCATCGCCGACCACCTGACCGACCACCCGGGCACCGACGCCGACACCCTGGCCCACCTCACGGCCACCCACCCGGAGGCACTGCGCCGCCTGCTCCGCTACCTCACCTCGCTGGGCCTGCTCACATCGTCCGACGGCACGTACCACCTCACCGCCACCGGCCAACCCCTCCGCACAGGAACGGAGTTCAGCCTCCACCCCCTGGCACGGTTGTACGCGGGCCCGTTCTACGACTCCTTCGCCGGCCTGACCCACTCCGTACGCACCGGCGAGGAAGCCTTCGCCCACCGCTACGGCCAGCACCACTTCCCGTACTTCGCCCAACACCCCGAACTCGGCGACCTGTTCCACCGGGCGATGGCGGCCAGCTCCGAGATGTTCGCCCCGGTACCGACCCTGATCGACTTCTCGGCAGCACGGCGCGTGGTCGACGTGGGCGGCGGAAACGGCGCCCTGCTGTCCCGACTCCTGCGCACCCACGCCCACTTGGAGGGCGTACTCCTGGAACGCCCCGAGGCCCTGGAAGCGGCCCGCCCCCAACTCGCCGAACGCTGCACCTTCGTACCGGGCGACTTCACCGAGTCGGTCCCGGCGGGCGGCGACATCTACCTCCTGTCCCGAGTCCTCCACGACTGGGACGACGACCGCTGCCTGACCATCCTCGACAACTGCGCCAGGGCAATGCGCCCAGGAGCCCGACTACTGCTGGTGGAACGCCTGTTGCCGACTCCGACAGCGGTGGCGTGGGACATCCACATGCTGTGCAACGTGGGCGGCCAGGAACGGGACGAGGACCACTACCGCGTACTCCTGGAGAAGACGGGCTTCGAGCTACAGGCCCGCCACGAGCTACCGCTGGGAGCCTCGCTACTCAACGCCGTAAGGGCCGACTGACCTAAGGGGCGCGGGGAACTGCGCGACCAGCCACAGCCCACCCGCACCCGGCAACGAACCTCAGCCCGCCTGCCCCATCCCCGCAGCATTGGGCCAACTCTGCGCATTGGGCCACCCAGTCGCAGGCGCCGGCGCAAGATTCTGCATCCCGTTAGGACTGGTAGCCCCGCGCACCTGCGCAGCCGTAAGCCCATTACGAGCAGGAACTCCAGTGGGCGTAGGCCCTTGAGGAGCCGGCGCAGGCGTCCCGTACGGCTGCTGCTGAGGCTGCTGCATGACCGGCATCTGCTGCGACACCTGAGCCAACTGCTCCGGCATCTGCGCAACAGCCTGCATCGGCATCTGCGGAGCCTGCGCCGCGGCCACCATCGGCTGGTACTGCGGCTGCTGCTGAGGCTGGGGCTGCGGCACAGGCATAGGCACGGGCTGCGGCTGAGGCACTGCGGCAGCCGGCGCAGGCGCCTGCATGGGCACAGGCTGCGGCTGCATCGGCATCTGAGCGACAGCCGCCGGCATCTGGATGCCCGCACCGTTCGTCGCGCCGACAAGACGATCCACGGCCGCCGTACCCGAGCTGTAGCTGGTCCCTGTGCTCAGCTCGGGTACGGCGGCTCCCCTCCTGGTCCCGTAGAGCACCTGTTCCAGGCCGGACACCAGGCGACGCACGTCCACCTGGGGGCGCACCACGAGGCGCAGGAAGCGGCTGGACGAACCGATCTTGTTGCCGCACTCGCGGACCAGGATGCGGTGCTCGGTGAGCATCCGGTCCCGGACCACGGTCCCCTCGGCGCCCACGGGGAGGCGTACGAAGAGGAAGTTGCCCTGCGACGGATAGACCGTCAGGCCGGGCAGCGCGGAGAGATGGCTCGCCATGTCGAGTCGGTCGCGGCGCACCTGTTGGAGGCTCTGCGCGTACTCCGCGCCGTGCTCCTTGAGGATGAACACCACGTGTTCGGCGAAGGCGTTGAGGTTCCACTTCGGCAGCATCGAGCGGATGCGCCCGGCGAGGGCGGGGTTGGCGACGAGGTAGCCGAACCGTATGCCGTGCAGGCCGAAGTTCTTGCCGAGGCTGCGCAGGACGACCACGTTGGGGCGGAGCATCGCCTCTTGTACGACGCTGGGTTCGACCTCGGCGTCGGCGAACTCCAGGAACGACTCGTCGATGACGATGAGGTCCAGGTCGGCCATCGCGTCCATGAACTGGACGAGCGCCTGCTTGTGCTGGAAGCCGCCGTCGGGGTTGTTCGGGTTGCAGATGACGGCGACCTTGGTGTTGCGCTTGCGGATGAACTCGGCGTACTGCGTGAGGTCCAGGGCGAAGCCGTTGGACTCCTGGAGCGGGAACATGTCGACCCGCTTGCCGGTCTCCATGGGCTGGTCGGTCCAGCGGCCGAAGGTGGGGACGGGGATGGCGAGTGACTCGCGGACCATCAAGTGGTCGATCCAGGTGATCAGTTCGGTGGAACCGTTGCCCATCGCGACGCAGCTCGGCGGGAGTTGGAGCAGATTGCACAGCTCGGCCGTGATGGTGTCGGCGCTGCTCGGGTAGTACGTGATGATCTCGCGCAGCCGGGCCGCCATCTCGTCGAACATGGCGGGCGTGGGGAAGTACGGGTTGCACGGGATACAGAAGTCCACGGGGCCGGTGCCGTCGCTCTCACGCGCCAGCGCTGCCATCGACGGGCTGTGCGCCGCCGTACTGCGGAACAGCGAGGTGACGTTGGAGTCGGCCAATGGAACCTCCGTATGAAGGCGGGCCCGGCGGGGACGACCGGGCCCGTCGTCTTGGGTGGCCCGCGCGGGGGAGCACGGGCCGCCCATGAATACGGAGACGGGAGTGGCACTGTTCAACGGATGTGAAATTAGTGTGAGTTCGGGAACCCCTGGCCCGAGTCTCGCGTCGCGTAGTGAATGGTCACGCGTGGATGGTCACGCGCTGAAGGTGTGGATCGTCGACGTCTTGTACGTCTGACCCGGCCTCAGCACGGTCGTCGGGAAGTTCGCGTGGTTCGGCGAGTCCGGGAAGTGCTGGGTCTCCAGGCAGAGCGCGTCGCCCTGGCGGTAGGTGTGGCCGCCGGTGCCCGTCAGGGTGCCGTCGAGGAAGTTGCCGGAGTAGAACTGCAGCCCCGGCTGGTCGGTGGCGATCTTCAGGGTGCGGCCGGAGCGCGGGTCGTGCAGGGTCGCCGCGTGCTCGGGCTTCGCGGTGATGCCCTTGTCGAGGGCCCAGTTGTGGTCGAAGCCCTTCGCCTGCACCTGCTGGACGTGCGCGGCCCGGATGTCGCGGCCGATCGGCTTCGTCTTGCGGAAGTCGAAGGGGGTGCCGGAGACCTTGGCCAGTTCGCCCGTGGGGATCAGCCCCGAGTCGGTGGGCGTGTAGCGGGCGGCGGGGATCGTGAGCTCGTGGTTCTCGATCGTGCCGCTGCCCTCACCGGCGAGGTTCCAGTAGACATGGCTGGTCAGGTTGACGACCGTGGCCTTGTCGGTGGTGGCCTCGTAGTCGATGCGCCAGTCGCCGTGCTTGTTGAGCGTGTACGTCACCTTCACCTTGAGGGTGCCCGGGTAGCCCATCTCGCCGTCGACGCTGGTGTAGTACAGGTGCAGGCCGACGTCGGAGCCGGCGGTGAAGCCCTCCACGTCCCAGATGTGCTTGTCGAAACCCTGGGTGCCGCCGTGCAGGCTGTTGACCCCGTCGTTGACGGAGAGCTGGTAGCTCTTGCCGTCGAGGGTGAACTGGCCCTTGGCGATGCGGTTGCCGTAGCGGCCGATGAGCGCGCCGAAGTACGGGGTCTTCGCCACGTAGTCGGCGATGTTGTCGAAGCCGAGCGACACGTTGGCGTACTTGCCGTGCCGGTCCGGGAGTTCGAGGGACTGGACGACCCCGCCCCACGACAGCACCTTGAGCCGGGTGCCGCCGTTCTCCAGCGACCAGCGGTAGACCTTGCTGCCGTCGGCGAGCGTGCCGAAGAGTTCCTTCACGGGCTTTCTGCCTCCCGAGGCCGCCTGCGCCGTACCTGTACCGAGTGTGCTCGCGGCGATGCCTGCGGCTGCCGCGCCTGCAATGACAGTGCGTCTGTTCAGTTCCATTGAGCGGCTCCTGCACATGGAAGGGGCCCCGCCGCGCTGTGCGAATGACAGACGTGCGGGGCCCGAGCTGGACTTACGAACCGGACTTGCGTTTGTTCCACACGTCGAAGCCGACCGCGGTCAGCAGGGCGAGGCCCTTGATGACCTGCTGCCAGTCGGTGCCGACGCTGAGGAGGTTCATGCCGTTGTTCAGCACGCCGAGGACGAGACCGCCGATGATGGCGCCGAGGACGGTACCGACACCGCCGCTCATGGAGGCGCCGCCGATGAACGAGGAGGCGATGGCCTCCAGTTCGAAGCCGTCGCCCGCCTTCGGCGAGGCCGCGTTCAGGCGGGCGGTGATGACCAGACCCGCCAGGGCCGCGAGCACGCCCATGTTCAGGAACACCTGGAAGGTGACGCGCTTGTCCTTGACGCCGGACAGCTTCGCGGCCGGCAGATTGCCGCCGATCGCGTAGATGTGCCGGCCGAAGACGGTGTTGCGCATCACGTAGCCGTAACCGGCCACCAGGACACCGAGGATGAGCAGGATGATCGGAGCGCCGTCGTAGCTGGCGAGCAGCAGGGTGAGCCAGAGGATCGCGGCGACGATCGCGACGAGCTTGAGCAGGAACAGCTTGGTCGGCGGCACGTCGAGCGAGAACTCCTGCTGACGGCGCCGGTCACGCACCTCCTGCCACACCACCGCGGCGATCATCACGAGGCCCAACAGCAGCGTGATGTTGTGGTAGTTGGTGTTCGGGCCGACCGCGGGCAGGAAGCCGTTGCCGATCTTCTGCAGACCGCCGGGGAAGGGGCCCAGGGTCTGGCCCTGGAGAAGGATCTCCGTGAGGCCGCGGAAGAGCAGCATCCCGGCGAGGGTGACGATGAAGGACGGTATGCCCGCGTAGGCGATCAACAGCCCTTGTACCGAGCCCGCGACGGCGCCCATCAGCAGGCACAGCACCAACGCGACCGGCCACGGCACCTGGTGATTGACCATCAGGACCGCCGCGAAGGCACCCACGAACGCGGTGAGCGAGCCGACCGACAGGTCGATGTGCCCGGCGATGATGACCAGCATCATGCCGATCGCGAGAATCAGGATGTAGCTGTTCTGCAGCACCAGGTTGGAGACGTTGCGCGGCAGCAGCAGGTCGCCGCCGGTCCAGATCTCGAAGAGGATCACGATCAGGCCGAGCGCGATCAGCATGCCGTACTGCCGCATGTTGCGCCGCAGGCCGTTCAGTACCAGCCGCAACAGGCCGCCGCCCGCTTCCGATCCGCCCTTGCCCGGCGGTGCCGCGGCCGGGATCTTGTCGGTCACGTCCGTGCTCATCGCGTTACCTCTTTGTCCTTCGTCATCTGGCGCATCAGCACTTCCTGCGTGGCCTCGGCCCGGGGTACCTCACCGGTCAGCCGGCCCGCCGCCATCGTGTAGATGCGGTCGCACATGCCGAGCAGCTCCGGCAGTTCGGAGGAGATGAAGACCACCGCCTTGCCCTCGGCGGCGAGTTGGTCGATGACCGTGTAGATCTCGTACTTGGCGCCCACGTCGATGCCGCGCGTGGGCTCGTCCAGGATCAGCACCTCGGGACCCGCGAAGATCCACTTGCTGAGGACGACCTTCTGCTGGTTGCCGCCCGACAGCTTGCCCACCGGCTCGAAGACGGTCGGCGCCTTGATGTTCATCGAGGTGCGGAACCGCTCGGCGACCTGCCGCTCCTCCTGCTCGTCGACCACACCGCGCTTGGCGACCTTGTTCAGGGCGGCCAGCGAGATGTTCCGGTTGATCGTGTCGATGAGGTTCAGGCCGTAGTGCTTACGGTCCTCCGTGACATAGGCGATGCCGTGCCCGACCGCCTCCGCGACGGACTTGGTGCGGATCTCCTGGCCGTCCTTGAGGACCGTGCCGCCGGCGAAGCGGCCGTAGGAGCGCCCGAAGACGCTCATGGCGAGTTCGGTGCGGCCGGCGCCCATGAGTCCGGCGATGCCGACGATCTCGCCCCTGCGCACATTTATTGACACATCGTCAACTACCTTGCGCTGCTGGTCGATCGGATGGAACACGGTCCAGTCGCGGATCTCCAGCGCGGGTGCCGCCTCGGGCTTGCCCTCGTACGGGGTGCGTTCGGGGAAGCGGTGGTCGAGGTCGCGGCCGACCATGCCGGAGATGATCCGCTCCTCGGTCGTCTCCGGTGCCTTCACGTCGAGGGTCTCGATGGAGCGGCCGTCGCGCAGGATCGTCACCGAGTCGGCGACCCTGCGGATCTCGTTCAGCTTGTGGGAGATGATGATGCAGGTGATGCCCTGCTTCTTCAACTCCAGTATGAGGTCGAGGAGTTTGCCGCTGTCCTCGTCGTTCAGCGCCGCCGTCGGCTCGTCCAGGATGAGCAGCTTCACCTTCTTCGACAGCGCCTTCGCGATCTCCACCAGCTGCTGCTTGCCCACGCCGATGTCGGCGACGCGGGTCTCCGGGTGGTCGCTCAGGCCCACCCGGCGCAGCAGTTCGGTGCCGTGCCGCAGGGTCTCGTTCCAGTTGATGAGCCCGCGCGTGGCGTGCTCGTTGCCGAGGAAGATGTTCTCGGCGATGGAGAGGAACGGCACCAGTGCCAGTTCCTGGTGGATGATGACGATGCCTCGGTGCTCGCTGGCCCGGATGTCTCGGAAGCGGCACTCCTCCCCTTCGAAGAGGATGTCGCCCGAGTAACTGCCGTGCGGATGGACGCCGGAGAGCACCTTCATCAAGGTGGACTTCCCGGCGCCGTTCTCACCGCAGATGGCATGGACCTCGCCCTGACGGACCGTCAGTGTGACGTCCGAGAGCGCTTTGACACCGGGAAAGGTCTTGACGATCGAGCGCATTTCCAGGACGGGTCCCGCCATGGTCGTGCCTTCCAATCAAGTGTGGGGTCGGGTGACGGGCCGCGGAACTACTTGAGTTGCGCGTCCGTGTAGTACCCGCCCTTGACCAGCACGTCCTCGTAGTTGGTCTTGTCCACGCTCACCGGCTGGAGCAGATACGCCGGGACGACCTTGGTGCCGTTGTCGTAGGTCTTGGTGTCGTTGGTCTGCGGCGTCTTCTTGTTGAGGACGTCGTCGATCATCGTGTCCGCGACCTTGGCCAGCTCACGGGTGTCCTTGTAGACGGTCTGCGTCTGCTCACCCGCGATGATCGACTTCACCGACGCCAGCTCGGCGTCCTGGCCGGTGATGACCGGCAGCGGCTTGCTCGCGGAGCCGTAGCCGTCCGACTTCAGCGCGGACAGGATGCCGATGGAGATGCCGTCGTAGGGCGAGAGCACCGCGTCGACCCGGCCGGTCTTGTAGGAGCCGGTGAGGATGTCCTCCATGCGGTTCTGGGCCTTGGTGCCGTCCCAGCGCAGGGTGGTGACCTTGTTCAGCTCGGTCTGCCCGGACTTGACGACCAGCTTCTTCTGGTCGATGTACGGCTGGAGCACGCTCATCGCGCCGTTGAAGAAGTACTTGGTGTTGTTGTCGTCGTTCGAGCCGGCGAACAGCTCGATGTTGAACGGGCCGTTCTTGCCGCTGTCCAGCCCGAGCTTGTGGATGAGGTACGTGCCCTGGAGCACGCCGACCTTCGTGTTGTCGAAGGAGGCGTAGTAGTCGACGTTCTTCGTCCCGAGGATCAGGCGGTCGTAGGCGATGACCGGGATCTTCGCGTCCGCGGCCTCCTGGAGCACGTTGTTCAGGGACTTGTTGTCGATCGCCGCGATGATCAGGCCCTTGACGCCCTGGGTGATCATGTTCTCGATCTGGGAGACCTGGGTGTCCGGGTCGTCCTCGCCGTAGACCAACTTGGTCTTGTAGCCCTTGGACTTGAGGTCCTTGACCATGTTGTCGCCGTCGGAGATCCAGCGCGCGGAGGACTTCGTCGGCATCGCGATGCCGATCGTGCCGCCCTTGGCGCTGCTCTCCTTCTCCTTGCTGCCGCCCGAGCCACTCTGTCCACAGGCGGACAGGGACAGCGCGAGGGTGGCGGCGCCGGCTATGAGGGGGAGGGCACGGCTTCTGCGGATGCGCATGTGAACTGGCCTCATTCTTCTCGTCGTTGAGAGGTGCAGCGAGTGCGTGGGGGGTGGTTCAGGATGCGGTGCGGTGTTGTTCGGTTGTGTTGTGTGGTGCGGGCCCGGTGGGGGCTGGTCGCGCCCCGCGGCGGAGCCGCAATTCGATACAGCCCCGCGCCCCTGGAAAGCGGGCCGGTGTTTATAGGTGCGGGTGATGCGGGGTGCCTTGGAAACCGGGGCTGCGTTCATCAGGGGCGCGGGGAACTGCGCGACCAGCCCCCACCAGCCCCCACCGGCCCGCAGCCCCCGACAATCAGCCCGTGGCAGCCTCGACCGGGAAACGGTTCAAGGACCCCGGCAACCTGGAACCCAGCGGAGCCATGTCGCCGTCCGCCCCGTGCCGGGCGAGGAGGTCGAGAGCCAGGCGCCCTCGCCGTACGCGCTCGCGCGCCGTGTCCAGCGTGACGTCACGGAGGTGGGTGCCCCACGGGTAGATACCGGGGGCCTTGGAGAGGCCGAACTTCAGGTACAGAGGGGCCCCGCGGCGGATCAGCTCCGCGACCTCGTACATCCGGATGTAGCCACCGAGGTCGTCCGGCGCCTCGATGTACATGTCCATCGGAGCCGCCGACACCCGCCGGATCTCGGTGAGGTGATCGAGCGTCAGATCGCTGGGCACATTCAACGAGTCCGCGCCCAGCTGCTCGTAGACCGCGTACGCCGCCGGGTTGACCGGCCCGATCAGCGCCGAGACCTTGAGCGTGGTGTCCGCCGGGATGATCCCGGCGACCCGCGCCCGGTGCAACGTCCACAGCACGCCCTCGTCGGCGACGAGCAGGCACTTGACGCCCAACTCCGTTGCCCGCACGGCGTCTTCGATGCAGCCGGCGACCGCGTCGTGCCCCCGGGCACGCAGACCCCCGCCGCGCGAGTCGGAGCGGACCGAGCCGCCGATGTCCCAGGTCCCGCGCGGACCCGTGAACAGGCACAGCTCGATGTCGCGTTCGGCCGTCGCCTCGACCATCTCGGTGATCTCGGAGTCGGTCAGCATCCATACCCCGCTGCCCTGGCTGATCCGGTGGATCGGCACATCGAGGCGCGAGGACTCCTTGAGGATGACCGCCAGCGCCTCGGGACCCTCGCACGAAGGGATCTCGGTGCGCCAGCGACCGCCGCCGGGGAACGTGTGCGGCGAGGTGTCGGCGGGGTCGAGGGCGGGCGCGCCCAGGCCGAGCGCGGAGAGCGCCTGCTCCCCGGGCCTGCGGGCTGCCGTGGCGGTGTCGGTCACTGGCTGTCCTTCTTGTTCGGTATTTCGGACGCGGTTCGCGGCTCGGGGTACGGAAAAACTGTGGTGGTACGCCGGCACGGGGTGGTCAGGACACCCCGTGCCGACGTACGGCTGGGGGTTTCCTACGGCCGCAGCAGCACCTTGCCGACCTTCGGATCGCCGGACCCCACCAGCTCGATGGCCTGCGGGAACTCGGCGAGCGGCAGCTCATGGGTGACCAGGGGGAGCGGATCGAGCAAACCGGCCCCGAACACCCGCACCGTGTGCGCCCAGGCGTCCGGCGGTGCCCCGAAGACGGTGTGCACCTCCAGCTGCCGTACGACGAGATCGGTCGGGTCGAGACCCTCGGCGCCCGGTGCGGGGATGCCGGTCAGGACCAGCCGTCCGCCGCGCCGGAGCAGGGCGGCGGCCGTACGGGCCGCGTCCGCCGAGCCGGCCGTCTCGATCACCACGTCGAAGTCGTCCGGGAGTTGCTCGTTCTTGGTACGGAAGTCCGTCGCGCCGAACTGCTCGGAGAGGGCCGCGCGGTCCGGGCGGGAGCCCACCACCAGGAGTTCGGCGGGGGAGCCCGCCTTGAGGAACTGGATCGCGAACATGCCGAGCGTTCCGGTGCCGACGACGGCCACCCGCTCACCCGGCCGCGCGTTCGCCTTCAGGGCCGCCGCCGCGATGCAGGCCGCCGGCTCCAGCAGTGCCGCCGCCGTCAAGTCGGCCTCGTCCGGGAGGACATGGAGCAGCCGGGCGGGGAGAGTGAGGGTGGTGGCCATGGCGCCGGGCTGGGTGAAGCCCGTCTCCTCATAGCCCGCCGAGCACAACGTCGTCTCGCCCGCGTGACACCGGTCGCACACCTGGCAGTTGCGGAAGCCCTCACCGACCACCTTGCGGCCGACCAGACTTGACGGCACCCCGGCACCGACCGCCTCCACCGTGCCCGACCACTCGTGGCCCGGGGTCAGGGGGTAACGGACGTAGCCCTCGGGCCTGTTGCCCTGGTACACCTCGCGGTCGCTGCCGCAGATGCCGACCGCGTGGACGCGCACGAGCGCCTCGCCCGCGTCCGGCTGCCGGGGCTCGTGCGAGACCAGGCTGTGCTCGCCCGGTCCCGCGACGACGACCGCCGTGCTCACTTCGAGCCCTTCGGCTTGCGCTGCTCCCAGCCGTCCGCCCACAGGTCGAACCGGGCCTGCTGCTGCGGGAACTCGGCCGCCGCGTCGACGTCCAGCTCGACGCCGAGACCGGGCGCGTCGGAGAGGTGGAAGTAGCCGTCGATCACCTGCGGGGCACCCTTGACGACCTTCTTGATCTCCGCGTCCGCGAAGTCGTTGAAGTGCTCCAGGATCTTGAAGTTCGGGGTGGAGAAGCCGACTTGGAGCGAGGCGGCGGTCAGCACCGGCCCGCCGACGTTGTGCGGGGCGACGAGCACGTAGTGCGCCTCGGCGGTCGCGGCCAGCTTGCGGGTCTCCCAGATGCCGCCGATGTGACCGACGTCGGGCTGGATGATGTCGACGGCCTGGCTCTCGAACAGCTCGCGGAACTCGACGCGGTCGTGGATGCGTTCACCCGTGGCGACCGGGATGTCCACCTTGGCGGCGACCTTCTCCAGCGCCTTCAGGTTCTCGGGCGGGCACGGCTCCTCCAGCCAGGCCGGCTTGAACGGCGCGAGTTCGTGCGCGAGCCGTACCGCGGTGGACGGGGAGAAGCGGCCGTGCATCTCCAGCATCAGCTCGGCGTCCGGGCCGATGGCGTCCCGTACGGCCTCGATGAGCGAGACGGCGTACAGGGTCTGCTCGTGGTCGAGTTCGAAGTGCCCGGTCCCGAACGGGTCGATCTTCAGCGCCTTGTAGCCGCGCTCCATGACCCCCTGGGCGGCCTTGTGATAGGCCTCCGGGGTCCGCTCGGTGGTGTACCAGCCGTTGGCGTACGCCTTCACCTTGTCGGTGACCTTGCCGCCGAGCAGCTGCCACACCGGCACGCCGAGGGCCTTGCCCTTGATGTCCCAGCAGGCCATCTCGATGACGGCGATGCCGGACATCACGATTTCGCCCGCACGGCCGTAGTCGCCGTACTTCATCCGGCGTACGAGGTCTTCCACGGCGAACGGATCGGAACCGAGAATGTGGTTTGCCTCGGCCTCGCGCAGGTAACCGATCAGCGCGTCGGTGTGGCCCAGCATCCGGGTCTCGCCGACGCCTGTGACGCCCTCGTCGGTGTGCACTTGGACGTACGTCAGATTGCGCCATGGCGTCCCGACCACGTGCGTGCTGATTCCCGTGATGCGCACGGCAGATGCCCCCTGTGCTCTTCGGTGCTGTTCGAAATTTCGGCTCACGTTCGAAATGCTGGGCAGACAGTAAGGACGGCGGGGCTGGGGTGTCAATGGGTCGAACAAGTAACGGTTTCGGCAAGGGGGGTGGGCGGAGATCCGGTCGGGCGACCGGTTCCTTGCACAATTTTCACAGACGTGACTATGAACGTTACCTGTGAGGAACTTAGTCTTCGGGCGTCATGGACTACTGCCACCCCTGCGGCCGGCACCTGAACGGCGCCCTCGCGTGCCCGGGGTGCGGCGCGTCAGCCGAAATACCCGTCGTGCCGACTCCTGCCTACGAGGCGGGAGTTGACGTGCGTTCACAAATGGACGGTGGGGTGGCGTCGGCTGCGCCCGACCAGGAGGTCGACGAGGATGTCGAGGGCGTCGAGGGTGACGCCGAGGGCCCGGACGTGCCGGTTGCGAGTCGTCGCGATCGCAAGGCCGCGGCGCATCGCCGACGGCGGCGCCGGGTGCTCCTCGTCACGGCCGGGTTCGTGCTCGCGGCCGGCGGGCTGAGCCTGGCCGAACTGGGCACGGACGCGCCGTTCTCGATCTCGAAGCCCGCGGGACCGGGTGATGCCTCGGCGGAGGGGGCGGCGTCCTCGGAGGCGAGCGGTACGGCTGAGCCGCTGGGGGACACGAAGACTGCTGGGCCGGGTACGGGCTCGGCGTCTCCGGGTGCGTCGGCGTCAGGGTCGGCTTCGCCTTCCGAGTCGGAGACGGAGACGAAGAGTCCCTCCGCGTCGCTGACCCCGACCACCGCCGCCGGCCACACGTCCCCCACGTCGACGTCCACCGGCGATCCGACGACCACTCCGACCTCGGAGCCCTCGTCCTCGGAACCGAGCCCGACGCCGTCGCCTTCGGAGACGTGCAAACAGATCTTGTGGTGGTGCTCCTGAGTCCTGAGCCGTTCGGCTTGGGGTTCGAGGCCGAACGGTCGGACGCTCAGATTTCCAGCATCCGCCGGAGCAGGCCTCGCAGTGCCAGTCTTTCCTCGTCCGACAGGCCGGCGAGTGGTTCCCGGGCGAACCGCAGTGACTCCCGCAGGCTGCGGGCCACCCGCCTGCCTTCGTCCGTCGCCGCCGCCAGCTTCACCCGCCGGTCGGCGGGATCGGGGCGGCGCTCCACCAGGCCCCGCGTCTCCAGCCTGTCCACGATCCCGGTGACGTTCGACGGCTCGCACTTCAGCTTCTGTGCCAGCTTGCGCATCGGCAGCGGCTCCAGTGACAGCAGGCTCAGCAGCCGCGCCTGGGCGCCGGTCAGCGAGTGGTCGCCCGCCGCCGCCTCGTAGTCCTCGTAGAACCGCGCCACGACATCGCCGATCAGCTCGACGACCTCCAGGGTCACGGGGTCGGCGCGGCGCGTCTTGTCGGAGCGCGTCTTTTCGGGTGTGGCCATGCGTCGAGCGTACCCCGTTACTTGACATCATGAAATATTCAGGAGCATTGTTGTTTCAGGTACTGAAGCATTTGGACCGTGTGCACACCTTGCACGAGGAAAGGCGCTTGTGATGATCAACCGCGAATGGCACCTGCTCAGCCGACCGGTCGGCTGGCCGAAGCCCGAGGACTTCGCCCTGGTGGAGACCGAGACCCGGACCCCGGGTGAGGGCCAGGTGCTGGTGCGGAACAAGTACCTCTCCGTCGACCCGTACATGCGCGGCCGGATGAGCGCCGCCAAGTCGTACGTCGCCCCGTTCGAGCTCGGCAAGGTCATGCAGGGCGGCGCGGTCGGCGAGGTCGTCGAGTCCAACGCCGAGGGGTTCGCCGTCGGCGACCACGTGCTGCACTTCGGCGGGTGGCGCGAGTACGCGACCATCGACACCAAGGGCGCCGTCAAGGTCGACCCCGACCTCGCCCCGCTCTCCACCTACCTCGGCGTCCTCGGCATGACCGGCCTCACCGCCTACGCCGGGCTGCTGCGCACCGCCTCCTTCAAGGAGGGCGACTCGGTGTTCGTCTCCGGTGCGGCCGGTGCCGTAGGCAGTCAGGTCGGGCAGATCGCCAAGCTCAAGGGGGCGTCTCGGGTTGTCGGATCCGCCGGGTCCGACGAGAAGGTCAAGCTGCTGGTGGAGGAGTACGGGTTCGATGCTGCCTTCAACTACAAGAACGGGCCCGTGAGTCAGCAGCTGCGGGAGGCTGCTCCGGGTGGTGTCGATGTGTACTTCGACAATGTCGGGGGTGAGCATCTTGAGGCCGCGATCGGTTCGTTGAATGAGCGTGGGCGCATTGCCATTTGCGGGATGATCTCCGTGTACAACAGCACCGAGCCCGCTCCCGGTCCGAAGAACCTCGGGCGGCTCATTCAGACCCGGGGGCGTATCGAGGGGTTCCTCGTCGGCGACCACTACGACCTGCAGCCGGAGTTCGTCCGGGAGGTCGGGGGGTGGGTTGCCTCCGGGGAGCTGAAGTACCGGGAGACCGTCGTCGAGGGGATCGAGAACAACCTTGAGGCGTTCCTGGGGCAGCTGCGGGGGGACAACACGGGGAAGATGATCGTCAAGCTTTGAGTGGGCGGTGTTGGGTGGGCATCGCGCAGCTGGGCCGGTGTTGAAAAGGCGCCGTTCGCACCTCTTTTGGTTCGGTCGCCTTCGGGGCGCTGGGTGCCGGTGCCGAGAGGCCCACCGTGCTCGGCGCTGCGCGCCTCCGCGCTCCCCCAGAGGGGGGGGACCCCCAGCCTCTCGACACCGGCGCGCCCCTACGGCTCCCTCTCGGCCGGCGCGTGGGGACAGTGGAAGTGGGTGGGCCCTCACCGTTGGTGAGGGCTTGCGCCGTTGGCCTTAGTTGGCCAGTGCTGCTTGGTGGGCGGCTTGTACGAACCGTAGGTTTTCTGGGGCGGGGCCGCCGGGGAGGGCGAAGCGGCGGCGGGTGTAGCCGTAGGTCAGGCCGGTGCGGGGGTCGGCGAAGGCCTGGGAGCCGCCGGCGCCGCTGTGGCCGATCGTGCCGGCGCTCAGGAACGGGTACCAGGTGCCCGCCGTCGCCTGGAAGCCGAGGCCGTACGCCCGGTGCGTGCCGGTGATCATGTCGTGGCCGACGGAGTGGAGCTGGCCGAACTCCGCGACCGTGTCCTGCTTCAGGAGCGGGGCCCGGCCCTCGACCTCGCTGATCGTTGCCGCGTAGAGGGCGGCCAGGCCGCGTGCCGAGGCCACCCCGCCCACCGATGCGGGGCCCTTGGCGCGGATCACTCTTTCGTTGGGGAGCGACGCCAATTCCGTGGGCTCGGCCGCGTGTTCGTTGAAGGCGATGCCGGTGAGGCTGCGGCGGTCATCCGGTTGCGCAGCGGCCAGGGCCGGTTCGCTGGAGGAGGGCAGCGGTGGTTGGGTGGTGCGGAAGCGGGGCTCCTGGGGGGCGGGGAGGCCCAGGTAGAAGTCCAGGGCGTAGGGGGCGCGGACTCTTTCCTCGTGCACGTCCTGGAGGGGGCGGCCTGTCGCTCGTCTCACGATCTCGCCGGTCAGGGCGCCTATGACCAGGGCGTGATAGCCGAAGGTCGTGCCGGGGCGCCAGAACGGGCGCTGGTCGGCGAGGCGTTCGGCCACCGCGCGGTCGTCGGCGAGTTCGGCGAGGGTGAAGCCGGTGTCCGTGCCGACCAGGCCCGCCCGGTGCGCGAGCAACTCGCGTAGAGTCAGCGCGCCTTTGCCCTCCGATGCGAACTCCGGCCAGTAGTAGGTGACTTTGCGGTCAAGTTCCAGGGTGCCGTCCTGGACCAGCAGGGCCACCACGAGGTGGGCCGCGCCCTTGGTGGACGAGAACACGCCGTAGAGGGAGTCGCCCTCCGTGCCGGGCCCCGCCCAGAGGTCGACGACCTGTCGGCCGTGTACGAATGCGCACAACTGGCCTTCGTAGTCCGCGCGTTCCGTCGACACGAACGCGGCGAACTCCTCCCGGACCGTTTCGAAGCCGTCGGCTACGGTGCCGTGGATCTCCTGGGTCATCCGCTCTCCTCAACTGATCCGCTGCTCGCGTGTGCCATGGTGAACAACGCCTGTCCGACCTGCGGGAGTTCCCCCTCGGACCTCCTCCTGGTTCCAGAGATCGGTACGGCGAGCGGCACCCGTTCGACTCAATGGGCGAGGGAAGGCGCGGGGAAGGTGTTGGTGTCGTCGATGCCCGGATGTCGCATTCAGGGGGGTGGGGAGTGGGCAGGATGAGTGCAGGTGCCGGGGTGCGGGCGCGTGGAGAGGGGTTCCCATGGCTACTATTCCTTCGCTTCCCAGCCGGGACGATGTGCTGCGCATGGCGCGCAGCACCGGCGACATCACCGGGCAACTCCTGGACACCGCCGGGAACATCACCAGGATCGCCATCAACACCCTTGATCCACGGGACGGTTCGGGTGCCGAGGCGCTGCGGGTGCTGCGGGAGACCACTGCCGAGCTGGCCGAGGCCAGTGCTTCGCCGCAGGCCCAGGAGGCCTTCTATCGCATCGTCGACACCCTGACGCGGCTCGGTACGACCGGTGCGCCGCTGGCCGTGCACCCTGTGAGTCAGCCGGCGCAGGTGTTGTTGGGGGTGCTCGGGGACAGTTTGTTGCCGGTTCTCGATGCGGTGGAACCGGCGGTTGAGGAGTTCGCCGCCGCGCTGGGAGATCTGGTTGAAGCGGCCTCGCCTTTGCTGCCCGCGGCGGCGGGCGTGGCGGCCGGCGTTCTGCTCGCCCTCACTCCGCTGCTTCGCGCGGGCGCCGACGCTCTCGCCGACTCATCCCCCGAACTCCGGCGCATCGCCGAGGCGTTGACGGCCGCGCTCGCTCCGCTGCTGCCTCCGCAGGTGGCCCTCGCGCAACGGGCCGCGACCGCCGGCACGAAGGTCCTCCGGGCTGCCCTCCCGCCCCTCGCCGACCTGACGGAGACCGCGGCGGCCACGACCAAGGCGGCCGGGCCGGTGCTGGTCGCGGGGGAGGAGCTGTTCGTCGCCGCCTTGGAGAGGGTCCAGCCGGTTCTGCTGGCCGCGGCCTTCCGTGCGGGGCGGGTGGCTCGGGCCACCGCGGTACGGGTGACCGCGGCCGTATCGCCTGCGGCGGATCAAGGGGTCGTGGTGGCGGTGTCGGCGGTCTAGGTCCCGTGGTCGGTGCCGACGCTGAGTAAGGTTCTCCCCATGCGTGATCTTGGGGCGGGGTTCGGCTATCTCCTGAAGGGCCAGCGCTGGGTGGCCCGGCACGGGCGGCAGTATGGGTTCGGGCTGGTTCCCGGGCTGATCACGCTGGTTCTCTATGTCGCCGTGCTTGTCGCGCTCGCGGTGTGGGGTGACGACTTCGTCGGCTGGGCCACGCCCTTCGCGGACGACTGGTCGAGCCCGTGGCAGGGGCTGTTCCGGGGATTTCTCACGGTGGTCCTGTTCGTACTGGCCCTGCTGCTCTCGGTGTTGACCTTCACGGCGGTCACCCTGCTGATAGGACAGCCCTTCTACGAGACCCTCTCCGAGAAGGTCGACCGGGACGTCTCACCCGACGGCACGGCCCCCGAGTCCGGTCTCCCGCTCTGGCGCGAACTGTGGGTCTCGGCCCGCGACAGCCTCCGTGTGCTGGCGCGTGCGCTGGTGTGGGGTGTGCTGCTCTTCGCGCTGGGGTTCCTGCCGTTCGTCGGGCAGACCGTCGTTCCGGTGATCGGGTTCTTCGTCACCGGGTTCTTCCTCACCGAGGAACTGACGGCCGTCGCCCTGCAGCGCCGAGGCGTCGACCTCCGCGCCCGCCTCACCCTCCTCCGCTCCCGCAGGCTCCTGATCTGGGGCTTCGGCACCCCCCTCGGCCTCGCCTTCCTGATCCCGTTCGTCGCCGTCTTCCTGATGCCGGGTGCGGTGGCGGGGGCGACGATGATGGCGCGGGACCTGCTGGGGGAGGAGGGTGACGAGGGGGGTACGTCCGAGTCAGTCGGGGAGTGACGCGTTCATCGCCGCCGTCACCATCGCCCTGACCTGCGCGATGATGTCCAACCGGTTCTGTATGAACTGGGGATCGGTGATCGTCCCGGTCGCCGGGTCCGTGTTGCCCGTTCCGAACTGCAGCACCGGTGTGTGGATGTGCCCGCCCGGCAGCGAGTCGTGCAGTCCGAGCCGGTCCCGCAGCAGGGTCGCGCGGTAGGCGATCTCGTTGGACAGGTAGTTGCCGCCGCCACCGGCGCGGGCCGTGGAGCCGGGGGTCGGGCCGTCCGGCCGTACGACGGGAGTCGTCCCGCCCGCCGGGATCTCGGTGACCTCGGTGTGGTCGTAGACGGGGAAACGTCCCGTGTTCGCGGCCACGATCGCCTGGTACGGCAGGGTCGTCGACGTCCACTGGGGCTGCGAGGCCGGGTCGGCGACCGGGACGGTCTCCGTGCGCGAGATGTTGTCGTTGTCCGGATAGCCGCCCCGCCAGGCCCCGTTGGTCCGCTCGACGTCGAAACGGCCCACCCGGCCCTGGCTCACCGTCGTGAACAGATCCACCTTCGGGAGATACGGCCGCAGCGTCCGTTCCACGGTTCCTTCGGCGAAGTCCGCCCAGCGCACGGGGAACATGGCCGTCTCGATGCGTGCCGGGCCGTCCGCCGTCTGGATCACCGTGCCGTCGAGCGCGAGTGCGGTGGCCCCGGACGGGTTGGAGATCCTGATGTCCGCGTCCAGTGTGAACGGGTCGAAGCCGGTGACGAGGATGCGCTTGAGCCCCTTGTCGCGGGCCGGGTACCGGATACTGCTCTGCCCGCGAGACGTCTGCTCCAACTGGCTGAGCAGTGCGGTGCGTTGGGCGGTGCTGATGTCGAACTCCGGTTCCCAGGTGCGCACTTCCCTGGTCATGCCCAACCGCGCCCAGTACAGCGGCCGGTCGTCGTCCCGGCTGAGGTCCCCGCCGGCCGGTCCTCGCCCCTGCGCCCGGTCGACTGCCCGCTGCCACAGCGCGGTTCCCTCGCGTACGACGATGCGGCGGGCCTGCGCGTAGCTGTGCGCCTCTTCGAGGGCCTGGGCGAACTCCGGTGCCACGGTGTCGAATCCGGAGTGTTCGAGGATCTCCTGGGGGACCGTCCTGTCGAGCCGTTGTTCCTCGACGGTCGGCGGGAGCGCGGTGTCTGCCGCCGCCGTGCCGGTACCGGGTACGTAGAAACCGGCCAGCAGGGCCAGTCCGAGGACGCCTGTCCGAACTCGTATGACGTTCAAAGTGGTTGAGGCCTTCCGTCGCAGTGGGGTGCGGTGCCGGACGGCCGCAGTATCGCGTGACGGAAGTGGTCTACGCCACGGGTGCGGCGGACGATCCGATCCCTCTCGCCTCTTCGGCCAGTACCCCGAGGAACGCCTTCGTCGCCGCCGACGGCGACCGCCCCCGCACCGTCGCCGCGTACACCGCCCGGGCCGGGGTCCCCTCGTCCAGGACCGGCAGCAGTACGACGTCCGGTCGTACGGAGTCGGCGGCGAGCGCCGGTACCAGGGTCACGCCGAGGCCCGCGGCCACGTAGCCCTGCTTGGCGGTCCACTCGCCGACGACGTGGGCGATGCGCGGGCGGAAGCCCTGTCGCAGGGCCGCGTCGAGGAGGGTGCTCTCGGGGCGCGGGCTGCCGGATATCCAGTCGCAGTCGGCGAGTTGGGCCAGCAGGACCGGTCCCTGCCCGGCGAGACGATGACTGGCCGGCACCGCGACGTACAGCGACTCGTCGAGGAGATGGTGGAGTTCGTAGGCGTCGAGCGGTGTTCGTCCGGTGGTGGAGACGATCGCCAGATCCAGGTGCCCGGACGTCAGCCGGTCCAGGAGGCGTGGCGTGAGGCCCTCCTCGCGGGAGAGCCGTACATCCGGGTGCCGGTCGCGGAAGGCAGCGAGGGTGCGGGGTACGAGTGCCGCGTCGGCCGTCGCGAACGCCCCGAACCGCACACGCCCGCCCGCGAGTTCGCGCAGCGCCGCCAGCTCCCGCCCGGCCCCGTGCAGCGACTCGGTGACGGCCTCGGCGTACGGCACCAGCACCCGCCCCGCCTCCGTGAGCCGCACACCCCTCGGCAGCCGGTCGAACAACTGGGCGCCGTCCAGGGCCGATTCGAGCGAGGCTATCTGCCGCGACACCGCGGACTGCGTCCAGCCCAGCGTCCGCGCGGCCACCGTGAACGAACCGTGCCGGGCGACCTCCAGGAACACCCGCAGCCAGACGGTGGAGAGCTCGGGAAGGGCGGCGCGCGGTGAACTGCCATGCGGGATGGGCATGTCGGCCATGCTAGACATTCGCTTGTCGCACCGTGGGGCCGGACCTAGCGTCGACCTCATGCGTATCACCCTGGACAACCCCGCCTCCGCGCCCCGGCCCCTGAGCCCCTACTACTCCCAGGTCGCCCGGGTCGAACAGGCCGACGGGAGTGCCCTGTTGTTCCTCTCCGGCCAGATCGCGGAGGGCGCCACCCTCGCCGAGCAGAGCCGAGGCGTCTTCGAAACCATCGCCGCCCTCCTCGAAGCACACGGTGCGACCCTCGCCGACGTCATCAACATCCGCACCTACCTGACCGACATCAGCAGGCTCGTCGAATACGGCGCCGTACGAAGGGAGTTCTTCACCGGGACCCCGCCCACCAGCATGACCTTCGAGGTGCCGCGGCTGTTCCGGGCCGAGGCGCTGGTCGAGGTCGAAGTCGTGGCCGCCGTGGCCGGGACGGAGTGATCCGTTCCGGGGGATACTGCCGCTCATGACGGCAGTGAAGACCGCGAAGGCAGCGAACCTCGGTGTCCTCTTCGCCATCGAGCTCGGTGCCCTTGTCGCCGTCGCCTACTGGGGGTTCACCCGGGACCTCGCCACCCCGCTGACCTGGCTGCTCGGCCTTGGCGCGCCCGTTGTGCTCGCCGTGGTGTGGGGACTGTGCGGTTCACCCAAGGCCAGGTACAAGACGCGCGGCGCCGGTCGGGTCGCGTTCGAAGTGGTGTGGTTCGGGGCGGGGGTCGCCGCGCTGGTTCTCGCCGGGGCCTACGACTGGGCGCTCGTCTTCGCCCTCGTGTGCGCGGCGAGCAAGACGCTCGCCGTCATCTGGCGGCAGACGTAGGGGAGTTGGGCCGGGCCGGGGTCACGTCTCGCCCAGCAGGGTCAGGAAGTCGCGGAACGCCCCGGGCATGTCCACCGACTCCGGGTCCAGCAGCCACTGGTACTGCAGGCCGTCCATCACCGCGACCAGGAGCGGGGCCGTGCGCTCGGGGGTGAGGCCGTTCGGCAGGGTGTCGCCGTACTCGGCGCGCAGTACCCCCGCCATGCTCGCCCGCACCCTTGCGTACCGCGCGGTGAAGTAGTCCCGCGCCGGGTGCCCCTCCGTGACGCTCTCGCCGAGGAGTGCGGAGAAGGTCTGGATGATCGCCGGCCGCATCGCGTTGTACTCGACGAGGGACGCGAGCAGGTCGATTCGCCAGCGGCTGTCCGGGACCGCGTCCCACTGGTCGCGTTCCTCCAGGACGGCGACCAGCAGCGCGTCCTTCGTGGGGAAGTAGTGCAGCAGGCCCTGCTGGGTCAGGCCGACCCGTTCCGCCACCGCCGCCAGGCTCGCGCCCCGGTAGCCGCGCTCGGCGATCACCTCCAGCGCCGCCCGCACGATCTCGGCGCGCCGTTCCGCACTCTTGGCCCTGGCGTTCATTTCGTCACCGTACGACATTCGCCGATGGTGAATATAACGGCAAGGTTACGAAACCTACCGATCTACAGGTAATCGATGCACGATGGAGGCGCAGGGCACAGCGCACAGGACGGACCCGGACTCAACGAGGAGGCGCCGCGGTGGCGGATACCCATGAAGCGCGTGAAGCAGTCGTCGAAGCGGCCCTCGGCGCACTCGACCTCGACGCCAAGGCCCGGCTGCTGGCCGGTCAGGACATGTGGTCGCTGCCCGCGCTCCCGGAGATCGGCCTGGCGTCCCTCGTGATGTCCGACGGCCCGATCGGCGTCCGGGGGCGGCACTGGACCGCCGACGACCCCTCCGTCGCGCTGCCGTCACCCACCGCCCTCGCCGCCGCCTGGGACCCCGAACTCGCCCGCCGCGCCGGTGTGCTGCTCGCCCAGGAAGCCCGCCGCAAGGGCGTCCATGTGCTGCTCGCGCCCACTGTCAACCTGCACCGGTCCCCGCTCGGCGGACGGCACTTCGAGGCGTACAGCGAGGACCCGTACCTCACCGGGCGGATCGGCTCCGGGTATGTGGCGGGCGTTCAGGCGGGTGGCGTGGGCACCACCGTCAAGCACTTCGTCGCCAACGACGCCGAGACCGACCGCTTCACGGTCGACAACCTCATCTCCCAACGCGCGCTGCGCGAGCTGTACTTGGCGCCCTTCGAGCTCATCGTCGAGCAGGCCCGACCCTGGGGCGTCATGACCGCCTACAACACGGTCAACGGCACGACGATGACCGAACACCGCCAACTGGTGAACGAGATCCTGCGCGGCGAATGGGGCTTCGACGGCTTCAACGTCTCCGACTGGACGGCCGCCCGCTCCACCGTCGGTGCGATCGAGGGTGGTCTCGATGTCGCCATGCCCGGCCCGAAGACCGTCTACGGCGAGGCCCTCGCCCGGGCCGTGCGTGACGGCGAGGTCGCCGAGGCCACGGTCGACGCGGCCGTACGGAACGTGCTGCGGCTCGCCGCCCGCGTCGGCATCCTGGCCGGCGCCGAACCCGTCGTCGCCGAGGCCCGACTCCCGTCCCCCGTCGACGGCGAGGCGCTCGCCCGCGAGATCGCCCGTCGCTCCTTCGTCCTCGTGCGGAACCAGGACAACGCCCTTCCGCTGAAGCCGAACACGACCGTCGCGCTCATCGGCGCCGCCGCCCGCGACGCCCGCGTCCTCGGCGGCGGCTCCGCCACCGTCTTCCCGGCCCGGATCGTCTCCCCGCTCGACGGTCTCACCGCCGCCCTCCCCGAGGGCGCCCTGAGCTACGCCGTCGGCGCCGACCCGAACACCGAACTCGCCGTCGCCGAGCAGGGGTTCACGCTGCGCGCGATCTGCCGGGACGCGGCGGGCCAGGTCCTCGCGACCGTCGCCCTGCCCAACGGGCAGATCAAGTGGGTGGGTTCGGACCTTCCCGACGGCGTCACCCACGACACCCTCCACACCGTCGAACTCACCGGCACCTTCACCCCGCGCGCCACCGGACAACACACCTTCGGCATCAAGGGAATCGGCGCGTTCACCCTCACCGTCGACGGCACGACGTACTACGACGACGTCCAACGCCCGGCCAAGGACGACCCGTTCATCTCCTTCTTCGGCGCCCCCGAACCCCGGGCCCTCGTCGAACTCACCGCCGACGCGCCCGTCGAGGTGTCCCTGGCGTACACCGTCGCCCGTCCAGTGGGTATCCCCCTCCGGGTCGTCGGCTTCGCGCTCGCCCATCAGGAACCGCAGCGCGACCCCGACGAACTGATCGCCGAGGCCGTCGCGGCGGCCCGCGCCGCCGACACCGCCGTCGTCGTGGTCGCCACCACCGAGCGGGTCGAGTCGGAGGGCTACGACCGCACGGACCTCCAACTCCCCGGCCGCCAGGACGACTTGGTGCACGCCGTCGCCGCCGCGAACCCGAACACCGTCGTGATCGTCAACTCCGGCTCGCCGGTCGAACTGCCCTGGCGCGAGGAGGTCGCCGCCGTCCTGCTCGGCTGGTTCCCCGGCCAGGAGGCCGGTGCCGCCCTCGCCGACGTCCTCACCGGCGCCCACGAACCCGGCGGCCGGCTCCCCACCACCTGGGGGTCGCTGGCCGATGCCCCGGTCAGCCAGGTGGTCCCGGAGAACGGCGAACTCCCTTATACCGAGGGCGTGTTCATCGGCTATCGGGCCTGGGAGAAGGCGGGCCGCATCCCGTCGTACCCCTTCGGGCACGGCCTCGGCTACACCGACTGGACCTACGACGACATCAAGGCCGACGGTTCGTCCGTCACCGTCCGGGTCACCAACTCCGGTGCCCGGTACGGGCGGGAGGTCGTCCAGGTCTATCTGGCCCCGGCCGAGCCCGATCCCGAGCGCCCGGCCCGCTGGCTGGCCGGATTCGCCGGGGTCGAGGCCGGGCCCGGCGAGAGCGTCGAGGTGCGGGTCGAACTCCCGCGCCGATCTTTCGAGATCTGGGATGAGACCGCGAACGGGTGGGCAGTTGTAAAGGGTTCGTACGAGATCCAGGCGGGCCGCTCGATCACGGACCGCAGGGTCGCCACGACCATTAACGTCTGACCCGGGACTCGTCTCCCCACAGACAGCCCCGGTCCGGGACCTGACCCCTGGACCGGGGCTCATTTCATGCCCGCGTCACCACCACCACGGTCAGCGGGTCGAGAAGCCGTACACCGTCTCCGAGCGGTAGGTCCCGCCCGGGCGCAGTTCCGTGCTCGGGTACTCGGGGCGGTTCGGGGAGTCCGGGAAGTGCTGGGTCTCCAGGGCGATTCCGGCGCCCGGGGTGAACGGGTCGCTCAGATGGTCACCGGTGTAGAGCTGGATGCCGGGCTCGGTCGTCGCGATCGTCAGGACACGGCCGGACGCCGGGTCGTGCAGCTCGGCGATCTCTACGGGGGCCGGGGTCAGGCCTTTGTCGAGCGCGAAGTTGTGGTCGTAGCCCGTGCCGACCTTGCGCGACTCGCGGAAGTCGAAGCGGGTGCCGGTGACGTCGTCGAGCGGGCCGGTCGGGATCAGGTCGGCGTCGACGGGGGTGAACCGCGAGGCGGCGAGCCGCAGTTCGTGCCCGGCCGGGCTGCCGGCGCCGCTCAGGTCGAAGTAGCTGTGGTTCGTGAGGTTCACGACGGTCGGCGCGTCCGTCGTCGCCTCGTAGGCGATGCGCAGCGCGCCCGACGCGTCGAGTGTGTAGGTCGCCGAGACGTCCAGGCGGCCGGGGAAGCCCTCCTCGCCGCGCCCGCTGACCCGGCTCAGCCGCAGCCCGTGCTCGACCGGCTCGACGTCCCACACCCGCTTGTCGAAACCGCGCTCGCCGCCGTGCAGGGAGTTGGGCGCGTTGTTCTGCGCGAGGGAGTAGGTCACGCCGTCCAGCGGGAAACGGCCGCCCGCGATCCGGTTCGCGTACCGGCCGACCAGCGCGCCGAGATACGGCTCAGGGTGGGCGAGGTAGCCGTCCAGGTCCGCGAACCCCAGCACCACGTCCGCCGTGTGCCCCGCCCGGTCCGGCACCTCCACCGACTGCACGATCCCGCCGTACGACAGCACCCGCACCCGTACGCCCGCCCGCTCCAGGGTCCAGCGGTGCACGGGAGTGCCGTCGGGAAGGGTGCCGAAAAGTTCGCTCATGAGGGAAACCCTAGGTCACGGGTTCGGCCGCGGTGATCCGCCGGTAGGCCATCGCGGCGAGCTGTGCCTGGCCGTCCTTGCTCGGATGGAACCAGTCCCAGTGGCTCAACTGGTCCGTGCCGAAGCGGTAGTCGTAGACCGCGTTGTCGTCGAAGCGGCAGCGGTCGTCCGTCGCGCACACCTGCTCCAGGACCTTGTTGTACGCCTCCACCCGGTCCTGCACCGTGTCGCGCCGCTCGGTCGCCGCCGAGTCCAGGGCGTCCGCGTCGGCCAGCATCGAGGGGCAGATGCCGAGCTTCCACACCGCCTTGCCCAGCGGGTTGGTCCGACCCTCCGACCAGAGCCGCTTGAGATTCGGCACGCTCGCGACGTAGACCTGCGTCTTCGGCAGCGCCCGGCGCAGGGACTTGAGGGAGTCCTCGAACTCGGTGCGGAAGTCGGCGACCGAGGTCATCGCCGAGGTCGAGGCGCGGCAGGCGTCGTTGGCCCCGACCATCACCGTGACCAACTGCGGCTTGCGGGCGACCGCCTGGGTGATCTGGGCGGACAGGTCGGCCATCCGCGCGCCGGTCTCCGCGTAGTTCCAACTCCGCTCGGCCGCCCCGGTCTTGCCCAGCAGCCGTACGGCCAGACTGTCGACCGAGGCTTCGGTGCCCGTCGCCCAGGACACCTCGGGGCAGTCCGACAGGACCGTACAGGCGTCGAAACCACGGGTGATGGAGTCGCCGACCGCGGCGACCGAGGACGGGCTGCGGTCCCAGAGCGGGGTGGGGGAGGGCTTCGCCTTGGCCGCCGTACCGCTCTTGCTGTGGGTGCCGGAGGACGCGCCTCCGCCCGAGTCGCAGCCGGCCGCGCCCAGTACGGCAGCTGTCATGAGGGCGAGCGCGGCCCGTGAACGACGACGTCGCATGCGCATGTTGAGACCCATCCCCTCCATAACGGTCTCAACCCATAACAACGCGCCATGGTTCCCGTCGCCGCCCGATGCAACGGCTCACCCCCGTACAAGCGTCCCCCTGGGTGAATGGCGGGGTTTCCTGGCACCTGGAGGGACGGTACGTCACACTCCGCGCGCCGCCGCACGGTAGCCTCGCCCTCAACGTGGCTGCCCCGCCACCGCCGTTTGCCAGTCAGCAAGATGCCCCGCTCTGTCCGGAGGTCCCGGTGACGACACGTGGAGTTCTGTACGTGCACTCCGCGCCGCGCGCGCTGTGCCCGCACGTCGAGTGGGCCGTCGCCGGGGTGCTCGGCACACGCGTCAGCCTCGACTGGATCCGACAGCCCGCCGCGCCCGGAACCTGGCGCTCCGAATTCTCCTGGCAGGCGGAGGCGGGCACGGCGTCCAAGCTGGCGTCCGCGCTGCGCGGTTGGCACCTCCTCCGCTTCGAGGTCACCGCCGAGCCCTGCCCCACCGCCGAGGGCGAGCGCTACAGCTGCACCCCCGACCTCGGCATCTTCCACGCCGTCACCGGCATCCACGGCGACATCCTCATCCCGGAGGACCGCCTGCGCGCGGCCCTGACCCGCTCCCAACAGGGCGAGACCAACCTGGAAGCGGACATCGCCAAGCTGCTCGGCAAGCCCTGGGACGACGAGTTGGAGCCGTTCAGGTACGCGGGCGAGGGTGCGCCGGTGCGTTGGCTGCACCAGGTGGTCTGACGTTTCGTTCCGTACACGCCGAGGGCCCCCACCGGTTGGTGGGGGCCCTCGGCGTCGTACAGGAAGTTCTCAGACCGTACGGAACGCCAGCACCACGTTGTGCCCACCGAACCCGAACGAGTCGTTCAGCGCGGCGATACGCCCCTCGACCGGCAGCTTGCGGGCCTCCCCGCGGACGACATCCGCGTTGGCCTCCGCCTCCGGGTCGAGGTTGTCGACGTTGATGGTCGGCGGGGCGATGCGGTTGTAGAGCGCGAGGACGGTCGCGACCGACTCCACACCGCCCGCGCCACCCAGCAGGTGACCGGTCATCGACTTGGTCGCCGAGACCGCCATGTGGTCGGCGTCGTCGCCGAACACCTTGCGCAGCGCCTTCAGTTCGGCCACGTCACCGGCCGGCGTCGAGGTCGCGTGCGCGTTCACGTGCACGATCTCCGCCGGGTCCAGGTCGGTGTTGTCGAGCAGGTGCTTCAGGGCCTGCGAGATACCACGGCCCTCCGGCTCCGGCTGCACGATGTCGTGGCCGTCGGCGGAGATGCCCTGCCCGACCGCCTCCGCGTACACCCGGGCACCGCGCTGTGCCGCGTGCTCGGCGGACTCCAGGACCAGGACACCGGCGCCCTCGCCGAGGACGAAGCCGTCGCGGGCGGTGTCGTAGGGACGCGAGGCGCCCTGCGGGTCGTCGTTGTTCTTGGACATCGCCATCATGTTGCCGAACGCGGCGATGGGCAGCGGGTGGATGGCCGCCTCCGTGCCACCCGCGACGACGACGTCGGCGCGGCCGGTGCGGATCATCTCGATGGCGTAGCCGATGGCCTCGGCGCCGGACGCGCACGCGGAGACCGGCGTGTGCACGCCCGCGCGGGCGCCCACGAGCAGACCCACGTTGGCGGACGGGCCGTTCGGCATCAGCATGGGGACGGTGTGCGGGGAGACGCGGCGGACGCCCTTCTCCTTGAGCACGTCGTACTGGTCGAGGAGGGTCGTCACACCGCCGATGCCGGAGGCGATGACGGTGCCCAGGCGGTCGGGGTCGACGGCGGGATCCTCGCCGGCCTTGTCGGTGAAGCCGGCGTCGGCCCACGCCTCCTTGGCCGCGATCAGCGCGAACTGCGCCGAGCGGTCCAGGCGGCGGGCCTGCGGACGCGGGATCACCTCGGAGGGGTCCACGGCGGCCGGCGCGGCGATACGGACCGCCTGCTCGGCGGCCCACTCCTGCTCCAGGGCCTTCACGCCGGACTTGCCGGCGATCAGACCTTCCCAGGTCGAGGCTGCGTCGCCACCCAGCGGTGTGGTTGCGCCGATACCGGTGACGACCACGGTGCGATTGGTCGGGCTCACGGGAATTCTTTCTCCAACGGTACGAGGATTAAGCGGCGCCACCGCCGGGTGGCGGGGCCATGCAGCTGGGCCTAGGGGGTGGCTCGGGCCTGGTGGTCCGGGCCTAAGGGGTGGCTCAGCCCTGGTTCTTGAGGATGTAGTCGGTCGCGTCGCCGACAGTCTTGAGGTTCTTGACGTCCTCGTCGGGGATCTTGACGTCGAAGCGCTCTTCGGCGGCGACGACGACCTCGACCATGGACAGCGAGTCGACGTCCAGGTCGTCGGTGAAGGACTTGTCCAGCTGGACGTCCTCAACCGGGATGCCGGCGATCTCGTTCACGATGTCGGCGAGACCGGCGACGATCTCTTCCTGAGTGGCGGCCATGTCAGGCGCTCCTTCTTTGTGATCCAGAGGGTGTGGCGGTGCTTTCCGAAGCCGGATCCGATGATGATCCGGCACGGAGTGCCTAGGGGAGGGTAACGACCGTCGCGGCGTACACGAGACCCGCCCCGAAGCCGATGACGAGCGCGGTGTCGCCGCTCTTCGCCTCGCCGGTCGCCAGAAGCCGCTCCATAGCGAGCGGAATCGAGGCGGCCGAGGTGTTGCCGGTGGTGCGTACGTCACGGGCGACCGTGACGTGCTCCGGCAGTTTCAGCGTCTTCACCATCGAGTCGATGATCCGCTCGTTGGCCTGGTGGGGAATGAAGACATCCAGGTCGTCCGGGGTGATCCCGGCCGCGTCCAGCGCCTGCTGGGCGACCTTCGCCATCTCGAACACGGCCCAGCGGAACACCGCCTGGCCCTCCTGCGTGATCGCAGGGAACTTGCCCGTGGAGTCGTACTCGTTCCACGGCACGGTCTGCTTGATGGTGTCGGACTTGTCGCCCTCCGAACCCCACACGGTCGGGCCGATCGCGGGCTCCTTGGAGGGGCCCACCACGACCGCGCCCGCCCCGTCGCCGAACAGGAAGGCCGTCGCACGGTCCTCCAGGTCGGTCAGGTCGGACAGCCGCTCCACGCCGATGACGAGGACGTACTCCGCGCTGCCCTCGACGACCATGCCCTTGGCGAGGGTGAGGCCGTAGCCGAAGCCCGCGCAGCCCGCCGAGATGTCGAACGCGGCGGCCTTGTTCGTGCCCAGCTTGTCGGCGATCTCCGTCGCCACGGCCGGGGTCTGCTTGAAGTGCGAGACCGTCGACACGATCACGCCGCCGATCTGCTCGGCGGTGATCCCCGCGTCGGCGATCGCCTTGCCGGACGCCTCGACGGACATCGCGGCGACGGTCTCCTCGTCGTTCGCCCAGTGCCGGGTCTCGATACCGGAACGCGAGCGGATCCACTCGTCGGAGGAGTCGATCGTCTCCAGGATCACCTCGTTCGGGACGACCCGGACCGGACGGTAGCCGCCCACGCCGAGAATGCGCGCGTACGGTGCGCCCTTGCTCGGCTTGATCTTCGTCGACATTTCCTACGGCTCCTTCTTCAGGCGTTGGCGCCCGCTGCGTCAGCAGCAGAATCGGGCGCAGCGGCGATGAGCTCGCGGGCCGCGTCGAGGTCGTCAGGGGTCTTCAGGGCCAGCGTCCTCACGCCGGGCAGGGCGCGCTTGGCGAGGCCGGTCAGGGTGCCGCCGGGGCACACCTCCAGGAGCGCGGTGACGCCCAGCTCCTTGAAGGTCTCCATGCACAGATCCCAGCGGACCGGGTTGGCGACCTGTCCGACGAGACGGTCAAGCACCTCGGTGCCGGTGGCGACCGCCTTGCCGTCCTTGTTCGAGATGTACGTCAACTTCGGGTCGGCGGGCGTCAGTTCACGCGCGGCCTCGGCGAGCGCGTCGACCGCAGGGGCCATGTGCTCGGTGTGGAACGCGCCGGCCACCTTCAGCGGCACGACCCGGCGCACGCCCTCGGGCTTGTCGGCCTCCAGGGCGGCGATCTGCTCCAGCGTGCCGGCGGCCACGATCTGGCCCGCGCCGTTCACATTGGCCGGGGTCAGGCCCAGCTTCTCCAGGTGCGCGACGGTCGTGTCGTGGTCCCCGCCGAGCAGCGCGGCCATCCCGGTCGCGGTGATCGCGGCGGCCTCGGCCATCGCCAGACCACGCTTGCGTACGAGGGTCAGGGCGTCCGTGTCGTCGAGGACACCGGCGAGGACGGCGGCGGTGATCTCGCCGACGCTGTGACCGGCGACGGCACCCGGGGACACCTCGCCGAGCGCGGTCGCGGAGACCAGCCCGGCGGCGACCAGCAGCGGCTGGGCGACGGCGGTGTCGCGGATCTCGTCCGCGTCGGCCTTCGTGCCGTAGTGCACCAGATCGAGACCGATGGCGGCCGAGAGGGCACGCAGACGGTCCTCGACACCGGGGAGGTCGAGCCAGGGGGTCAGGAAGCCGGGCGTCTGGGCGCCCTGGCCGGGAGCGACGAGTACGAGCACTCTCACACTCTCTCTTGGGGACGGGCACGGCCGCCCGTGGGGACAGGGACGAAGAACACGAGGGGGTTTTGTGGGGCCCCGACAAAAACCTAGGTCTGGAGATCTCCATCGGCCAGACGCCCCAGGATCAGCGCGATCCGCAGCGTGAACGCGGAACGTACATCGGACGGCGACCAGCCGGTGACGTCAGTCACACGTCGAAGCCGGTAGCGCACGGTGTTGGGATGGACGAACAGCATGCGCGCCGCACCTTCGAGACTACTCGCCTGCTCCAGATAGACGCTGAGCGTCTCCAGGAGCGCGGACCCGGCCTCCTCCAGTGGTCTGTAGATCTCCTCCACCAACTGGTCGCGCGCACTGGGGTCACCGGCCATCGCGCGTTCCGGAAGCAGGTCGTCCGCCAGTACCGGACGCGGTGCGTCCTGCCAGGCGGAGCAGGCCTTGAGCCCGGCCGCGGCGGCCTGCGCGGACCGGGTCGCGGCGAGGAGATCGGGCACGACGGGGCCGGCGACGACCGGTCCGGCCGCATACGGGCCGATCAGGGACTTGGCGACCGCGAGGGGGTTGTCGCTGCCGCCCGCGATGACGACCAGCCGGTCTCCGAGCACTCCGGTCAGCACCTGGAGCTTGGCGTGCCGGGCGGCGCGGCGGATCGCCTCGACGGTGAGTTCGCTGTCGCCGTCGGGCGCGGTGCCCAGGACCACGCACACGTGCTCGGGCGAGTTCCACCCGAGCGCGGCGGCCCGGGAGACGGCTCCTTCGTCGGCCTCGCCACTCAGCACCGCGTTCACGACCAGCGACTCCAGCCGCGCGTCCCACGCACCGCGCGCCTCGGCGGCCTGCGCGTACACCTGCGCGGTCGCGAAGGCGATCTCCCGGGCGTACACGAGCAACGCCTCGCGGAGGATGGATTCGTCGCCCGGTGCCGCCACCTCGTCGATGGCCGACTCCATGACCTCGATCGTCGTACGCACCATCTCCACGGTCTGGCGGAGCGTGATGGCCCGGGTCAGCTCGCGGGGCGCCGTACCGAAGACGTCGGTGGAGATGGCCTGCGGGGCGTCGGGATGCCGGAACCACTCGGTGAACGCGGCGATACCGGCCTGCGCGACCAGCCCGATCCAGGAACGGTTCTCCGGTGGCATCGCCCGGTACCACGGCAGCGACTCGTCCATGCGCGCGATGGCCTGGGCGGCGAGACTCCCGGACGACTGCTCCAGCCGCTTGAGGGTCGCCGGGTGCGAGTGGGCGCGGGGGAGGGGGCCTGCGGGTTTGGTGGTTTCGGGTTCGGGCACGGAACAAGACTGCCTTATCCGGTGTGGCTTGGTTGCCTGCGGGGCGGCTGGCCGGTGTTTGGTAGGCGGCGCGTAGGTGGGCCGGTGTTTGGTAGGCGCCGTCGCGCGCACCTCTTTTGGTTCGGTCGCCTTCGGGGCGCTGGGTGCCGGTGTCGAGAGGCCCACCGTGCTCGGCGCTGCGCGCCTCCGCGCTCCCCCAGAGGGGGGACCCCCCCAGCCTCTCGACACCGGCGCGCCCCTACGGCTCCCTCTCGGCCGGCGCGTGGGGACAGCGCAAGTGGGTGGGCCCTTGCCGTGGGCGGTACTACCGTGGTGGGTGTGATGGACGTACGGCGTGCAGTCGAGCGGTACTCAGGGGGTGACCCGCAGGCCGGGATCCAGTCTTGGCACGCCTTCTCCTTCGGGCCGCACTACGACCCCGACAACCTTCGGTTCGGCGCCGTCATCGCCTGCAACGAGGAGCGGCTCGCCCCCGGCGCCGGGTTCGGCGAACACCCCCACAGCCATACCGAGATCATCACCTGGGTCGTGGAAGGGGAGTTGAGCCACCGCGACTCCACCGGCCACCTAACCCGCGTCCGGCCCGGTGATGTGCAGCGCCTCAGTTCGGCTGCCGGGGTGCGGCACGTCGAGCGCAACGACAGCGACTCGCCCCTGACCTTCGTGCAGATGTGGCTCGCCCCGCTGGAGCCGGGCGGCGAGCCGTCGTACGAGATCGTCCACGGCATCGCGGACTCGACTCCGTATGCGGTGCCGGAGGCGGGGGCGATGCTGCACGTGCGCCGTCTTACGCCCGGCGAGCGGACGGCCGTACCGGACGCGGTGCATGTGTACGTTCATGTGGTGCGCGGTGAAGTGAGCCTGGGCGGCGAGAAGTTGGGGCCGGGGGATGCCGCTCGGATCACGGACGCGCGGGATCTGGCGGTGGAGGCGGCGACCGGAGCCGAGCTGCTGATGTGGGAGATGCTCTAGAGCTCCGCGAGCACCGCGTCCGTGAACGGCGGCCATGCCTCCACCGCCCACGGGCCGAACGCGCGGTCCGTCAGTGCCACGCAGGCCGCGCCCGCCGCCGGGTCCACCCACAGGAACGTGCCGGACTGGCCGAAGTGGCCGAAGGTGCGTGGGGACGATGAACTGCCGGTCCAGTGGGGGGACTTGGAGTCGCGGATCTCGAAGCCCAGGCCCCAGTCGTTGGGGTTCTGGTGGCCGTAGCCCGGCAGGACGCCCTTGGTGCCCGGGTATTGGACCGTCATCGCCTCGGCGACCGTGCGGGGGTCGAGGAGGCGGGGGGCCTGGAGTTCGGCGGCGAAGAGGAGGAGGTCGGCGACCGTCGAGACGCCGTCCTTCGCCGGGGAGCCGTTCAGGGAGGTCGAGTTCATGGCCAGGGGGGCCAGGACCGCCTGGTGCAGGTACTCCGCGAACTCGATCTCCGTCGCCTTCGCGATGTGGTCGCCGAGTTGCTCGAAGCCCGCGTTCGAGTAGAGGCGGCGCTGTCCGGGGGGTGCCGTCACGCGGTGTTCGTCGAAGGCCAGGCCCGAGGTGTGGGCCAGGAGATGGCGGACGGTGGAGCCGGGCGGGCCCGCCGGTTCGTCCAGTTCGATGGCGCCCTCCTCGTATGCGACGAGGGCGGCGTACGCCGCGAGCGGCTTGGTGACCGAGGCGAGCGGGAAGGGGTGGGTGGTCGGGCCGTGGGTCCCGAGGACGGTTCCGTCGGCTCGTACGACGCCTGCCGCCGCGGTCGGTACCGGCCAGTTCTCGATCAGCGCGAGGTTGTGCAAGGGCATGCCGTCGAGCCTAAGCGCTCGGTCTCGGGCGTCCTGCCGATTTCTTACCGGTTCCGCTTGCTTCGAGTGCACTCCAAGGCCATAGCGTGGAGGTCATGACGGTGATGGAGACCACGGGTACCAGGACCGACAGCTGCGCGGGCCCGCCCCAGGCGGAGCGGCGCCCCGACGGCGCGGACAGCTACACGATCAGCGAGGTCGTCGCCTTCACCGGCCTGACGGCACACACCCTGCGCTGGTACGAGCGCATCGGGCTGATGCAGCACATCGACCGCTCGCACACCGGCCAGCGCCGCTACAGCAACCGCGACCTCGACTGGCTCGACCTCGTCGGCAAGCTCCGCCTGACCGGCATGCCGGTCGCCGACATGGTCCGCTACGCAGAGCTGGTGCGCGAGGGCGACCACACCTACGGCGACCGCTTCGAACTCCTCGAAGCCACCCGCCGGGACGTCCTCGCCAGGATCGAGGAACTGCGCGACACCCTCGCCGTACTCGACCGGAAGATCGCCTTCTACGGCGAGGCCCACGCCTACGAGAAGGAGAAGGCAGGATGACCGACACCACGATCCCGACCGCACGGCTCGGTGCGGACGGCCCCGAGGTCGGCGTCCAGGGTCTCGGCTGCATGGGCATGAGCTTCGCCTACGGTCCCCCCGACGCGAAGGAGTCGCTGGCCACCCTGGACCGGGCGCTGGAGCTGGGCGTGACCTTCTACGACACGGCCGACGTGTACGGGGTCGGAGAGAACGAGCGGTTCCTGTCGCCGTTCTTCACGGCGCACCGCGACGAGGTCGTCGTCGCCACCAAGTTCGCCATGTCGATCCCGGCCGGTGAGCCCACCCGGCGGGTCATCCGCAACGACCGGCCCTACATCCGCCAGGCCGTCGAGGCGAGCCTGCGGCGTCTTGGCATCGATGTCATCGACCTCTACTACATGCACCGCCGCGACCCGGCCGTCCCCATCGAGGAGACCGTCGGCGCGATGGCGGAGCTGGTGCGCGAGGGCAAGGTCAGGAACCTCGGGCTGAGCGAGGTCACGGGAGCGGAGCTGCGCGCCGCGCACACCGTGCACCCGATCGCCGCCGTGCAGTCGGAGTGGTCGTTGTTCAGCCGGGACGTCGAGATCAGCCTGGTCGGTGCGGCCGTCGAGCTGGGCTCGGCCGTCGTGCCGTACTCGCCGCTCGGCCGTGGCTTCCTCACCGGCTCGTTCGCCAGCGCCGAACAGGACCTGACGGAGGGCGACTTCCGCCGCCACCAGCCCCGCTTCACCGGCGAGAACGCGGCGGCCAACGCGACCCTCCTGGACCCCATCCGCACGGTCGCCGCCGCCCACGACGCCTCCCTCGGCCAGATCGCCCTGGCCTGGGTACAGCAGCGCGCCCAGGTCCATGGCCTCCCCGTGATCCCGATCCCCGGTACGACGAAGCGCAGGCGGGTGGAGGAGAACACGGCGGCGACGCGGATCGTCCTGACCGACGACCAGTTGAGCCTGCTGGAGCCGATCGCGGGCAAGGTGGCGGGGGACCGCTACGCGGACATGACCTTCGCATCAACGAGCAGGGAGTAGAAACTTCTTGGGCTGCAGCGCCCCTTTAGGGGCGCGGGGAACTGCGCGACCAGCCCCCACCGGCCCGCAGCTAAAGCTCAGCCAGCAGCTCCGCTTTCTTCACGCTGAACTCCTCATCCGTCACCAGCCCCGCCGCATGCAACTCCCCAAGATGCCGAATCCGCTCGGCAATATCGGCGGGGTCACGCCGAGCCGCCGGGATCACAGCAGTAGGACGCGCGGAGCGCACCGCGGCAAGGACCGCTGCCGCGAACGGCAGAGACTCGTGCACCGGCCCGTATCCCAGCCCGAACACCACGGCCGCCGGATCCTGATCCACCGGCACAGGCGGCGCAGCCCCCCGCAGCAGCCGTAGATGACCCTCGAAGACCTCGGGGGAGCGCCACTCGACGCCGTTGAGGTCGGTGACCGGGAAGCTCTGGTCGCCGGCCTTCCACTTGGCCGACGACGCGCCGGTCCAGAACCAGCGGAAGGAGACCGTCTTGCCGTCGAAGGTCGCCTTCCCGTCGTACGCCTTGAAGCGCAGCGGCACTTCGGGGGCGGCCACCAGGAAGCGTTCGGCCGGGCCGCGGTCGCGCTTCAGCTGGGCGCGCAGTTCGTCGGCGTAGTACTCGGCGAGGGTCTCGCGTTCGGCGGGCAGGACGAGTTGGTAGGGGTCGCTGCTCTCTTTGAGCTGGCCGGCGGCCGCTTCCATGAGGGGGTCGGCGCCGGCGCGCGGTACGAGGCGCAGGACGACCGTGCCGCGCTTGCCGGGGGCGAGGGTCACCGTCTCCATCGCCTCGAAGGGGATCCGGCGTTCACCGAGTGCCTGGAAGAGCTTGGGGGTTCGAATGCCCCGCTCGTAGCGGATGCGCACGAAGTCGGACTCGAACTCCCAAGCGGCATGAAATCCGGCCAGTACGTCACCCATGCGGCTCATCGTAGGTGGCACACACTCCTCCGTCCCATCCCCGCGCAGACCGCAGTTCCTGCTGTTTCTACGCGCGTCCGGCCGCCGGGGCGTCGGGCAGACCCTGTCGGCAGGTGTCGGTGTCGTGCGCGCACGACACCGCGTCGTACGCGCCCACGCCGATGTCGGCGAAATTGGCGAGGCTGTCGGTGCCCGACGCGAAGTAGCCGGTGTGACCCTTGGCGTCCTTCGCGGCCAGCACTCGCGCGCCGAAGGCCCTGGACACCGGGTCCTCGCCGTGGCCGAGACCGCCGACCTCCATGTACGGCACGTCCTGGATCCAGTCGTCGGCGTCCCGCATCGCCCACACCCGGGCGAGGGTGTGCAGGTGGGCGGCGTTCGAGGCGCGCATGCCGGGGCTGCCGGCCACCGCGATGTCGGTCACCCGGGTAGGCAGTTCGTGCGCGGCGACCCCGCACACCACCGAGCCGTAGCTGTGGCAGAAGAGAGCGATCTGCGAGGTGCCGGGCAGGGCGCGCAGCAGTGCGTTCAGTCGTACGGCGCCTGCCTCGGCGCGGCCCGCGGTGGCCGAGTCGATGCCCAGGCCGCCGGGCGCGGTGTAGTCGGCCCAGGCGATGACGGCCGTGCGCGTGCCGGTGTCGGTCGCGGACTTCGCCGTGTTCTCGGCGGCGTACAGGTTCTGCGCCATGCCGACGGGGGCCGAGTAGCTCTTGTTGGTCTTCTGGAAGGTCAGCAGGTCGGTGTCGACACCGGGGACGATGATCGACACGCGCTGCGCGGTGTCCAGGTCGCCGAAGACCTCGGCGATCCGGCCCGAGCCTCCGGGGTCGAAGGCCAGGATGTGGCGGTTCCCGCTCATCAGCGCCTCGAAGCGGTGCATGAGGCGGCCCGCCTCCTGCTTGCCGTAGGGCGTGAGGCGGCTGTCGTGCATGCGCTTCTTCTCGACCTTGCGGGCCTGGTCGAGGGCGATGTGGTTGGCGCGGTAGCGCAGCTGGACCGGGGCGCCGTTCATGTTGCCGACCGCGAGCGGGTAGCGGTGCGCGAGGCGGGTGCGCTGCTGTGCGGTGAGCGAGGTGAAGAAGCGGGCCAGCCGGGTCGGGGAGGCGTCCGGGTCGGGCAGCTCTCGCCCGTTCATATGGCCGTGCTCCCATGCGGAGAGGGAGGCCTGGAGCGCCGTTTTCCCGGGATGGCTGCGCACCGCGGTCCAGCCGGTGGTCGCCAGCATCACGAACACCACGGCCAGCGCGAGCAGCGCGCGCCAGGCGTTCAGCGTGGGGGAGGAGTCGAAGGAAGTCACTGGGAGGACACACTAGGAGAACGAGAGGGTCTCGCGTTAACCGAGTGACGGGGATCACGTTTCAGCGGTACGTGATGAGGAACTCAGTACGACTCGCTCGTGCGCCAGTTCCCCGCGAGCGCCGGGCCCACCCCGTCGAGGTACGCGGCCGTCAACTCCCGCATCGCCTCGATGCTGAGGTCGTCCCCCGCGATCCACATCCGCTCCACCACCCGCATCACCCCGCCGAACACCGCGACCACCAGCCGCGGCCGGGGGTCGGTGTCCATCGCCAGCCCCTCGCGTGCGGCGATGATCTGCGCGAGTTCCTCCTCCAGCTCCATCGAGCGCCGCAGATGCGCGGCCAGCAGTCCCGGCGTCGACTCGATGACCCGGTAGGTGCGCATGTGCAGTTCCAGCGGTACGACCTGCTGGATCGCCTCGTTGATGGTGTCCCAGCTCTCCAGGACGGCCCGGCGCAGCGCCTCCAGCGGGGCCTCGTGCGGCGGGCGGGCGCGGACGGCCTCGACGAAGTGCGTCTCGGTGAGCCGGGGCACGAAGAAGGCGGCCTCCTCCTTGCTCGCGAAGTAGCGGAAGAAGGTGCGCTGCGAGACGTCGACGGCCTCGGCGATCTCGTCGACGGTGGTCTGTTCGTAGCCCTTGGCCGTGAACAGTTCGAGGGCGGCACGCAGCAGCGCGTCCCGCGTGCGGGCCTTCTTGCGCTCGCGCAATGTCTCCATGCCGTTCTCCTCGCGATTGTTGACAGCCGCCGACATCTGAACCTGTTTGTCAACTGTCAGCGGCTGACACTAGCCTCGAACGCATGACTAGTCAGACCACCATCAGCGCGACGGGGCCGGGGGACAAGGCGCCGGCCGCCCCGTCCGAACCGACGCCCACCACGGGGCTGCGCGGCCACCCGTGGTTCACCCTCATAACCGTCGCCGTCGGCGTCATGATGGTGGCCCTCGACGGCACCATCGTCGCCATCGCCAACCCGGCCATCCAGAAGGACCTCGGCGCCAGCTTCGCCGACGTCCAGTGGATCACCAACGGCTACTTCCTCGCCCTCGCGGTCTCCCTCATCACCGCCGGCAAGCTCGGCGACCGCTTCGGCCACCGCCAGACCTTCCTGATCGGCGTCAGCGGCTTCGCCCTCGCGTCCGGCGCCATCGGCCTCTCCCACAGCATCGCGTTCGTCGTCACCTTCCGCGTGCTCCAGGGCCTGTTCGGCGCCCTGCTGATGCCGGCCGCGCTCGGCCTGCTGCGGGCCACCTTCCCGGCCGAGAAGCTCAACATGGCCATCGGCCTGTGGGGCATGGTCATCGGCGCCTCCACCGCGGGCGGCCCGATCCTCGGCGGCGTCCTCGTCGAGCACGTCAACTGGCAGTCGGTGTTCTTCATCAACGTCCCGGTCGGCGCCATCGCGCTCGTCCTCGGCCTGCTGATCCTGCGCGACCACCGCGCGGAGAACGCCCCGCGCTCCTTCGACATCCTCGGCATCGTGCTGCTCTCCGGCGCGATGTTCTGCCTGGTCTGGGCCCTCATCAAGGCCCCCGCCTGGGGCTGGGGCGCCGGTACGACCTGGGCGTTCCTCGCCGCGTCCGTCCTGGGCTTCGCCCTGTTCGCGTTCTGGGAGCAGAAGGTCGCTGAACCCCTCATCCCGCTGGGCCTGTTCCGCTCGATCCCGCTGTCCGCGGGCGTGGTGCTGATGGTCCTGATGGCGATCGCCTTCATGGGCGGCCTGTTCTTCGTGACGTTCTATCTGCAGAACGTGCACGGTATGAGCCCCATCGACGCCGGTCTCCACCTCCTCCCACTCACCGGGATGATGATCGTCGGCTCCCCGCTGGCCGGCGCCGCGATCACCAAGCTCGGCCCGCGCATCCCGCTGGCCGGCGGCATGGCCGCCACCGCCATCGCCATGTACGGCATGTCCACCCTGGAGTCGGACACCGGCAGCGCGGTCATGTCGATCTGGTTCGCCCTGCTGGGCCTCGGCCTCGCCCCGGTGATGGTCGGCGCCACCGAGGTCATCGTGGGCAACGCGCCCATGGAACTCTCCGGTGTCGCCGGCGGTCTCCAGCAGGCCGCGATGCAGATCGGCGGCAGCCTCGGTACGGCCGTCCTCGGCGCCGTCATGGCCTCCCGCGTCGACAGCGACCTGCCCGGCACCTGGGCGGACGCGGGCCTGCCCAAGCTCACCCAGCCGCAACTGGACGCGACCGCCGAAGCGGTCCAGGTCGGAGTCGCCCCGATCGCCCCGGGCACCCCGGCGGCGGTCGCCGCGAAGATCACGCAGGTCGCCCACGACACCTTCATCTCCGGCATGAGCCTGGCCTGCCTGGTCGCGGCCGGAGTGGCGGTCGTCGCGGTGTTCGTCGCCCTGCTGACCAAGCGCGGCGAGAACGCGGAGGCGGGCGCGGGAGCGGCCCACATCTAACCCTTTTCCAGGGCGAGTTCGCCTATCAGGGTGACTGCGCTAAAGATTCCTGGCGCTCGGTACGCGCCGCAGGTCACAGTAAGTCAAGTCCTCCGCAGGGCAGGGGGGACGGGTGGTCTGCGGCGCGCTGCCGGAGGGGGGCAGCGCGCAAGCAGGCTTTTTTCATGCGTACGGGGGTAAGCGTCGTAGGACGGAACTGGCGTGCACCCCCAGGGAGTTGACGATGACGGGCTCAGGAAATGGAACACGCACCCGGCCGGACCGCGCGACGCTCGCCGTCGTCGGACTGGTCTGCGCGATCGCGGGCTTCTTCCTGGCGGGCAACCTGGGGATCGTCCTCGGCCCGATCGCGGTGATCTGCGGCTGGCTGGCCATGGGCCGCAGGTGGGCGGGCGCACGCCGGGTGGTGGCCCTGGTGGCCCTGGTCCTGGGCGCGATCGACACGGTGGCGGCGGTTCTATGGACGTTCTTCTGAGCCGGGGCTGACCAGGCTCGGTACCCCCGCTCCCGGCACCCCCGCCCCGGACAGCGCCGCCACCTCCGCCCGCAGCGCCCGTACTTCCTCCGTCAGCGCCTCGATGGCCTCGGTCTGCCGGCGCTCCTCCACGTCGTCCTTCTCGAACCGGGCGATGAACCAGGTGGCGATGTTCGCGGTGACGACACCGAGCAGCGCGATCCCGGACAGCATCAGCCCGACGGCGATCATCCGACCGAGACCGGTGGTCGGCGCGTGGTCCCCGTACCCCACGGTCGTCATGGTCGTGAACGACCACCACACGGCGTCACCCAGCGTCCGGATGTTCCCGTTGGGCGAGTCCCGTTCCACGGACAGCACCGCGAGCGAGCCGAACATCAACAGCCCGACCACCGCGCCGGCGACATACGTCGTCAACTGGATCTGCGAGGCCATCCGGGCCCGCCGCCCGACGAGTATGAGCGTCGACACCATGCGCAGCAGCCGCAGCGGCTGGAGTATCGGCAGCACCACCGCGCACAGGTCCATCCAGTGCGTCCGTACGAACCGCCGCCGGTCCCGGGACATCGCGAGCCGCATCAGATAGTCGGCGGCGAACGCCGCCCACACCACCCACTCGACCGCCGTGCACACCTCCGTCAGTGAATGACCGGCGGTGGTGTCCACGATCGGCACGGCATAGGCCACGGCAAACGCAACGGCGAGCGCCAGCAGGGGCCGTTGAGTGAGCTGCTCCCAACGGGCTTGCGCCGATTGTTGCTTCATGCCCGCATGTTAGGGGGATGGGGGACGGCCTATGGGCGCCCCGAAGGGGCCGCCCTTCGGGGGCGCGGGGAACTGCGCGACCAGCCCCCACGCACCCGCAGGCAAAGAAACTACGCGTCCCCTCCGGCCACACCCGGGTCAGCCGAGGCAACATCCAGCAACTGATACCGATCGATCGCCTGCTTCAACACAGACCGGTCGACCTTCCCCTCCCGAGCCAACTCCGTCAGCACAGCCACCACGATCGACTCCGCGTCAATGTGGAAGAACCGCCGAGCAGCCCCGCGAGTGTCAGCGAACCCGAACCCGTCAGCCCCCAGGGACTGGTACGTCCCCGGCACCCACCGAGCGATCTGATCAGGAACCGACCGCATCCAGTCGGAAACCGCCACGAACGGCCCCTCCGCCCCGCTCAACTTCCGCGTGACATAAGGAACCTGCTGCTCCTCCTCGGGATGCAGCAGATTGTGCCGCTCGACCTCGACCGCCTCGCGCCGCAGCTCGTTCCAGGAGGTCGCCGACCAGACATCGGCCCGCACGTTCCAGTCCTCGGCGAGGATCCGCTGCGCCTCGATGGCCCACGGCACCGCCACACCCGACGCCATGATCTGCGCCGGAACCGTGCCCGAGGCGCCCCGGCTGATGCGGTGGACGCCCTTGAGGATGCCCTCGACATCGACGTCCGCCGGCTCGGCCGGGTGCTGGATCGGCTCGTTGTAGACGGTGAGGTAGTAGAAGACGTCCTCACTGTCGGGGCCGTACATCCGCCGCAGCCCGTCCTGCACGATGTAGGCGATCTCGTACGAGTACGCCGGGTCGTAGGCGACACACCCCGGGTTGGTCGAGGCCAGCAACTGCGAGTGTCCGTCCGCGTGTTGCAGACCCTCACCGGTCAGAGTCGTACGGCCCGCGGTCGCACCCAGTACGAAACCACGCGCCAACTGGTCGGCCATCTGCCAGAACTGGTCACCGGTGCGCTGGAAACCGAACATCGAGTAGAAGACGTAGACCGGGATGAGTGGCTCGCCGTGCGTGGCGTACGCCGAACCCGCCGCGATCAGCGAAGCGGTGCAGCCCGCCTCCGAGATGCCGTCGTGCAGCATCTGCCCGGTCGGCGACTCCTTGTACGCGAGCAGCAGATCGCGGTCCACCGACTCGTACTGCTGGCCCAGCGGGTTGTAGATCTTCGCGCTCGGGAAGAACGAGTCCATGCCGAACGTGCGGTACTCGTCCGGCGCGATCAGCACGAACCGCTTGCCGATCTCCTTGTCCCGCATGAGGTCCTTGAGCAGCCGTACGAACGCCATGGTGGTGGCGATCGACTGCTGGCCCGAACCCTTCTTCACGCTCGCGTACGTCTTGTCCTCGGGGAGAGCGAGCGGCTTCGAGCGGACGACACGGGTGGGGACGTAGCCGCCCAGCGCGTTGCGCCGGTCGTGCATGTACTGGATCTCCTCCGAGTTCCGGCCCGGGTGGTAGTACGGCGGCGCGCCGGACTCCAGCTCCTGGTCGGTGATCGGGAGGTGCAGGCGGTCGCGGAAGCCCTTGAGGTCGGCGACCGTCAGCTTCTTCATCTGGTGCGTGGCGTTGCGGCCCTCGAAGTTGGGGCCCAGCGTCCAGCCCTTGACCGTCTGCGCGAGCACGACGGTCGGCTGGCCCTTGTGCTCCTTGGCTGCCTCGAAGGCCGCGAACACCTTCCGGTGGTCGTGGCCGCCGCGCCCCAGGTGCAGGATCTGGTCGTCGGTCATGTTCTCGACCATCGCGCGCAGCCGGTGGTCGTGCCCGAAGAAGTGCTCGCGGATGTACGCGCCGGTCTCCGTGGCGTACGTCTGGAACTGGCCGTCCGGCGTGGTGTTCAGCTGGTTCACCAGCACACCGTCGCGGTCCTGGGCGAGCAGCGGGTCCCAGGTGCGGTCCCAGACCAGCTTGATGACGTTCCAGCCGGCACCGCGGAACTGCGACTCCAGCTCCTGGATGATCTTGCCGTTGCCGCGCACCGGGCCGTCGAGCCGCTGGAGGTTGCAGTTGACGACGAAGGTCAGGTTGTCCAGGCCCTCGCGCGCCGCGATCGACAGCTGGCCGAGCGACTCCGGCTCGTCCATCTCGCCGTCACCGAGGAACGCCCACACGTGTGACCTGGAGGTGTCCGCGATCCCGCGCGCCTCCATGTAGCGGTTCATCCGCGCCTGGAAGATCGCGCCGAGCGGGCCGAGGCCCATGGACACGGTCGGGAACTCCCAGAAGTCCGGCATCGACCGCGGGTGCGGATACGAGGACAGCCCGTACGGCGCCTTCGACTTCTCCTGGCGGAACGCGTCGAGCTGCTGCTCGCTGAGCCGGTCCAGGAGGAACGCGCGGGCGTAGATGCCCGGCGAGGCGTGCCCCTGGAAGAAGATCTGGTCGCCGCCGTCGCCCTGGTCCTTGCCCCGGAAGAAGTGGTTGAAGCCCACGTCGTAGAGGGAGGCGGAGGAGGCGAAGGTGGCGATGTGGCCGCCGACCCCGATACCGGGACGCTGGGCCCTGGACACCATCACCGCGGCGTTCCAGCGGGTGGCGTTCAGGATCTTGCGCTCGATCTCCTCGTTGCCGGGGAAGAACGGCTCGTCCTTGGTGGCGATCGTGTTGACGTAGTCCGTGCTGCGCATCTCGGGCACGGCCACGCGCTTCTCGCGGGCCCGCTCGATCAGCCGGAGCATCAGATAGCGGGCCCGCTCACGGCCGCGCTGGTCCACGGCGGCGTCGAGCGAGTCGAGCCACTCCTGGGTCTCTTCGGGATCGAAGTCAGGAACCTGACTCGGAAGGCCGCCAATGATGATCGGATTGCGATCGGATCCGGAAGCCACGCTGTTCCTTACCTGTCAGAGGGAGCTGGGTGAGGGGGCTGCACCGTTCCCCATGGTCTACCGCGGGGCGGCAATCGTCATCTCTACCGTGAGGTAACCGTGACTCGTTTAGCAAAGTCATTCGAGTCGCGTACCCTCGGAGGGTTCTCAAACGTGCAAACCGGGCAGAACGCTGTGGTGTACGTCACCAGCGGCCGCGATAGCGTGCCTGGAGTTGCGGCGACACGGCCAGGATCGTCACCGTTTCGGCGTTCCGAATCGCCGGGTACTTGCGCGATCCGGCCCGTCCGTGTGGACTACGGCCAATGCTTCGCGCACGCGCGATGCTGGACATTCATCAAGACATGATCAGGAGGCAACCCGTGAGCGCGACCGCGGACCACGCGGAGGAGCGGACGAACCCTGCCGCAAGGCTGGGGTTCCAGCCCGAGCAGGTGGTCCAGGAGATCGGCTACGACGACGACGTAGACCAGGAACTCCGCGAGGCCATTGAAGAAGTCATCGGCAGCGACCTGGTGGACGAGGACTACGACGACGTCGCCGATGCCGTGGTGCTGTGGTTCCGCGACGAGGACGGCGACCTGACCGACGTGCTGGTGGACGCCATCTCGTACGTCGAGGAGGGCGGCTCCATCCTGCTGCTGACGCCGAAGACGGGCCGTGACGGCTACGTCGAGCCGAGCGACATCTCGGAAGCCGCCACGACCGCGGGACTCTCCGCGGCCAAGAGCGTCAGCGTGGGCAAGGACTGGAGCGGCAGCCGGCTGGTGACGCCCAAGGCGGCCAAGTCCAAGAGGTAGTCCACCGAGGTACCTCGATCGTCGAACCCCGGACGGGCTGGCCACGCCAGCCCGTCCGTCCGCATGCCGTGATCGCTGCGTAGGGTGGTGGGCCCAGGGTGCTCTCACCCGAACAGCCCCACCGAAGGGATGCAGGACGAGATGGCGATCCAGGTCGGCGAAAAGGCCCCCGATTTCGAGCTCAAGGACAACCACGGCGCCACCGTGAAGCTCTCCGACTTCCGCGGTGACAAGAACGTGGTGCTGCTCTTCTACCCCTTCGCCTTCACCGGCGTCTGCACCGGCGAACTGTGCTCCCTGCGCGACAACCTGCCGCAGTTCACCGACCGCGACACCCAACTCCTCGCGGTCTCCAACGACTCCATCCACACCCTGCGCGTCTTCGCCGAACAGGAGGGCCTGGAGTACCCGTTGCTCTCCGACTTCTGGCCGCACGGCAACACTTCGCGCGCGTACGGCGTCTTCGACGAGGACAAGGGGTGCGCCCTGCGCGGCACCTTCATCATCGACAAGGAGGGCGTCGTGCGCTGGACCGTCGTCAACGGGCTTCCGGACGCACGCGACCTCGGTGAGTACGTGAAGGCCCTCGACACCCTGTGATTGTTAGGTTCCAGGGCCTGCGTGGGCCGGGAACCCGTCACTAGGATCGAGACGTTGATCCGATACCGACGCACTACGGGGCATCCCCGCCCCTGGACACCAATGGAGGACTCGTGGGAGTCAGCCTCAGCAAGGGCGGCAACGTTTCACTGACCAAGGAGGCCCCGGGCCTGACCGCGGTCATCGTCGGTCTGGGGTGGGACGTCCGCACCACCACCGGTACCGACTTCGACCTCGACGCCAGCGCACTGCTGCTGAACAGCGCGGGCAAGGTCGCGAGCGACGCCAACTTCGTCTTCTTCAACAACCTCAAGAGCCCCGACGGCTCCGTCGAGCACACCGGCGACAACACCACCGGTGAGGGCGAGGGCGACGACGAGGCGATCAAGGTGAACCTGGCGGCGGTCCCGGCAGACGTCGACAAGATCACCTTCCCGGTCTCGATCTACGACGCCGAGAACCGCCAGCAGTCCTTCGGCCAGGTCCGCAACGCGTTCATCCGCGTGGTGAACCAGGCCGGCGGCGCCGAGATCGCCCGCTACGACCTCTCCGAGGACGCCTCGACCGAGACGGCCATGGTCTTCGGCGAGCTGTACCGCAACGGCGCGGAGTGGAAGTTCCGCGCCATCGGCCAGGGCTATGCCTCGGGCCTGCGCGGTATCGCCCAGGACTTCGGCGTCAACGTCTGACGTCCGCAGGCTTCACCGCCCGGCGCCGCACGGTCAGCGTGCGGCGCCGGGGGGTTCCCCTCCGGGGGAGCGCACAACAACTCACACAGCAGCATCGCCTCGGGGAGGACCAGCACAATGGGCGTCACACTCGCCAAGGGGGGCAACGTCTCCCTGTCCAAGGCCGCACCGAACCTCACGAACGTACTGATCGGGCTCGGCTGGGACGCGCGTTCCACGACCGGAGCCGACTTCGACCTCGACGCCAGCGCACTGCTGTGCAACGGCGGCCGGGTGCTCGGGGACGAGTGGTTCATCTTCTACAACCAGCTCAAGAGCCCGGACGGCTCGGTGGAGCACACCGGCGACAACCTCACCGGTGAGGGCGAGGGCGACGACGAGTCGATCCTGGTCGACCTCACCAAGGTGCCGGCCAACGTCGACAAGATCGTCTTCCCGGTCTCCATCCACGACGCCGACAACCGCGGCCAGACCTTCGGCCAGGTCAGCAACGCCTTCATCCGCGTCGTGAACCAGGCCGACGGCCAGGAACTCGCCCGCTACGACCTCTCCGAGGACGCCTCCACCGAGACGGCCATGATCTTCGGCGAGCTCTACCGCTACCAGGGCGAGTGGAAGTTCAGGGCGGTCGGCCAGGGGTACGCGTCCGGTCTGCGGGGCATCGCGCTGGACTTCGGGGTCAACGTCTCGTAAAGGGCCTTGGTCCCGACCGGCTGTCCCGGTCCGGGGAGTCTCCCTCTAGACTCAGTGCTCGACGTCAAATTTTAAGTAAAGCCGAGTGCGGCGCGGGGGAGACCCGTACACACAGGGATTGGGTAGCCAGTGCTTCTGAAAACCTTCGGCTGGTCGTTCGCGGTCACCGCGCTCGGCCTGGTCGCGGCGGCGTTCTACGGGGGGTGGGAAGCCTTCGGAATCGTGGCGATCCTGGCCGTCCTGGAGATCTCGCTGTCATTCGACAACGCGGTGGTCAACGCCGGGATCCTGAAGAAGATGTCCGCCTTCTGGCAGAAGATCTTCCTCACGGTGGGCGTCCTGATCGCCGTCTTCGGCATGCGGCTGGTGTTCCCCGTCGTCATCGTCGCCGTCACCGCCAAGATCGGCCCGATCGACGCGGTCGACCTCGCGCTCAACAACAAGGACCACTACCAGCAGCTGGTCACCGACGCCCACCCGGCGATCGCGGCCTTCGGCGGCATGTTCCTCCTGATGATCTTCCTCGACTTCATCTTCGAGGACCGGGACATCCAGTGGCTGCGCTGGATCGAGCGCCCGCTCGCCAAGCTCGGCAAGGTCGACATGCTGTCGGTCTGCATCGCGCTGATCGTCCTGCTGATCACGTCCTTCACCTTCGCTGCCCACGCCCACCAGCACGGCGGCGCGCACACCGACAAGGCGCAGACGGTCCTGATCGCCGGCATCTCCGGCCTGATCACGTACATGATCGTCGGCGGACTCTCCGGCTACTTCGAGGACAAGCTCGAAGAAGAGGAGGAGCGGGAGCACGAGGAGGAGGAAGAGGCCGCGCGCACCGGCAAGCAGCGCTCGGCGGTGGTCCTCGCAGGCCAGGCCGCGTTCTTCATGTTCCTGTACCTGGAGGTCCTGGACGCGTCGTTCTCCTTCGACGGCGTGATCGGCGCCTTCGCCATCACCAACGACATCGTCCTGATGGCACTGGGCCTGGGCATCGGCGCGATGTACGTCCGCTCCCTGACGGTGTACCTGGTCCGCCAGGGCACCCTCGACGACTACGTCTACCTGGAGCACGGCGCCCACTACGCGATCGGCGCCCTCGCCGTGATCCTCATGGTCACCATCCAGTACCAGATCAACGAGGTCATCACCGGCCTGGTCGGCGTCATTCTGATCGGCTGGTCGTTCTGGTCCTCGGTCCGGCGCAACAACGCCATCGCGGAAGCCGAGGGAAAAGCCGGCTCGGACGAGAAGACTGAGGTCTCGTCCGGGGTGTGACAAGCTCCCTGGTAAGGGAACGCTCTGTTCGGGGCGGCAGACAGAGGACATGCCCTCGGTCCGCCGCCCCGACAGCTTTGTCGTGAGTGATGTGGACGTGGGGGCGGGAATGGGCTTCTTCGACGGAATCTGGCGGCGCGAGATCGACTTCGACTCGGGCAGCGCGGCCAGCAACGCGATCGAACTGACCAAACGGCACCACCAGGTCTCGCTCACCAAACAGGGCGCGGCCACCGGCAACCTGCGCGTCAACCTCACCTGGCGGATGCGCACCTCCGACATCGGCGGCCTCCAGCGGGACAGCCTGCTGCGCCACCCCTTCAAGGCCCTCAAGCCGCCCGAGGTCATGGGCCACAGCCAGAGCATGGTCAACGTCGACCTCGACCTGGGCTGCCTCTACGAACTCATGGACGGCACCAAGGGCGTCGTCCAGCCACTCGGCGGCCTCCTCGGCGACGTCAACTCACCCCCGTACGTCAAGCTCAGCGGCGACGACCGCTTCGGCTCCGCGTCCGGCGAGACGATGTACGTCAACCTCGACCACCGCGACGAGATCAAGCGCCTCCTGGTCTTCGTCTACATCTACGACCAGACCCCCGCCTTCGACCGCACCCACGCGATCGTCACCCTCTACCCCAGCAACGGCCCCCGCATCGAGATAGGCCTCGACGAACGCCACCCTCAGGCCCGCTCCTGCGCGGTGGTGATGATCGAGAACGTCAAGGGCGAGTTCGTGGTCCGCCGAGAAGTGAAGTTCGTCTACGGCTTCCAGGCGGAGCTGGACAGGTTGTACGGGTGGGGACTGCAGTGGGGGCGGGGCTACAAGACGAAGGTGGAGCGCTGAAGCGCCCCGAAGGGGCAGCTTCAGGGGCGCGGGGCTGTATCGATTTGCGGCTCCGCCGCGCGGGCGCGCCCAGCCCCCACCGGCCCGCAGCGAACGAACTACCCACCCGCCCTCAGATGAACTGCGGCCCCTGCGGAGGCAACCGAAAATCCGGATCCACCGCGGAAGCGACAGGCACCGGCTGCGGATACCCATACGTCCCGTCCGCAGCCGCCGGAGCGGCCTGCGGATACCCGTACGCAGGCTGAGTCACCGGCTCCTGCGCCGGCGGATACCCGTACCCGGACGACTGCACAGGAACCGCCGGAGGCAACGGCTGCGAAACCTCAGGAGCGCTCGCCGCCTCCGACTCGTCGACCGTGATCCCGAAGTCCATGGCCAGCCCGCGCAGCCCGTTCGCGTACCCCTCACCCAGCGCCCGGAACTTCCACCCCTCACCCCGCCGGTACAGCTCCCCGCAGATCAGCGCGGTCTCCTCGCCGGTCTCCGGCTTGATGTCGAAATACAGCAGCGGCTCACCCTCGGCGACGGCGGCGTCGTACAGCGAGATGCGCAGGCCCAGTACGCGGTCGAAGGTCTTGTCCTCCGCCGATGCGACCACCAGAATCCGGCTGACTTCGGGCTCGACACCGGCCAGATCTGTCTGGATCGTGTCGGTGGGGCCCTCGGCGACACGCTTCTTGCCGAGCCACCAGACCTTCCCGGACGGATGCCGGGGCTGGTTGTAGAAGACGAAGTCCTCGTCGGAACGCACCTGACCGGCGGGGCCGAGGAGCAGAGCAGAGGCATCCACGTCCGGGACACCCTGTCCGGGCGTCCAGCGCAGCACGGCACGTACCGTGGTGGCCTCCAACGGGACGTTCGACCCCTTCAGCATCGCGTGCGTCATGCGGTCATCCTGCCCTCTCGGTCCTGGTCACGACAACGTGGGGGTTCGGACACCGACACGGCCGAGTTACCTGAAGTTCATGCCCGGCGGGAACCCCTGACATGGATTTGTACGTACTATTACCGGCCACCTATCGAAAACAATCACGAGTCACATCGTCACCACGGGGGAGCTTTATGCGTCATTTCGGGCACATTGCCCCTGAGGTGCGGCACCGTCTCTTCTTCCAGGAGCCGTGCGAGTTCGACGCGGACTCCCCGGCCCGGCTGCTCGCCGCGGCCCTCGGCGCCACGCTCTACAGCCCGGCCACCAGGCCCCACCTGGCCGACGACATCGTCAAGCTGGCCGGGCGCGGCGTCGTGTCGATGGTGCTGTGCCTGGAGGACTCGATCGGCGACGAGGACGTCCCGGCCGCCGAGGAGAACCTCGTCCAGCAGTTCACCGAGCTGGCCGCCCGCCCGGGCGTGGAGCTCCCGCTGCTGTTCGTCCGGGTCCGCGTGCCCGAACAGATCCCCGATCTGGTCCGCCGCATGGGCTCGGCCGTACGACTCCTCTCCGGCTTCGTGATGCCGAAGTTCACCGAGGAACGCGGCATGCCCTTCCTGGAGGCACTGGCCGCCGCCGAGGTGTCGAGCGGCCGCCGCCTCTTCGGCATGCCGGTCCTGGAGTCGCCCGAGCTGCTCTACCGCGAGTCGCGCGTCGAGACCCTGGAGGGCATCTCCCGCGCGGTCGACAAGTACCGCGACCGCGTCCTCGCCCTGCGCCTGGGCGTGACCGACTTCTGCTCCTCCTACGGCCTCCGCAGGGCCTCCGACATGACGGCCTACGACGTCCAGATCGTCGCCAACGTGATCGGCGACGTGGTGAACATGCTGGGCCGGGCCGACGGCACCGGCTTCACGGTGACCGGCCCGGTGTGGGAGTACTTCCGGGTCCAGGAGCGCATGTTCAAGCCGCAGCTGCGCCGCAGCCCCTTCCTGGAGGGCCAGGCCGAGGAGCTGCGCGAGGCGCTGATCGAGCACGCCATGGACGGCCTGCTGCGCGAGATCGCCCTCGACCAGGCCAACGGGCTGATGGGCAAGACCTGCATCCACCCCACGCACGTGCTGCCCGTGCACGCGCTGTCCGTGGTCAGCCACGAGGAGTTCTGCGACGCGCAGGACATCCTGCGGCCCGAGCGCGGCGGCGGGGGTGTGCTGCGCTCGGCGTACACGAACAAGATGAACGAGGTGAAGCCGCACCGCGCCTGGGCCGAGCGGACCATGCTGCGCGCCGAGATCTTCGGCGTCGCACGCGAGGACGTCGGCTTCGTGGAGCTGCTCGCCGCCGGAATCCCCGGCTGAATCGCAAGGGACGCATGAACAAGGCAGTGAACAACGGGGTCTGGTCCGGCAGTTGGGTCGCGGAGCGGCTCGGCGTCGAACTCCTCGGCGACCCCGAACTGACCGACCTCCTGGGCCTGGCCCTCCGCCGCAACCCCAAACGGGCCCACCTCCTCGTCTCGAACGTGCTCGGCAAACACGTCCCCCAGTCCCCGTCGATCGTCTACGGCTACGGCTTCACCCTGGGCCGCAGAGTCCGCGACCTCCTGGGCCCCGACGAGTCCGCCCGTGCGGTGGTCCTCGGCTACGCGGAGACCGCGACGGGCCTGGGCCACGCGGTGGCCGACGGTATCGCCGTCGCCCCCTACCTCCACTCCACCCGCCGCCCGGTCCCCGGCGTGGCCACGGCGGGCGGCTTCGAGGAGTCGCACTCCCACGCGACGTCGCATCTGCTGCTGCCGGAGAACCCCGCGCTGCTGGCCGGCGAGGGCCCGTTGGTCCTGGTGGACGACGAGTTCTCGACGGGCAACACGGTCCTCAACACCATCCGCGACCTCCACGAGCGCTACCCGCGAGACCGGTATGTGGTGGTGGCCCTGGTCGACATGCGCTCCCCCGCGGACGCGGGCCGCCTGGACGAGTTCGCGCGGGAGATAGGCACGAGGGTGGACCTGGTGACAGCGGCCTCCGGCACGGTTCGCCTGCCGGCGGGGGTGCTGGAGAAGGGGCAGGAGTTGGTGGCGCGGTACGAGGCAGGGGGTGCCGGGACAGGTCGTATGTCGTCTGCGGCGCCGTCCGGGCCGGGCGCGCAGTTCCCCGCGCCCCTAAAAACTCACCTGGGCGCCAACCCCCTAGGGGCGCGGGGAACTGCGCGACCAGCCCCCACCGGCCCGCAGCCGAGACGCATCGATCTCCGCTGGCCCCACAACCTCCCCGACGGCGGCCGTCACGGCTTCACCCCCGCCCACCGAATACGCCTCGAACGCGCCCTCCCCGCAATGGCCGCCCGCCTCGCAGAGGCACTCCCAGAAGAAGCCCACCGCGTACACATCCTCGGCTTCGAAGAGCTGATGTACGCCCCCCTCAGACTCGCCCGCGAGCTGGAGCAGATAGCCGACGCCGACGTCACCTACTCCACCACCACCCGTTCCCCCGTCCTCGCGGTGGACGACCCCGGCTACGCGATCCGCACCCGCCTCACCTTCCCCGCCCACGACACCCCCGCCGACGGCCCCGGTGACCGCTACGCCTACAACATCGCCGGCGCCGGCTTCGACGCGGTGGTCGCGGTCGTCGACTCGCGTGGGGACACTCCCGAACTGCACGGTCTGCTGGCCGAGTTGGCCGCGCACACCCCGCACGTCGTCCTCGCGGTGATCCCCTCGTACGTCCCCGAAAGGCCCCCCATGCTGCCCGAGCCCCTCCGCGGCCCCGCCTTCTCCTCGTACGCGCCGGAAGAGGTCGGCTGGCTGCTCCAGGACCTCTCGGACGTGACGCTGGAGGCGCCGACCGAGGAGCGGGAGGAAGCGATCCAGAGCGGTGGGGCGCACTACGCGGAGTCGCTGCCGGTGGAGTACCAGCCCAGCGAGCAGTACCAGGAGCTGTTCCACACCGCCCTGGACGAGGCCGCCGGCCGCCTCGCGCTGGCGGTCGGCGCGGTCACCGAACTGGTCCTCGCCGAGCGCTCCCCGCACCCCGTGCTCGTGTCGCTCGCCCGTGCCGGCACCCCCGTAGGTGTCCTGATGCGCCGCTGGGCCCAGTACCGCCACGGTCTCGACCTGCCGCACTACGCCGTGTCGATCGTGCGCGGCCGGGGCATCGACGCCAACGCGCTGCGCTATCTCGCCGCCCAGCACGACCCGGCCGACGTCGTGTTCGTCGACGGCTGGACCGGCAAGGGCGCCATCACCCGCGAACTCACCGACGCGATCAGGGAGTTCGAGGAGTCCGACGGCATCACCGGCTTCGACCCGGAGATCGCGGTACTGGCCGACCCCGGTTCCTGCGTGAAGACGTACGGCACCCGCGAGGACTTCCTCATCCCCTCCGCCTGCCTCAACTCGACCGTGTCGGGCCTGATTTCGCGTACGGTGCTGCGCTCGGACCTGGTCGGCCCGCACGACTTCCACGGCGCGAAGTTCTACCGCGAACTCGCCGGCGCGGACGTCTCGGTGGACTTCCTGGACGCCGTCGCCGCCCGCTTCCCGGAGGTCACGGACGCCGTGGCGACCCTCGCCAAGGAACTGCTGGCCGCCGACCGTACGCCAACCTGGGAGGGCTGGGCGGCAGTTGAGCGGATCAGCGAGGAGTACGGCATCCACGACGTGAACCTCGTCAAGCCCGGCGTCGGCGAGACCACCCGGGTGCTGCTGCGCCGGGTGCCCTGGAAGATCCTCGCGCGGGCCGGTGCGGGTGCCGACCTCGATCACGTCAGGCTGCTCGCCGAGCAGAGAGGCGTACCCGTCGAGGAGGTGGCCGAACTGCCGTACACCTGCGTGGGGTTGATCCACCCCAAGTACACGCGCGGTGCGACCGGTGCCGACGGCAAGGCGGTGTCGGTCTGATGCCGGTACTCGTCGCGAGCGACCTCGACCGTACGCTCATCTACTCCTCGGCCGCCCTCGCCCTGACCATGCCGGACGCGCGGGCGCCCCGGCTGCTCTGCGTAGAGGTGCACGAGAGCAGGCCGCTGTCCTTCATGACGGAGACGGCGGCCGGGCTCCTCACCGAACTCGGCGGACTCGGCGCCGACGCGGCCGTGTTCGTGCCGACCACCACCCGCACCCGCAAGCAGTACCAGCGCATCAGCCTGCCCGGCCCGGAGCCGAAGTACGCGATCTGCGCCAACGGCGGCCACCTTCTGGTCGACGGCGTGACCGACGAGGACTGGCACGCCGGGGTACAGGCGAAGCTGGCCGCCGAGTGCGCGCCGCTGGAGGAGGTCCGCCAGTACCTGGCCGACTCCGCCGACCCGTCCTGGGTGCGCAAGCACCGCGTCGCCGAGGACCTCTTCGCCTACCTCGTCGTAGAACGCGAACTCCTCCCCGAGGAGTGGGTCAAGGAACTCGCGGTCTGGGCGGAGAACCGCGGCTGGACGGTCTCCCTGCAGGGCCGCAAGATCTACGCAGTCCCGAAGCCCCTCACCAAGAGCGCGGCGATGAGGGAAGTGGCCCACCGCACAGGCGCCACCCTGGCCCTCGCAGCCGGCGACTCCCTCCTCGACGCCGACCTCTTGCTCGCCGCCGACAAGGCCTGGCGCCCAGGCCACGGCGAACTGGCAGACGAGGCTTGGACGGCCCCACAGGTCACGGCCCTACCGGAGCGAGGCGTGCTGGCGGGGGAGCGGATCCTCCGCGAGTTCCTGAGAGCGACCTCAACCCCAACCCCCTAGGGGCGCGGGGAACTGCGCGACCAGCCCCCACGCACCCGCACCCGACAACGCACCGGACCGCCTAGCCGCAACACCCTCCACCACAGCAACCGCCCCCGCCGCCACCCCCGGCCGCGGGGGCGGACGCAGTCCCGCCCACGGCAACCGCCGACAACAACTTCACCGTGTCGCCATGCCCCGCAGGGCACTCCGCCGGCGCGGACGACTCCGCCATCGGCCGGCTGACTTCGAACGTGGACCCACAGGTACGGCAGCGGTACTCATAGCGAGGCATGGCATCAGGCTAACGCCGCGCTGACATGAAGACGGCACCTTGTTTTTTCATGAAGGTTTCGGCTGTGTCCTGTTCTGTCGTTTTCTTATATGGAGAACTTGCGAAGACCACTGGTAATTTGAGTTCGCCGCGTGACCTGTGAGGCCGGGGGGAACCGGGATTTGCAGCCGCGTCCACGGCAACCTTGTAAGACCCTCGTACGTCTGTGCGTCTGCCTGTGCGAGCAATATGGAGTGCGGAGGGAGCCGTCGTGAGCCACGAGGGGGAGGGGGAACAGCCTCAACGGCCGGACGAGACCATGCAGCTGAAGCTCCCTGCCGGGTTCCGGCCGGACGAGACCATGCAGCTGCGGTTGTCCGACCTGGCGATACCGGCGGCACCCGAGGCTCCCGAGATACCTGAGGGGGAGACGAAGCCGGTACGGCACCGGGGTCGCAAAGCCCCCCGCCCGTCCCTCCGCACCCGTCTCTCCCGTCTCGCCCAGGCCCTCGGTCCCCGCTTCGCTCCCCTCATCGCCCGCCTCGCCCCGGTCGTGATCTTCCTCACGCCGTACGTCCGCAAGATGCGCCCGCAGTACCCGCGCCCGGGCCGTACCGACTGGCGCCGCTGGATCCCCTCCTGGCGGCAGTGGCTCGGGGGAGTGCTCGCCTCCGTCGGGCTCAGCGGACTGTTCCTCGTGGTCGCCTACGCGGCCACCGACATCCCCTCGAACCTCAACACGTACGCGACCCAGCAGGACAACGTCTACTTCTGGTCCGACGGCACGCCCATGGCCCGTACCGGCTGGGTGCAGCGGCAGGCCATGCCGTTGAAGGACATTCCGACCGACGTCCGCTGGGCGGTGCTCGCCGCCGAGAACGAGAGCTTCTACAGCGATCCCGGCATTTCGATGAAGGGCATCGCCCGCGCCCTCTATCGCACGGTCGGCGAGGGCGACACCGAGGGCGGCTCGACGATCACCCAGCAGTACGTCAAAAACGTCTATCTGACCCAGAACCAGACGGTGAGCCGCAAATTCACCGAGGCGATGATCTCCCTCAAGCTCGACAACAAGATGAGCAAGGACAAGATCCTTGAGGGCTATCTCAACACCAGCTGGTTCGGCCGCGGCACCTACGGTCTGCAGCGCGCCTCGCAGGCCTACTACGGCAAGGACGTCAGCCAGCTCAACGCCAGCGAGGGTGCCTTCCTCGCCTCCCTGCTGAAGGGCGCGGGCCTCTACGACCCGACGCTCAGCAAGGCCAACCACGCCCGGGCGGTGGCCCGTTGGACCTGGATCCTGGACCGCATGGTGAAGATCGGCAAGCTGTCGCCGGCCGAGCGCGCCAAGTACACGAAGTTCCCCGAGCCGCTCAAGCAGTCGAAGACGTACGACACCGGCAAGCAGAGCGACTACCTGGTCGAGCTGGCGACGCAGTACGCGAAGAAGACCGGGCACATCTCGGACAAGGACTTCGACCTCGGCGGCTACCAGATCTACACGACCTTCGACCGCAACCGCGAGACCGAGCTGACGGACGCCGTCACCAAAGCCCGCAAGGCCGCGCAGAAGGACGACCCCGCGGGCGCGAAGGCCGCGCACTACGGCGCCTCCTCGGTGGCCTCCGACGGCCGTATCCTCGCGGTCTACGGCGGCCCCGACCACCGTACGCAGGGCTTCAACGAGTCCAACGCGACCACCGTCCCGGCCGGTTCGGCCTTCGAACCCTTCGTCTACGCCGCCGCGTTGGAGCACGGGGTCACCAAGACCCGGGGGAGACCGCCGACCCCGGTCACCCCGGAGACGCTGTACGACGGGAACGACGGCGTGCCGGTGACCACACCGGAGGGGCCGTACTGGGACCGCAGCGGCAAGAAGGTCTCCGCGCACAACGACGGCAAGAAGTCCTACGGGCAGATCAGTCTGCGCCAGGCCCTCGCGCAGTCGGTGAACACCCCGTTCATGCAGCTCGGCATGGACACCGGTCTGTCGACCGTGCGGGCGACCGCCGAGAAGGCCGGACTGCTCTCCTCCAGTTTCGGGGCGCAGGTACCCGCGCTGTCCCTGGGCAACGCCACGCCCAGCGCCCTGCGCATGGCGAGCGCGTACGGCACGTTCGACGCCGGGGGCGTCCACACCGAGCCGTACTCGGTCCGCCGTATCACCCGCAACGGCGCGGCGGTCGTGCTGGAGCGGCCGAAGCCGAACCGGGCGATGAGCGAGACCACCGCCGACGAGGTGACGCAGGCGCTCACGGACTCCTTCGGCCTCGCGCACCCCACCGCCGCCAAGACCGCCGGAGCCGAGGTGGCGGGCAAGACCGGCACCACCCAGGACGACACCGCGGCCTGGTACGTCGGCACCGCCAAGTCCGTGTCGACCGCCGTCGTCGTCTACCGCATCGACCTGAGCAAGAGCCTCGAACCCCTGCCGCTGAAAGGAATCTCCGGCACCCCAGTCACCGACGTCCCCTACGGCATCTGGTCGAGAGCCATGACCCCGCTCGGCTGACCACCGCAGCGCAACCGCCACCTCCTCGCAGAATGAGCCGCCCATGAAGCCCCCGACGAAGGCACCGTCCGGCCGCCGCCGCCGCGCCCGTGAACCTCGCCGTACCCCGAAGCCGGGGTTCCTCACCCTGGCCGTGTTCCTTGTCGTCGCCTCCCTGGTGACCGGGTATCTGGCGTTGAACCGGGACAACACGGCGCCGACCGCGTCGGCCGGCAAGAACGCCTCGCCGAAGTCGACCAAGGAACCCGTCTGGGACGGCAAGACGCAGGTGCTGGGGGACGGCTCGACCTCGTACACGGGGCCGCAGAAGGACCAGTTGAAGGCCGTACCGCTCAAGCCCGGTGAGAAACCACCCCAGTTCGTCGTCTTCTCCTGGGACGGGGCCCTGCAGGGGGACGACAAACTCTTCTCGCACTACCGGGAGATGGCCAAGGAGTACAACGCCCACATGACCTTCTTCCTCACGGGCATCTATCTGCTGCCCAAGAGCAAGAGGGACCTGTACCACCCGCCGATGCACCCGGTGGGCTCGGCCGCGATCGACTTCCCGACCGACCAGCACATCCGCGACACCCTGGAGCAACTCCGCCTGGCCTACGAGCAGGGCAACGACATCGGCACCCACTTCAACGGCCACTTCTGCGAGGCCAAGGGCGGCGGTGACTGGAGCGTCGCGCAGTGGAAGAGCGAGATCGACCAGTTCTTCTCCTTCGTCGAGAACTGGAAGACCAACACCGGCTACACCGACATCCCGGCCCTGCCCTTCGACTTCAAGAAGGAGGTCGTCGGCGGCCGTGCCCCCTGCCTGGAGGGCCAGCCCAACCTCCTGAAGGCGCTGAAGGGTTACGGCTGGAAGTACGACGCCAGCTCTCCGGGCGACTTCCAGATATGGCCCACCAAGAAGGACGGCCTCTGGGACTTCCCGCTCGAACTGCTCCCCTACGGGAACAACATCCAGGCCCTGTCGATGGACTTCAACTTCCTCTACAACCAGTCCAACGGCGCCACCCAGGGCGACCCCGCGAAGTACGCCGACTGGGAACAGAAGACCGTCGACTCGTACATGGCCGGCTTCAACCGCGTCTACTACGGCAGCCGGGCGCCCCTGTTCATCGGCAACCACTTCGAGAACTGGAACGGCAGCATCTACATGAAGGCCGTCGACCAGATCATCCCGAAGATCTGCACCAAGAAGGGCGTCAAGTGCGTGTCCTTCAAGGAGCTTTCGGACTGGATGGATGTGCAGTCGCCGACGACTTTGCAGCAGTTGCGCAGCCTGGACCCGGCGCAGTCGCCGGACTGGTCCACGGTGGTCAAGTGACCTGTCGCGACTGGTGAACTCACCAACCGCAACCCCCTTCACAGTAGCCACACATGGCGTGCGAAGATGCCCTCGCCCGGTAGGCGTACCGGCGTAGAGGGGAACCCCATTGAAATCCAGAAAACTGAGCCGTAGCAGGAGCCGTACGGCCATAGTCTCGGCGGCGGCCGGTGCGGTCGTCGCCGGTGTCGCCCTCGTGCCCAACTGGAGCGCGGGCGCGGCCGTCGTGAACGACCCGACCGTGGACGCCTCGACCAAGGCGACCTTCCAGAAGCTGGCCGACGCGGTCTTCACCGACCGCACCCAGGCCCTTGTCCACGGGGCGACCACGAAGCAGAGCACCTCGCGCTTCTCCGGCGACGTCCGTCTCTCCGGCACCCAGTCGCGCGACGAGAAGTCCGCGCTGACCCAACTGCGCGGCCGTCAGAGCAGCATCGCGAAGCTCGGCGAGACGTACAGCACGGGCAGCACCAAGGTCACGCTCGACGCGACCCGGGTCACCGGCCGCACCGCCAAGGCCGACGTCACCGAGACGACCACGCTGACGTACGCGAAGGCCGTCGCCGGGGCGCCGAAGACCACCGGCTTCCAGGCCCACCACGAGCTGACCTTCAAGGCCGACCAGCAGGGCACCTGGCAGCTGTCGAACATCCAGGACACCGACACCGGCGGCCTCGCCGTCAACACGGTGGCCAAGCCCGCGGTCAAGGCGCCCGCCCCGGCCCCCGACGACGGCAACACCACGCCGGACGCGCCGCGCGCGGCCACCACCCGCAACCCGGTGGCGGTGCCGAAGACGAGCACGACGTACGACTACAAGGCGATGGCGACCTACGCCGAGAAGTACTGGAACGTCTACAACACGGACTACCCGAACTTCAACGGCCACGCGGACGGCGGCGACTGCACCAACTTCGTCAGCCAGTCCCTGAAGGCCGGCGGCTGGAAGCACGTCCCGGGCTACGTCTACGACTACACGAAGTGGTTCGGCACCGCCGACATCCAGTCGGACTCCTTCGTCGGCGTCAACGAGTGGTCCTGGTTCGCCCAGAACTCCAAGCGGACCACGCCGCTCGCCAACGTCTACCAGGCCGAGGTCGGCGACGTCATCCAGGTCGACTTCGACCGGGACGGCTCCAAGGACCACACGATGATCGTGACGTACAAGGCCAACGGCATCCCGTACGTCACCTACCACTCGAACAACACCTACCGCAGGTCGCTGTCGAGCCTCATCGCCTCGTACCCGAACGCGTACTACTACGCGTACCGCACCTGAGCCTCGCGGCTCGGCAGCACGTCATCGGCCCCCGTCGCCTCGATGCGCGACCGGGGGCCGATCCGCGTTCACGGCCTCGCCCTCGCCTGGGCGCGTGGCTCACGGGGAGAGCGTCGCCCTTACAAGGCGGATGTCGGCGGTACCAAACCGTCGCGTCCGGGCTCAGTGCCCGGGCGTCCCGCGCTCCTCGCGGATCTGGCCGACCACCCGTGCGACCGTCTGCCGTACGGCCTCCGTCTCGGTCAGGAAGTGCCAGTAGTCGGGGTGGCGGCCCTCCAGCGTGGTGATCGCGCGGTCGAGGCGGGCCACGGCGTCGTCGAGCGGGCGGGCGTGCCGCGGCTCGGGTGTGGTGCGGCCCGACATCGCCAGGCGCTGGGCGTCGCGGATCGCGAAGCGGGTGCGGTCGATCTCCTGCTGGGGGTCCTTCTGTACGGCGTTCAGCCGCCGCAGCCGGTCACCGGCCGCCGACACGGCCTCGTCGGTGGTGTTCAGCAGCGCCCGTACCGTCGACAGCAGTGACGTGGCATCCGGCCAGCGCTGCGCGTCCCGCGCGGCCTGCGCCTCCTTCAGCTTCAGCTCGGCCTGCCGTACGTTCTCACCGGCCTGGTCGGGCACGTGCTGGAGGTCCTGCCAGCAGGCGGCCGAGAACCGCCGCCGCAGCTCGCTCAGCACCGGGTCGACCTGCCCCGCGCGGGTCGTCAGCGCCTGCGCGCGGGTCCGCAGCGACACCAGCCGGTGGTCGATCTCGGCGGCCCGCTCGGGCAGTTGACCGGCCTCGGCCGTGATGGCCTCCGCCTCCCGCGCGACCTGCGTCGCCCGCTCCAGCGTCTGCGGCACGCCATGCTGCCCGGCGCCCTGGTTCAGTTTCGTCAGCTCCGGCCCGAGCTTCGCGAGCCGCCCGGCGAGATCGTCGGCCCGCAGCCCCGACGCCCGTACGGCGTCCAGCGCGTTGCTCGCGGCCAGCAGTGCCTGCCGGGCCCGCTCCACGGCCGGCGCCAGCCGCGCGAGCTGTGTCTCCGCTTTGCCGAGCAGCGGCCCGAGCCCGCTCTCGAACCGGTCCAACTCCTGCTTGACCTGGCCGAGTTGGTCCTTCGCTGCGGTCAGCTCGGCGCGGGCCCGGTTCGCGGCGGCGGCCTCCAGGTCGTCGCGGTCGAGGTCGTGCGCGTCGACGGCGTTGATGTACCGGCCGCTCGCCTCGTCGATCCGCCGGCCCAGCGCCTCGAAGTCGGTCACCGCGCGGCGCGCGGCCGGCGAGTCGTCGACCGCGGTGATGGTGTCTATCGAGATCCGCAGATCCCGCTGGGCGGTGTCCAGCTCGTAGAACGCGGCGGCGGCCGCGTCCTTCGCGGCCTGCGCCTCGGCCCGCTGGCTCTCCGCCCGACCGCCGAACCAGCGCCGGGTGCCGCCGCCCGCGAACGCGGCGGCCAGCGCCGGCGCGGCCAGCAACGGCAGGCTCATCAGCGCGAGGGTGTCGAAGGCGGCACGGGCGGCGGAACCGCGCCGGGACCGTGTGAGCGGCGAATACGGCTGCGCAGGTGTCGCCGTCACATCCCTCTCCCGTGTTGTGCGTCCTGACCGTTGTCATTCTCCCACCGGTAGAGGACGAACACACGGGCCGGTCAGTTCGCGTTCCGCACCGTGACTTTCCCGTCGCCCGTACGGGCGCTCACCACATGGGAACTCGACGAGTCCCGGGGCACCGACACATCCACTCCGCCGTCCCCGGTCCTGGTCGTCACCCGGTACTTGGCGGCACCCTTGGGCAACGCGACCGTCACCGACCCGTCGCCACTGCGCGACTCCACCAGATCCGGTACGACCCCGAACTCCAGGTGCACCGACCCGTCACTGGTGGTCGTGCGCACCTCCCGGGACGACACCTCGGCGTGCACGGACCCGTCCCCGGTGTGCAGCGTCAGCGGCCCGGTCGAGTCGGTCACATGCACGGATCCGTCGCCGGTCCGCACACTCAGCGCGTCCTTGAACCCTCGCGCCCGCACACTCCCGTCCCCGTCCTCCACCTTCACCGTGACCCCGCGCGGCACCTCGATCCGGTGCTTGGCCGAACAGTCCGCGATCACCCCGGAACATTTCATCCGCAGCACCAGCCGGTCCCCCTTCATGGCCCAGGTCACCTTGGGATCCGAACCGATCGCCACGCTGCCCTGCCACCACCGGGTGACCTCGATCTTCCCCGCCGGACTGGAGTCCGCGGCGACGATCTCAAGCGCGGAGTCGTCCGAGTCGACGGTGAGGGTGCGACCGGGCAGCGCGAAGGTCCGCTGATCGGGATGTTTGTCGTCACCGGCGGAGGCACCGGCGCACGCGGTGGCGCCGACGAGAAGAAGGGCGAGGCCGCCGGTGGCGGCGAGGACACGACGACTGCTGTGGGTGCGGGTCACGATGATTTCCCCCTGGGACGGTCGCGGAGTCCCGATGACTCCTACGGCTCCCCTCGACCGTAGGGAGCGACGCCCCGCCATGGCATCCGGCGCACTCCCGGACCCGGGGTGGGGAAAACCCCCGGCACATCTCCGTGGGGATACGGGTTTGCAGGACAGGCCCCCGGGCAATGTAGGCTGTCGACTCGTCCTGGGCGCGTAGCTCAGGGGTAGAGCGTCGCCCTTACAAGGCGAATGTCGGCGGTTCGAAACCGTCCGCGCCCACCAGTCTCAGGACACGATCAAGGCCTGGATCAGCCGGTAGGAACCCGGAGATCCGGGCCTTGGTCTTTTCTCCTTCTGCTACGGCCGCTCGCGGAGCCGTCGGCGACGGCCTCGCTGTCGGCAGGTCGCTCCGCAGTAGCGGGCCGGGCGGCCGGTGGACCGGGCGTCGAGCCGGGCCCCGCACTCCTCGCACCGCGGCACCACGTGAAGCGTGCCGGGTGCGTCACGAAACGCCCGCCCTTCCGTGACGGGCGCGGAACTCCGCAGGCTCTCCAGCGCCAGCCGCACCATGCGGGTGCCGCCGTTCCGGTCGCGGTGCGCCGCCCACATCGCGGCGCAGCCGACGGTGAGCGCGGCGACATCGTCCGCGCTGACGTCGGCACGGACCCCGCCCGCCCGCTGGGCCGCGTGCAGCAGCTCGTCGAGTGCCTGGCGGAAGCGCCGCGCCGACGCGACCAGGCCGGGGCGCGGCCAGCTCGTCTCCGCGGTCAGGGCGTCGCACGCGTGCTTGCGCCCGTGGGAGGTCTCGACGACGTTCAGCAGGAATCCGAAGAACGCCGCGACCGGGTCGGTACGGGCCGCCCACCGTCGAGCGGCGTCCACATGGTCGTCGATCTGCTGGACGAGCACCGCCTCCAGCAGGAACTCCTTGCTGGGGAAGTGCCGGTACACGGTGCCCGCGCCGACTCCCGCCTGCCGTGCGATCGCGCCGAGCGAGATGTCGAGACCGTGCTCGTCGAACGCCCGCGAGGCGGCGGCGAGCACCTTCATCCGGTTGCGGCGGGCATCAACCCGGCCGACTTCCTTGGGAGTTGCCGTCATGTCACGTAATCCCTTGTCCGCCGGACCCAACCGGGTGCAGCATTCCACATCGACCCCGGGCCCGAGCCACCCTGCCCACCGACCATCCCGGGGCGGAGGACGACATGACCACTGACCGCTTGGTCGTCGTGACCGGTGCGACCGGCAAACAGGGCGGCGCCACCGCACGCCGGCTGCTGGCGGCCGGCAGACCGGTGCGCGCACTCGTGCGGGACGCGACCACACTCGCCGCCAAGGCACTCGAAACCGCCGGGGCCGAACTCGTCCTCGGCGACTTCGACGACCCGTCGGGTCTGCCCGTGGCACTGGAGGGAGCGGCGGCACTGTTCGCCGTACCGCCCGCGGTGTTCGGACCGGCCGGTGCCGACGTGGAACGGGAGTTCGCCCGGGGCCGGGCACTGACCGATGCCGCGGTCGCCGCCGGGATCGAGCACGTCGTCTTCACGGGCGTCGCGTCCACACCGGGACGCCCGGGCGGCTCCGAGGGGAAGAAACGCGTCGAGGACCATCTGCGGGAGCGGATCCCGTCGGTGACCGTGCTGCGCCCGGTGCGGTTCATGTCGAACTATCTCGGATCGACACCCATGGGATTCGACGGCATCGTCCAGGGCGTGCACCGGCACGTCTTCCCGCCGGACGAACCAGCCCAGATCATCGCGGTGGAGGACATCGCCGAATTCGCCGCGCTGGCCTTCGACCAGCCGGACCGGTTCGCGGGGCGAACCCTTGAACTGGCCGGGGACGCCCCCACTCCGGCCGAGGCGGTCGCTGCCATCAGCGAGGCCACCGGTGTCACGGTGCGCTACGAGCAGCTCACCCACGCCGAAGCCGCCGCACTGCACCCCGAGGTGGCCGAGGTCCGGGAGCGCTGGGCAGCCGGATCACGCTGGGACGCCGACATCGAGGTGCTGCGTGTCGTCCACCCCGGACTGCGCACACTCGCGGACTGGCTCGCGGAATCCGGCGCGGCGCTGCTGCGGGAGCGGCTCGGCGAGCCCTCCTAGCCGTCGGTGAGGATGCGCCGTACGGCAGGTCGCAGCCCGTTCTGCGCCGGGCTGACGAGGATGCCGGGCATTCCGAGGGCCTGGGCTCCGGCGATGTCGGCCACCGGGTTGTCGCCGACCATCCAGACCCGCTCGGGATGTCCGGCCCGCTCCAACGCCACCTCGAAGATCCGGCGGTTCGGCTTCTCCCAGCCGATCTGCGAGGAGTTGACCAGGGCCGCGAAGTGCCCGGCGAGGCCGAGATCCCGGAGCAGGCCGTCGAGTTCCGGCACATGGTTGCTGACGACGACATGGCGCCAGCCGGCCTCGGACAACTCCGCCAGCGCGGCGACGGTGTCGGGGAAGACGGTCCAGCGGGTCGCGTCGGTGTAGCGCGCCCTCACGCCCCGCGCGGCGCGGGCGGCCGGTTCGGCGGCGATGCCCGCGCCGACGTAGGCCTTCGTGAAGAGCGGAAGCAGGGCGTCCCACCAGGCGTCCGGGGTATTCAGGTCGGGGTGTCCGGTGTCCGGCCGATGCCAGGGGAATCCGTCCTGCAGCCCGGGTATCAGATCGGCGCGGGTCACGCCGTGATCGGGTGCGACCTCGGTCAGCGCCTCCACCAGGGAGCCGCGCCACATGCCGTCCCTGAACGCCAGGGTTCCGTCGAAGTCCCACAGCACGACGTTTCCGGTCACTCCCGGGATTCTACGGAAGGTGCCGGAAGGCGCTCGCGGATTTCGGGGGCGATGGGCAGGATGGGCTCATGACTCAACCTGGCGCCACGTCCTCGGGTTCCGTGTTGTCCCTGTGGTCGAAGGACTCGGTGCTGTCGATCGGTTCGGTGGGGTCGGTGTTGTCCATCGGGTCCGTGGGGTCGGCCCTGTCCGTCGGGTCGATCGGCAGTTCGCTGTCGGTCGGGTCGATCGGCTCGGCGCTGTCGTTGGTCTCGGCGGGCTCGTGGCTCAGCACGGGGTCCGTGCTGTCCGCGCAGTCGCGGTGGTCGGTGCTGTCGTGGCGTGCGACGCGCGGCTTCCGGGCGGTCGGCGTCGGGGCCGGGGCCGGAGCGGGGACCGGCACCGGGGTCCGTTTCGGCGGGGTGCCGGTCGTGGGGGCGGTGGGAGTCGTCGGGGCCGTGACGGTGTTGGCACTCGCCCAACGGGCGCTGCGCAAGCCGTAGTTCGGCGACGGCGGGGTCAGGACCAGAACTCGTTCGCCTTGTCGATGTCCTCGACGCACTCGTCCAGGTCCGTGATCTTGTCGCCGAGGATGCGGAACACGATGCCGCCGGTTTCGTCGATGCGCTTGCCGTCGCGCTCGGCCGTGAAGCGGTGGAGCGTGACCGCGTGGCCCCGGCCGTCGACGAGGACGTTGCGCAGTTCGACGCGCAGGGTGCCGTTCGTCTGCGCGAAGAGCTGACCGTACATGTCGATGGCCGCGTCCAGGCCCTTGAAGTCGCCGGACAGCGGGTGGCTGCCGGGGACGTGGTGCGTGACGTCCGAGGACATCAGCGAGCGCAGGGTGTCCATGTCCCCGCGGACGAAGGCGTCGTAGCCCTTGCGGACGAGGAGTGCGTGCGGGTGGTCGGCCATGATCGATCGCCGCCTCTCGGTTGCTTCGGCGATATGAGGCTCAACTCACCCATTGTCCGCCTTTTCGTCCGCCGGTGGCGCCTCGTGGGCGTGCTTCAGCTTCATCCGTGACTCGACGCGCTCCGCCGCGGTGACTTCCGTCCAGAAGCGGTGGCCGCTGACGAAGACCGCGAGTTCGTGCTCGCGCTGCCGGAGCTTCTCCACCTCGGCCTGTTCGTCGGGCGTCCAGCCGGGGGAGGCGGGGCGTTCCACCTTGCGCCAGCCGCCCGTGTCGCTGAACCCGTCCAGGGGCTCGACCGACCAGGGCAGCCGCTTCAGCAGGGTCGTCAGCTCTGCCCGGACCTGATGCAGCTCCTCCTGACCGGCGAGGAGGTCGCTAGGGAAGTCATAGGTCGTTGCCACGCGCTAATGCTACGCCTGTTCGAATTTGGGTCGCGAGTTCCTTCCGGGACTTCATACGAACGGGTGCCTGCGGCCGCGGCGGCCGAGGGGCCCGGCGATGTCAGTGGGGCCGCCTACCGTGGTCGGCATGGACGTGGAACAGGTGAGGCTCCAGCCGTGGGCGGACGGTGACTTCTGGTTGTTGGGGCGGCTCAACAGCCCTGAGATGACCGAGCACTTGGGAGGTCCCGAGACCGAGGCGCAGATCGAGGCCCGGCACCGGCGCTATGTCGGGCTGGAGCGGGGGTGCATGTACCGGGTCGAGACGGCGGGGAACGGGGAGACCGTCGGCTCGATCGGGTTCTGGGAGCGGGAGTGGCGGGGTGAGCCGGTGTGGGAGACCGGGTGGGGGGTGCTGCCCGAGTTCCAGGGCCGTGGGCTGGCCGCCCTCGCCGCCCGTGCCGTCATCGAAGCGGCACGGACAGCGGGGCGGAACCGGCACCTGCACGCCTTTCCGGGCGTCGACCATCCCGCGTCCAACTCGGTGTGCCGGAGAGCCGGGTTCACTTTGCTCGGCGAGGTGGAGTTCGAGTACCCCAAGGGGCACTGGCTCACCTCGAACGACTGGCGGGTCGACCTCGACGAGGCGTGAACCGCCGGTCAGTTGGTCTGCGGCTTCTCCAACTCCCTTACCAGTCCCGCCGTTACCGGCACCGCGATGCCCTGACGCTCCGCCGCCCGCAGCAACGCCCCGCCGATCGCGTCCAGTTCGAGCGGGCGGTGCGCCTCGGCGTCGCGCTGCATCGACGACTTGGTGCCCGGCGGGAACGTGTCGTAGCGGGCCAGCGCGCCCACCGGGTCGGACGGGCCGCCGTAGGACCGGCTCACCGCCGCCGTCTCCTCCAGCAGGGCCGTCAACTCCTCGCGGTGGCGCGTGCGTACGTCGCCCAAGGGGAGGCCGTAGCGGGTGGTGAGGAGGGCGAGGGGTGCCAGGAACGTCATCTTGGCCCAGAGCGCCGCCGTCTCGCCGGGCAGGACACGGGTCGTGGGACCGGCCGCGCGCAGTGCGGCTGCGAGTGCCTCCAGGCGTTCGTGGGGGACCGGATCGCCCGTGACGTCGATCTCCGCGAACGGGCTGCCGTGCTCAATCACCCCTGGGGCGACGCGAGTTGACTCGACGCGGATGATCGCGGGGGCGACCTGGGCGGGCGGGTAGTGGGCGCGGAGACGGGCCGGGTGTTCGACGCCGTTCAGGAACGGGACCAGGAGGCCGTCGGCCAGTGCGGCGGCGGGGACGCGGGACAGCGCCGCGTCGAGCGCCGTCGCCTTGACCGTGATCAGGCAGGCGTCCACCGGTTCGCGCAGTTCCGTGTCCGCCTCCACCGGTGCCGTGAAGTCGCCGAAGGGGGCGCTGTGCACCCGGATTCCGTTGCTGCGCAGGGAGTTGGCCGTTTCTTCTCCGGCCAGGCAGATCACCCGGTGGCCCGCCCGGGACAGCAGCGCCGCGAGCAGGCCGCCCACGCCGCCGGGGCCCAGTACGGCCACGGTGAGTTCGTTGTTCGCCATGTTCTTCGTCCTCTCGTCAGGTCGGCCCCGTGCACGGTGACGGTGGCCGCCTCGGGAAGATCATCGCAGGCGTGTTCGGGAGAGCGGCGGCGGTATCGCTTCCGTGGCGCGAGACTGGACGTATGTGCCGCAGTATCAAGACTCTTCGACCGCCCGCCCTGCCCGACGAGGCCACGGAGGAGGAGATTCGCGCCGCCGCGTTGCAGTACGTGCGCAAGGTCTCCGGGTTCCGGGCGCCCGCCGCGCACAATCGCGAGGTCTTCGACCGCGCGGTCTGTCTTATCGCCGACGCGACGGCTGAGCTGTTGGCCGGGCTTGAGGTGAGGGGGGTTTCGCGGGGAGCGGAGTGACCGAGCTGCGGGCCGGTGGGGGCTCGTCGCGCCCACGCGGCGGAGCCGCACATGTCACAGCCCCGCGCCCCTGAAAGTCACACGCACGCGTCCCTGAAAGGCGGTCGCCTACGGAGCCCGGCCCTTGCGGCGCGACAGCTCCGGCGCCCGGCCCGCTACGGCGCGGCAGTCGCCTCTGCCGCCCCCGGCTGCCGTCGCATGACATACGCCGCCCCCGCCCCCGCCCCGAACAGCGCCGCGAACGACACCCCCGTCGCGAGCCACGTCGTGCCGAGCCACTGGGCGCCGTAGTAGCCGAGCGCCACGCTGTACGCCGCCCAGGACAGGCCCGCCAGGGCCGACCAGGGGAGGAAGTCGCGGGCGCGGCGGTGGGCGGCGCCCGCGCCGAGGGAGACCACCGAGCGGCCGGCGGGGGCGAAGCGGGCCAGGATGACGAGGGCGCCGCCGCCGCGGGCCAGGGCGTGGCCGAGACGTTCCTGCGCGGTGGTGAGCCGGCGGGAGCGGGAGATGGCGCGGTCGAGGCGTTCGCCGCCCAGCCAGGCCAGGCGGTACGCCACCAGGTCGCCGAGGACGGACGCGGCGGCGGCGGACGCGATCAGGGCCAGGATGCTGGGGACCTCGTGCGGCACGGGAACGGCGTCGGCCGCCGCGCCGGTGCCCGCTGCCGCCGCCGTGGCCGCCGCGACGACCAGGACACCGCTCGGCAATACCGGCAGGAACACATCAAGGAGGACGGACACGGCGATCATGGCGTAGATCCATGGGCTGCCGGTCAGCGACCCCACACTCTCGAACAACGCATCTCCCCGTGAACTCCCCCGTGGACCGCGGCAGCAGCGGCCAGTGACAGCCATACAGCGTACGCCTGGGCGGGGACAGGAGATTCACGGGGGGCACGTGTGATCGGCACAGCTTGTTCACTCGGCTGCCCCGTCCCGAGGGGCGGGGCGGGCTCGCGTCCCGTAGCAACGTAAAGGGGATCAATACACACCTGAACGTGAGGAACGGTACAGATCATGGTGGCAGGCATATGTGCGGGCGCCGTCGTCGCGGCCCTACTGGCGAGCGGCACCGGCGGCGCGGGAAGCAGCGGCTCCCCGGACGGCTACTCGATGCGGACGGACGCGCGGTTCGCGCCGGTCGCCGCCCTCGTGCCGTCGGCGGCGGTCACGTACGACACGAAGCTCGTCCCCGCCGCCGCGTGGATCGAGGTCGGCCAGCGGACGACGGTGGGCGGTGCCACGACCGTACGGCTGCGGGTCGACGGGATGGTGCCGGGGCACGCGTACGCCGTCCATGTGCACCAGAAGCCGTGCGGCGCCGACCCCGCCGCCGCGGGCGGGCACTTCCAGCACAAGCCGTCCACCGACCCGGCCGACGTCACCGCCGACAACGAGGTCTGGCTCGACTTCACGGCCGACGAGCACGGCGCCGGTGAGGCCACCGCCCGGCACGACTGGAACTTCCGGGAGGGCGAGGCGTCCTCCGTCGTGATCCACGAGAAGCCGGGCAGCAAGGTCCGTGTCGCCTGCTTCACCGTGCCGTTCGGCTGGGCTCCCTGAGCTGGGGATACGACGACCGGAGGCGGGCGTCGGCCGGTGACGTCCGCCCTGTCGTCGCGGCCCGTAGCACCGCTCGCGCCACCGCGTCGGCGTCCGACAGCGTGACCGAGTCCACGCCCGGCCGGGCGCCCGCCGCGGTCACCCAGTGCACGCCCTCCGTGGGCACCCCGAACGCGAACCGCCGTGCGTGCGGCCGCCCCTGACGGTCTATCAGGCGGTACGGGCGCGCCGTCACGTCCAGCCCGCCCGTCTCGTAGCCGTCCACCGTGTGCGGCCGGCACCCGCCCGTCTTCAGCAGCCGGCCGAGCAGCGGGTCGGCGGTGCGGCGCAGGTCCGGTTCGGGGAGGCGGGCTTCCACGAGCGTGGTCACCCGCACCGCCGAGCCCGGTATCGCGGGGGAGCGCGCCACCCAGGCGCCGTCCGCCTCCCGCACCTCAAGCCGCGGCCCGAGCACCTCCACCACGCCCGCCGCCACCAGCGCGGCCAGCTCCTCGATACGGCGCCGGGGCGGGCCGATGGACAGGAACGCGTTGAGCGGCGTGTACCAGCGGTCCAGGTGGTCGCGGCGCGAGTCGCCCGCGAGGCCGCGGTGGTCGACGACCAGCCGGAGTTCGTTGCGCAGATCGCGCAGCACGTCCAGGGCGGCCTTGAGCGGGCCGTCCACATTGCCGAGCGCGGCCTGCCCGGCGTCCTCGCGCAGATACGCCAGCAGCCAGTCCCGCCAGGCCGCGGGGTCGGCGAGAGCGCGGTCCGGGTACGGGCGGGACAGCCGGTCCCAGCTCCAGCGTTCGGCGGCGGGTATCCCGAACTCGTCGAGTACCAGGGCCTCTTGGGGATCGCGGTGCGGGACGGCGAGGAAGCGCCCGGCGAACTCGGGGCGCCGGGAGGGTCGTAGCAGAGCGGTGTAGTAGACCGTCTCGACCTCCTTCGCCACCAATGGCCATATCTCCGCGAGGAATTCGGGCGGCTCGCCCGAGTCCGCGCGTTTACGGAAGGCGGATATCACCTCTGGGGTGAGGACACGGGCAGTGTGGCGGCCGTGCGGGCCCTTCGCGTTGTCGCCGCGGGCCTGGTACGGGATGCCTCGGCGTGAACCGGCGTACAGCCGGGGCTCGTTGCCCGAGGGCAGATAGCGGAGCGAGTCGTCCTGCGCGCGGACGAAACGGCCGCCCCTGCCCGTAGTCAACAGGGCCGTGTGGTCGAAGAAGTTGAGACCGAGGCCGCGCAACAGCACTGGTTCGCCCGGCTGTACGGCGGACAGGTCGGCGTCGGCCGGGTTGGCGGGCGGGAGGTGGCGCAGACCGTGGTGGCAGGCGTGGGCGGCGAGGCGCCGTTGGGTCGCGCTGCCGAGCGTCGGGAGGTGGCCCTGGGCCAGTACCACCGCCGAAAGGGCGGACAGGGTACGGCCGTTGTCGAGGGTGAGGGACTGGTGGCCGTCGGGTGTGTCGTCGAGCCGTATCGCGCTCGCCCGGTGCGTCGCGACCTCGACGGAGTCCGGCGCCTCGCGGACCGTGCGGGCGAACACCCACTCCAGATAACGGCCGTAGTGGGCGCGGGTGGGGTAGTCGTCGGGGCCCAGTTCGGCGGGCGCCCACTCGTGCAGGCTCGGGCCGGGGAGGATCGGGCCCGAGCAGTCGACGCTGTCGTCGGTGAAGAGGGTGACCTGGGAGGCCACGGTGTTCATCAGCAGCTCGGGGGACTGCGCGGAGCGCCAGACGCGGCCCGGGCCCGGGGGCGCCGGGTCGACGACGTGGACGGTGAGCCGGGTGCCGGGCGGGAGGAGTTCGGGAGCCGAGGCGCAGAGGCGTTCCAGGACGCTGGTGCCGCGCGGACCGGCGCCGACCACGGCGACGGAGACGATTCCGGAGACGGATGCAGGCTCGTCGTCGGACGCGTTCACTGCGGACGAAGACGCGTTGACTGCGGACAAAGGGGGGACTCCCGGGCGTGTGGGGCGCATTGGAGCGGACCGCCCACCGGAAGCGGACGGTCCGCCTCATCATGCCCTCAGCGACGTCACGGGAGTGTCAGTGGGAGGTCAGTGGGGACTCCTCGACGGTCCTCAATGTCCCGTCCGCCCGGGCCTGCTCCAGCCGCAGCCGGGCCGAACGGCCGCGCAGCGTAAGGGTCATGAGCTGGTTGCCGAACCAAGGCCCGCCCGTCTTCCGCCACTTGACCGAGGGCTCGGCGCAGCGGCCGTGCCGGGTGAAGCGGCGGCCCAGGCCGCGCGCGACGGCACTCCAGCCGAAGCGGAAGCCGACCCGTATGTAGGCCGGGATGGAGTTGTGGACGGGGGAGCAGGTCAGCTGGAGGACGCGTGAAGTCGGGCCGCCGGTACGCCACTTGGGCTCCGCCACGTACGCGTGGTGCACGTCCCCCGACAGCACGAGCACCGACGCCGGTGCCGCCTCGCCCGACCCGACCTCGGCGATCAGCCCCGCCAGCTCCTCGAAGGAGTCCGGGAACGCCGCCCAGTGCTCCAGGTCGGCGGCCCGGCGCAGCTTCTCGCCGAACTCGGCCCAGCGGGCGCCCCGTTCACCCCGGCACAGGGCCGCGTCCCAGGACTCGGCGTCGTGGATGAGGTGCGGCAGCAGCCAGGGCAGTGAGGTCCCGATGAGGAGGTGGTCGTAGGAACCGGGGGCGGAGAGCGCCTCGGTGCGCAGCCAGTCGGCCTCGCCGGGGTCGAGCATCGCGCGGTGCTGTTCGTCGAGGACGCGGGCGGCGCGGCTGTCCACCATCAGCAGCCGTACCCGCCCGAAGTCGCGCCGGTAGCTCCAGCGGACGGAAGCCGGGTCGGCGTCGGCCTTGCAGGCGAAGGCGCGGAGTCCGTCGGTGCCGTCGGGGGCGTCGCGGACGGCCAAGTAGAGGGGATCGGCGGCGAGTTCGGCGGGGGAGAGGTTCCCCAGGTGCTGGTGCACCCAGTACGACATCAGTCCGCTGAGCAGCCGCTCGCGCCACCACGGGGTGGCCCGCATGTCGGCGAGCCACGAGGCGCTGGTGTTCCAGTCGTCGATGACGTCGTGGTCGTCGAAGATCATGCACGACGGCACGGTGGAGAGGAGCCAGCGGATCTCGGGATCGAGCCAGGACTCGTAGTAGAGGCGGGTGTACTCCTCGTAGTCCGCGACCTCGCTCCCGGGCGGCTCGCTGAGGTCGCGGCGGGCGGAGAGCCAGCGGCGGGTCGCGTCGGAGACCTCGTCGGCGTACACCTGGTCGCCCAACAGGAGGAGTACGTCCGGCCGTTCGGCCTCCGGGTCGCGCGCGATGCGCGAGGCCAGCGTGTCGAGGGCGTCCGGGCCCACCGGGTCGTGGTCGTCGGCGGGCGGCGCGGCCCACCGGCAGGATCCGAACGCGACGCGGACCGTGCCGTCGGCATCGGGGGTGTGGATCGCGGAGGGCGGGAACGGTGAGTCGGGCAGCGGCCACACCCGCGTGCCGTCCAGGAGAACGTCGTACGGCGTCGAGGTGCCGGGCGTGAGGCCCTCCACCGGCACCAACGCGTAGTGGTGGCCCGCGACTTGGAAGGTGCGGGCCGTGCCGGCGGCCCCGTCCGCGCAGCGCACCTCGGCGGTGCACGGGCGGCTCGCCTCGACCCATACGGTCGCGGACGAGCCGTCGGCGTAGCGAAGCAGTGGTCCAAGACGCAGTCCGGCCACGGGTGATCACTCTCCTCCGTCGCCCCGTACGGTACGGAACGACGGAGGTCAGTGACCAGGGTTCGAGATCAGCAGCTGGCGAGGTAGCTCGTCAGCGCGGTCTTCTCGGCGGTGTCGACCGACAGGTTGTAGTAGTACTTCACCTGTACCCAGGCACGGACGTACGTGCAGCGGTACGAGGTGAGCGACGGCATCCAGGTGGCCGGGTCCTGGTCGCCCTTGGACTGGTTGACGTTGTCCGTCACGGCCAGGAGCTGCGGACGGGTCACGTCGTTGGCGAAGGCCTGGCGCTGTGCGGTGGTCCAGTTGCGGGCGCCGGAGTCCCAGGCCTCGGCCAGCGGGACGAGGTGGTCGATGTCGACGTCCGAGGCGGCGGTCCAGGTGGCGCCGTCGTAGGGGGAGTACCAGCTGCCGCTGGTGGAGACGCAGGCGGAGTCGGTGACGACGTTCGTACCGTCCCGCTTGAGGATGTACTCACGCGTGTTGCAGGTGCCGCTGATCGTGATCCAGGTGGGGAACAGGTCACGGTCGTAGCCGGTCCGGACCTCGGTCGCGACGGTCAGGGAGGCGAGGTAGGTGCGGGCGGTGGCGGCGCTGACGGGGGTGGGGAGGGCGGCGGAGGCGGTCGGGCCGTTGAAAAGCGCGACGGAGGCTATGAATCCGGTAAGAGCCGCGAGTATGCTCAGCCGTCGACGCGCGTAGAACTTCGGCATACGAACTCCCTTGTGGTGGGGGGATGTTGGAGTGCGAGCGAAGGAATGATTGCGGTGCCGTGTTGCGGCCGGGTGTGCGTTCGGTAAGAAGTTAGTGACGTGGGCATGACAAGGCAATGCTTTGGCGGTCACGTACTATGAATGGCGCAGAAGGGGAGTAGCTCTTCGCCGGACCGTCGACATACTGCTCAGCTCGTCTGAGCCGGCGCCCGGAGGACGACCACTTTGTGGTTCGGCCAGCGAGACCTTCGGCAAGCAGTGCACCGTTTTCTTGTGTGCTGCCGTGCCGAGGTGTCCATGGACAGCAGTAACACTCTCGGTGGGGCAGCCCCGACCGATTGAGGAACCTTGATCAGCATCAGCGTGACGGCGCTCGTCTTCGGCGTCGTCTTCCTGGCCGAACTCCCCGACAAGACCGCGCTCGCCGGACTCGTCCTCGGCACCCGTTACCGCGCCTCGTACGTCTTCGCCGGCGTCGCCGCCGCGTTCCTGCTGCATGTGGTGCTGGCGGTGGCGGCGGGCAGTGTGCTGACGCTGCTGCCGCAGCAGATCGTGCACGCGGTCACCGGTGTGCTCTTTCTGGGCGGGGCCGCGGTGCTTCTCTTCAAGAAGGGTGATGACGAGGAGGAGGTCCGGGCGCCCAAGGACCAGTCCTTCTGGAAGGTCTCCGGCGCCGGTTTCATGCTCATCCTGGTCGCCGAGTTCGGTGACCTGACCCAGATCATGACGGCCAACCTCGCGGCCCGCTACGACGACCCGTTCTCCGTCGGTCTCGGCGCGGTGCTCGCGCTGTGGGCGGTCGCCGGGCTCGGCATCGTGGGCGGGAAGGCGCTGATGAAGCGGGTGCCGTTGGAGTTGATCACGCGGATCGCGGCAGTGTTGATGCTGGCGCTGGGGGCGTGGAGCCTGTGGGAGGCCGTGACTGCTTGAGCTGAACGGTGAGTGAACTGTTTCCGGGAGTGGTGGCGCGATGACCGTCCGGTTTTGTACCGTAGAGAAACAAAGTGGCTCCCGTCCGTTTTCCCTGACCGGCGGACGGGGCCACCTTGTCCCTCCGGGGGCCACCCGCACCCCCTCTCCGTCGCGTTCCTTGGAGCCTGCCGATGACGGCCACCACCGTGCTCACCGCCCGCGCCCTCCTGCTGGACATGGACGGCACCCTCGTCGACTCGCACGCCGTCGTCGAGCGGATCTGGCGGCGCTGGTCCGAGCGGCACGGGCTGAACGCGGACGAGGTCATGAAGGTCGTGCACGGCCGACAGGGCTACGCCTCCATGGCGCTGCTGCTGCCCGGCCGGCCCATGGAGCAGAACCACGCCGAGAACGCCCGCATGCTCGCCGAGGAGACCGCCGACGTCGAGGGCGTCGTCCCGATCCCGGGCGCACCGGAGTTCCTCGCCTCGCTGCGGGGGCTGCCGCACGCGCTGGTGACATCGGCGGACGTCGCGCTCTCCACGGCGCGGATGGGCGCGGCCGGGCTGGAACTGCCCGACGTCCGGATCACCGCGGAATCGGTCGGCGCCAGCAAGCCCGACCCCGAGGGCTTCCTCAAGGGCGCCGCCGAACTGGGCATCGCCCCCGCGGACTGTGTCGTCTTCGAGGACTCCGGTGCGGGGATCACGGCCGGGCGCGCCGCGGGGATGCGCGTGGTGGGGGTCGGGCCGCAGGCCGCGTATCACCGGCCGGATGTGCTGGTGCGGGATCTGCGTGCGGTGCGGGTGGAGGGTGCGGGCGGGGAGATCCGACTGTCCGTGGGGTAGGGAGGACGCCTGGGCGTCTGCGGGCGAGGGATCGGAGCTACGGCTCCGACGTCTCCGACTCCAGCTTCGCCCGCGTCGCCGCCCCGTACACCCCCAGCGTGTCGGACTGGATGCCGCGGGCCAGCTGGTAGGTGCGTACCGAGGACTGCACCTGCTTGTCGAAGACGCCGTTGTCCGGGCCGGTGTAGAGGTTCAACTGGGTCAGGCGGAGCTGGAGTTCGGTGACCTCGGGGCCCTCGTCGCCGCGTTGCAGGACCGGGGCGGTGGTGCTGCCGCCGGCCTGACGGTCGGTGGCGGACGCGTCCGACGCCGTGGCGCTGGTCGTCGGGGTCGGGCTGGACGCCGCGGACCGTGACGGCGAGGCGGACGGGCTGCTCGTCGCCGACGCGGACGGGCTCGCGCTGAGCGTCGGGGACGGAGACGCCGACGTCGGCTGCACGGACGTAGAGGCGCTCGTGGACGGTGTCGCCGGTGCCGCGCTCTTCGATGCGGTCGGGACGCTCCCCCGTACGTCCTGGGGTGCCGCCTCGTCCCGCGACGGCGTCTCGTACGAGAACATGCCGCTCGCGAAACCGGCCGCCGCCACCACGGTCACGACGGCTCCCGCGGCGGCGAGGAGCACGGTACGGCGGCGACGGCGCGGGCGGTGGGCGCCGGGGTCGGAGTCGGCGTCGGCGTCCGTGGGCGGTTCCGGGGTGTCCCCGGCGCCCTCGAAGAGGTTCAGGTCGGTCATGTCCGGGGGCGGAGCCGGGGCCGTCGGCGGTACCGCGCGCAGTGGCATCGTCTGCTCGACCGCCGGCAGCTGTCGCGTCTGGCCCTCGGGCGGTACGGGTGCCTGCGGGGGCGTCTGCTGGTGCGCGTTGGCGTCCAGTTCCACATACGGTCTGATCCGCAGCGGGTCGAAGTCCTCCGCCGCTGCCGCCTCCGCCGTGCGCGCGGCACGCAGCGCGTCGGACGCCCGTTGGGTGCAGGTGCAGGACGGGGAGCCGTCGGTCGCCCGGGGCGCCCCGCACTGCGGGCATATATGGCCCTTCGCCTCGTTCACGTGTTCGTCCCTCCCCGTCGGACTCCCGAGGTTATGCGGATCTCCTTCACGCCGTCTCCTCCGACCCCCGGAATGACAGCTTCCATTCGGACTCGACAGGCCGTAACGGGACACACCGATCACCATGGGTGTGTCGGGACACACCGATCACCATGGATGTGTAACGAGAGCCTCGGGAGGTCTTCATGGCCGGCGATGCGCACGGTATGACAGGGAATGTGCACGACGCGCAGCCACCGGAGAAACCCCCGCGGCGGGGCAGCGCCGCCCAGGAACACGTGTCGGGCAACGTCCTCGTCTCCATCGGGGCGCTGCTCCTCGGGCTGCTGCTCGCCGCCCTCGACCAGACCATCGTGTCGACCGCGCTGCCGACGATCGTCAGCGATCTCGGCGGGCTGGAACATCTGTCGTGGGTGGTTACGGCTTACCTGTTGGCGTCGACCGCCGCGACTCCCCTGTGGGGCAAGCTGGGTGACCAGTACGGGCGGAAGCGGTTGTTCCAGATCGCGATCGTGATCTTTCTCGTCGGGTCCGCGTTGTGCGGGGCGGCGCAGAACATGCCTCAGTTGATCGGCTTCCGGGCGCTTCAGGGTCTGGGGGGTGGCGGGCTGATCGTGCTGTCGATGGCGATCGTGGGTGATGTCGTCTCGCCGCGTGAACGCGGGCGCTACCAGGGGCTGTTCGGGGCTGTCTTCGGCGCGACGAGTGTTCTCGGGCCGCTGCTGGGAGGGCTGTTCACCGAGCACCTGAGCTGGCGGTGGGTCTTCTACATCAACCTTCCGGTCGGTGTTGTGGCCTTGGCGGTGATCGCGACCGCGCTGCACATCCCGCGCAAGTCCACCCGGCATGTCATCGACTACCTCGGCACGTTTCTCATCGCCGCCGTCGCGACCTGCCTGGTGCTTGTCGCCTCGCTGGGGGGTACGACCTGGGGCTGGGGGTCGCCGCAGATTGTCGGGCTGGCGGTGCTCGGTGTGGTGCTGGCGGTGGGGTTCGTGGTGGTGGAGCGGCGGGCGGCCGAGCCTGTGCTTCCGCTCAAGCTGTTCCGTGTGCGCACCTTCTCGTTGGCCGCCGTCATCAGTTTTATCGTCGGCTTCGCCATGTTCGGTGCGATGACCTATCTGCCGACCTTCCTCCAGGTCGTGCAGGGCATCTCGCCGACCATGTCCGGCGTGCACATGCTGCCGATGGTGTTCGGCATGCTGATCTCGTCGACCGCGTCCGGGCAGATCGTCAGCCGGACGGGCCGGTGGAAGGTCTTTCCGATTGCGGGCACTGGTGTCACGGCGCTCGGTCTGCTGCTGCTTCATCAGCTTGACGAGAACAGTTCCACCGGTGAGATGAGCGCCTATTTCTTTGTCTTCGGGCTCGGACTCGGGCTGGTCATGCAGGTGTTGGTGCTGATCGTGCAGAACGCCGTGTCGTACGAGGACCTGGGCGTCGCCACCTCCGGTGCGACCTTTTTTCGGTCTATTGGTGCCTCGTTCGGTGTCGCCATCTTCGGCACGATCTTCGCGAGTCGGTTGGGGGACAAGCTCGCGGACGCGCTGAGGGGTGCCTCGTTGCCGGGGGGCGTCACGGCGGACGGCCTTGAGTCCGATCCGCGTGGCATCTCCCAACTGCCGGTCGCGGTACGGCCGGAGGCCCTGCACGCGTATGCGTCATCGATTACGGACGTCTTCTTGTACGCCGCCCCCGTCGCCCTCGTCGGCTTCGTCCTGGCGTGGTTCCTCAAGGAGGACAAGCTGCGCGGCTCGGTCACGGCACCGGACCTCACGGAGACCCTTGCCAGCAATCCGGTTCAGCGGTCCTCGTACGACGAGGTGTGCCGCGCGCTGTCCGTGCTGGGGACGAGGGAGGGGCGCCGCGAGATCTACAAGACGATCACCGCGAAAGCGGGCTACGACCTTCAGCCGGCGGCGAGTTGGCTGCTGCTGCGCATCAGGCGGGACGGGTGGGCGGAACCGGGGGTGCTGGCCGAGCGAAGTTCCGTGCCGTTGCCTGTCATTCTTGCGGCGGTTCGGCAGATCGAGGGGCGCCGACTCGCCGTACGCGAGGGCCTCGATCTCCAACTCACCGACCAGGGCCGCGAGATGGCCGACCGGCTGGCGCAGGCTCGTGAGGAATCTCTGGCGGAGACCCTGGGCGACTGGTGGGGACCTGATCGGCCTACCGATCTCATTCAGTTGGTGAAGGAGCTGAACGGGGAGTTGTGCGGGTCCGATCGGGAGCAGCCGCACAACGGGGCGGTGATCAGCGGTTCTTGAGGTGTCCGGGGTTGGGTAGGCGCCGGGTAGCTGGGCCGGTGCTGAAAAGGCGCCGTTCGCACCTCTCTTGGTTCGGTCGCCTTCGGGGCGCTGGGTGCCGGTGTCGAGAGGCCCACCGTGCTCGGCGCTGCGCGCCTCCGCGCTCCCCCAGAGGGGGGACCCCAGCCTCTCGACACCGGCGCGCCCCTACGGCTCCCTCTCGGCCGGCGCGTGGGGACAGTGGGAGTGGGTGGGCCCTCACCGTTGGTTGAGCAGTGCTTTGCGGAACCAGTGTTCTGCGTATGGGTCGTTGTTGTGGGGGTCGGTCTCCTTGTAGCCGAGGCGGGTGTAGAGGGTTCGGGCCTCGATGAGGTCGTTGCGGGTGTCGAGGATGATGGTGTTGGCTCCGAGGCCGCGGGCTGCTTCCTCTGCCGCTGTCACGAGCTTCGCGGCGCCGCCCCGGCCGCGTAACGGCTCGTGGACGAAGACTCTTGTCAGCTCGGCTGTCGTGGGGGAGAGGAGCCGTATGCCCGCGCTGCCGGCCGGCTCGCCCCCGTACCGGGCTACCAGTAACTGGCCGCCGGGTGGGGTGAGTTCGGAGCCTGTGCGGGCGGCTATCTCGCGTTCCAGCTCGGTGGGGTCCGTTCGCCGGTTCTCGTGGAGCAGGTACCAGCGGTCGCTGACCTCCGTGTAGTACGCCCGCCAGAGCGCGGCGGCGACCGGGGAGTCGTAGGGCTCGGGGGTGATGGTCCAGGTCATGGGGGGAATGTCAGTCGACCGGGGCTGTCCTCCGCAAGCGGATTTGGGGTGTCGCTCTGGTGACGGACATGTCGTGGCCGTCGTTTGAAGGGGGCCTTTGCGGCAACCCGGTACGGGAACCGACCGACTACGAGAGCCGGTTGGCCAAGAATCCGGAAGGCACTCATGTCCACAGGCGTGATCATCGTTTTGATCGTGATCTTGGTCGGCGTGGTCGCTGCCGCGGCGGCCCTGGCACCGCGTGCCCGAGGCGGGTTCGGCGGCTCGGGTCTGAAGCGGCGCTTCGGGCCCGAGTACGACCGGACCGTGGCCCGGCACGACGGCGACACGAAGGCCGCCGAGCGGGAGCTCGGCGAGCGCGTCCAGCAGCACGGTTCGCTGCAGGAGCAGCCGTTGGAGCCCGCGGCCCGTGAGCAGTATCAGGCCCGCTGGGCCGCCGCCCAGGAGCTCTTCGTCGACTCGCCCCGCCAGGCCGTGACCGACGCCGACCAGCTGCTCGGCGAGGTGGCCGGGGCCCGGGGCTTCCCCGACGTCGAGGAGTACGACAAGCAGTTCGACGCGCTGTCCGTGCACCACGCGGACCACGTCCACGGCTACCGGCGCGTGCACCGCGTCGTCACCACGCGCACGAACGGCACGCCGGAGAGCCAGGCGGGTACCGAGGAGATGCGCGAGGCCATGCTCGAAGCCCGCGCCCTCTTCGACGACCTGATCAGCACGGACGGCGGCGGCCGTGGCAGTGGCAGCAGTCGTGGGCGTACCGGACGCCTCACGTTCGGCTCATTCAACAGGCAAGCAGTGAAGGGAAGTTGAGCCGCATGACCGATGTGACACGACCCAACGGTGACACGAGCGACAAGCGGGACGAGAGCGACGAGCGCAAGGGCGCGAGCACGGACACGGACACGGGTAAGGGCAGCACGGACATGGGCACGGGTGCGGGTACCGATCGGCGGGACCTGACCAAGGCCGGTGACCGGCGCGAGGCCACGACGGTCACCCCGATCCCGCGGCAGACCGACCGCCAGAGTGATCGGCAGACCGACCGCCCGGCCGACAGGACGGCCCCCGTGCATGCCCCGGAGCCCCCGCCCGCACCCGCGCCCACCGCCGCCGACAAGCGGCACGACCGGCTGGACACCGAGAACGGGAGCCTGCTGCCGCACGACGAGAGCGACAAGTTCAGCCTGCGGCTGCAGCACGCGGTGACCGGGTTCGTCGACGAGCCGCGCTCCGCCGTCGAGGAGGCCGCCCACGTCCTGGAGGAGGTCGCCGACCGCCTCACGCAGGCCGTCACCAAGCGGCGTGACACTCTGCACAGCTCCTGGGAGTCCAAGGGCTCGGACGACAGCGACACCGAGCAACTCCGGCTGGCGCTGCGGGACTACCGCGAGCTGACGGAGCGGCTGCTACACATCTGACCCGCCGGGGCCATCGGGTCCGTCGGCCGTCCGGCGCTCCCGCCACTCCCGTGCGACCTCTTCCACGTCGTACGGCTTCATCCCCAGCGGCGGGCCGGGCGGCGGCTTGAACATCATGTCGCGGATCTTCACGTTGACTTCGGTGATGATCTGCCGAGCGATCCGCTCCGAAGGGGCCGAGTACGCCGCAGCCAGGGCGTCCTCGGCCTCCTTGCGCAGTGCCAGCGTCGGCGGGAGCACGGAGATGCCCTCGCGGGCCATCTTCTGCTTGATCCACCACAGTTCGTCGTACGTCGTGTCGGAACCGGAGGGCAACGGCTTGCCCGCGCCCGGGAGTTGGGCGAACTCGCCGGCTCGCTCGGCGTCCCGGATCTGCTTGTCGACCCAGGACTCGAAGGACACACCCGGTGGCTTTCGCTCGGTCATGACTCCATTGTGCCGGACGTGGCGCGGCCGGGGGATTTATCATGCGGCGGCTGTGTAAGGACACCTCAAGGGGGAAGCGCACGTGCTCGAACTCACCATGGCCTCGGTCTCCGGGACGGACGAGGGCGCCACGGCCGGCATGCTGATGGCCGAGGCGCCCGACGACCCGGGCGCGGTGCTGCGGGTGGGCCGCGACGAGTCGGTGTGCCGGCTGGTGACACCGGACGACTGGCTGTTCATCTCACGGGTCCATCTGGAGTTCCTGTGCGGACCCGAGGGCACCTGGCAGGTGAGCTGGCTGCGCGGCTCCCAGCCCGACCCGTCCTCCGAAGTACGGCTGATCGTCGGGGAGTACGCCCAGACGGTCGGCTACGGCGGGAGCGTCCCGTTGCCCCGTGGTGGGAGCGGCGAGATCGTCATCAAGGACCGCACCGGGCCGCGCAGCGTCAACGTCGGCTTCTATCACGAGAGTTGAGATGTCCTGGTGGAGAGTTCCTAGTCGGTGACCCTGGCCAGGGCGAATCCGTCGTAGCCCTTTTCGCCCACCGTCTGGATCGCCGTGCCGGACAGGCGTGGGTGCGAGCCGATCAGTGCGATCGCCGCGCGCGTGCCCACGACGTCGGGGTCGGTGTCGGCCGGGTCGGCTACCCGGCCGCCGCGGACCACGTTGTCGACGATGATCAGGCTGCCGGGGCGGGTGAGCTTGAGGGCCCACTCGACGTAGTTCGGGTTGTTGGCCTTGTCGGCGTCGATGAAGACGAGGTCGAAGGGGGCCGCGTTCTCGTCGGCGAGTGCGGCCAGTGAGTCCAGGGCCGGGCCGACCCGGATCTCGACGAGCTTGTCGAGGCCCGCGCGGGCGATGTTGCGGCCGGCGACCTCGGCGTGCTTCGGGCTGTACTCCAGGGTGATCAGGCGGCCGTCGGCGGGCAGCGCGCGGGCCAGCCAGGTCGTGCTGTAGCCGCCGAGGGTGCCGATCTCCAGGATGCGGGTGGCGCCCTGGATGCGGGCGAGGAGATGCAGCAGTTTGCCCGCGGCGGCGGACACCGCGATCTGCGGGAGGCCGGCGGCGTCGCTGTCGCGGAGGGTCGCCTCCAGAACCTCGTCGTGCGGGGCGAGGTGGCCGATCAGGTAGTCGTCGACGTCGTTCCACAGCTGCGACTCGCTCATGGGCCGGTGCCTTTCGTGAATCCGGTGATCGTGAATTCGGTGAGAATGTTGTGAACCCGTTCGTGTGCAATCACTCACTCTACGGATACGCCGATATTTGCCGTGCCCAGGCAACCCGGGGCCGACTATCGTCATCCGGACAAAAGGAGGGCGGCCGTCAGGTGAAGAGGGGGTTGCCTGCGTCCCTCCCGCAGGGGATGCGAACCTCATAGGGTTCGCAGAGGGAACAGCCGCGCGTGTGACGCGTGGGACGAGCGGGGCGGGAGGCCTACGAGGCGTGGCGAACGTGGAGCACAGCGGGCGACCGGCGGGAGCCGTAGGAGCTTTCGGGTCGAGTGCCGCGCAGGCAGCCAGGACACGGCTGCGCGTGGCGCGCCTGGGCCTGTGGCTGGTGGCCGCGGTCCTGGCCGTACGGCAGGTGGCCGTGGTCCTCAGCACCCCGCGCGGGGACCGGCTGACCGACCTGGAGACCTGGGTCGGGCCGAACGGCGTGCTGCATGTGAAGGGCTCGCTGTACGACTCGACGCAGTTCACCGGCACCCCCTTCGCCGGGCTCGTTCTGAAGCCGCTCACCCGGGCGGCCGAGCAGGCCCTCGGCTGGGGGTGGACCTTCGGCACGCTGCTGCTCGTCGTCGCGCTCGGTCTCGTCGTCTCGCGGGCCCTGCCGCAGCCCGTCACCCGCCGTGCCTCGCTGCTCGCCGCGCCCGTCGCGATCAGCCTGCTGATGCTGTCGCTGCCGGTGCGCAACACGCTCTGGCTCGGCCAGACCAGCATCATCCCGGTCCTGCTCGTGCTGCTCGCCTGCTTCACGGTGCGCGGCGAGCGGGCCAGCGGCGTGCTGATCGGGCTGGCTGCGGCCCTTCAGCCGACGGTGCTGCTGTTCGCGCCGCTGCTGTGGTTCACCGACCGGCGCCGGGCCGCGGTGACCTCCGCGCTGACGTTCGCCGCGAGCGTCGTGGTCGCCTGGGCGGCGATGCCGCACGACTCGTACACCTACTGGGTGCACCACATGGCCGGCGTCGGCCTCGGCGGCAAGGCGGACGACCTCGGCAACCAGTCCCTGCACGGCGCGCTGCTGCGGCTCGACCTGACCGGGCCGCTGGAGATCGGCGTCTTCCTGACGCTCGGCGCGGTCGTCGCGTACCTGGGCCTGCGCCGGGCCGTGGGCTACGCGCGCGACGGGCAGCTGCTGCTCGCGGTCGCGGTGACCGGCTGCGCGGCGATCGCCGTGTCGCCGACGACCTGGCAGCACCAGCTGCTGTGGGTGCTCCTCGCGGTGGTCGGCCGGGTCGGCAAGCGGGCCTCGGACCGGTATGTGTGGCCGGTGGCGGTGGTCCTCGTCGTCACGCTGCCCGCGAAGATGATGCTGCCGAACATGTCGGCCGTCTATCCGCTGCGTGACAACGTCGTCCTGCTCATGGCGCTCGCGGCGGCGACCGTCGTGCCGTTCCTGCCGCGCACCTCGGAGCACTACCGGCGGCCGATCCCCACGGAGTACGCCGAGCCGGTCCCGACGCGCTGGAAGTACGTCCCGCTGATCCCGCAGCTGCGCCGTGTCCTGACCCGCCCGAACCTCCTCCTCGAACTCCTCCTCATCCGCGTCACCTACGCCGCCTACCAGCAGGTCCGCCTCGCGGCGACGGGCGGCACCAACGCGGGCGGCCGGGCGACGGCGGAACACCACGGCCATCAGATCCTCGACATCGAACGCTTCCTGCACATCGACATCGAGCACGCGGTCAACCACTGGGTGGTGAAGGTCGAGTTCCTCAAGGACTTCTTCAACTTCTACTACGAGTCCTTCCACTTCGTGGTCCCGCTGGCCGTGATGGCCGTCCTGTACTGGCGCCGCCCGGTCGACTACCGCTGGGCCCGCTCGTCCCTCGGCTTCGCCACCCTCCTGGCCCTGGTCGGCTTCTGGCTCTACCCGCTGGCCCCGCCGCGACTCCTCCCCGGCCTCGGCATCATCGACACGGTCCACGGCGTCCAGGACTTCTCCAAGCCGGACTACGGCACCCTCACCGCCCTCACCAACCAGTACGCCGCGATGCCCTCGCTGCACTTCGGCTGGTCCCTGTGGTGCGGTGTGGTCATCGCGATCATCGCCCCGAAGTGGTGGATGAAGGCCCTCGGCCTCCTCCACCCCTTCTTCACCGTCTCCGCGATCGTCGCGACCGGCAACCACTGGGTCCTGGACGCGGCCGGCGGCGCGGCGGTCGTCGCGGCGGGCTTCGGGCTGTCGTATCTGTTCCAGGGGCCGCGGGCGCGGTCGGCGACGAAACCGGCGGAGATCGGGGCCGAGTTGGAGCCTGCGACGGCTCCATGATCAGCCGTGTTTTCCCGCTGTCGGGTTGCCGTTCCGTCGGCTGTCGGCGTTCCAGCTGGCCAGGAGGCGGATCGCGCCGACGGCGACCGCGTCGCCGCGTGCGTCGGCATCAAGGACGTCACGACCGGGGAACCGACCCACTTCATCGAGCAGTTCACCCTCAAGGACGGCAAGATCGTCGAGAACCGGGTGTTCTACCACGACGTCGGCTCCATGCTCGACAAGCCCAGGGTCGTGTAGCGGGTGGCCGAAAGGGGTGTTCAGCGGACTTCGGCGCCGAGGGCGATGTCGAAGCCGGCGCCGTTGCGGGCCAGCCCCATCAGCAGGATGCCGGCCCATTCGAGGACCGAAGCCATCGCGAGCCCTCCCGTGTCGAGGGGCCGCAGGTCGATGCTCTGCAGAAACTCCGTGACCTGGGCCTTCGCTGCGGCGTCGTCGCCGGCGACAAAAACGTCCAGGGGCGTGTCGTGAGCGAGGACGTGGCCGAAGACCGAGTTCAGCGCCTTCACGACGGGTGTGCCCTCGGGGGCGGCGGCAGCGATCTCCTGGGCCGCCGAGCTGTCCGGGGTGGTCGCGAGTCCGCTGGCGTCGGCGTTGAAGGGATTGGAGATGTCGACGAGGATCTTGCCGGCAAGCGCGTCGCCGTAGTGAGTGACCACGTCGACTGTGCCGGTGTACGGGACGGCCACGATGACGATGTCACCCGCCGGCGTCGCGCCGAGCGCGCCGACCGTGGCTCCGTGACCGATCTGGTCGGCCAGCGCCGAAGCCTTGGCGGTGTTGCGGCTCATGAGCTCGACCGCGTGGCCGTGCTTGGCCGCCCGGGTGCCGATGGCGGTGGCCATGTTGCCCGAACCGATGATGCTGATGGTGGTCATGACGTGTTCCTTTGCTGTCTGTGGAACTGCCGGTAAGGGGTGGGTTGCCGGTCTGATGGGCTGCATCAAGCACTTTGGCCATGCAGCATCGGCTTGCGGACAGGCCCTAGGTGCGTTCGCGGGCGACGTGTTCGCGTACCGCGGGGATGGTTTCAGCGGCGAAGCGCTCGATCACGTCCTGGTCGTCGCTGGCCAGAATGAAGACGCTGACGCCGTCCTCGACGGCCAGCCGGGTCAGTGCCTCCGGACTCTGCTGGCCCGGGAAGATGTTGAGGAGGCGGGTGATCTCGCGGGGATCGCGGCCGGCGGCCCGGGCGGCATCGTCGATGATCGCGTTTCCCTTTGACACGCCGCCCGGCTCCATCATCGGCAGCGACGGCAGCCAGCCATCGGCCTTGCGTCCCACCAAGTCCTGCATCTTCGGCTTGTGGGCGCCGACCCAGATCGGGATCTCGTGGGCGGGTGCGGGGCCACGCTCGGCGCCGTGGACCGAATAGAACTCGCCGTCGACATCCACACCGCCGGGCCCGTCGGCATCCCAGACCCCGCGGATGATGCCGATTGCCTCGTCAAGTGCCGCAACGCCCTGTAGCGGGGTCAGCCGCCGTCCGCCGATCGCCTGTACGGCATCCCAGTAGTAGCCGGCTCCGAGTCCGAGGCTGGTCCGTCCACCCGAGAGCAGGTCGAGGCTGGCCGCCGCGCGGGCGAGTACGGCGGGGGGCTGACGCAGCGGCAGGTTCAGCATGTTGCCGGACACTCCGATGCGCTCGGTCCGCGCGGCCACCCAGCTCAGCAGGGTCCAGGTATCGAGAAAACTCGACTGGTAGGGATGGTCCTGGAAGGTGACGAAGTCGAAGCCGAGCCGCTCGCTCAGCTGCGCCAACTCGACCGGACGGCTCGGCGGGGAGTTGGTGGGACCGATGAATGTCGCGAAACGCAGGGGATGACCGTAGTCAGGCATCGCTGTCTCCTTGAGCCGTTCGTTCGTGGTCGGCCGCGACGCGACGTCGTCGCGCACAGCGTGCCGTCAGATCTGGCTGAACCCGCCGTCGACGACCAGGTTCGCGCCGGTCATGAAGCCGGCGTCCGAGGAGGCAAGGAACAGCGCGGCAGCGCCGATTTCCTCGCTGGTTCCCAGCCGTCCCAGCGGGATGGCGGCGGTGATCTGTTCCCGGAACTCGGGGGGCACGGTGCTGAAGAGCGCGGTGTCGATCGAACCGGGACTGACGACGTTCACCCGGATACCGCGGACCTTCAACTCCTCGGCCCAGGTGCGGGCAAGTGAACGAATGGCGGCCTTGCTCGCCGAGTAGACACCGGCACCGGGGATGCCCTTGGTCGCGCTGCTCGTGCCGTTCAGGATGATCGACGCACCGTCGCTCATCAACGGCAGCAGGTACTGAACGGTGAACACGGTGCCGCGGAAGTTCACGCCCACCAGTGCGTCGAACGTATCGGGGGTGATACTTCCCAGCGGGTCGGACACCGACGCGACGCCGGCGCTCGCGAAGAGGACGTCGACTCGTCCGTGGCGCTCCCGCACGGTCTCGGCCAAGCGAGCCAGGTCGTCCAGATTTCCCGAGTCCGCCTGTACGCCCGTCACGTTGTGGCCGATGGCCGCGACCGCCTCGTCCAGTCTGTCCTTGTCTCGCCCGGTGATGAACACGTAGGCGCCTTCGGCTACGAACAACTTGGCCGCGGCCAACGCCATCCCAGAGGTTGCTCCGGTGATCACGGCGACCTTGCCATCAAGTTTGAGCATGTTGACCTTTACCTTCCTGTCGACCGAAAGGCCGAACGGCCGTTCGATGTGCGCAGCGCTCCGCAAACGGGACTGGTCTCCCGTTCACGGCTGCATGCCCACCGTAACAGATGCGTGCGCGCGCACCTAAATGGGCGAGCATCCAATTTCGGGTATGCTGCCGCCCATGAGGGCACCCGTGTCGCAACCGCGAATCCTTTCCCCGGACCAGGTCGGCGGCTGGTTCGCGCTGCTGTTCACCCACGCCACGGTCACCGGGCGGATCGACGCCGTGCTGATGGACCAGCACAAGATCTCGTTCAGCACTGTCGAGATCCTGTGCTGGCTCCTGGAGGCCGAGCCTCAGTCGGTTCGGCGTCTGTCCGGCCAACTCGTCAGCGTCAGTCCGACCAGGGCGTCACGGTTGGTTCAGGAACTGATCGATGCCGGGCACCTGCAACGTGGAGCCGACCAAGGCGACGGTCGGGTGTCGCTCATCAGCTTCACCAAGAGCGGACGGCGCTTCGCCGAGACGGTCAGGCGAACCTTCGAAGACGCGGTCAAGAAATATTTCGTCGATCCCCTCGACGACGATGACATCGCTGCCCTCACCCGGATCTGGGCCAAGCTCGAAAACGTAGAAGGTCCTGGCTGAGGGGATCCGGTTCGCCCGGCGGGACACCTCGGCGACGAGTCCGCGCCGCAGTGGTTCGGGGCTACGTGATGACGAAAGCGTCCACCTCGCTGTCCACCTCGCTGTCCACCTCGCTGTCCAGTTCGTGTCTGCCGTCTCTGAATGAGATCGTGTTCATGACCGGCGTGAACACGCCTGATTTCAGGGGGAGTTGTGGGGATTTCGGTGCGTGTGGCGGTTGCCGTCGTGCTGCTCGGTGGGGGAGCGGTTGGGTGTGGGGACCACTCCGTGAAGTCCGTGAAGGAGGACTCGGCCGAGCCGGCGCCTGTGGCGGCCATGGTCAAGGTGGCGGACAGGTCCAAGGACATCACCTCGCTGCACTACCGGGTCAGCGGGACCGTGCCCGAGAGGGGGCGGCTGACGGCCGAGGCGTCCATGAGGACGAAACCGGCCGCCATGACGATGACGATGACGGTGGCAGGCGCGCGTAAGCCCGACGAGGTGGACATCCGGTTCGTCGACAAGGCGATCTATGTCGGCGGCAGCGGCCTCGACACGTCGAAGTGGGGCGGCAAGGGCTGGCTCACGGCCGCGCCGGCCGTGTGGGGGCGTGGCGGGGCGGACAACCAGACCTATGGCGTGCTGCCCGGTTCGATGGAGGTGAGCCCGGTCGTGCAGTCCACGGTCATGGTGGGCTCCCAGGACGTGCGGAGGATCGGCACCGAGACGGTCGACGGCACGAAGGCCACGCACTACCGGGGAACGGTCACCGAGCGCGGCCTGGTTGCCGCCCAGAGTGCCGCCAAGGGCAAGGCGGCCCGGCAGCGCCGGACCGACAGCCTCGACCAGTTCGTGGTCCTGCAGGTCGACGGCACCATGACCATGGACCTGTGGGTCGACGGTGACGACCACCCCAAGCGGTACCGGGTGCGGGGCAAGACCTATCCCACGCAGACCGACGCCGACGGCGGCACGCTCGACCTCACCGTCACCTTCCTCGACATCGACCAGAAGGTGACCGTCAAGGCCCCGCCCGCCGACGACACCGCCGAACTCGGGGGCTGACGGCCCGAGTTCACGAGCACTCGAACCACACCGTCTTCCCGCCCCTCGACGCCGGTGACACCCCCCACTTGTCGGTCACCGCGTCCAGGATCACGAGCCCGCGGCCGTTCTCCGACTCGGGGTCCAACTCCGGGCTCAGGGCGGGGAGTTCAGGACAGCCGTCGGTCACCTCCACGCGGACTCCGGCGAGCTGGCGTTGCAGGCGCAGTCCGCAGCGCCGGTCCGGGACATGCCGGACGACGTTGGCGAGCAGCTCCGTCACGGCCAGTTCCACGGTGTCCGACAGCTCCGGCATGCCCCACTCCAGCAGGAACGAGCGGACGATACGGCGGATGTGCCGGGCGGAGTGTTCACCCACGGTGAGGTGCATGACGTACTGCCGGCGGTCGGGAAAGGCCAGCATGGCGGGGGGAGTTGGTTCATTCACACTACGAGGCTGACGCCCCGCCGCTACCCTCGGCAACGGTACGAATACAACCCGTTCGCGGGTGGACAGGGGGTCTAACGTGCATATCAACACCCTCGATCCGGGGGCGTCGCCGCTGGACTACTACGGCTTCGAGCTGCGCCGCTACCGAGAGGCGGCCGGTCTTACCCAGCGGGAACTCGGCAAGATCGTCAACTACACCGGGTCACTGATCGGCCAGATCGAGACGGCCCGCAAGCTTCCCACGCTGGAGTTCAGCCAGCGGGTGGACGCGGCGCTCGACACGGATGGGCTGCTGATCCGGTTGCTCGATCTGGTGCTACGCAGTCAACTCCCCGCCTGGTTCCGGCAGGTGGGCGAGCTGGAGGCGCGGGCCATCGAGATCTGCTCCTTCGAGGCGCACATGATCCTCGGCCTCCTCCAGACCGAGGAGTACGCCCGCGCCGTACTCGGCACGCTGGATCAAACCAACCTGGATGACCGCACCGCCGTACGAATGGCTCGTCAGCGCATCTTCGAGAAGCAGGAGCCGCCGGTCTTCTGGGCGATCCTGAGCGAGGCCGCGCTGTATCTGGAGATCGGCGGCCGACGGACCATGAGGAACCAACTGGCCCGCCTGTTGACCTATGAGAACAATCCCCGGGTCAACATCCAGATCCTGCCGTTCTCGGCGGGAGCACACGCGGGACTGACAGGCTCGTATGACCTCTATCGCTTTCCGAGCGACCCGCCCATTGTCTACACCGAGGGCTACGGAAGCGGGCATCCGACTGCCAATCCAGACACCGTCAACGACTGTTCGCTCCGTTACGATCATCTCCAGGCCGCCGCCCTCTCCATTCGGGACTCGGCGGAGCTGATCCGGCGCGTGATGGAGGAACGTTATGGGGAACAACGCGATGCCGACAGGGACTCAGTGGCGGAAGTCCAGCTACAGCGGTGATCAGGGCGGCGATTGCATCGAGTGCGCGCCGATCGGCCTCCTCACCTGGCGCAAGTCCTCGTACAGCAGTGACCAAGGCGGCCAGTGCCTAGAGATCGCCGAAGCCTCCTGCCCCACAACCCCCACCACCCTCCTCATCCGCGACTCCAAGACCCCGGCGGGGCCGATCCTCACCCTCGACCCCGCCGCGTTCACCACCTTCGTCAACTGGACCGCTACGACGGTTGGTTGAAGTAGTAGTCGTGGTCGAGGTCGGCCAGCAGGCCGATCCGGGTCGGAGTCCAGCCGAACCGCTTCTGCGTGAGCGTGCTCGTTCCCGTGAGGTCGGACGAGACGAAGTGGCCCAGCCAGCCGAAGTGGGCTCCGGCCTCCTCGGCCGGCACGCTCGTCACCGGTAGGTCCAGCCGCTTGCCGATGACTTCGGCGATCTCCCGTACCGGCACGCCCTCGTCGGCGACCGCGTGCAGGACCGAACCCGCAGGGGCGTTCTCCAGGGCCAACCGGTAGAGCAGCGCGGCGTCCTCGCGATGCACGGCGGCCCAGCGGTTGGTTCCGGCGCCGACGTAGGCGGAGACGCCCTTGGCGCGGGCGATGTCGATGAGACCGGGGACGAAGGCGTGATCGCCCTCGCCGTGCACCTGCGGCAGCCGGATGACCGACGCGCGGATGCCCTGCGCTGCCGCCGCCAGGACCGTCACCTCCGCCGGGAGGCGCGGCAGGTCGGGGCGTGCGGACGGGTCGGGTACGTCGTCCTCGGTCGGGCCGTGGCTCATCACGGAGCTGATGACGAGGGGGCGGTCCGAGCCGGAGAGCGCGTCGACCAGGGCCCTGACCGCGTTCAGGTCCGTCACGACGGAAGCCGCGTAGTTCGAGAAGTCGTGGATGAAACCGGTGTGGATCACACCGTCGGAGGCAGACGCACCCTCGCGGAGGGCGTCGAGGTCCTCCAGGGAACCCCGGTGGACCTCCGCCCCGGTCGCGGCCAGCTGTTCCGCGGAGGTGTCGGAGCGGGCCAGGCCGAGGACCTGGTGTCCCGAGTCGAGCAGTTCGCGGACGACCGCGCCGCCGACGAATCCGGTCGCGCCGGTGACGAAAACACGCATGACGAATCACCCCAGGTGGGTCGGGAAGTGGTGTGCTTCCAGCCTGCGCCCGCTCGGGTGGGCCCGTCCAAGACCGACTCCGGAAGACGTGATTCGTTTCCGGTATCACCCCAGCTCGTACGGACGTACAGTCGATGTATGACCGACCTGGACCTGCGCCTGGTGCGCTGTTTCACCGTCGTCGCCGAGGAACTGCACTTCGGGCGGGCGGCGGCCGTGCTGCATCTCGCGCAGCCGTCCCTGAGTCGTCATGTGCGGCGGCTGGAGGGCGAGTTGGGGGTGCGGCTCCTCGACCGGACCACGCAGGGCACCCAACTCACCGAAGCGGGGGCGGCGTTCCTGCCCCGGGCCCGGGCGCTGCTGCGGTCGGCGGAGGAGGCGGCGGCCGTGGCGCGGGCGGTCGGGCAGCCAAGTCGTATCGTCATCGGGTTCATGACCGGGCTCATCGTCACCCCGGCGGTGCGCGCCCTGCGCGGGCGCCACCCGGACGCCGACGTGCACAGCCGCTTTCTGGGTTGGGGCGAGCTGCCGGCCGCCCTGCTGGAGCACCGGGTGGACGTGGTCGTGGGTCGATTCCCGTTCTCCACCGAGGGGTTGAGCGTCACCGTCCTCTACGAGGAGCCCCGCGTGGTGATGATGCCGGTCACCCACCGGCTGGCCGGCAAGGAGCTCGTCACCCTCGACGACATCGCCGACGAGCCCGTACCCCGGTTCCCCGACGAGGAGTTCAACGTGTTCTGGCGTGTCGACCCCCGTCCGGACGGACGCCCGGCGCCGGACGGTCCGCTCGTCAAGAACCTGGAGGACAAGCTCGAACTCATCGCCGCGGGCGAGGCGGTGTGCCTCGCCCCGGCGGGCAGCGTGCTGAAGGGCATGCGACCCGATCTGACCACGGTCCCGCTGGAGGGCGTGGACCCCATCCAGGTGGTCCTGGCCACCCGCGCGGGCGAGGAGAACCGCCGACTGCTCGCGGCCTTCCGCGCCTGCGCGGTGGAGCAACTGCCCCCTGCCGACTGGTCGGCTACAGCCGCTGAATGATCGTCCCCGTCGCCAGCGCCCCGCCCGTGCACATGGTGATCAGCGCGAACTCCTTGTCGGCGCGCTCCAGTTCGTGCAGCGCGCTGGTGATGAGGCGGGCGCCGGTCGCGCCGACCGGATGGCCGAGGGCGATCGCGCCGCCGTTCACGTTGACCTTCTCCAGGTCCTGGCCGAAGACCTGCGCCCAGCTCAACACCACTGACGCGAAGGCCTCGTTGATCTCGACGATGTCGATGTCCTTGAGCGTCATGCCCGCCTTGCCGAGCACGGCTCGTGTCGCGTCGATAGGGCCGTCGAGGTGGTAGTGCGGGTCTGCGCCGACCAGCGCCTGAGCCACGATCCTTGCCCTCGGCCTGAGCTTGAGCGCCCGCGCCATCCGCTTCGACGCCCACATGATCGCCGAGGCGCCGTCGCTGATCTGCGAGGAGTTGCCCGCCGTGTGGACGGCCGTCGGCATGACCGGCTTCAGCCTCGCGAGTCCCTCCATCGTCGTGTCGCGCAGGCCTTCGTCCCGGTCGACCAGCCGCCACATGCCCTGGCCCGCGCGCTGCTCGTCCTCCGTCGTCGGCACCTGGACGGCGAACGTCTCCTTCTTGAAGCGCTCCTCGGACCAGGCGATCGCCGCCCGCTCCTGCGAGATCAGGCCGAGCGAGTCGACGTTCTCGCGGGTCAACTTCCGGTTGCGGGCGATGCGTTCGGCGGCTTCGAACTGGTTGGGGAGGTCGACGTTCCACTCGTCCGGGAACGGCTTCCCGGGTCCGTGCTTCGACCCCGACCCCAGCGGTACCCGCGACATCGCCTCGACGCCACAGCTGATGCCGACGTCGATGACGCCCGCCGCGATCAGGTTGGCGGTCATGTGCGAGGCCTGCTGCGAGGAGCCGCACTGACAGTCGACGGTCGTGGCCGCCGTCTCGTAGGGCAGGCCCATGGTCAGCCAGGCCGTGCGCGCGGGGTTCATGGACTGCTCGCCGGCGTGGGTCACCGTGCCGCCGACGATCTGTTCGACGCAGTCGGCGTGAATGCCGGTGCGGCCGAGGAGTTCACGGTAGGTCTCGCCCAGCAGGTAGGCGGGATGAAGGTTGGCGAGCGCGCCGCCGCGCTTGCCGATGGGGGTGCGTACGGCTTCCACGATGACGGGTTCCGCGGCCATGGGACACGTCCTCTCCTCGTCCACCGCGCGGCGCGGGCGTCCCGGCCACCCGCCACGCAGAACTAGTACGCGTTCTAGTTCTGTGTGCAGTCTGCTGACAGGCCGTCCACAACCGCAAGGGTCGTGCAGGGAATTCGGCTTGCCGTGCCTCTTGCTAGTTGTAGAACCCGTTATTACCTTCACGGCAGCCGGGTTCCTGATGGACCGTCAGATGACGGGAGTTGCGCCGATGCCCTGTCCAGCGTTGCCCGAAGGGTTCGACTTCACCGACCCCGATCTGCTCCACCACCGCGTGCCCCTGCCGGAGTTCGCCGAACTGCGCGCGGCCGAACCGGTCCGCTGGATCCCGCAGCCCGCCAACATCGCGGGGTTCCAGGACGAGGGCTACTGGGCCGTCACCCGGCACGCCGACGTCCGGTACGTCTCCACCCACCCGGAGATCTACTCCTCGACCCTCAACACGGCGATCATCCGCTTCAACGAGCACATGAACCGCGACTCGATCGACGCCCAGCGGCTCATCCTGCTCAACATGGACCCGCCCGAACACACCCGCGTCCGCCAGATCGTCCAGCGCGGCTTCACCCCCCGCGCGATCCGCGCCCTGGAGGAACGCCTGCGCAACCGGGCCGAGGCCATCGTGGCGAACGCCCGCGCCCACTCCGGCCCCTTCGACTTCGTCACCGAGGTCGCCTGCGAACTGCCCCTCCAGGCCATCGCCGAACTCATCGGCATCCCGCAGGACGACCGCGTCAAGATCTTCGAGTGGTCCAACAAGATGATCGCGTACGACGATCCCGAGTACGCCATCACGGAGCAGGTCGGCGCCGAGTCCGCCGCCGAACTCATCGCCTACGCCATGGGAATGGCCGCCGAGCGCAAACAGTGCCCGGCCCACGACATCGTCAGCACCCTGGTCGCCGCCGAGGACGAGGGCAACCTGAACTCCGACGAGTTCGGCTTCTTCGTGCTCATGCTGTCGGTCGCCGGGAACGAGACGACCCGCAACGCCATCACCCACGGCATGCACGCGTTCCTCACCCACCCCGAGCAGTGGGAGCTGTACAAGCGCGAACGTCCGTCGACCGCCGCCGAGGAGATCGTCCGCTGGGCCACCCCGGTCAACGCCTTCCAGCGGACGGCGACCCAGGACACCGAACTCGGCGGCAAGCACATCAAGAAGGGCGACCGCGTCGGCATCTTCTACGCCTCCGCCAACCACGACCCCGAAGTCTTCGAGAACCCGGACGAGTTCGACGTCATGCGCGACCCGAACCCGCACCTCGGCTTCGGCGGCGGAGGCCCGCACTACTGCCTCGGCAAGTCCCTCGCGGTCCTCGAAATCGACCTGATCTTCAACGCGATCGCGGACGCGATGCCCGACCTGACCCTGACCGGCGACCCGCGCCGACTGCGCTCCGCCTGGATCAACGGCGTCAAGGAGCTTCAGGTGACCGCCGGTTGAGGATGCGTACACAGCTCGGGCCGGCGGCATCCCGGCGCCGCCGGCCCGTCCTCGCTGTGACCGTGCCTACTTCCGTACCGCGAACTTCATGAGCTCCCGCTCGTCCCCCTGCTTGATGTTCCCGGTCTCGTTGATGACCTGGAGCTTCCAACTGGCGCCGTCCCGGACCGCCTTGGCGACCGCGCAGCCGTTGTGGCTGCTGAGCAGGTTGGGCCAGATCTCGGCGACCTGCTGGGTGCTGCCGCCGGTCGCGTCGTACACCTTGAAGGCGATGTTCCGTGCCTTCTGGAAGGAACTGCCCTTCTTGTAGGCGGCGGCGACGAAGACGATCGAGGTGATGTTGCCGGGTATCCGCGCGAGGTCGACGGTCACCGTCTCGTCGTCGCCGTCGCCCTTGCCGGTCTGGTTGTCACCGCTGTGCACCAGCGAGCCGTTGCCCAACGGGTCCACGGAGTCGAGCCCCGCGAGTCGTACCGGGTCCTGACCCTGCATCGCGATGGCGATCAGATCGAGGTCGGTACCCGCCTTCTGCCGCAGCTTCCCGATGATGCCGCCGCTGCTGCCGACGGTGGGGTCCCAGGACGCCCCGATCTCCAGATGGGTCACTCCGTCCAGATCCGCCGGACCGTCTTCCTTCGTGAGCGTGATCATGTGTGATCGATCCTCTTGATCGTGGGACTCAGACGCACGAATTCTGCCTTCTTGACCGGGCTTTGGGCTACTCCCGTCCGGATGTGATCACGGCGAACACCCCGGCGACCAGGGCCGCGAGCAGAAGTGGGTAGCGCAGATCGTGGTGCAGGATCAGCCACGCGCCGAAAAACGCCCCTACGGCCATCGCGACGGCCGCCGAGAGGCGGCGGAAGGTGCCGGGGCCCCGGCCCTCGCCCGCGACCGAGTCGGCGACCAGGCCGGTCAGGGTCATCGTCAGGACCGTGGTGGTGGAGAAGTCGGTGACCTTGAGCTTGCGGACCACCGCGTTGCGCAGGCCCATCGCGAAGGCGGTGAGGGCGATCAAGGGGTGCGTGGTGGCGCTGTCGCCCGGCGCGACGAACGCGATCACGGCGGCCACGCCCACGAGCAGCGCCTCCGCGCCCAGACTCACCCGCGCCCAGGTCCGGCGCGAGCCGGTGTCCATCCGCACCGCGATCCGGCCCCCGGCCGCCGCGCCCACCAGAAAGGCGCCGAGCGAGGTGAGGGTGCGCGACACCGAGAAGCCCGGTGCCCCCGCGGCGGCGAAGCCGAGCACGACGACATTGCCGGTCATGTTCGCGGTGAAGACATGCCCGAGGCCCAGATAGCTCACCGCGTCGATCAGCCCGCTGACCAGGGTCAGACCGAGCAGCACGGGCACCAGCCGGAGTCCGCGCGCCTCACGGTCGTAGGACTCGGGCTGTGTGTTCTGGTCCGTGTTCTGGTCCATGAACGCAATGTAGCGGCGGCCTCCCGGGATGCCGGGGGGCCGCCGCCGCGTGTGCGTGTGTGGGCCGGTGATCAGTACCAGCCGTTGGACTGCCAGAAGCTCCAGGCCGCGGCGGGGGAGCCGTAGCGGGAGTTCATGTAGTCCAGACCCCACTTGATCTGCGTGGCGGGGTTGGTCTTCCAGTCCGAGCCGGCCGAGGCCATCTTCGAACCGGGCAGCGCCTGGACCAGGCCGTAGGCGCCGGAGGAGGAGTTCGTGGCGGTGACGTTCCAGCCGCTCTCGTGCTCGACGATCTTGCTGAACGCGTTGTACTGCGCCGCGCTCGGGATCATCTTGTGCGCGATCGCCTGGGCGGAGGAGGCGGAGGTCGTCGCGGCCTGAGCGGGAGCCGAGGTCAGCACCAGACCGGTGGTGGCGGCGGCCAGAGCGGCGGCGGTCAGGGCCTTCTTCGGGGAGGCGATGCGAGCGACGATGCGGGAGACGGACACGGAGAACCTGTTTCTTCGGGGACAGAGGCGTCGTATGCCTGCCGGTGTCACGCGGGGCGCGGCCCCGGCAAGGCGTCGGCGCCGAGGCCCGTGAGGACTCGTCGGCGCCGTGCGACTGCTCCACAGAAGCACTCTCGATCCGTGTCCGCAAAGACCCCTTTTACTAGTTGTGGTCGCATGTGGGTGAATCGTCAACCGTGTGACGTGGCTCTCAAACCGCAGGTCAGAGGGTGTGCGGACGCGTGCATGTCATGCTTTTGCGCTACTAATCCGCATCGTTGGTGATGTGGGTCATGTGGGGCGCTTCACCACCTGTGTGACGGCCGGTGCGCGACGCCTCACGCAGGGCTTAGATTCTGGCCATGCCAGCCATGGGGAAGCTGATCGGCTCCGGCCGTACCGCGGACGTGTACGAGATCGACGAGGCGTGGGTGCTGCGCCGCAACCGGGAGGACTGGGGGGACGCGGCGGCCGAGGGGGCGGTGATGGAGCATGTGCGCGCCTACGGCTATCCCGTGCCCCGGGTACGGGTACGGCCGGGGGACTCGCCCACCTCGCCCACCTCGCCCACCTCGCGCACCGACCTGGTGATGGAACGGCTGACCGGGCCCACCATGGTGGAGGCCCTCACCGCGGGCGCGATCGACGCGCGGGAGGCGGGGACCGTACTCGCCGCGCTGCTACGGCAGCTGCACGCGATCCCCGGCCGCCGCCCCGGCACCCGCGTCCTGCACCTCGACCTCCATCCGGAGAACGTGTTGCTCACCCCGGCCGGCCCCCACGTCATCGACTGGGGCACCACGGAAGACGGCGACCCCGGGCTCGACTGGGGCCTCTCCGCGATCATCCTCGCCCAGGTCGCCGTGGACGACCTGCCGATCGCCGACCCGGCCCGCGCGGTACTCGCCGCACTCCTCGCCGATCCCGCCGACCTCACGGAGGCGGGGCTGGAGGAGGCCCGGCGGAGGCGGGCGGCCAATCCGACGATGACTGCGCACGAGGTCGAACTCCTCGGTGCGGCAGAGGAGTTGATCCGGTCGCTCGCGTTTCCCCGGGAACCGTGAATCGGCGTGAACGCGTCACCGTCGACGAGTGCGTGAGGGGCCGGGGCGCCGGACGGCGTCTTCGGATGGGTTCCGAGGACTGCGGGGCAGTGTGCGGGAGCTTCGGGCACGTGGGGAAGAGGGCGGGCTGCCGGTCGGCGCGGTCCCGGTTCGCCGTCGGCTGCTCGCCGCGGCCGTTGCATCGCTGGCCGCGCTGGCGTTGACGGTGTCCTGCGCGAACTCGGCCGCGACGCAACGGCGTTCGCCTGCCGACACGGCTGCCGCGTCCGCGAGCGCTTCCGCTTCCGTATCCGCGAGCGCATCGGCGGCGGCCGACGGGAGCTGCGATCCGCTGCGGTCGCTGAAGCCGCCGGCCCATATGCCGACGCCGGGCGGCAAAATGCCCAGCGGTACGGCGATGAAGCGGATCGTCGCCCGCGGCCGGCTGATCGTGGGAGTGGACCAGAACACCTATCTCTTCGGCTACCGCGACTCCGACACCGGACAGCTGGACGGGCTCGACATCGACCTGGTGCGGGAGATCTCCCGGGCCCTGTTCGGGCGGCCGGACCGGGTGCAGTTCAAGGCCGTGCCGTCCGCACAGCGCATCGGGATACTCCAGCGCGGTCAGGTCGACCTCGTCGCCCACTCCATGACGATCACCTGCGAGCGCATGCAACAGGTGCTGTTCAGCAGCGACTACCTCGACTCCGGCCAACGCGTCCTCGTCACCGACACCTCCCCGGTGAAGACCCTCGCCGACCTCGCAGGACAGAAGGTGTGCACGGCCCGGGGCACCACCTCACTGACCGAGCTGCGACGCGCCCGCCCGGCAGTGCGTCCGGTGACCGTCTCCGACTGGACCGACTGCCTCCTGCTGCTCCAGCAGGGCAAGGTGGCCGCCGTGTCGACCACCGACAACGTCCTCGCCGGACTGAGCGCCCAGGACCCCGCCACCCGCATCACCGGACCGCGGTTCACCTACGAGCCGCACGGAATCGCCGTCCCCAAGACGGCACCGGAACTCGCCCGCTTCATCAACGGCGTTCTCGCGCGGCTGCGCGACTCGGGCACGCTCCGCGCCCTGCACGAACGGTGGTTGGGCCCCTACGGCGACTTCTACCCGCCCGCGCCGCGCTACCGCGACTGACGGCGCGCGAGTCCGGTGGGGAGGACGCGCCAGGCCGACCCGTCATGGGGTCCGGTGATCGCCGGCAGCATGCCGGGGAGCAGTTTCAGTTCGCTTCCTCGGAGCCGGTCCGGCAGGCCGCCCTTGGCGTTGACCCAGTCCCGCCGGCCGAGTTCGGGGGTGAGATCTCCACACCCTTCCCTGTCCGCCGGGCGGACCGCGCTGCGGTGACCCGCGTCATACGGCCCTAGCCGGTCACCCCGGACCGGGGACGGTCCGCGTCCGGTGTCCGGGTCGTGGACGCGAGGAGGGTCAGCTTCTCGGCGGCGTCGGTGCCGGGGTCCGGGTGGTAGACGACGAGAGTCTGGCCCGGCACGCCGTCGATGCTCAGCCGCTCCCGGTTCAGTTCCAGGTCGCCGACCTGGGGGTGGGCGATGCGCTTCGGCGCGGCCTCGCAGGTCCGTACGTCGTGGCGGGCCCAGAGTCGGCTGAACAGGGGGCTGGCGAGGGAGAGTTGACCGACCAGCTCGATGAACCGGGGGTCGTCCGTGTCGGGACCGACGGCCTCGCGGAACGCGGCGACCATGCCGCCGGACGCGCTCTCCCAGTACGGGTAGAGCGCTTGCTCGGCCGGGTCGAGGAACAGCGACAGCAGCCGGTTGGACCCGGCCGCGAAGCGCGGGGACAGCGCGGTCGCCAGGGAGTTGGCGGCGAGGACGTCGAAGTAGCGGCCCTCGACCAGCGCGGGGAGGGGGAGTGTTTCGAGGAGCTTGGCGATGCCCTCCGGCACGGTCTCCTTCACCGGGCGGGGCCGGCGCCGCCGGGGCTTCGCGGCGCCGAGCCGCAGCAGATGGGCCGTCGCGTCCTCGTCGAGCCGCAGCACGCGGGCGATGGACTCCAGGACCTGTACGGAGGGGTTGCGGTCGCGGCCCTGCTCCAGACGCAGGTAGTAGTCGGCGCTGATCCCGGCGAGCAGCGCGACCTCCTCCCGGCGCAGGCCCGGCACCCGCCGTACCCCGTGGGCGGGGACACCGGCCTGTTCGGGGGTGACGAGTTCACGGCGGGCGCGCACGTACTCACCCAGCAGATTCGGTTCACCGGCCATCTCCGCACTATAATTCGGCCGCCGCGCGCGTGCCTGGCCCTGTCACCCCCAGGGGCGCGGGGGCCCTGGCTGGGGCGCGGGCCGGGCGCCAGCGTCACCTGTGGCGTGCCGATCGGCGACGCCGGCCACCACAGCGAGGAGCGACAGCCATGTCCACATACCTATTGGTGCACGGTGCCTGGCACAGCGGGGACAGCTGGCAGCGGGTGGTCCCGCTGCTGACGGCGGCCGGACACCGGGTGTTCGCGCCCTCGCTGACCGGCCACGGCGACAAGGCGCACCTGCTCGCACCCGAAGTGGGCCTCGACACGCACGTCGACGACGTCGTCGGGCTCATCATGGAGAGGGACCTCACCGAGGTGGTCCTCGTCGGGCACAGCTACGGCGGGCTGGTCGTCTCGTCGGCCGCCAACCGGGTCCCCGACCAGATCGCCCAACTCGTCTACCTCGACGCGATGGTCCCGGAGGACGGCGAGAGCGCGCTCGACATCATGCCGGTGACGCAGGTGCTGATCGACATGGCGGTGAGTTCGGGTACCGGCTGGCGGATTCCGCCGATGCCCGAACTGCCGTCTCCCGGGGGCCTGTTCGGGGTCACCGACCCGGCGGACGTCGCCTGGCTGCGGACCACGCTCTCGGACCAGTCGGCGCGCTGCCTCCAGCAGCCGGTACGGCTGGACAACCCGGCCGCGCACTCGGTCCCCCGTACCCACATCCACTGCGTGGGCAGCGAACCGGAGGGCTTCGAACGGCGGCCGGTCCCCGCGATCCAGCCCAACGGCACTCCGGCCCAGGTGTGGGAACTGGAGACGGGCCACGACTGCATGGTCACCAAGCCCGTCGAACTGGCCGACCTGCTCGGCAAGTTGGGCTGATCAGGGGCCGGCCTCAGACCGGGGCCGGCGCCACCGCCCCCGTCGGCTGGCACAGGACGAGGGCCAGGTCGTCGGTGGGCGGGCCACCGGCGTGCGCGAGCAGGCGGTCGTACAGCGCGTGCAGCGCCCCGTCCGGTGTCGGCTCGCTCAACGCCGTCGCGCACTCGGTGAGCAGGGCGAACGGGGTGCCGTCGAGGGCGCGGGACTCGGTGAGGCCGTCCGTGTAGAGCAGGAGGCGGTCGCCGGGCTGGAGGCGGACCCGGTACTGCCGCGGGTCCGGGCGCAGGCCCAACGGCAGTGCGGGGACCCGGGGTTCGAGGAGTTCGAGCCGCTGTCCGGAGCGCAGGGGCGCCGGATGGCCGCAGTTGACGAGCCGCACCTCGCCGGGACCGAACTCGGCCAGCACCGCCGTGACGAAGTCCTCGGGGCCGAGCCCGGGCGCCAGCCGGGCGTCCAGCGCCTTCGCAAGTGTCGCCAAGTCCGGTGCCGTATAGGCGAGTTCACGGAACCCGATGAGGGTGTCGGCCGCCGTCCGCAGCGCGTCGAGCCCGTGCCCGCGCGCGTCCCCGACCAGCACCCGCAGGCCGTACGGCGTCACCGCGAGGTCGTACAGGTCGCCGCCGACCGAGGACTCGCGGTGCGCGCAGTGGTAGCGGGTGCTGACATGGGTGCCGGAGAGGGTGCGGGAGACCGGCCGCAGGATCGCCTCCTGGGTGATCCGGGCCACCTCCCGCGCCTCCGCGAGCCGTTCCCGCAGCCGGCCGCGCTGTCTCGCCGCGTACACACTGCACACGCAGCCGAGCAGCAGCCCGCCCCAGCGGACGGCGAACCCGGCGTTCAGCTGCGCCCCCGAGCCGAGCCCGGCCGCCAGCGCGAGCAGCACCGTCCAGCAGCAGACCAGGAGCGTACGGCGGGCGCCCAGGAAGGTGGCGGCCATCAGCGGTCCGATCGCCAGCAGCGGCAGGATCGGCTGCACCCGGCCGATCAGCAGACCCGGCGTGGCCGCCAGCAGACAGCCGACCGGTGCGACGAGCAAGCGGCGTCCCCCGTCCATCGTGTTCACGGCACGACCCTTGCGGAATTCCGCTCTCCGCACCCGCGCCAACGGAGAGTTGATCAGCTCTCGATCGCAACTCGTCCCATCAGGTAGGAAAGTGATCGAAATGAAGGGCTTTTCCGATGGTGACGCGATTCTTTCGTTCAGCCGTGGGCCGGGTTCCGGGACCCGCGCATGGAGCCGGTGACGTACGGACACACTGGCCTCGTGCCGGACAGGACCGACCGTGCGAACTCGGGTGACGTCAACAACCATGGGAATCTGCCGCCCGAGACACTGAGTTTCGTCGGGCGGGGCGCCGAACTCACCCGGCTGCGGGCCGCGTTGGACCCGGACGCGGGACCGGTCCGGCCCGTGACCGTCGTCGGGGTCGGCGGGGTCGGCAAGACCCGGCTCGCGCTGCGCGCGGCGGCGCAGGTCCGGGACGCCTACCCCGACGGCGTCTGGCTGACCGAACTCTCCTCCCTGCGCACCTCGGGACTCGTGGACCTCGCCGTCATGGAGACCCTTCGGCTCGCCGACCAGTCGACGCGTCCGGTGATCGAGGTCATCACCGAATGGGCCCACGGCAGAAGGCTGTTGCTCATCCTCGACTCCTGCGAACACGTCCTCGCCGACTGCGCCAGATTCACCGCCGCACTGCGCTCCCGCCTGCCCGGCCTGCGCGTCCTGCTCACCAGCAGGGAACGGCTCGCACTGCCCGGCGAGGAGGTCCTCCACCTCGAACCGCTCCCGGTGGACGGCCGCCCCGGTGCCGACGACGACGCCGGTGATGCCGTAGCCCTGTTCGCCGAGCGCGCCGCGGCCGCCGGACGCCCCCTGCGCGACGACGACTCGGCCGCCCGCGCCACCGCCGTCGCCGTCTGCCGCCGCCTCGACGGCATCCCCCTCGCCCTCGAACTCGCCGCCGCCCGCCTCACCGAGCTGACCCTCGACCAGCTCCACACCCGCCTCGGCGAACGCCTGCCCACACTCCCGCCCCTGCCCGGCCCGTCCGCACCCGCCCCCTCCTCGCCCCTCGACCTGCTCGTCTCCGCCCCCGGCGAACGCCCGCCCCGCCACCAGACCCTGCGCACCGCCATCGGCTGGAGCCACGAGCTGTGCGCTCCGCTCGAACGCCTGCTGTGGGCGCGGCTGTCCGTCTTCAGCGGCGGCTTCTGTCTGGCGGCCGTCCGGCAGGTCTGCGCGGGCGGACCGCTGCCCCCGGAGCGGATCGCCGCTCTGCTCGACCGGCTCGTGGCCCAGTCCATCGTGCTGCCCGACCCCGTCATCTCGGCCCGCTTCCGGATGCTCGACACCGTCCGCGAGTACGGCGCCGACTGGCTGCACGCACTCGGCGAGGAACGCGCCGTACGCCGCCGCCACCGCGACCACTACGCCCGCCTCGCCCGCGAGGGCTGCGCCGAGTGGAACACCGGACGGCAGGTCGCCTGGTGCGAGCGCGTGCTGACCGAACACGCCAATCTCCGCACGGCAGTCGACTGCGCGCTCGCCGAGCCGGACGGCGAAAGGTGGTCCACCGCTGTGGAGATGGCGGGCCACGTCGGCTTCCTGTGGCGGCACTGCGGCTACCTCCGCGAGGCCCAGCACTGCCTCGACCAAGCCCTCGTCGCCGAGTCGCCGCCCGGCCCCGGCCGCACCCTCGCCCTGTGGTCGCGCGGCGCGGTCGCCCTCCTCCAGGGCGACCAGGAGGCGGCGGCCAACTGGGCGGTGCGCTGCGCCGACGCGGCCCGCGAACAGGGCTCGCCGGTCGCCCAGGTCGCCGCCGTCTACCTCCGGGGCGGCCACCTGGCACTCACCGGCCGCCAGGCCGAGGCCATCGCCGTCCTCGACGCGGCACCCCGACTCCCCGTCCAGGACGACGGGTTCGGCGCCGCCCAGCTCCAGGCCCGGCTCGCGCTGTCCCTCGCGCATGTGCTGCGCGGCGAGTTCGAGCGCGGCCGTGAGGTCGCCGACGAGGTGCGCACGGCCAGCCGGAAACAGGGCGAGTACTGGTGCGGGGCCTTCGCCGACTACCTGATAGCCCAGGCGGACCTGGCGCGCGGCGACATACGGGCCGCGATGAGCGGCGCCCGCACGTCCATCGCGGGCCACGCCCTCCTGCACAACACGGTCGGCGCCGCCATGTCCCTGGACCTCCTGGCCGCAGCCGTCGTCAGCGCGGGCGCCGCCCACCGCGCCGCCCGTCTCCTCGGCATCGGCACCCGCCTGTGGGAACTCACCGGCCGCGCCCAGATGGACTCCCCGGACCTGATCGCCACCCGCCGCACCTGCGAACTCCGCGTCCGCGAACACCTCGGCGACGACGCCTACACGACCGGCTACCGAGCGGGCCTGGCGATGACGTACGACGAGGGAATCGCGTACGCGGCCGTCAGCGGTCAGTGACGCGGGGTGGGACCGCCGAACGGCAGGAACAGGGTCCGGGTCTCGATCAGCCAACTCCCGTTCACCTGGCGGAAGGTGTCCTCGTAGTGGCCGACCTGGACCGGGGGACCGGCGGGGACCATGCCGCCGTGGTGGCCGTCGACGCGGTACGTCGTGAAGTACGCCGTCGAGATCGCCGTGCCGGGGGAGGTGAGGGTGACCAGGACGTTCGACATCAGGCGGCGCGAGAGCCGGCCGGTGGGACGGGCGCCGAAGTACTTCCGCAGCGCCTCCCGCCCCTCGACCGCTCTGTCCCCCTCCGGCCACTCCCAGCGGCCGTCCTCCGTGAACAGCCCGGCGACGGAGGACGGTTCACCGAGATCGAGCCTGCGGACGAAGTCCAGGATCACGCGCTCACAGGCACGTTCGGCGAGCAGTCGCTGCAAAGGGTCCAGGTCCATGGGGTCGTTGGTACCAGCCGCACCCCTCGCCCCACGACCGAATTACATCGCCACGTACGTCACCGGCTCGCTCCCCGTCATGACCTCCGCCTGGCCCAGCTTCACCAGCCGCCGCAGATGCGCCTCCGCCTCGGACACCGCGATGTTCCTTGAGGGGAAGGGGATTTGGGCCCAGGGGCGGTTCCACTCCATCCGCTCGGCGACCTGCCAGGCGGTGAGCGGTTCGGAGAGCAGGGCGAGGAGTCCGGTCAGCCGGTCCTCGTGGTGGGTGAGCAACTCCCGTACCCGGCCGGGCGCGTCGGTGAAGGTGTGCTGGTGGGCCGGGAGCACCTCGGCGGGCGCGAGACGGCCGATCCGCTCCAGGGAGTCGAGGTAGTCGCCGAGCGGGTCGGCGATCGTGGTGTCGTCCGGGTCCTCGTACAGACCGATGTGCGGGGTGATCTCGGGGAGGAGATGGTCGCCGGAGAACAGCCGCCCGTGGCCCGGGAGTTGGGCCGGGTGGTCCTCCTCCAGGTGCAGGCAGACGTGGCCCGGCGTGTGGCCCGGCGTCCAGATCGCGCGCAGTCGGCGGCCGGGCAGGGGGAGGAGTTCGCCGGGGACGATCTCCCGGTCGGGCAGCGCGGGCGCGAGACCCGGGACGCTGCGTGGGCGGGCCGCGCGGAGCGGTGCGAGGTGCTCTTCGGGGGCGCCGGCCGCCGCGAGCTTCGCGGTCATGTACGTCAGCCAGCGGCCCGGTTCGGTGGAACGGGCCCGCCGGACGATCGCCGTGTCCGCCGCGTGCATCGCGAGCCACGCCCCGGACGCCTCGCGCACCCGCCCGGACAGGCCGTGGTGGTCGGGGTGGTGGTGGGTGACGAGCACGCCGTGCACCTCGCCGACCCCCGTACCGCAGGCGTCGAGACCCGCGACGAGGGTGTCCCAGGAGGCCGGGTCGTCCCAGCCGGTGTCGACCAGGACCGGACCACGGTCGGTGTCGACGACGTAGACGAGCGTGGTCCCAAGTGGGTTGTCGGGGATGGGGACTTCGATGGAACGAACACCGCCGCCATGGTCGTGGACCTGACCCGTGGACGTCATGGACTCCCCAATCGCCGCCTTCCGGCCACTATACGTGGACTCCATCGACCGGAACTGGTATTCAGTCCTCGTATCTGATGGATCGTCAGACAGCGTTCACGAAGCGGTACCGGGGAGGCGTTCGGCCATGACGGAGCTCGTGGAACACCGACAGCTGTTCATCGGCGGGGAGTTGACCGACCCCCTGGGCAAGGACGTCATCGAGGTGATCTCCCCGCACACGGAAGAGGTCATCGGACGCGTCCCGCACGCGTCGAAGGAGGACGTGGACCGCGCGGTCTCCGTGGCCCGCAAGGCCTTCGACGAGGGGCCCTGGCCGCGCATGACACTCGACGAACGGATCGCGGTCGTCACCCGCATCAAGGACGCGATCGCCGCCCGGTACGAGGAGATCGGCCGCGTCATCTCCTCCGAGAACGGGTCGCCGTACTCCTGGAGCATCCTCGGTCAGGCCCTCGGCGCGATGATGGTGTGGGACGCGGCGATCACCGTCGCGAAGAACTTCACCTACGAGGAGTTCCGGGACGGCGTCCTCGGCAAGATCCTCGTACGCCGGGAGCCGGTTGGAGTGGTCGCGGCCGTAGTGCCGTGGAACGTTCCGCAGTTCGTGGCCGCCGCCAAGCTCGCGCCCGCGCTGCTCACCGGCTGCACGGTGATCCTGAAGCCGTCACCCGAAGCGCCCCTGGACGCCTACCTGTTGGGCGAGATCGCGAAGGAGGCCGGGCTGCCGGACGGCGTCCTGTCGATCCTCCCCGCCGACCGCGAGGTCAGCGAGTACCTCGTCGGACACCCCGGCATCGACAAGATCTCCTTCACCGGTTCGGTCGCGGCCGGCAAGCGCGTGATGGAGGTCGCCGCCCGTCATCTCACCCGCGTGACACTGGAGTTGGGCGGCAAGTCGGCGGCGATCGTGCTGCCCGACGCGGACATCACGACGTCCGTCCCCGGCATCGTCTCGGCGGCCTGGATGAACAACGGCCAGGCGTGCGTCGCCCAGACCCGCATCCTCGTACCCCGCTCGCGCTACGACGAGTTCGCGGACGCCTTCGCGGCGGCGGCGAGCGCTCTCGTGGTCGGCGACCCCCTCGACCCAGCCACCCAGGTCGGCCCGCTGGTCGCCAAACGCCAGCAGCAGCGCAACCTCGACTACATCCGCATCGGCCAGGAGGAGGGCGCCAAAATCCTTACGGGCGGCGGCCGTCCACCCGGCCTGGACCGCGGCTGGTACGTCGAACCGACCCTCTTCGGAGACGTCGACAACTCCATGCGCATCGCCCGCGAGGAGATCTTCGGCCCGGTCATCTGCCTGCTCCCGTACGGCGACGAGACCGAGGCCGTGAAGATCGCGAACGACTCCGACTACGGCCTCAGCGGCAGCGTGTGGACGGGCGACGTGGCCCACGGCATCGACATCGCCCGCCAGGTCCGCACCGGCACCTACAACGTCAACACCTTCAGCCTCGACATGCTCGGCCCCTTCGGCGGCTACAAGAACAGCGGTCTGGGGCGGGAGTTCGGGCCCGAGGGCTTCTCCGAGTTCCTCGAACACAAGATGATCCACCTCCCGGCCGGCTGGGAAGGGTGACCGGAATGGGGGTACCTCCCGCGCGAGCGTATTCGAGCGTGGGGGCGGGTGACCGCTGGCAGGTCGAGGTCGACCGGTCCGTCTGCATCGGCTCGGCCCAGTGCGTCCACCAGGCCCCCGACCGCTTCCGCCTCGACTCGGCCATGCAGTCCCACCCGGCCGAACCGGAGACCGACGCCAACGAGCGGATCCTCGCCGCGGCCGAGGGCTGCCCGGTGGAGGCCATCATGATCACGCTGCTGGGGAGCGGGGAGCCGGTGTTCCCGCCTGAGGAGTGATCTCCCCGGGCGGGGGTGGAGTCCGGTCAGCGCCAGCCGGCGATGGCGCGGGCCGTGTCGCGCAGGTCCGCCTCCTGGGCTCGGATCGCTCCGGCCAGAAGGTGGACATCGTCGGATTTCGGGTCGACCCGTTGCCCGGAGGCTGCCATGTAGAGCGAGGCGCACGCCCAGCCGATGACGGCGTTGAAGTCGGCGAAGGGGCGAAGGAGCAGCGCGGTGTGGAAGAACGTGGCAGCACGTGCCGCCGGTTCCTCGTAGTAGAGCTCGCCGTGCGGCTGTTCGAAGAGATGGCGGCCTGTCATGGAGTCCAGGGCGCCCCAGTCGGCGACGGGCGTGTTGACGGGCGAGACATGGGTCTGGATCTCCAGGATCCAGCCCGCGTCGACCCGGATGACAGGGCTCAACGCATGCCCTCCGGCATGTCCTTGAACACGTCGAGAGCCCAGGCGACGGTCTTGTCGACGCCCTTCAGGAACGCCGCCCGCTGTACATCGGCGAGGATTATGTCGTGCGCATGGGCACGCATCGATTTTCCGAGCGAGGCTGCGTGCTCCTTGGCCACGGCGAGTTCTTCCTCGGTGAATTCCACTGTGATCATCGGCATGCAGTCATAGTATCAGCGGTGAAATCATTGGTTATGGCATCGGTCAATCGTCGGTTGACGTCAGGTCGATCAGGCGGCACACCGTCTCGATATCGATCTTCACCTGGGCGATGGACGCGCGGCCCGAGAGCCAGGTGATCAGGGCCGAGTGCCAGGTGTGCTCGATCACGCGGACGGCGGAGAGCTGCTCGGGCGTCGGGTGCTCCAGGCCCATCGCGTCCAGGATGATCACCGTGGTCTGCCGGGAGACCTGGTCGACCTCGGGGGAGACGCTGCGGTCCGCGAAGGTCAGCGCGCGGACCATCGCGTCGGCGAGATGCGGCTCGCGCTGGAGCGCGCGGAAGGCCCGCATCAGGGTCTCCGCGACCCGCTCGGCCGCCGTCTCGCCGCCCGGCGGCTTCTTGCGGAGCGTGCCGTGCATGTGCTCCAACTGGTCCTGCATCGTGGCCACCAGGAGATGCACCTTGGACGGGAAGTACCGGTACAGCGTGCCGAGCGCGACCTGCGAGGACTCCGCGACCTCCCGCATCTGCACGGCGTCGAAACCACCCCGGCTCGCCAGCTGCGCGCTCGCGTGCAGGATGCGGCGCCGACGCGCCTCCTGCCGCTCGGTGAGGGGCGGCGAGGTCCGCGCAGTGGCTTCGGGCTTGGCTTCCACTGGCATGGCTCCCGTTCCGTGACTGCTTCCGTGACTGTCGGTGAGGGCAGGTGATCGGACCGATCATGGCAGGGTCTCGGCCGTGGTGTGAATCACCTGATCCACTTCTCACAGCGCCCGTACCGGCCGGTAGATTCAGAACCTCCTGGACGATCAAGTCTGAAACTTGTTCTAGATTAGCGTCCCGGCGTAATCTCGCGGGACAGTGCAGGCAGAAGGGGGCTCAGAGTGACGGCTGAGGCCAGTCAGGCGGGCCCCCAGGAGGGCCCGGCAGGCGGTGGGGGTCCCTCCCGGTCGAGCGAAGTCGAGAGTGGGGGAGAGCGACCGCTCCGTATCGCACTCCTCACCTATAAAGGGAACCCGTTCTGCGGCGGTCAGGGCGTCTACGTCCGCCATCTCTCCCGCGAACTGGCCCGCCTCGGACACCGCGTCGAGGTCATCGGCTCCCAGCCGTACCCGGTCCTCGACGAGGGCTACCCGGGAATCTCCCTCACCGAGCTGCCCTCGCTCGACCTCTACCGCTCCCCGGACCCCTTCCGCACCCCGAAGCGCGACGAGTACCGGGACTGGATCGACGCGCTCGAAGTCGCGACGATGTGGACCGGCGGCTTCCCCGAGCCCCTCACCTTCTCGCTGCGTGCCCGCCGTCATCTCCGGTCCAGACGCGGCGAGTTCGACGTCGTGCACGACAACCAGACGCTGGGTTATGGGTTGTTGGGGGATGTCGGTGCACCGCTCGTCACGACGATCCACCATCCCATCACCGTGGACCGGCAGTTGGAGCTGGACGCGGCGGAGAACCGGCGGCAGCGGATGTCCAAGCGCCGCTGGTACGCGTTCACCCAGATGCAGAAGCGGGTCGCCCGCCGCCTCCCCTCCGTGCTCACCGTCTCCGGCACCTCGCGCCAGGAGATCATCGACCACCTCGGCGTCCGCGACGACCGCATCCACGTCGTCCACATCGGAGCCGACACCGACCAGTTCTCCCCGGACCCCGCCGTACCCCAGGTACCGGGCCGGATCGTCACCACTTCGAGCGCGGACGTCCCCCTCAAGGGCCTCGTCTTCCTCGTCGAGGCCCTGGCGAAGGTCCGCACGGAACACCCCGACGCCCACCTGATCGTCGTAGGCAAACGCCCCACGGAAGGACCGGTCGCCCAGGCCGTCGAGCGCTACGGCCTCGAAGGCGCCGTCGAGTTCGTCAAGGGCATCTCCGACGCCGAACTCGTCGACCTGGTCCGCTCGGCGGAGGTCGCCTGCGTCCCCTCGCTGTACGAGGGCTTCTCGCTCCCGGCGGCGGAGGCGATGGCCACGGGGACGCCGCTCGTCGCGACGACCGGCGGAGCGATCCCGGAGGTCGCCGGACGCGACGGCGAGACCTGCCTCGCGGTACCGCCGGGGGACCCCGGCGCGCTGGCCACCGCCCTGAGCCGGCTCCTGGCCGACCCGGCGCTGAGAGTGCGGCTGGGCCGGGCGGGCCGGGAACGCGTACTCGCGCGCTTCACCTGGGCCAAGGCCGCCGAGGGTACGGCGGCCAGGTACCGCGAGGCGATCGCGGGCCGTACGACCTCTCCATCCCCGTCTCCGACCAGTGTTACCGGCGTCTATCCCGAAAGCAGGGCCACGTGCTGACCGTCGACTTCTCCCGGTTCCCGCTCGCCCCTGGCGACCGTGTCCTGGACCTCGGGTGCGGTGCCGGGCGGCACGCGTTCGAGTGTTATCGGCGAGGGGCACAGGTCGTCGCCCTCGACCAGAACGCCGAGGAGATCCGCGAGGTCGCCAAGTGGTTCGCGGCGATGAAGGAGGCCGGCGAGGCCCCGGCCGGCGCCACCGCGACCGCGATGGAGGGCGACGCGCTCCAACTCCCCTTCCCCGACGAGTCGTTCGACGTCGTGATCATCTCCGAGGTGATGGAGCACATCCCGGACGACAAGGGAGTGCTCGCCGAGATGGTCCGGGTCCTGAAGCCCGGCGGCCGGATCGCCATCACCGTCCCGCGCTACGGCCCCGAGAAGGTCTGCTGGGCCCTGTCCGACGCGTACCACGAGGTCGAGGGCGGCCACATCCGCATCTACAAGGCGGACGAACTCCTCACCAAGATCCGCGAGGCCGGCCTCAAGCCCTACGGCACCCACCACGCGCACGCGCTGCACTCGCCGTACTGGTGGCTGAAGTGCGCGTTCGGCGTGGACAACGACAAGGCGCTGCCGGTGCAGGCGTACCACAAGCTCCTGGTCTGGGACATCATGAAGAAACCCCTCGCCACCCGGGTCGCCGAGCAGGCGCTGAACCCGGTGATCGGCAAGAGCTTCGTGGCCTACGCGACCAAGCCGCACCTCCCCCTGGCGGAAGCCAAGTGACCGCTCCCCGGACAGAACACCTCGTCCTGCCCGGGGTCCTCACCGCGGAGGAGGCCGCCGCGACCGTCGCCGGCATCCTCGCCGTGCAGCGGGAGGACGGGGCGATCCCCTGGTTCAGGGGCCATCACCTCGACCCGTGGGACCACACCGAGGCCGCGATGGCGCTCGACGCGGCGGGCGAACACGAGGCCGCCGAGCGGGCGTACAGCTGGCTCGCCCGGCACCAGAACGAGGACGGCTCCTGGTACGCGGCCTACGCCGACGGCGACGCGCACGACGTCACCGACCGGGGCCGCGAGACCAACTTCGTCGCCTACGTGGCCGTGGGCGTCTGGCACCACTATCTCTCGACCGGCGACGACACGTTCCTGGACCGGCTGTGGCCCACGGTCTACGCGGCGGTCGAGTTCGTCCTCCGGCTCCAGCAGCCGGGCGGCCAGATCGGCTGGAAACGGGACGCCGACGGCACGGACACGGCCGACGCGCTGCTGACCGGTTCCTCCTCGATCCACCAGGCGCTGCGCTGCGCGCTCGCCATCGCCGAACAGCGCGAAGAGCCGCAGCCGGACTGGGAGTTGGCGGTCGGCGCGCTGCGGCACGCGATCCGTCGCCATCCGGAACGGTTCCTGGACAAGGACCGCTACTCGATGGACTGGTACTACCCGGTCCTGGGCGGCGCGTTGACCGGCACGGAGGCCAAGTCCCGCGTGGAGGAGGGCTGGACCCGCTTCGTCGTGCCCGGGCTCGGGGTGCGGTGCGTCGTCCCCAACCCGTGGGTGACGGGGGGCGAGTCCGCGGAACTCGCCCTGGCGCTCTGGGTGTTGGGGGAGTCCGACCGCGCGTTGGAGATCCTCCAGTCGATACAGCACCTGCGCGATGCGGAGACCGGGCTGTACTGGACGGGGTACGTCTTCGAGGACGACGCGGTGTGGCCGCGTGAGTTGACGACGTGGACCGCGGGGTCGTTGCTGCTTGCGGTGGCGGCGTTGGGGGGCCATGACGCGACGTGTGCGGTGTTCGGGGCCGAGCTTTTGCCTCTGGGGCTGGATCCGGATTGTTGTTAGCTGCGGGCCGGTGGGGGTTGCTCGCGCAGTTCCCCGCGCCCCTAATCGGCGAAGCCGATTTAGGGGCGCGGGGAACTGCGTGCTCAGCCACAACGCACCCCGCAGCCGCCGAACAGTCAGGAACGGTGTACCCGGTTGGCGATCGCATGGCCGATGAACAGGTACACGATCGCGGCCAGACCGTAGCCGCAGACCACCCGCGCCCACGCCTCGTCGAACGTGAACAGGTCACGGGACCAGCCGGCCAGCCAGTCCGCCGTGCGGTGGACGAACTGCACGAGGTCGTTCGCGCGGTTGGCGTCCATCAGGTACATCAGGATCCAGAGCCCCAGGATGAGGGCCATGATGTCGGCAATGATCACGATGACGTTGCCGGCGGAGTTCGAACCACGTCGGTAGGGGGACATGCCAACCGGGTTGCCGCTCCGCCCGCGCTGAAACCAGGCGGCGCGAAAACCCGAACGGCGTCCCCCGGGTGGCGCAACCGCCCGGGCCGGGTGAGGCTGCCGGGGTAAGGACACCCACTCGGGGAAACCCCCGGAGGATTCCGTGCCCGTACCGATACGGCGCCTCTTCGTGGCGCTCACCCTGTGCTGCGCCCTGCTCGCCGGTGCCACCGCCTGCGGCGGCGCCACCGAGGACGCCACGCAGAACACCGCGGCCGTCGTGGCAGCAGCCGCCACCCCGAGCCCGAGCACCACCGCCGAGCGCCAGAAGCTCGCGAAGACCCGCTTCGTCGCGAACGCGGGGCTCGCCGCCGGTGCGACCTACCAGTGGATCGTGAAGCCCTGGAAGGCCGGCAAGTTCAAGAAGGGTGCGAGTGGACGCAGGTTCGCCCTCGTCAAGGCGGGTCTCGCGGGCGCGTTCGCGTACAACCGGCTCAAGGCGGCCAAGAAGAACGCCCAGGGCGACCCCACGCTCTCCAAGGCACTCGCCCCGCTGACCGCCGGCATCGACTCCCTCAAGGACCTGCCGTCCAAGCTCCGCAAGGGTGACTCGACGGACGCGACGGCGAGTTCCTTCGACGACATCATCAACAAGGTCAAGGACGCCGCGAAGAGCGCGGGCGCCGAGGTGACCGACCAGGTGCCGTCGGCAGGGCAACTGGCGGGCGGCTCCTAGGAGTTCAGCTCTGCCAGCACCCGCAGTGTGTGCGGGTCGGGCGCAAGGGCCAGCAGGTCCGTCACCGGGCCCTTGCGCCACAACTCCAGCCGTTCCGCGATCCGTTCACGCGGGCCGATCAGCGAGATCTCGTCGGCGAACGCGTCCGGCACGGCGAGGACCGCCTCCTCCCGGCGCCCGCCGAGGAACAACTCCTGTATCCGGCGGGCCTCTTCCTCGTATCCCATGCGTGCCATCAGGTCGGCGTGGAAGTTGCGGGCCGCGTGGCCCATTCCGCCGATGTAGAAGCCGAGCATCATCTTCACAGGGAGCAGGCCTTCGGCGACGTCGTCACAGACCTTCACCTGTGCCATGGGCGCGACGAGGAAGCCCTCGCGGAAGTCGGTCGTGCCGTAGACCTCGGGTCGGCTGGGCGACCAGTACAACGGCAGCCACCCGTCGGCGATTTGGGCCGTCTGCGCCACGTTCTTCGGCCCCTCGGCACCCAGCAGGACGGGCAGGTCGGGGCGGAGGGGGTGGGTGATGGACTTGAGTGCCTTGCCGAGCCCGGTCCCGTCCGCGCCCCGGTACGGATGCGCGTGGAACCGTCCGTCCACCTCGATCGGCCCCTCCCGCCGCAGCACCTGCCGTACGACCTCGACGTACTCCCGGGTCGCGGTCAGCGGTGACTTGGGGAACGGCCGCCCGTACCAGCCCTCCACCACCTGCGGCCCCGACAGCCCGAGCCCGAGCATCATCCGTCCGCCCGACAGATGGTCGAGGGTGAGCGCGTGCATCGCGGTGGTGGTCGGCGAGCGGGCCGCCATCTGCGCAACCGCCGTCCCCAGCTTGATCCTTGAGGTCTGGGCGGCGATCCAGGTGAGGGGAGTGAAGGCGTCGGAACCCCACGACTCGGCCGTCCACACGGAGTCGTATCCGAGCCGTTCCGCCTCCTGGGCCAGCGGCACATGGTCGGCGGAGGGCCCGCGCCCCCAGTACCCGAGTGCGAGACCGAGCCGCATAGCGCCTCCACAGTCAGCGATCTGACGGATCGTCAGCAAATCGACGGACGGCTGCGACTGTACGACAACGGCCCCCCACCCGGAAGGGCGAGGGGCCGTGGGAGACGGTGCGGGGCTCAGCCGCGCTGGATCCCGGAGGTGTCCTGCAGCACGCCACGACGGCCGTCCTGCGTCTGCGCGATCAGCGCGGCACCGCGCTGCTCGACGGCCAAGTACCAGGTACCGGGCGCGAGTTCGGCGATCGGCGACGGCGAACCGTCCTCCCCGAACAGCGGCCGGGCCACCGGCACGGCGAACCAGAACGGCGAGAACTCCCCGCCCGGAGGGGGCGTCGGCTGCGGCTGGGGCTGACCGAACGGCTGCGCGGTCCCCGCCTGCTGCGGCGGAGTGCCGTACGTCGGCTGCGGCGCACCGGCGCCCGGGTAGCCGTAACCACCGGGCGGCTGGGCGCCGTAGGGCGCGGGGGCCACGGGCTTGGGGGCCGGGACGAGAGCGGCCTGGAGGGCGGGGACCAAGGGGGTGGCGATGGCGGCACCGGCCAGGACCAGGGTGGCGATCAGGCCGAAGATGAGACCGGAGCCGGCATCGACACCCGAGCCCAACTCGTCGAACGGCCCCACCGGGTCGATGATCGTCCAGAACGCGGTCCACGCGGCGAAGACCGTCAGCGAGACACCGACCTGACCGAGGTCGAGACCGACGACCTTGCGAGGCTGAGGGAGCGCACGGGCGAGAACGATCAAGGCTGCGCCGATGATGCCGCCGACGTACGTGCTCATGACCAGGCCAAGGTTGTCCCAGGCGTTGGGGATGTTGCTGCCGGAGCTGTCGTAGGTGTCGAGGAACGACGCGATGAACAGCAGCACCGCTGCTCCGATCACCACGCCGTCGCCTCTAGTGAGGGAGCGGATATTCACTTCAGCAAGGTCCTTCAGCTCAGTCGTCTCGTCATCGGTGGAGGCGTCGTTGTCACCATGCAGCTCTCATGCCCCGGTGTGAGGCGTGTGGATGACCCCTCATCGTACGGGTGACAGTATCGCTTGCGGGGTTCGGGTGCCCGCCGCTCCGGAGCGGGCTGGGTCACCCGCGCAAGACCCTCACGATTCCTCGCGCCGCCTTCTCGCGCCGGGCGCCTACCGCTGCGTGTACTTGAAGCAGACGCCGATGGGCTTGTAGGCCTTCTTGCCCTTCTGGATGGTGAACGTGTAGCCGTCGAGATACTCCTGCACATCGAACTTCTTGACGGCGTATTTGGTGTAGGCGTCGAGGGTGCCGTACTTGCCGCTCGGCACTTCCTTCGCACCGCTCACCGTGATGCTGTGCGACTTCGTCACGTCCCAGCCGACGCCGGCACTGATCACGCCTTTGGAAGCTTCGATGTGCTTCGAGAGCACGGTGCCGACCGATCGGGTGTCGTCGATGCGCAGCGTCATCCTGCCGCGCCCGGAAGCCGAGGCGATCACCTGCTTACCGCACGCGGTCCCGATGGAGTGGACATTGATCAGCCGCTTGAACGGACCCACGGGCGCGACGTTCGCATGCTCCGCGCCGGGTGCCGCCTGCGCCGAGGCCGTCACGCCCAGCAGGCCTACGGACAGTGAAGCGACAACGATCCCGCACCGAACTGTCTGGAGCTTCAAGTGATCCCCCGTGAGGTGAGTGGGAAGGCTTCATGTGGCGTGCCGTCAAACCACCTAGCCCGCCAGGAAACCGACGATCCCCGCGGAGATCCCCTGTGCCGCCTTCTGTCGCCAGGCGCCGCTCGTCAGCAGTGCGGCGTCGTCGCTGTCGCGCATGTTGCCGCACTCGATGAACACCTTGGGAACCGTCGACAGATTGAGGCCGCCCAGGTCCTTGCGTGTGACGAGACCGGTGCCGTCGCCGACGTAGTTGGAGGGGTGTTCGCCCGTCGCGTGAAGGTAGTCGCTCTCGATGCTCCGGCCGAGGGCGGCGGAAGGGGCGACGATGGCACGGGTGTCGGCGGCGCCGGCGTGGACGGAGGCGGGCAGGATCACATGGAAGCCGCGGTCGCCTGCCGCCGCGCCGTCCGCGTGGATGGAGATCGCGGCGTCCGCGTGCGCGTCGTTGCCGATCTTCGCGCGCTCGTCGACACACGGTCCCCAGGCCGGGGAGGTGCCGTCGTGGGTCAGCTTCACCGTGGCGCCCTGCCGCTCCAGGATCTTCTGCAGCCGGTGGGACACGTCCATCGTGAACTGGGCTTCCGAGTAACCGGAGTTGGTCGACGTCCCCGTCGTGTCGCACTCCTTCCAGTTCGTGCCGATGTTCACCTTGCGGTTGATCTCGGCGGTGTGCTGGAAGTTGGTGATGTTGTGGCCCGGGTCGATGACGACGACCTTGCCCTTGAGGGGTCTGGGGTTCGGCGGCTTGTCGTCGTTCGAGGCGGTGCCCGAGGGGGACACGGGCGCGCCGGACGCCGACGAACCGGCCGCGGTCCCGCCCGAGTCACCCGGCCCACCCACCGCCTCGTACACGAACCACCCGATCAGCGCCCCCGGCACCAGCGCGGCCAGCGCCACGGTCAGGGGCCCTCGACGGAAACGGCGGGGCTGCGGAGGATCAAAGTCCGGACCTACGTACGACACGGGAGCCACCCTAGCCGCCCGACTGTGCCGGTTTGCCGAAGCGGCAACAAGAGTCGTCGGCGAGCCGGGCCGGGGCGCAGGATCACTGGACCAGCCCCCGTCACGGAGGACTCATGACCATGGTCAAGGACGCCGTCCACCGACTCGTTCCCGCTCCCGCCGGCCGTATCCACCTGGTGGAACAGGGCACCGGACCACTGGTCCTGCTGGTGCACGGCTTCCCGGAGTCCTGGTACTCGTGGCGCCACCAACTCCCGGCGCTGGCCGCGGCCGGCCACCGCGCGGTCGCCGTCGACGTACGCGGCTACGGCCGCTCGTCGAGGCCCGAGAACGTGTCGGCGTACCGCATGCTCGACCTCGTCGAGGACGCCGTCGCCGTGGTGCACGCGCTCGGCGAGCGGTCCGCGGTGATCGTCGGCCACGACTGGGGCGCGGGCATCGCCGCCAACGCGGCCCTCCTCAGGCCGGACGTCTTCCGCGCCGTAGGACTGCTGAGCGTTCCCTACACCCCGCGCGGCGGTCCGCGCCCCGGCGAGGTCTTCGCGGGCATGGGCGGGGACGAGGAGTTCTACGTCTCCTACTTCCAGGAGCCCGGCCGCGCCGAGGCCGAGATCGAACCGGACGTACGCGGCTGGCTCGCCGGTTTCTACGCCGCCCTCTCCGCCGGCACCATGCCCGGACCCGGCGCCCCCGACCCGCACTTCGTGAGCCGGGCCGGTGGCACTCTGCGCGAGCGCCTACCGGTCAAGGCCGGGCTGCCCGCCTGGCTGAGCGAGGCCGAACTCGACGTCTACGCGGGGGAGTTCGAGCGGACGGGACTGACCGGAGCGCTCAACCGCTACCGGAACATGGACCGCGACTGGGAGGACCTGGCCGACTTCGACGGCGCGCCCGTCACCCAGCCGTCCCTGTTCCTCGGCGGCTCCCTGGACGCCTCCACCACCTGGCTGGCCGACGCGATCACCGCGTACCCGACGACCCTGCCCGGTCTGCGCGGCTCGCACATCCTGGAGGGCTGCGGACACTGGATCCAGCAGGAACGGCCCGCCGAGGTCAACCAGCACCTGACGGAGTGGCTGGCCGGACTGCCCGGTTGATCTCAGACGCCAGTACCTGTGCGCCGTAGGACCCGAAGCGAGTCCGTCACCGACACCTCCGTGAACGCACCCGATTCCAGGGCCCGTTGGTACACGCGGTACGGGGCCTGCCCGGTGAACTCGTCCTCGGGGTCCGGGAACACGTCGTGGATGACGAGCAGCCCGCCCTCGGCGACATGGGGCGCCCAGCCCTCGTAGTCGGCGTTCGCGTGCTCGTCGGTGTGACCGCCGTCGATGAAGACGAGCCCGAGGGGAGTGCCCCAGACCCGCGCCACCTGTGGCGACCGCCCGACAAGCGCCACCACGTGCTCCTCAAGCCCCGCCCGGTACAGCGTCCTGCGGAACGTGGGCAACGTGTCCATCAGCCCGATCTCCGGGTCGACGGTCTCCGGGTCGTGGTACTCCCACCCCGGCTGCTGCTCCTCACTGCCCCGATGATGATCGAGCGTGAGCACACTGACACCGGCCGCACGAGCGGCATCGGCGAGGAGGATGGTGGACCGCCCGCAGTACGTCCCCACTTCCAGCAACGGCAGCCCGAGCCTTCCGGCTTCTACGGCGGCGGAGTAGAGGGCGAGCCCTTCGTCGACCGGCATGAATCCCTTGGCGGCCTCGAACGCGGCGAGGATCTCGGGCTTGGGTGCCGGTGACATAGGGGACCTCTCGATCAGGGGTACGCGGTTGTCTTTAGGGGCGCGGGGAACTGCGCGACCAGCCCCCACACACCCGCACCCGACAAACTACCGACTACGCGCTGACACTCTCACCGGGCAACGAAAGATCGAGGTCCACGGCAATCTCATCTCCCGCATGCGTCGCAGACGAGGCCAACGGCCCATGTCCCACCGCACGCGCGGCCAACACGTACGCCCCCTCGGACGGCACCGCGAGCACATAACTCCCGTCCTCGGAGGACAAGGTGGCTCCGGCCTGCCGACCACGCCGGTCGATCAGCGTGACCTTCGCACGGGCGACCGGCACGCCGTCGGCACTCAACACCCGTCCCTTGAAGCCCCGCAGAATCTCCTCCGCGCGCTCCAGGTTCGCCTCCTCCTCGCTGCTGAAGTTCAACTGCGGCGCCCGATTCGGCTTCGGGAGGAACAGTGCCATCAACAGACCGACGGCCACCGCACCCGTAGCGATCATGAAAGACACCCGGAATCCATGCATCGTGGGGATCGCGACCCCGCCCACATGGTTCGCGGTGTTGGCCAGCACCATCCCGATCACGGCGCTGGAGACGGACGTACCGATGGACCGCATCAGGGTGTTGAGTCCGTTCGCCGCACCGGTCTCGGACGCCGGCACCGCCCCCACGATCAGCGCGGGCAGCGACGAGTACGCGAGTCCGATACCCGCACCCAGCACGACCGCGATGACCAGGCTCTGCCAGGCCGCGCTCATCAGGCCGATGCCCGCGCCGTAGCCGACGCCGATGATCACCATGCCGATGATCAGGGTGACCTTGGGGCCGTACCTCGCGGAGAGACGGGCGTAGACGGGCGCCGTGAACATCATCGTCAGGCCCAGCGGCGCGACCAGCAGACCGGCGGTGACCATCGACTGGCCGAGGCCGTAGCCGGTGGCCTTGGGGAGCTGGAGGAGCTGGGGCAGGACGAGGGAGACGACGTAGAAGGAGACGCCGACCATGATCGAGGCGAGGTTGGTGAAGAGGACCGCCGGGCGGGCCGTGGTGCGCAGGTCGACCAGCGGGGCCTTCAGGCGCAGCTCCATCACGCCCCACAGGACGAGGACGACGGCCGCCGCGGCGAACAGGCCGAGCGTGGTGCCGGAGGTCCAGCCCCAGTCGCTGCCCTTGGTGATGGGCAGGAGGAAGAGGACGAGGCCGGCGGAGAGGCCGATCGCGCCGAGCACGTCGAAGGTGCCCTCGGCGCGCATCGGGGACTCCGGTACGACGAGGAGGGTGAGGACGATGGCGAGGACACCGAGGCCGGCGGCGCCGTAGAAGAGGGCGTGCCAGTCGGCGTGCTGGGCGACGAGGGCCGCGGCGGGCAGCGCGAGGCCGCCGCCGACGCCGATCGAGGAGCTCATCAGGGCCATGGCCGAGCCGAGCTTCTCGCGGGGCAGCATGTCGCGCATCAGGCCGATGCCCAGCGGTATCGCGCCCATCGCGAAGCCCTGGAGCGTACGGCCCGCGATCATCGTGAGGAGATCGCTGGTGAGGGCGCTGACGAGGGCGCCCACCACCATGATGGCCAGGCTGGTGATCAGCATCCGCCGCTTGCCGTAGAGGTCGCCGAGGCGGCCCATGATCGGCGTGGCGACGGCTCCGGACAGGAGCGTCGAGGTCAGGACCCAGGTGGCGTTGCTGGGCTCGGTGCTCAGCAGCTGCGGCAGGTCCTTGATGACCGGGACGAGCAGGGTCTGCATCACCGCGACAACGATGCCCGCGAAGGCGAGCACCGGCACGATGGCGCCGGACGGCCTCCGTGCGGGCTGGTCGGTCGACGTGTGCGTCATGGAGTGAGGCCTCCAGGCCGTAAGGGTGAGTGATCCGTGCGGGATAAGTGCACGGTAAACCTCGTATGCATGGGCAACTATTCCGATGCTTCGGCGTACTAACGAATCCTTGACCGTCCCATGAATATCTGACCCTCCGTCATCTCTGGCCATTCAATGGAACGTGTTCTAATCTCGCCCGCCATGAAGGCCTATGTCGCCGGCGTCGGGATGACGAAGTTCGAGAAGCCGGAGAGCCGCGAGTGGCAGTACTGGGACATGGTGCGCGAGGCGGGGAACGCCGCCCTCGCGGACGCCGGGATCTCCTACGGCGACGTAGAACAGGTTCCGATCGGCTACTGCTTCCAGCCCTCGACCGCCGGCCAGCGCGCCGCCTATGAGCTGGGTCTCACCGGCATCCCCGTCTACAACGTCAACAACAACTGCGCGACGGGTTCGACCGCCCTGATGCTCGCCCGCCAGCTCGTCGAGGGCGGCGCCGCCGACTGCGTGCTCGCGGTGGGCTTCGAGACGATGAAGCGCGGCGCGCTCGGCGGGGGCACCGACGGAGGCGACTTCGCCACGTCCCCTGTGGCCCGCCACTACGGGATCATGGCCGCCCGGCACGGCTTCGAGATGACCCCGCCCACCGCCCAGATCTTCGGCGACGCGGCCCGCGAACACATGGAGAAGTACGGCACGACCGAGGCCCAGCTCGCCGCCGTCGCCGCCAAGAACCACCGGCACTCCGCGCACAACCCGTACGCCCAGTTCCAGGACGTCTACGACGTCGACGACATCCTCGCGGCCCGGGTCGTCCACCACCCGCTGACGAAACTCCAGTGCTCACCGACCTCCGACGGAGCCGCGGCGACGGTCGTCGTCTCCGAACGCTTCGCGCGGTCAAGGGAGTTGGCCGGACCGCTGGTCGAGATCGTCGCCCAGGCGATGACCACCGACACCGAGGACTCCTTCGCCTCCGGCTCCTGTATCGACGTCGTCGGACAGCCCATGTCCCGGGCCGCCGCCCGCCAGGTCTACGAACGCTCCGGACTCGGCATCGAGGACGTGGACGTCGTAGAACTGCACGACTGCTTCTCGATCAACGAACTGCTGACGTACGAGGCCCTCGGCATGTGCGAACCCAGGGAGTCCGGGAAGCTCGTCGAGTCCGGGGGGACGACGTACGGCGGGCGGTGGGTGGTGAACCCGTCCGGCGGGCTGATCTCCAAGGGACATCCGCTGGGGGCCACCGGGATCGCCCAAGTCGCCGAGCTGGTGTGGCAGTTGAGAGGTACGGCGGGGGAGCGGCAGGTGCCGGGGGCCGAGGTGGGGCTCGCCCACAACATCGGTCTTGGCGGGGCCGCGGTGGTCACGCTGCTGCGGGCGACGTAGGTCTTACGACGGGCCCGTGGCCAGGGCGAAATGCCGATGCAAGGGGCGCGGGCGGGTTGAGAGTATGACAACCATGCCCCGAGCCGCTGATGCCTCCCGAACAGCCCGCCCGCCCCGACAGGGTTCCCCGCGGCCCGCCACCTGGCTGGTCGTGGCGCTCGCGTGCGCCGGACAGTTCCTCGTCGTCCTCGACGTGTCCGTCGTCAATGTCGCCCTGCCGTCCATGCGGGCCGACCTGGGCATGAGCGCGTCCGGACTGCAGTGGGTCGTCAACGCGTACGCCATCGCCTTCGCCGGGTTCATGCTGCTCGGCGGACGCGCCGGAGACCTCTACGGCCGCAAACGGATGTTCCTCGTCGGGCTCGCGCTGTTCACCCTGGCCTCGCTGGCCGGCGGACTCGCCCAGGACGGCTGGCAACTGCTCCTCGCCCGGGCCGTACAGGGACTCGGCGCCGCCGTGCTGGCGCCCTCGACGCTGACGATCGTCACCTCGGCGGTGCCGGAGGGCGCGGCCCGCGCCCGGGCCATCGCCACCTGGACGGCGGTCGGCGCGGGCGGCGGGGCGGCCGGGGGACTCGTCGGCGGAGTGCTCGTCGACACGCTGTCGTGGCGGTGGGTGCTGCTGATCAACGTGCCCGTCGGCGCGGTGGTGCTGGCCAGCTCGCTGAGGTGGCTCCCGGAGAGCCGGGCCGGCGACGGGCGCCGCCTCGACCTGCCGGGCGCCGTCCTGGTCACGGCGGGCCTCGGGGCGCTGGCCTACGGCATCTCGCAGACCGAGGCCGAGGGGTGGACGGCCGCCGCGACCCTGGCCCCGCTGGCCGCCGGACTCGCGCTGGTCGCGCTCTTCCTGGCCGTCGAGGCCCGCACGGCGGCTCCGCTGATGCCGCTCGGGCTGTTCCGGTCGCGGGCGGTGTCGTCGGCCAACGCGGCGATGTTCCTGAGCGGCTCCGCGATGTTCTGCATGTGGTTCTTCATGACGCTGTACGCGCAGAACGTCCTCGGGTACAGCCCGCTGGAGGCCGGGCTCGCCCTGGTACCGAGTTCCCTGGCCGTCCTCGTCGGCTCCAAGTCGGCACCCCGCTTCATGCCGCTCCTCGGCGCGCGCAACGTCGCCGTCCTCGGGACGCTGATCGCGGCGGTGGGCTTCGGCTGGCAGTCGCAGATGACCGCGCGGGGGGACTATCTGACGGAGATCATGTTCCCCGGAATCCTGATGATGCTGGGCGCGGGCCTGACCGCCACCCCGCTCGCCGCGCTCGCCACGTCCGGAGCCGCGCCGGGGGAGGCCGGTCTCGTCTCCGGACTGGTCAACACCTCGCGCACGATGGGGGGTTCGCTGGGCCTCGCCGTGATGTCGACGATCGCGGCGGCGCGGGCGGCGGAGGCCGCGGGCAGCGGCGGGAGTACGCCGGAGGCGCTGACGGAGGGGTATGCGCTGGCGTTCCGTACCGGGGCTGGGGTGCTGCTCGGCGGGGTGGTGCTGATGGCGGTGTGGCTGCCGTGGCGCAGGGCGGCGGTGCCGGCGGTGGCCGCGGTGCCCGCGGCGAGCGCGGACGGCGATGTCGTGGTGGACGCGGCGGACGCCGAGGGCGCGGCTTCCACGAGTTTCGAGAAGTGAGGCAACGATCCGGGCGGCTCATGGACTCCTTTAGACATCTAGGAGGTGCCCATGGGGGATCGCAAGGAGGCTCGGGGGACTCGGGACGACGAGTTCCAGAGCTTCGTCATCGGCCGCTGGCCGCGGTTGGTGCGGACGGCATTTCTACTGACGGGGGAGCAGCACGCCGCGGAGGACCTGGTCCAGTCGACGTTGGAACAGGTCTTCGTGGCCTGGCGCAAGGTCGGCTCGGCGGACGATCCGGAGGCGTACGTACGGCGCGTGATGATCAACGCGCACGCACGCAAACACCGCAGACGGCTCAAGGAGTTCCTGGCCCCGAAGGACGACTCGGGACTGGTGCGCGAGATCGCCGACACCGGTGACCGCATCGCCCAGGCCGAGGACCGCAACGCCCTGCTGAAGGCACTGGCCCAACTGCCCCCGAGGCAGCGGGAGGCGGTGGTGCTGCGGTACTGGGAGGACCTGACCGAGACACAGACGGCGCAGGCCATGGGCTGTTCCGTCGGCGCGGTGAAGAGCAACGCGGCCAAGGGGATCGCGAAACTCCGCGCCATACCAGGACTCGCCGAGACGGTGACGCAGGGAGGAGCGAAGTGATGAGCGCGGACCGGGAGACGAACCACACCATGACGGACAGAGACATCGCCTTCCTGCTGGCCGACGCGGCGGACGAGGTCGAGATCGGCATAGCCCCCTACCAGGCGGTGATCCGCGGCGGCCGTCGCCGCCGGGCCCGCCGCTGGGCGCTCGCCACGGCCGCGGCACTGGTGATCACGGGCGCGTCGGGCACCCTGGCACTGGCCTCGCTGCGCGACAGCGGCGGGTCGGAGGTGACGCCCGCGGTGTCCCAGAAGGCGACCCGGCCGTCGACACCGGAGCAGCGGCATGTGTACCTGCCGCAGGAGACGATGCTCGCGACGGGCACCGACAAGAGCAAGGACTGGTACGTCACGCTCGACGTGTGGGGTGCCCCCCGCACCAAGGCGGAGGCCCAGGCCCAGCTGACCGCCATGTCCATCCGCGGCGAGGAGCCCTGGGACAAGGACAACGCGTCCGCACTGGTCGGCAAGATCACGTACTTCGTACGGCAGTCGTACGGGAGCGGAGGCCCGACTCTCCTGATGGGCGACTCGGCCTCCCCGCAGGACACCATGGCGGGCACGGACCTCAAGTCGGGCGCGTCCACTCTGGACCCGAAGAAGACCGACGGCCCCCAGCGTCTGGTGGTCGGCCAGGTCGCCAAGACCGCGCGGACGGTCCAGTGCAGCTGGAAGGACGGCACGTCCACCGAGGCCCACAGGGTGGCTTCGGGGGCCGACGTCAACAGCGACGAGGCGACGATCCGCCCGGTGGCCGGCTCTCCGGACAACTGGTTCGTGTGCGTCGCCCCGGAGGGGACGTCGTTCGACTCGGTGAAGGTGACGGAGTGACGAAGTAGAAGCTGTCCGGCCGCTCCCACGGCAGGTCCGGGGAGCGGCCGGCGGCACATCGTCCTGCCCGTCCCTTGAGGTGCGTCCGTCCTACAGCCACCCCTGTTGGCGGGCCTCCCGCATCGCTTCCATGCGGTTGCGGGTGGCCGTCTTGCCGATCGCGGAGGAGAGGTAGTTGCGGACGGTGGACTCGGAGAGGTGGAGCTTCGTGGCGATGTCGGAGACCGTCGCGCCGTCCACCGAGGCATTGAGGACGTCGCACTCGCGGGCGGTCAGCGGGTTCGGGCCCGCGCTCAGCGCGGCGGCGGCAAGGGCCGGGTCGATGACCGTCTCGCCGGTGAGGACCCGGCGGATCGCGGCGGCCAGCTCCTCCACCGGGCCGTCCTTCACCAGGAAGCCCGCCGCGCCCGCCTCCATCGCCCGGCGGAGGTAGCCGGGGCGGCCGAAGGTCGTGAGGATCAACACCCGGCAGTCGGGGGCCTGTTCGCGGAGTTCGGCGGCGGCGTCGAGGCCGCTCATGCCGGGGAGTTCGATGTCCAGGAGAGCGACATCGGGGCGGTGGATCAGGGCCGCGTCCACGATCGCGTCACCCCTCCCGACCTGGGCGACGACCTCCAGGTCCGCCTCCATGCCGAGCAGCAGGGCGAGGGCGCCGCGCATCATGCCCTGGTCCTCGGCGAGCAGCACTCTGACGGATTTGGCGGGCCGGTGGTCCCGGGGCATCTCATCCACGGGGCAAGGGTAAGGCCCGGAGCGGTTATCAAAAACTCTTCATTGTTCGCGTCCGTGAGTCTTGACGGTCTCCGGCTGCGGGCAAACAATCGCCTCGGTATTCCGCCGGAGCCATGGAATTTCCCGAACAGAGCCGCTTTCGGAAAACTTTCGACAGTTCGACATTTCGATCGCGAATGGGTTCGGCATTTCGATCGAACGGCGTCCGGTATATCGACCAGCCCCTCCAGAAAAAGAGGTGCACCGTGTTCTTGAGACTCCTCCGCACTCGGCCGCGCCGGCTGAGAAGCGCGACCCTGGCCGCACTGTCCGCGCTCGTGACCGTCCTCGCACTGGCCGTGGGCGTTCCGCAGGCGTCGGCCGCCACCTCGCTCCCGTGCGACATCTACGCCACCGCCGGGACACCGTGCGTCGCCGCGCACAGTCTCGTCCGGGCGCTCTACTCGTCGTACAACGGCTCGCTCTACCAAGTGCAGCGCGCCTCCGACAGCGCCACCGCGAACATCGGGCTGCTGGCGGCCGGGGGATACGCCAACGCGGCGGCCCAGGACTCGTTCTGTTCCGGTACGACGTGCATCATCACCAAGATCTACGACCAGTCCGCGCGCCACAACGACCTCACGATCGAGGGCGCGGGCGGGGCCGGCGTGGCCGATGTCGGGGCGCCCGCGGACGCCCTGCCGGTGACCGTCGGCGGGCACCAGGTCTACGGCCTGGAGATCTCCGCCGGGATGGGCTACCGCGACAACTCCACCTCGGGCGTGGCGACGAACGGCGCCGCCGAGGGGATGTACATGGTGACCTCGGGCACGCACGTCAACGGCAGCTGCTGCTTCGACTACGGCAACGCCGAGACCAACAACCAGGACACCGGCAACGGGCACATGGACGCGATCAACTTCGGCACCGAGTGCTGGTTCGCGCCCTGCTACGGCAGCGGTCCCTGGGTGCAGGCCGACCTGGAGAACGGGCTGTTCCAGTCGGACTCCGGGTACAGCAAGAACACGGCGAACACCGGCACCGGAGCGATGCCTTTCGTCACCGCTTTGCTGAAAAACAACGGTCAGGACCATTTCGCGCTGAAATACGGAAACGCCCAGTCGGGGAGTCTCACGACCACCTATTCCGGCGGTGAGCCCACCACGAGCGGTTACTCGCCCATGCACCAGGAGGGCGCGATCGTCCTGGGCACCGGCGGCGACAACAGCAACGGCTCCATCGGCTCGTTCTTCGAGGGCGTCATGACGGCCGGCATCCCGACGGACGCCGCCGACAACTCCGTACAGGCCAACATCGTGTCCGTCGGCTACGGCGGCTCGACCGGCACCACCGGGACGCTCGCGGCCGGTTCGGAGATCTCGCTGCGGGCGACGACCTCGTGCTGCACGGCCGACTACATCCGCCACCAGAACAACGCGGCGGTCCTCTCGGCCATCACGTCCAGCAGTTCGGCGCTCGACAAGGGCGACGCCACCTGGATCGTCCGCAGGGGACTCGCCGACAGCTCCTGCTACTCCTTCGAGTCGCGCAACTACCCCGGCGACTTCCTGCGGCACTACAACTACCAGCTCTACCGCCAACCCATGGTCGGCACCGCGCAGTTCAGACAGGACGCCACGTTCTGCGCGTCGACCGGCAAGAGCGGCACGGGCAGCTCGTTCGCGTCGTACAACTACCCGACCAGATACCTCCGGCACTACAACTACAACGTCTACATAGCGAGCGACGGCGGCTCGAACGCCTTCGACAGCGCCACCTCGTGGACGGACGACGTGAGTTGGGTGGTCACGGCTCCCTGGGCGCCGTAGCCACCACGGAGGACGTCAAATCGGTTGCCTCCACCGGGAGTTCGGCGGTGACCGTGAAGCCGCCGCGTGGCGACGGGCCGGCGCGCAGGGAGCCGCCCGCCGCCGCGAGGCGTTCGGTGAGCCCCTTCAGACCGGTTCCGCCGATGCCCTCGGCGGAACCGGACCCAGCGGAGTCGCCGGCGCCGTCGTCCGCGACGGTCAGGCGGGCGCGGTCCAGGACGCCGTCGAGGGTGATCTCGCAGCGGGCCGCGCCGCTGTGCCGTACGACGTTGGTCACCGCCTCGCGGACCACCCAGCCGAGCAGGGCCTCGGTCCCCGGGGTCAGGGGTGGGCCGGACTGGCGGACCACCGGGTCGATGTCGGCGGCGGACAACGCGGAGCGGGCGCGGTCGAGTTCGGTGGCGAGGCTGCCCTCGCGGTAGCCGGTGACGGCCTCGCGGATCTCGGTGAGGGCCTGTCGGCCGACGGCCTCGATGTCGGTGATCTGGCCGAGCGCGGCCTCCATGTCACGGGGTGCGAGGCGCCGGGCCGCCTCCGACTTCACCACGATCACCGAGAGGGTGTGGCCGAGCAGATCGTGCAGGTCGCGGGAGAACCGCATGCGTTCCTTCTCGACGGCGCGGCGGGCCAACTCCTCGCGGGCGGCGCGCAGTTCGCGTACGGCCTCGGAGAGGGAGAGGATCGCGGCGGTCACCATCGTCGACAGGAAGGTGCCGTACGCGATGTTGATGGCGGCCGTGCCCGCCCGGACGCCGGAGACGGCACCCGCCAGAGCGGCCAGGGCGATGCCGGTCTTGCCGAGCCACGGGCCGCGCAGTACGGCGCCGGTGGCGAGGCCGAGGAGCGGGAAGAAGTACAGCCAGCTGCCGCCGTAGCCGAGGGCGAGACCGCAGGTGATCAGGCACATCGCGCCGAGCGCCACGCGGGTCGAGAGCGACTCGCGCTTGTCCTTCACGAAGGCGCGGAAGACGACGTTGATGTAGAGGGAGTTGAAGGCGAGCAGGCCCAGGGCGCCGATCCAGGGGTTGGGGGTCTTGCCCTGGAGGAGGTTCGAGAAGGAGCCCATTCCCATCAGCAGCCACGGCAGCAGCGCGAAGCCGGTGGGCGGCGGACCGGGCTGTTCGGGCATCTTCCCGCCGGTCCTGCGGGCCTCCTTCCGTGCGGTCTTGAACCGCTCCATGTCGGCCTTCCAGTCGGCCCGCGCCGCCTGCCAGGCCCGCACCTGACAGGTGATCCCCTGTATCCAGGACATCTTTTTCGCTCCCCCGGTCACACGGTCCGCCCGGTCCGGCGGTACGCCAGCACAGCGTACGAACCGAAGGCGAGCAGCCAGGCCGTCAGCACCACGATCGCGCCGAGTGCGGGGGCGTGCCCGTCGGCGACGGAGGTGCCGAGCTGGGCGAAGCGGTTGGTGGGGGTGTAGGCGGAGACCGTGCGCAGCCAGCCGGGGAAGAGGCTGATCGGGAACCACAGGCCGCCGATCACCGCGAGCCCCAGGTTGCAGGCCATGTTGGCGACGCCGGTGGTCTGGGAGGTGAGGCCGTAGCCGTTGCCGAGGCCGAGCAGGGTGAAGGGGACCGAGCCCAGCCACAGCAGCAGCGCGATCAGCGCCCACTGCCAGGCGGCCAGCCGTACGCCGTTGACCAGGCCGCCCGCCGCGAGCACCGCGACGATCGCCGGCAGCACGGTCACCGAACCGGTCAGCGCTCGCCCCAGGACGACCTGGCGTGGGGTCATCGGCGTCACCCGCAGCTGCCGCAGCCAGCCGATCGCCCGGTCCTCGGCGACCCCGCCGCCGGTGTTGAGCGCGGAGCCGACCGCGCCGTAGGCGGCCATGCCGACCATCGCCGTGGCCTGGTAGCCGCTGTCGTCGCCCCCGAGGTTCGTGAACAGCAGATACATCATCACGGGCATCGCGATCCCGCCGATCACGAAGCCGATGTCACGCAGGGTCCGGCGGACTTCGAGGCGCAGGTAGTCGATCATCGGACGGTCTCCGTGTCCTTCAGTGGTACCGGGGTGGCGCCGAGGCGGCGGCCGGTGCGCGGGCCTCCGGCCACCGGGCCGGGATCACGCAGGGACAGGCGGTTCGCGAGCCGCAGGCGGTCGAGCATCACACCGTCTCCAGCTCGCGTGCCGTCAGTGCCAGGAACGCGTCGTCCAGCGACGCCGGCGTGACCTCCAGGCCGTGGATCGCGTCCAGGTCCGCCAGCGCGCGTACCGTCGCGTCCGAGTCGTCGGTGCGCAACAGGGCGCGGTCGCCCCGGACTTCGAGGGTGCGTACGCCGGGCAGCCGGTCCAGGCCCTCGGTGGGGCGGCCCGCCAGGTCGATGGAGACCAGGCTGCCGCCGGCCGCCCGCTTGAGCTGTTCGCCGGTGCCGTCGGCGACGATCCGGCCGCGGTCGATGACGACGATCCGGTCGGCGTGCGCGTCGGCCTCCTCCAGGTAGTGCGTGGAGAACAGGACCGTGTGGCCGCGCCGCGCGAAGCCCCGCATGGACTGCCAGAACGCGTGCCGCGCCTCCACGTCCAGCGCGGCGGTCGGCTCGTCCAGCACGATCAGTGAGGGGTTGCCCGCCAGCGCCACGGCGAACCGCACCCGCTGCGTCTGCCCGCCCGACAGCCGGTCCACCCGCCGCCCGGCCAACTCGCCGATCCCGGCCAGCTCCAGGGCCCGCGCGATCGGCATCGGCGCCGGATAGCGCCGGGCGACGAACGCGACCAGCTCGCCGACGGTGACCCGGGGCACCGCCCGCGCCTCCTGCAGCATCGCCCCGACCAGGCCACCGCGGACGGCCGACTCGGGTGCCGCGCCGAACAGTTCGACCGTGCCGGCGTCGGGCGCGTTCAGCCCGAGCAGCAGCGAGATCGCCGTCGACTTGCCCGCGCCGTTGCGCCCGAGCAGCGCGACCGTCTCGCCGCGCCCGATCTCCAGGTCCACCCCGTCGACGGCGCGCACCGCGCCGAAGGTCTTGACCGCCCCCGCGAAGGACACCGCGCGCTCTGTCCCACCTGTCTGTGTCATGGGTACGACGCTACGAACTCGCACCCCCTGTCCGGCAGATGCGCTTGTACGGACTCGGGCAGGACAAATGTCACCGGTCCTCAGCCGCGGAAACCGGACCTGACACAGTGTCAGGAGCCTTCACAACTGCCGGGTGCTGGGCTATACAAGGGTCGCCGGACTGGAACGCGTTCTAGGTCGGCCCGTGACGACCTCGGTGCGGCCGACGGTGCGGACGGCCGCACCGAGGTCTTCGACCACCGGCGATCAGGAGCCCCATGCCCATCGACGCAGCCCTGGCCCTCGCGGCCGAACCCCGGACCGGCGAGATCTCCTGGACCACCAAGGACGTCCAGCTCTACCACCTCGGCCTCGGCGCGGGCACCCCGGCGACCGACCCCGACGAGCTGCGCTACACCCTGGAGTCCCGGCTGCACGTCCTGCCGAGCTTCGCCACCGTCGCGGGCAACGGATCGCCCGGCGTGATCAGCGGCCTGTCCATGCCCGGCATCGAGGTCGACCTCGCCCGCGTCCTGCACGGCGGCCAGTCCCTGCGCCTGCACCGGCCCATCCCGGCCCAGGGCACCGCGACCAGCACCGGCCACATCGCCGCCGTCTACGACAAGGGCAAGGCGGCCGTCCTCGTCATGCGCACCGAAGTCGCCGACGCCGACGGCCCGTTGTGGACCAACGACGCGCAGATCTTCGTACGGGGAGAGGGGGGATGGGGCGGCGACCGCGGGCCCTCCACCCGCCTCGAACCGCCAACGGGCGCCCCCGACAAGGTGGTCGAGCGTCCCATCCGCGAGGACCAGGCCCTCCTCTACCGCCTCTCCGGCGACTGGAACCCGCTGCACGCCGACCCCGAGTTCGCCAAGGTCGCCGGGTTCGACCGGCCCATCCTGCACGGTCTTTGCACCTACGGCATGACGCTCAAGGCCGTCGTCGACACCCTGCTGGACGGCGATGTGACCCGGGTACGCGGCTACGACACCCGGTTCGCCGGAGTCGTCTACCCCGGCGAGACGCTGCGCCTCCGCATGTGGCGCCTCGGCGACACCGAGGTGCGGGTCGCGGTGAGCGCCGTGGAGCGGGACGACGCACCCGTCCTCGCCGACACGACCGTCGAACACTCCTGAACCAGGCCCGAGTTGAGCAGAGTCGAGGGGAGCGCCCCATGCGCGCAGCCGTACTGCACGAGATAGGCCAGGACAAACTGGAAGTCCTCGACGACGTCGAGACGACGGGATTCGGGCCCGGCCGGGTCAGGATCCGGGTGCGCGCCACGGGGCTGTGCCACTCGGACCTGTCCGCGATGGCCGGCGTCCTGCCGCAGCCGGCACCGTTCGTGCCCGGCCACGAGGGCGCGGGCGAGATCCTCGAAGTCGGCGAGGGCGTCAGCCACTTGAAGCCCGGCGACCGGGTCGTCGTCTGCTGGCTGCCGGCCTGCGGTGTGTGTGCCGCCTGCAAGCGCGGCCAGACCCAGCTGTGTCTGGCCGGCTTCATGAACGCGGGCACCCCCAACTTCAAGCGCCCCGGCGGCGATGTCTTCGGCTTCGCGGGCACCGGCACCTTCGCCGAGGAGGTCGTCGTCGACGCGGGCTGCGCCGTGCCGATCCCCGACGACGTGCCCTTCGACATCGCGGCCCTCATCGGCTGCGGCGTCACCACGGGACTCGGCGCCGCCCTCAACACCGCCGACGTGGAGGCCGGTTCGTCGGTCGCCGTGATCGGCTGCGGAGGTGTCGGCATCTCCGCGATCCAGGGAGCCCGGCTCAAGGGCGCCGCCGAGATCGTCGCCGTCGACCCGGTCGCCTCCCGCCGCGAGGCCGCGCTCAAGTTCGGTGCCACCAGGGCGGTTTCCCCGGACGAGCTGCCCGCCGCCAAGCAGGAGGTCACCGCCGGCGAGGGCTTCGACTACGTCTTCGAGGTCGTCGGCCGCTCCGCCACCGCCCGCACCGCCTACGAGAACACCCGGCGCGGCGGCACCCTCGTCATCGTCGGCGCGGGCGCGCTCGACGACTTCCTCCAGCTCAACATGTTCGAGCTGTTCTTCGACGAGAAGCGCATCCTGCCCTCGATGTACGGCGGGGGAGACGTGCTGCGCTCCTACGAGCGCACGATCGCCCTGTGGCGAGCGGGCCGCGTCGACCTGGAGAGCCTGATCACCCACCGGGTGCCGCTCGCCGACATCAACGAGGCCCTGGACCAGATGCGTTCGGGGACGGCCCTGCGCACCTGCATCGAGATCTGAAGGCCGGTCATGACGCTGCCACTTGAGGGCCTGGTCGCGATCGTCACCGGCGCCGGACGCGGACTCGGCCGGGCCGAGGCGCTCGAACTCGCCCGGCTCGGCGCGGCCGTGGTCGTCAACGACTACGGCCAGCCCGGCCGGGACGGCTCCGGCGAGGCCTCCGCGGGCCCCGCCGAACGGGTCGCCGCCGAGATCCGCGAGGCGGGCGGCCGGGCCCTCGCCCACACCGGAGACGTGGCCGACACCCAACAGGCCCGCGAACTGGTCGAGTCGGCGGTCGACGAACTCGGCGGGCTCGACATCCTCGTCAACAACGCGGGCATCCTCCGTGACCGCATGGTCTTCTCCATGACGGAGGGCGAGTGGGACTCGGTGATCCGGGTCCACCTCAAGGGCCACTTCAACACGACCCACTTCGCGTCCGCGCACTGGCGCCGCCGCTCCAAGGAGACGGGCGCGCCGGTGTACGGGCGGATCGTGAACACCTCGTCGGAGGCGTTCCTCGCCGGCTCCGCCGGACAGCCCAACTACGCGGCGGCGAAAGGCGGAATCGTCGGCCTGACCACCTCCACCGCCCTCGCGCTGGCCAAGTACGGCGTCACCGCGAACGCCATCTGCCCGCGCGCCCGCACCCGGATGACCGAGGACGTCTTCGCCGGTTTCCAGGAACCCGACGACGGCCTCGACCCCCTCGCCCCCGAGCATGTCGCCCCGCTCGTCGGCTACTTGGCCTCACCCGCCGCCGCCCGGATCAACGGACAGCTGCTCGTCGTGCACGGCGGCATGGTCGCGATCGTCGAACGCCCGCAGGTGCAGGCCAAGTTCGACAGCAAGCAGGACACCTTCACCTACGACGAGCTGGACGCCGTACTCACTCCGCACTACGCGAGGCGACCGGCGGGGGAGACGTTCGCGGCGGCCGAGGTGCTCGGGCTCAAGCGGGAGCCGGGCGGAGCATAGGGGACGCGACGGCCCCGCCCGTCCGAGGACGAGCGGGGCCGTGTGGTGCAAGGTGCCTGACGTACCGTCAGGCGTTCGCGTAGTCGGACTGCTCCGACGGCTTGCGGTGGCGGCCGTGGGTGGCAGCGTCGCCGTCCTGCGCCGAGACCGGGCCCCGGTGCTTGCCGTGGCCGGAGGTGTCCTGGGCGTCGGCGGACATCGTCTGTGCGGTGTTCGTGTCGTTCATCGGAAACTTCACCCCGTAGTAACAAGATCCTTCATACAGCTCGGCGATCTTATCCAGCCGTTCCGGGGCCGACGCGAGGCGGACCGCCGTCCGGAACGACTTCGTTACCGAGCCGCACCACTTTGTTACCCGACCGCCACCCGGCCGTTGAGCGGCGCCTCCCGCAACGGCACCGGACGCGGCGCGACCGGCACCGGAGGATCCGGTTCGGACGGTGGAGACGGCTCGGGCGCGGCCTCCCCAGGCGCGCCCACCGTCCCGTCCCGAACCGGATCCCCCGGGCGTGTTTCCCCCGTACCCCCCGTTTCCCCCTTTACCCCAGGGATCCCCCCGGCCCCCGGGCCCCCGTTGTCCCCCGCCCCCCTGGGCACCGCCAACCGCAGCACACCGCACGGCACTTCCCGTGTGGCGTACGGCAGTTGCAGCACCCCGTCCTCGCTCCACAGCCCGGCGCCCGCCAACCACCCCTCGGGCGCCGGGAGTTGGAGCAGCTGCCGGTCCGAGGGCCGCCAGACGCCGAGCCAGCTGCCGCCCGGCCCGTCGATGCGCAGCGCCACCCCGCAGTTCTCCGGCATCAGCACCTGCCCCGGCTGGATCGCGAACGGCGTCACCGTGCAGTCCGCCACCCGCAGGCACTCCGGGAACCGCACCGGCAGCGTGGAGCCGATCACCCCCCAGCCCAGCCGCTCCTCCCGCCCCGGCGACGGCGCGTCCGAGCGGATGAGGAGCAGCCCGCTGTCGGGGTCGGCCGCGAGCAGCCGGTCGTCGCTGTCCGCGGCGATCTGCAGCAGCGGCGACACCTCCCCGTCCCGCTCCAGGTCGACCACGATCGCCTTGGTCCGCCCGCCGACCTCCCGGTCCAGCGCCAGCATCCGCCCCGCCCGGTCCAGCCAGACCCCGCCCGAACAGCGCCCCGGCACCATCGCGAGATGCTCGGGCCCGAAGGCACCCCCCGCCACCAGCCACACGGCCGTCGACCGCCGGCCCACGGCGAGGGCGTACGCCTTCTCGCCGCCCGGCGCCGGCGGCAGCAGCCGCAGCCGGGTGTCCGGGTCCGGGCACTCGATCGCGCCGAGCGGCAGCTCACCGGTGCCCGGGCCGGTCGGGTAGAGCAGCGAGAGCGTGTGCCGCCCGTCGACCAGCCGCCGGATGAGCACCCGCCCGTCGCCCATCGGCTGCACCTCGCTGCCAGGCTCCTCCGGTTGGTTGCCGGGCAGCGGCACCGCGTACGGCTCCGGGCCGTCCAGGGTCCACCGCTCCGGGAACAGACAGTCGCCGGCCGGCGCGAGACGGGCGGCGTACGCCCCGTCCGCGCTGATCGCGCACGCGGTGCCCGCGGCACCGTCGGTCCGCGTCTCCCCGTCCGTCTCCCCGTCCTCGTCCGCCGCCGTGGGCTCGATCGCACAGGCCGTCATGGTTCGGTCACCTCCGGCGACGAAACTAGTTTTCGTACGTACGGACGTGGGACCGATGAGCAGCCTCATCACACATAAGGGTGGCCAAGTAACGATTCGCCTGAGGAAACCGGGGCCGGTGTGCTGAACGGGACCGTAGGCCGTCTACGGCCGCTTCAGCGGTTCAGCCCCGCAGTGCGGCCAGGTAGCCTTTGCCCGTGCCCCGTCAGCCCGTATCCCGTCAGTCCGCACCCCGCCTGTCCGAAGTCGTCGCCGCGCTGGAGAACCTGTGGCCCGCCGAACGGGCCGAGTCCTGGGACGCGGTCGGCACGGTCGTGGGCGACCCGGATCAGGGCGTCACGCGCGTGCTGTTCGCCGTGGACCCGGTCCAGGAGATCGTCGACGAGGCGGTGAAGCTGGGCGCCGACCTCCTGGTCACCCACCACCCCCTCTACCTCCGCGGTACGACCACGGTCGCGGCCTCCACCTTCAAGGGCCGCGTGGTGCACACCCTGATCAAGCACGACATCGCGCTGCACGTCGCCCACACCAACGCCGACCGCGCCGACCCGGGAGTCTCCGACGCCCTCGCGGGCGCGCTCGACCTCCGTGTCGTACGCCCCCTCGTGCCGGACCCCACCGACCCCGACGGCCGCCGGGGCCTCGGCCGCGTCTGCGAGCTGGACCACCCGCTCACCGTCCGCGAACTCGCGGCCCGCGCCGCCGAGCGACTGCCCGCCACCGCGCAGGGCATCCGCGTCGCCGGCGACCCCGACGCCCTGGTCCGCACGGTCGCCGTCAGCGGCGGCTCCGGCGACAGCCTCTTCGACGACGTACGCGCGGCGGGCGTCGACGCCTTCCTCACCGCGGACCTCCGCCACCACCCGGTCTCCGAGGCCCGCGCCCACAGTCCTCTCGCGCTGCTCGACGCGGCGCACTGGGCCACCGAGTGGCCCTGGTGCGAGCTGGCCGCCGCCCAGCTCGACGAGATCTCCGACCGCGAGGGATGGGACCTCAGGGTCCACGTCTCCAAGACGGTCACCGACCCCTGGACCGCCCACGCGGCGTCCTCCGCCACACCTGACCCACTGGGAGCCCCCAACTGAACGCCGCGCCCGCCGACCAGATCCGACTTCTCGACGTCCAGGCCCTCGACGTACGCCTGCAGCAGCTCGCGCACAAGCGCAACTCCCTGCCCGAGCACGCCGAGATCGACGCGCTGACCAAGGACCTCACCCAGCTGCGCGACTTGCTCGTGGCCGTGCAGACCGAGGAGAGCGACTGCGCCCGCGAGCAGACCAAGGCCGAGCAGGACGTCGACCAGGTCCGCCAGCGCGCCACCCGCGACCAGCAGCGCCTCGACTCCGGCGCCGTCACCTCGCCCAAGGACCTGGAGAACCTCCAGCGCGAGATCGTCTCCCTCGCCAAGCGCCAGGGCGACCTGGAGGACATCGTCCTCGAAGTCATGGAGCGCCGTGAGTCCGCACAGGAGCGCACCGCCGAACTGACCGAGCGGGTCGGTTCCGTGCAGGGCAAGATCGACGACGCGACCGCCCGCCGCAACGCAGCCGACGAGACCCTCGGAGCCGACGAGGCCAAGGCCGAGAAGGAGCGCGAGGTCATCGCGGCCACCATCCCCGCGGACCTCCTCAAGCTCTACGACAAGCTGCGCCAGCAGCAGGGCGGCATCGGCGCGGCCAAGCTCTACCAGCGCACCTGCCAGGGCTGCCGCCAGGAACTCGCCATCACCGACATCAACGAGATCCGCGCGGCGGCCCCCGACACGGTGGTCCGCTGCGAGAACTGCCGCCGCATCCTGGTGCGCACGTCCGAGTCGGGTCTGTAAGCCCTCACGTCGTTCAAGGAGCGTTCGCGGTGCGGGAGTTCATCGTCGAGGCCGACGGCGGTTCCCGGGGCAACCCGGGGCCCGCGGGCTACGGCAGCGTGGTCATCGACGCGACGACGGGGGAGACCCTGGTGGAGGAGGCCGAGTACATCGGCGTCGCCACGAACAACGTCGCCGAGTACCGAGGCCTGATCGTGGGCCTCCGCGCCGCCCACACCCTGGACCCCGTCGCCCGGATCCACGTCCGCATGGACTCCAAGCTGGTCGTCGAGCAGATGTCGGGCCGCTGGAAGATCAAACACCCCGACATGAAGCCCTTGGCGGCGGAGGCGGGTTCGGTGTTCCCGGTCGGGCAGGTGACGTACGAATGGATCCCGAGGGAGAAGAACAAACACGCGGACCGCTTGGCCAACCAGGCGATGGACGATGGCGGCGCAGCCGCCTCCCAGGGGCGCGGGGAACTGCGCGACCAACCCCCACCGGCCGCAACTGTGACGAAAACCGACAAAACTGACGTCCGAGCCGCCCGCAACGTGGCCGCCCCCAGCCCGGGTTGGGCCCCCGCAGACATGGGCGCCCCCGCAACGTTCGTGCTCCTCCGCCACGGCGAAACCCCCCTCACCCCCCAGAAGCGCTTCTCCGGCAGCGGCGGCACCAACCCCTCCCTCTCACCCGTCGGCCAGGACCAAGCCGCCCGCGCGGCAACCGCGTTGGCGGCCCGAGGCACCATCCAGCACATCCTCGCGTCCCCCCTCACCCGCACCCGCGAGACCGCCGCGGCCGTGGCGGACCGCCTCGGTCTGGACGTGACGATCGAAGAGGGCCTGCGCGAAACGGACTTCGGCGCCTGGGAGGGCCTCACCTTCGGCGAGGTCAGGGAGCGCTACCCGGACGACCTGACGACCTGGCTGGCCGACCCGACGGCCCAACCCACCGGCGGCGGCGAGAGTTTCGCGGCCACGGCAACCCGTATCGCCGCCACCCGCGACAAGCTGATCGCGGCCTACGCGGGCCGTACGGTCCTGCTGGTCACACACGTCACGCCGATCAAGACGTTCGTCCAACTCGCCCTGGGCGCCCCGCCGGAGTCCCTGTTCCGCATGGAACTCTCGGCGGCCTCCCTCTCCGCGGTGGCGTACTACGCGGACGGCAACGCGAGCGTACGGCTGTTCAACGACACGTCCCACCTGCGCTGAGCGCGGCCGCCTCGCGGGCCAGTGCCTCGATCCGCCCCCAGTCGCGCGCGGCCACCGCGTCCGCCGGGATCATCCAACTCCCGCCCACACAGCCGACGTTGGGCAACGCCAGGTATTCCGGCGCCGATTTGACCCCTATCCCACCGGTGGGGCAGAACCGCGCCTGCGGCAACGGCCCGGCCAACGCCCGGAGATACGCGGTCCCGCCCGCCGCCTGAGCCGGGAAGAACTTCATCTCCCGCACCCCGCGCTCCAGCAGCGCCACCACCTCGGACGTGGTCGACACCCCCGGCAGGAACGACACCCCGGACCCCCGCATCGCCTCCAGCAGCAGATCCGTCCACCCGGGGCTCACCAGAAACCGCGCCCCCGCCGCCACGCACTCCTTCACCTGCCCCGGAGTCAGCACGGTCCCCGCCCCGACCACGGCCCCCGGCACCTCGTCCGCGATCGCCCGCAACGCCTCCAGCGCGGCCGGCGTCCGCAACGTCACCTCGATCGCCGGCAGCCCCCCGGCGACCAGCGCCCGCGCGAGCGGCACGGCGTCGGCGGTGTCCTCGATGACGACGACGGGCAGGACGGGGGCGAGATCGAGCAGCGAGGAGGAAGCCATGGCCTCATCCTGCCGAGCGGAAGCAGTGTGCGCAAAGGTCATTGCACAGAATGCAACGCACGCTCGCCCTGGAAATGCTCAGTGAATCTCGTCCACCAGCACGTCCAGCGACCAGGCCCGCCCCGCCTGCCCGGGCGCCTCCGCCTCCACCTCGTACCCCAACTCCCGCAACGCGTCCACCAGTTCAGCGGGCGTCCCGGGCGCGGCCGAGGCGCTCAACAGGCTGCGCACGATCCGCCCCTTCGTCGCCTTGTTGAAGTGGCTGACGACCTTCCGGGTCGGCGCGTGCAGCACCCGTACGGTCGCCGTCCGCCCCGCGACCTCGCCCTTCGGTTTCCACGCCGCCGCGTACGCGGAGGACCGCAGATCCAGCACCAGCCCGTTGCCCGCGGCCTCGGGCAGCACGGCCGCCATCGGCGCCCGCCAGTGCGCGCCCAGCGCCCCGAGCCCGGGCAGCCGTACCCCCATCGAGCAGCGGTACGACGGGATCCGGTCCGTCACCCGCACCGCGCCCCACAGACCGGAGAAGACGAGCAGAGAGCGCGCGGCCCGCTTCTTCGCGGCGGGTTCGAGGGAAGCCAGGTCGAGGGCGTCGTAGAGGACACCCGTGTAGATCTCCCCGGCGGGGCGCGCGCCGGCGGTCCGCAGGCCGACGTTCTTCGCGATCTCGCCGCGCAGGCCCTCGCTCAGGCCGAGCACCTCGCGTGCCTTGTCCTCGTCGGCCGCGCACAGGTCGACGAGTTCGTCGAGTACGGCCGCGCGGGCGTCGGCGAGTCCCGGCAGCGACAGCGATTCCGGCTTGAGCGGGGCACCGCGGCCGGAGGAGGCCTTGCCTTCGGAGGGCGGCAGCAGGACGAGCACGGTGGGTTTCTCCTTACGGTGGGTGCTGCGCCAGCGTAAAGGGTGCGACCGGGCGGATTGTGCCTACGCTCGTGTCATGCCCCGCCGCCGCATCCGGGTGACCGGCACCCCCGAAGCCCCGCTCCGCGCCGCCCTCACCGCGCTCCGCACCGAACTCGGCGTACCCGAGAGCTTCCCGCCGGAGGTGCTCGCGGAGGCGATGGGGGTCCCCCCGTTCGAGCGGAGCCGAGAATGGGGGAGGGCCGCCGCGGCGCCGCTGCCGGCGCTCCCGGACGCCACCGACATCCCCTTCTTCACCGTCGACCCGCCCACGTCCATGGACCTCGACCAGGCGATGCACCTGTCCCGCCGGGGGAGCGGTTTCCGGGTGCGGTACGCCATCGCCGACGTCGCCTCCTTCGTCGCACCCGGCGGAGCGCTCGACGCGGAGGCCCACCGCCGCGTCACCACCCTCTACTTCCCCGACGAGAAGACCCCGCTGCACCCGCCCCTGCTCAGCGAGGGCGCCGCGAGTCTGCTGCCGGACGTGACCCGGCCGGCGGTGCTGTGGACGATCGACCTGGACGCGGACGGCCGTACGGTCGCCGTCGACGTCCACCGGGCGCTCGTCCGCAGCCGGGCCAAGCTCGACTACGCGACCGCGCAGCGACGGATCGACACGGGCACCGCCGAGGAACCGGTCGCGCTACTCAAGGACATCGGCGAGGCCCGCGAACGCCTGGAGGTCGAGCGCGGCGGCATCTCCCTCAACGTGCCCGAGCAGGAGATCGTCGAGCGCGACCACACCTACGAACTCGCCTACCGTGCCCCGCTCCCCGCCGACGGCTGGAACGCCCAGATCTCCCTCCTGACCGGCATGGCCGCCGCCGACCTGATGCTCACGCACGGCACGGGCGTCCTGCGCACCCTGCCCGCCGCCCCGGACGGCGCCGTCGGCCGCCTGCACCGCACCGCGCACGCCCTGGGCATCGACTGGCCGCACCATGTGTCGTACGCGCAGCTGATCCGCTCCCTCGACCCGCGACTCCCGCACCACGCGGCCTTCCTCCAGGAGTGCACGACCCTCCTGCGCGGCGCGGGCTACACGGTCTTCCAGGGCGGCGACCTCCCGCCCATCACCACCCACGCGGCGGTGGCCGCCCCCTACACCCACTGCACGGCTCCGCTACGACGGCTGGTCGACCGCTACGCCGCCGAGATCTGCCTCTCGCCCGCGTCCCCGCCCGCCTGGGTCCTGGCCGGCCTCGACGCCCTGCCCAAGGAGATGGCGGACGGCAGCCGCCTCGCGGGCACGGTCGAGCGCGAGTGCGTCGACGTCGTCGAGGCGGCCCTGCTGAAGGACCGTGTCGGCGACCTCTTCGACGGCTATGTCGTCGACGTGGAGGAACGTCAACCCACCGTAGGGAAGGTGCAGTTGGACGCTCCGGCCGTCGTCGCCCGGCTGGAGGGCGGTGCGACTCCGCTGCCGCTGGGGGAGCGGCTGCGGGTCCGGCTCACGCAGGCGGACCCGGGGACGTCGAAGGTACGGTTCGCGCCTGCCTGACCGCGGTCACTTCTGATCCCTACCCCCGTGTGACGATCCGCAGCGCCCGGCGGATCGCCTCCGCCTGGGCCGGCGCGAAGTCCGCGTAGAAGGCGCGCAGGAAGCCGCTGTCGTGGTCGACCGGGTTCCCCTCGGGGAGCAGCGCGGCGGGAACGCAGCCGGCGAGGGCGCGAGCCGCCTCGTCCACGCGCGGGTCGGCGGGGTCGACGGGGTGCTCGGTGTCGGCGAGCGCGTCGAGCAGCGCGTACGCCTCGTGCGCCCGGGCGACCGCGTCCGGTGTGGCGACGGCGCTGCCCACCAGGTCCATGATCCGCGCCCGCTCGGCCGGGGTCGCCACGGTGTCGAGCAGGGCGAGCATCTCGCGGTCCTTGGCGGCCATCGGCGAGTCGGTGGGGAGCGTCGAGGCGTGGTTCAACTCGCTGAACACCGCCGCCAGTTCGGGCGAGACGGGCCCTTCGGCGGACAGTTCTCCCGAGTCCAGCAGGGCGCGCAGCCGGGCCCGGCGCTCCCGGATCGCGGACTCCTGCCGGGCCAGGTCCTCGTCGAGTTCGGTGAGCACCTCGGCGAGGTCCCGGCCGGCGTCGTCCGCGAGCACGTCCCGTACCTCGGTCAGCCCCAGACCCAGCTCGGTGAGCCGCCGGATCCGGGCGAGGACGACGGCGTGCCGCAGACCGTAGTCGCGATAGCCGTTGGAGCGGCGCTCCGGTTCCGGCAGCAGGCCCAGTTGGTGGTAGTGCCGGACGGTCCGCGTGGTGACGCCGACGGTCTCGGCGAGTTCTCCGATCCGCATGGGACCAGTAGAGACATTGACGCTACGGCAGGGTCAAGCACCGGCCGGCGCCGAACCAGAGCCGCAGCGCGTCCGAGGGATCGTCCCCGGCGCCGTCCGTGTCCGCCGCCCAGGCCGTGAATCCGTCCGGGCGCACCAGCAGGGCGGCAAGCTCCGGCCGCCCGGGGCAGGAGGTGGTCAGGACGTCCACCACGCCCTCGTAGCCGTCCGCGCGGGCCCGGAGTTTCGGGTCGTCGGCGAGGTCGAGGAGGAGGGCGCGGCCGTTGTGGAGGTGGTCGGCGAGGCGCGTGCCGTCGGCGAGTTCGAGGTCGGGGGCGCTGCGGCCGGTCAGCGGGTGGTCGCCGGGGAGGTCGTGGTGCTGCCAGACGCCGGAGATCCGCTTGACGAGATACGTCGTCCCGTCGACCGTCCCCGCGAGGTCGGTGACCACCGAGCGCAGGGCGCGGGAGTGCGGCTCGGGGCGCATCACGGCGATCTGGGCACGCGTCCAGTCGAGCACCCAGGCGCCGATCGGATGCCGTTCGGCCGTGTAGGTGTCGAGGAGTTCGACCGGCGCCCGGCCGCTCACCACCAGGGCGAGCTTCCAGCCGAGGTTCATCGCGTCCCCGACACCGAGGTTGAGCCCCTGCCCGCCGAACGGCGAGTGGACGTGCGCCGCGTCGCCCGCGAGCAGCACCCGGCCCGCGCGATAGGTCTCCGCCTGACGGCAGTTGTCGGTGAACCGGGTCGAGGAGTGGACCTTGTGCACGGTGACGTCGACACCGGTCACCCGGCGCACACTCGCCTGCAACTCCTCGGCGGTGACGGGGGATTGGCGGTCGGCGGGCGGTCCGTCGAACTCGACGGTGAGGATCCGTCCCGGCAACGGACCGAAGGCGTACGTCCCCACGTCGGTGGTGTTCCAGCCGCCGCGCAGCGGCTCGGTGCCGGTCAGGTCGGCGATGGCCTGGTAGCCGGTGATCTCCGGTGCGGTGCCCGGGAATTCGATCCCGCTGAGCTTGCGCACGAGGCTGCGGCCACCGTCGCAGCCGACCAGCCAGCCGGCCCGGACGGCGTACGGCGCGGAACCGTCCGTAGGGGCGAGGCGGACGATCACGCCCTCCTCGTCGGCGTCGAAACCGGTCAACTCGACCTGCCTGCGCACCTCGACGCCGAGTGCGTCGGCGTGCCGGCCGAGCAGCCGCTCCAGCGGGGCCTGCGGGACGAGTCCGACGCGGTCGACCGGGCCGAGGCCCGCGAAGGCCGGGTCCGACTCGTCGAGCAGATCGGCCCGCAGCATGATCCCGGAGAAGTGCCCGGCGAACTTCGGCGGCGGAACGGGGTTGTTGTCGCCGCTGCCGTCGCTGTCGCCGTGCGTCCGCGTGAACTCCTTGAAGCGGTTCATCGCCTCCTGGTGTATCCCGGTCAGCTCGGGGAGCAGCCCGCGCCGGTAAAGGGCCACGGTGGTCGTGGAGTTGAGGCCGCCGGCCTTGATGGTCTCGTCGACCTCGGCCAGCCGCTCCACGACCAGCACGCGGGCCCCGCCGAGGGTCAGCTCGGCGGCCAGCAGCAGGCCTACGGGGCCGGCTCCGGAGACGACGACGTCGTAGTTCGTTTCGGTGTTCTGAGTGTTCTCGGTGTCCATGGCTAAGAGTGTAGTAACTAAAAAATTATGTTCGCTACACTGTTCTCATGAGCGATGGTGAGGGCGAGCTTTCTCTGAGAGAGCGCAAGAAGCGGGCGACCCGGCAGCGGATCTCGAACGTGGCCACGGAGCTGTTCAAGGCGCGCGGCTTCGATGGGGTGTCCGTGGCGGAGGTCGCACGCGCCGCCGAGGTGTCGACGATGACCGTCTTCAACTACTTCCCGCGCAAGGAGGACATGTTCCTCGACCGCATCCCCGAGGCGGTCGAGGTGCTCAGCGGGGCGGTACGCCACCGTGCCCCGGACGAGACCCCGCTCGCCGCGCTGCGCCGCCTCACGCTCGAACTCCGCGACCAGCACCACCCGTTGGCCGGCCCCAACGACAACTTCCCGGCCTTCTGGCAGGTCGTGATCGACTCACCGGCCCTGCGCGCCCGGGCCCGCGAAGGCCTGGAGGAGATCGAGACCGCCCTGTCCGACGCCCTCGCCGAGACCGCCCCGGACACCCCCGACCCCGCCCTGACCGCGGCCCTGATCGTCGCCGCGTACCGGTCGGTCTACGTCACCACCGCGCGCCGCCTGCTCGCCGGCGAACGCGACGAAGCGACGGCCGAGGACCACCAGGCCCGGATGAACGAGGCCTTCGACATCCTGGAACGGGCGCTCACCCCGGCATGACACGGAGCCCCGGAGCGTTGCACCCTGTGGGGGAAAGGGGGTGCGTCCGGTGAGCGCACGCGAACATGCCCTGTGGACGAGGGCGAGACTGGGCCACTGCGGCCCGCCGCTCGACCTCCTGACCGCCCGCTTCGACCGGCACGTCTACGCGCCGCACGCCCACGAGGAGTTCACGATCGGCGTCTGCGTCGACGGCTCCGAACTCATCGACTACCGCGGCGGCCACATCCGTACGACCCCCGGCTCCATCGTCGTACTCGCCCCCGGCGAAATGCACACCGGCGGCCCCGGCAGCCCCACCGCCGGCTACGCCTACCGCGCCCTCTACGCCGACCCGGCACTCCTGACCGACGGCACCCTCGGCGGCGTCCCGCACTTCCGCGAACCGCTCCTCGACGACGCCGAACTCGCCCGCGCGTTCCGCCTCGCACACACCGAACTCAGCGTCTGCCCCGACCCGTTGGAGGCCGAGTCCCGCCTCCCGTGGCTCCTCACGGCCCTGGCCCGCCGCCACTCGACGTCCCGCCCGGCACCGGACCTGCCCGTGGGCGCGTCCTGGGTGGCGCACGCGGTGAGGGACCGCTTGGCGGACGACCTGCTGACCCCGCCGTCGCTCTCGGCCCTGGCCGCGGACTTCGACCTGTCCCGTTACCAACTCCTCCGCGCCTTCCGTACGACGATGGGGATCCCGCCGTACGCCTGGCTCGCCCAGTACCGGGTCACCCGGGCGCGCGGCCTGTTGGAATTGGGCGGGCGGCCCGCCGAGGTCGCGGCCCAGGTGGGCTTCGCCGACCAGGCGCATCTGACCCGCTGGTTCCGGCGGGTGCTCGGGGTGACCCCGGCGGCGTACCGCAACAGCGTTCAAGACGCCCGATGAGGGGGCGGCGCATCCTCGCCGTATGACTGCACGCGGCTGGTTCCTGTTCTCCCTGATGGGAGTGGTGTGGGGCATCCCCTACCTGATGATCAAGGTGGCGGTGGACGCCCCGCTCTCCCCGTCCATGGTCGTCTTCACACGCTGCGCCCTGGGCGCCGTACTCCTGCTCCCCTTCGCACTACGACAGGGCGGCCTGACGCGTGTGGTCCGTTCGCACTGGCGCCCGATGCTGGCCTTCGCGTGCATAGAGATCATCGGCCCGTGGTTCACGTTGACGGACGCGGAACGGCACCTGTCCAGCTCTACGGCGGGTCTGCTGATCGCGGGCGTACCGATCGTGGGCGTGCTGATGGCGCGCTTCTTCGGCGACGCGGAACGGCTGGGGGCGCGACGGGTGGCGGGCCTGGCGCTGGGCCTCTCCGGGGTCACGGTCCTCACGGTCCCGCACCTGACGGGCGGCGACGCGCGCTCACTGGTGGAGGTGCTGCTGACGGTGCTCGGCTATGCGACGGCGCCGCTGATAGCGGCGCGCCATCTGAAGGACGTCCCGACGCTCCAACTGACGGCGCCGTGCCTGGCGTTGGCGGCGATCGTGTACGCCCCGGCGGCGGCTTTGACCTGGCCGTCCACGGTGCCCTCGGCTCAGGTGCTGACTTCCCTCGCCGGTTTGGGCGTGATCTGCACGGCGGTGGCGTTCGTGGCCTTCCTGGAACTGATCAAGGAGGTCGGCCCGACCCGCTCAACGGTGATCACCTACGTCAACCCGGCAATCGCGGTGGCGGCGGGCGCGCTCTTCCTGGGCGAGGACCTGACGCTCGGCATCGGGGTGGCCTTCACGCTGATCCTGGCGGGGTCGGTGCTGGCGACGGCGGGGCCGGCTGGAGCAGGGGCTTCGGGGGGACATGGGCGCGGCAAGGAGGCCGCCGGGGGACTGGCGGGGGTGGGGGAGTCGGTGGGGTCAGGGGGTTCTGTGGGTTCTGTGGGTTCGGTCGAACCGGCGGGACCGGGAGGACCGGCGCAGGCGGCGAGGTAGGTGGGTGGCGGGGTGGCGACGCGGGCGGATGCATCGGCCGGACCCGAGCGACGAAGTGGGATCGGGAGGAGGGGCCGGTGGGACCGGCCGCCGGTCCGAAGGACGCGTGCCCGCCCGGTAGCATGGTCGACACGGCAGACGAGCCGGGCGGACGGCCGCGTGGAGTGCCCCTGGTGGGAACTCCCCGAGGAACGTCCGGGCTCCACAGGGCAGGGTGATGGCTAACGGCCACCCGGGGTGACCCGCGGGACAGTGCCACAGAAAACAGACCGCCGGGGATTTCGGTCCCCGGTAAGGGTGAAACGGTGGTGTAAGAGACCACCAGTGCCCAGGGTGACCTGGGCAGCTAGGTAAACCCCACCCGGAGCAAGGTCAAAAGGAGCCACCGCTTCGAAAGAGGCGCGGCTCTGCGCGGACGTTCGAGGGCTGCCCGCCCGAGTCCGCGGGTAGACCGCACGAGGCCGACGGCAACGTCGGTCCTAGATGGATGGCCGTCGCCGGGGGGATCGTGAGGTCCTCCCGGAAACAGAACCCGGCGTACGGCCCGGCTCGTCTGCCATCAGGGCTCTCACCTGGCCTTATGGGCTGTCGGGACCCTTCGTCGGGTCCGGGAGTCTTCCGCTTTCGCGGACAAGCGCCGTAGCGCAGGCCCATCCACCGCTACCCCCCACTCCCCCGAAACGCCCCCGCCACCACCGGCACCAACTGCCGCTCCAACCGCTCGGCGGGCAAGGCGGCCAGCTCCGTGCCGATGGGCGCCAACGCCAGCCAGTTCAGCAGGCCGGCCGCGCAGCGCGTGCGGAAGATCAGCTCTTCCTCGTCGACTCCGGGGATGTTCGGCGCCAGTACCCGCAGCACGTCCCGGCGGCTCTTCTCGAACTTGCCGGTCAGGCGCTCCCACCCCTGGGGCGGCTCGATCCCGATGCGTGCCACGGTTCGCATCACGGCAAGGTCTTGCCCGCCGGCGGCGAACGCGCGCATCATCGGCCCGGCGAACGCCGCGGCCACTTCCTCAAGTGCCGCGTCGGGGCCGAGCGAGTCGATCGCCGCCATCTGGGCGTCCAGATACTGTTCCAGCGCGTGCTCGATCGCCGTGTCGCACAGTGCCTTGAGTGACCCGAAGTGGTAGCTCACCGCCGCGACGTTGGCCCCGGCGCGATCCGTGATCTCGCGGAGTGTCACGCCTTCCTGGCCCCTTTGCGCGAGCAGCTCCAGGGCGGCCGACTGCAGGCCGTCCCGTGTGCGTTGACCGGCCTCCCGGCGCAGGTCCGTCTTGTTCTCCCTTATCACGCCATGTACTCAATCATTTGTTTGACTGCATCGTCAAGTGGTCGGCGCCTGGCGAGGGCCCGGCGGGCCACACAATTCAAACAGTGGCTTGACAGCTTGCGCCGGCCGTCCATAAAGTCAAGCCATCGCTTGATTTACTAAGAGCGAGCGGGGGACCGCTGCTGTGCGGCCCCCGGATCCTGAGGACAAACATGAAGGAATGTGTCATGAAGCTGCTCAGCCGGAAGTCGATCACCGCCGCCACCGCGGTAGCTGTTCTGGGTGGTCTTTCCATCGCCGCCGTGCCGTCACAGGCCGCGAGCCCCACGCACCACAAGTCCGCCGCCCCGACCCTGACCGCGCGTCAGCTGGCCGCGCTGCCGCTCACCGACCGGCACCTGACCAAGCACGAGAAGACCAACCTCGCGATCGTCCTGCGCGACTACTACGTGGCCGAGGGCAGCCACATCGACGTCCCGACCTTCGTCAACAGCTTCGCCAAGGACGGCGTCTTCAACGACATGGTCCCCGGCGTCGCCTACCGGGGTAAGGCGCTCGGCAACGTGCTGCCGTACATGAAGGGCCTCTTCTCCAACGTCCACCGTGACCTCAAGCGCATCACCGTGAACGGCGACACCATCAGCATCGAGCTGTCCATCCAGGGCACGTTCGACGGCCAGCTCCAGGCGCCGACGGGCGGCTTCGTCAAGGGCAAGGGCCAGAAGGTCGACGCCCCGACCGCCGACTTCTGGTACCTGAAGAACGGCAAGGTCGAGAAGTTCGACTGCTTCGTCGGCTACTCGAAGATGTACTCCGACATGGGCGTGAACTTCGACTGGGCCTCGGCCGTCAACCAGCACTGAGCCACTCGCCGGCGGGTGATGCCCGGCCCCCGTGGCCCCGCATCACCCGCCGCGGCCCGTCCCGGTGTCATTCGACAAGCGTCCTTCTTCAGCTGGGGAACCCCTTGAACGCCACAGGCAACACCATCCTCGTCGCCGGAGCGACCTCCGGCATCGGACTCGGGCTGGCGCTGCGGCTGCACGCGGCAGGCAACCGGGTCATCGTCTCCGGGCGCCGCGAGGACAGGCTGAAACAGATCGTCTCGGAGCACCCCGGCATCGAGTCCGTCGTGCTCGACGTCACCGACCCGGCCGCCGTCCGGGACGTCACCGCCCAACTGCTCCAACGCTTTCCCGACCTCGACGTCCTGGTGACGATGGCCGGCATGATGCTGCCGGAGGACCTCCACCACCCGGATTTCCTCGCCGTGGCGGAGGCGACGGTGGCGACCAACCTCCTCGGCACCATCCGCCTCGTGGCCGCGCTGACCGAACACCTCGCCACCCGGCCGCGGGCGACGATCATGACCGTCTCCTCCGGACTGGCCTTCGTCCCGCTGCCGATCGCCCCGACCTACAACGCCACCAAGGCCGCTGTCCACTCCTTCACCGAGAGCCTGCGCGTCCAGCTGGCGGACACGAGCGTCGAGGTTCTCGAACTGGTGCCCCCGGCCGTGCGCACCGCCCTGATGGGTCAGGAGGAGTCGGAGACCGCGATGCCCCTCGACGCCTTCCTCGACGAGGTCATGAGCATCCTCGGCGCCGGCGAACAGCCCGACGAGATCCTCGTCAAGGCCGTCCAACCGTTGCGCTTCGCCGAGGCCCGCGGCGAGTACGCCACCATGCTGCGCCTGCTGTCCGGCCGCTGACGAACGGCCACTTCGCCACCACACCGACTTGATCGCGCAACCGACCACAGAGGAACGCATCGGCATGACGACCCGGCTGGGAATCGGTCTCCCGCAGAATCGGAAGTACGACCTCGGCAAGGACGTGCCCGACGTGGCCCGCGCCGCCGAGGCCATCGGATACGACAGCCTCTGGGTGTACGAACGCGCCCTGTTCCCGGAACCACAGACCCAGCCGCTCTACGGCGTCCCCGGCCTGCCGTGGCCCGACGCCTACCGGGGCGTGGCCGAGCCGCTGGTCACGCTGACCCTCGCGGCGGCGGCCACCGAGCGGGCCGAACTGGGCACCGCCGTACTGGTCGCCCCGCTGCACATCCCCTTCCAACTGGCCAAGTCCCTGGCCACGTTGGACGCGGCGAGCGGCGGCCGGGTGATCGCTGGCCTCGGCAGCGGCTGGTCACTCGACGAGTACGCCGCCGCCGGAGTACGCCCGTTCGCGGAGCGCGGCAAGGTCATGGACGAGGTCTTCGAGGTGTGCCGGGCGGTGTGGGGCCCGGACCCGGTGGTCTACGAGGGCGGCAGGGTCACGAGGATCGCCCCGGCCGTGGTCGGCCCGAAGCCGGCCCGCCCGATCCCGATCCTCGTCCCGGCCAACTCCCCACGGTCCATGCGCCGGCTCGTCGACCACGCCGACGGCTGGCTCCCGTACGCCGACGGCCCCGAGCAAGTAGCCGCGGGCTGGCGCCAGTTGCAGGACCTCGCCGCCGAGCGGGGCCGAACCCGCCCGCTGCGGACGGTGGTTCGCGTCAACCCGGACTACACCGCGAAGCGCTACGAGGGCCCGGACCGCCGTCCCTTCCAGGGCGACGTCGAGCAGATCGTCACCGACCTGATGGCGTACGACGGCATCGGCCTCGACGAGTTCCTGGTCGACCTCTCGTGGGCCGCGCGGGACGCGCAGGAACTGAAGGACGTGAACGCCGAGGTGTACGCGGCGGCACGCGCGGCCGGGTTCTGACCCACCGGCTCAACTCCTGGGAGGGCGACAGGATCCGGGGTCCGGAGCGCCCCCCGCGCGCCCCGGACCGTGGACCCCCCATCCCCCCGTCGTCATTCAGCTCTTCGGTGCCGGGCGGAGCGCGGTGGGTGTGCTGTGGGTGAGTGCCTCCGGCATATCGACCCCCGTCGACGCCACAGGTTCGCCCGAAGGCATGACCAGTGCTCCTGTTCCGCCAATGGGCACGCCCCTGTGCCCGGTAGGCTCCCGGCACAGACAGCTTCGTCGGTAATCGTGCCGGTCCGCAGGGGTCGGGTGTTGCCAGCGGGTATTTGGCAACACCGGTCGGCCGGCGTGTTGTTGGGGGGATGGCCATCGAGCACGACGGATTCGGCGCGGAGTTACGCAGGCGCCGCATTGCGGCCGGTATGTCACTGAGTGAGCTGGCCGGCAGGGTGTACTGCAGCCGCAGTTTCCTCAGCCGCGTCGAGAACGGACGCCGCAGGGCGTCCCTGGAGCTGGCCCAACTGTGCGACGAAGTCCTGGGCGCCAAGGGGGCGTTGGCAGGCCTGACACCACCACCCGGCACCGACGCGCCGCCGAGGGCCGTCCGCGGGGAGACCGTGCGGCTGGTCAAGTCCCCCGGGAAGGACGGGCGTTCGGCCACCACGCACGAACGGGCCGAGTTCCTACGGCTGTTGCGGCGCGGTGATCTCAGCCATGCCGCCGGCGAGATGCGCGAGGCCGAACGGCATTACACGGCCGCCTATCGCGGCGCCGCCGGGGACCCGCGGGCGCAGGCCGAGGCGGTGATCAGGCTGGCGCGCCGCTGGTCCGACCCCGGGCAGGTCGACCGTGAGCTGCTCCAGTCCATCAAGGGGTGCCTGGCCGCGCTGGAGGGCGACGGCGGCCCCGAGGCCGCGGGGCTGCGGCTGCGGCTCGAAGCCCATCTGGCGAAGAAGATGGCCCTGGCGGTCAGTCAGGACACCGTGGCGGGGCTCGCCGGTCCCGCCGAGGGCGCCCGGCTCGCCGAGGACACCCTGCGCCGATTACCCGAGGACGGCGACGACGAGGTGCGCTGCGAGGTCCTCACCGAATGCCGGTGGGCACGCTACGACTTCATGAGCGCGCCCGAGTCGCTGGACCTCTCCGAGCGGCTGCGCGAGGCCGCGGCCCGGCAGGACTCGGCGTACTTCCGCGGCGAGGCGCTCATGGCCGTCGCCATCGACCAGCTGCGCAACGGCCGTATCTTCAGCGCGCTGGCCACCGCCAACCAGTACCGCAAGCACGCGGCGGACACCCAGAGCGCCCTGGCCCTCTGGCAGCGGCACACTCTCGACGCCCTGCTCGACCTGTGGCACGGCCGGTTCGACGCCGCCGCCGAGTGGATCTTCGTGGAGTCCCTGAAGTTCATCGAACTGCTCCGCGCCGACTACGCCGTACCGGCGGACAACCTGACGCAGACCCGGCTCGGCCAGGCCTACTGGCTGCTGCGCCAACAGGGGCGCCTGCACGAGCTGTTCACCTCCGATCTGGCCGGCGACGTCGAGCGCCACGCCTACTTCCCCGTCTGGCGGGCCGGGCTGGCCCTCGCCCTGTGCGAGACCGGGCAGCACGCCGAGGGGGCGGACCTGTTCCTCGGCTGTGTCGCCGACGTCGACCGGTTCCCGCCGTCGGGCTGGGCGGTGCCCGCGCTGGTCCTGCTGGCGGAGGTCTGCGCGGCGCTGGACCTGGAGGGCGGATTCGAGGCCGAGTTGGCGCAGGCGGTGCCCGGGCTCCGTGCGCGCCTCGCGCCGCACGACGGCGGGCAGATCGCCCTGGGCGGCTGGCCCACCGTCCTCGTCGGGCCGACCGCCCGGGCCTGCGGACTGCTGGCGCTGGCGGCGGGGGAGCCGGAGACCGCCCTCGAACGCTTCCGGCAGGCGGCGGTCCCGGCCCGCTCCTCACAGCCCGAACTCGCCCGCCTCCGCCTGGCCCAGGCCCGCGCGACGCGCCGGGCGGGCGGTCCGGGCAGCGAGCCGCACGCGGTCCGGCTGCTGCGGGAGGCGGCGCGCGGGGCGGAGACGTACGGCATGACATCGCTCGGGGCGCAGACCCTGGCGTTGCTGGAGGCGCCGGGGCGGGGGTGAGCAACCGGCCGCGGAAAGCGGTGGAGTTGGTGTGCGTGGACGGTGTTTATGCTGTGAACTAGGTCACATTCGCGTCCCGCCCGGACGCCTCGCCCCGCAGCTCCCGTCGCGTCCCCGGCGTCACCCGAGTCACCCTCTGCCCCGCACTTCACCCAGGGTAGTCAGCCAAAACGTCTTCGTGGGCGGGTGGTTGGGCGGGCGGGCCGCCGGATTGTCTACGCGTGTAGTGTACTGAACGCCCTAAACGGCTGCGCCTGGCGCGTTTGTGGCGTCCCTTGACCCGGGTCGGATGGCTCGGTTTCATAACTGACCAACTGCGCGGGGGGCTCGGGCGCCCGTCGGGAAACCGCAGCCCGTCTTTGGCGTACGTGCCGTGCTACGCCGCCAACTCCCCAGTCTGTGCAGGCGTGTTGACGTATGCCCGCGATCCGACGCGTCACGCGCCACCCCGGAAAGGAAACCACCGGTGTCGCAGTTCCTCACCGCAGCCCGCCTCCATCGTCGCGCCGTCGGACACCGGTGGGTGAAGTGAGCAGACACCGGGACACGTCCGCGCAGACCGGACCCGGTAGCGGTCGCGGGCGCAGCATCCGCGCCTCGCTCATCACGCTCGCGGTGGTGCCGGCGGCGGCGATGGTCCTGCTCTGGGTCAGTGGTTCCTTCGCGCTGTTCGACCAGTGGCACCAGTCCAACAACGTCGGGCAGGCGGCGAAGACCACCTACGCCCTGCAGCCCGCGATCGGCGAGTTCCAGAAGGAACGGCAGCTGACGGTCGGGCTGTTGGCCTCGCACGGCAGCCGTGCCGCGCTGGAGGCGCAGCGGCGCAGGACCGATGCCGTACTGGCCGGATTCCGCAAGGCGGACGCCGCCTCCGGCGGTGTCGGATCGGCGCAGTACCGGGCCCAGTTGGGCACCGTACGCAAGCGGCTCACCGCGCTGACCGCCGAACGGACCGCCGTCGACGGCGGGAAGAGCACCCGGCAGCAGGCCTACACCGCCTACTCCGACGCCGTGTCCTCGGCGCTGAACCTCTTCGGGATGCTGAGCACCGACAGCGGCGACGCGGCCACCGCGGCCGACGCCGGGCACGCGCTGGCGTTCCTGCGCGGCACGGAGGCCCTCTCGCAGGAGCAGGCGATCCTCGGCGGGGTCGCCGCGTCCGGGAAGCTGAGCGTCCAGGAACGGTCGGCGCTGGCGGCGGCCGAGGCCGTCCGGGTCTCCGTGCTGTCCAACGAGGTGGAGCCGTACCTGCCCACGGAGATGGGCGCGGCGCTGGACAAGGTCACGGGCGGCCGGGACTGGGCGGCCATGACGGCCTTCGAGACGGCCGTCGCGTCGGCGTCCGCCGGGCACGACGGCACGATCGCGGTGCCGCACACCACGGCCGACCGCGCGGCGGCCCCGGCACGGGTGACCGGCGGGGTGCAGGCGGTCGAGGGTCAGTTCCTGTACAAGGTCACCGGCGACTCCCAGGACCGGACCCACCAGGTGCTCGTCAAGGCGCTGTTGGGCAGTGCGCTCGCCCTGGTCGCCGTACTCGCCGTCGCCCTGCTGTCCTGGCGCATCACCCGCTCCCTCCTCGGCCGGATGTCCGGCCTGCGCGCCGAGACCCTCGAACTCGCCGAGGAACGACTGCCCGAGCTGATCACCCGGCTGCGCACCCAGGGCAAACGCGCCGAACTCGACGATCTGCCCGAACTCGACTACGGCACCGACGAGTTGGGCAAGGTCGCGGAAGCCTTCAACAGCGCTCAGCGGACCGCGGTGAGCGTCGCGCTGGAACAGGCCTCGCTGCGCGAGGGCGCGCGGCTGGTCTTCCACAACATGTCCCGCCGTATCCAGCTCCTCGTGCACCGTCAGCTCACGGTCATCGACTCCATGGAACGCAAGGAGCAGGATCCCCAACTCCTCGCCGAGCTCTACCGCGTGGACCACCTCGCCACCCGGATGCGACGCAACGCGGAGAGCCTCACCGTGCTGTCCGGCGCGGCCCCCAGACGCCGCTGGAAGCAGGCGGTGCCACTCTCGGACCTGCTGCGCAGCGCGGTGTCCGAGATCGAGGGCTACACCCGCGTCGTCGTCGAACCCCTCCCGCCCATAGCGGTGTTGGGCCCGGCGGTCGGCGACACCATCCACCTCATGGCCGAACTCATCGAGAACGGCGTGACGTTCTCCCCGCCGCACACCGAAGTACGCGTCCGCGCACTGCCGGTGGCGCAGGGGTACGCCGTCGAGGTCGAGGACCGGGGGCTCGGCCTCGCGGTGGACGAGTACGCGGCGGCGAACGAACTTCTGCACCACCCGAAGGACTTCAGCTTCACCACCCTCGGCGAGGACCCGCGCCTGGGCCTCTTCACGGTCGGCCACCTCGCCCAGCGCCACGGCATCACCGCCAGCCTCCAGGCCTCGTCGTACGGCGGATCGCTCGCCGTGGTCGTACTGCCGCAGGCGCTCACCGAGCCGGTCGCCGACGGCATACCGTCCCCCCTGGACGCCCGCGCGGAACGCCACCTGGCGTCGGTGGCGGGTTCCCCCACCGACCCGTTCCCGGCCCCCGGCCAGCCCACCGGCCCGGTCGGCGGCCCGCCCCGCGCGGGAGTGACGCCGGGCGGCATGCCGATGCGCACCCGCCGCACCCGGAACGCCTCGGCGGCGGGCCCCGTCGTCACCGCCACGACACCGTCCCACGAGGACACGCCCTCCTACGGGGCCGCACCGTCCCAGGAGACCGCGCCGACCTACGACGAAGCGCCTTCCCGCGAGACCACGCCCTCCTATGAGGCGGCGCCTTCCCACGAGGCCGGGCCCTTCGCCGGCTCGCGCGCGGGGGACACGCCGTCCGAGGGGCCGCGCACGGGAGATGCGCCGACGCCGGGTGACATGCCGTTCGTGGGTTCGCGCGCGGGGGACATCCCCTCCGGGGCCTCTCGCGCCGGGGACATGCCGTCCGCAGGGTCCCGAGCAGGGGACCTGCCCTCGACCGGGTCCCGAGCGAGAGACCTGCCGTCCACAGGTTCACGCATCGGGGAGATGCGGGCCCTGGGATCCCGCAAGGGGGGCGCGCCGTCCCCGGGTTCCCGCGCGGGGGAGACGCCGTCCCTGGGCTTCCAGGCGGGGGACGCGAGGTCTGTGGATTCTCGTACTGGGGAGGTGCGGTCCCCGGGTTCACAGGCGGGGGACGCGCCGTACTCGGGCTCCCGCACCGGCGGGATGCCGTCCGTGGGTTCCCGCACCGGAGAGATGCGGTCCCTGGGTTCCGAGGCGGGGGACGCGCCGTACTCGGGCTCCCGCACTGGCGGGATGCCGTCCGCGGGTTCCCGCAGCGGAGAGATGCGGTCGCCGGGTTCGCAGGCGGGGGATGCGCCGTACTCGGGCTCCCGCACCGGCGAGCCGCCGTCTGCGGGGCATCGCATCGGAGAGATACGGCCCCTTGGCTCCCAGGCGGGTGACGCACCCTCCGCGGGCTCCCGCACCGGTGAGATGCCGTCCGCGGGTTCCCCCGCCCGGGAGACGCCGCCTACTGGTCTCTACGCCGGTGATTCGGCTTCCGTCAGTTTCCGGGCCGAGGGCGCCTTGCCCAGCGGGTCTCGTCCCGGTGGCGGCTCGTCGTCGCTCGGGGCCCGGTCGGGAGGCGTGCCCGGCTCGGGTGCCCGGAGTGGTTCCGGGCGGCTGCCTCGGCGGGTGCGGCAGGCCAATCTCGCGCCGCAGTTGCGGGACCGGGTCGTGGAGGCCGACGGTGACCACGGGCCGGGGCGGGAGGCGGAGCGGCGGCCGGAGCAGGCGCGGTCGATGCTCGCCGCGCTCCGGGACGGTACCCGCCGGGCCCGCGCCCAGGAGGAAGTGCCCATGCCCGCCTGGCCGTCGGCGATGCGCGGGGAAGGCTCCGCGCCCGGCCGGCCGCCCGCCCCGCAGGACGAGTTCCCGTCGGCCGACTGGCCCACCACCCCGCCCGAGCGGCGTCAGCTGCCCACCCGTCCCCGTCCGACAAGGAACAACCCATGACTGCGCCCAACACCACGCACGGCGGACTGGCCTGGCTGCTGGACAACCTGATCGAGCGGATCCCCGAGACCCTGCACGCCATCGTCCTGTCGGAGGACGGACTCCTCGTCGGTTCCTCCGAGAAGCTCGCCCAGGAGGACGCCGAGCAACTCGCCGCCATTTCCTCGGGAGTTCACTCGCTCGCGCTCGGCACGAGCCGCCACTTCGGCGGCGGCCGGGTGCAGCAGACCGTCATCGAGATGGACGATCTGTTTCTCTTTGTGACCACCGCGGGCGGAGGTGCCCGGCTCGCCGTGCTCGCCACCTCCGAGGTGGACGTCGGCAACGTCGGCTACGAAATGACCATGGTCGTACGGCAGGTGGGGCAGTTCCTCAGCGCGGCCCCCCGGTTCCCGGAGTACAGCGGTGTGCCCTTCGCGGGTGAGCATGAATGAGACATTGGTCGGAGGAAGATCCCTGGGAGGACGAAGACCCCGCGCTGCTCGTCCGCCCGTACACGGTGACCGGCGGCCGCACCCCGACCGCCCACTCCGGCATCGAGCTGATCACCCTGATCAGCACGGTCCGGCCGCCCACCCGCGATCAGCGCCTCCAGCCCGAACAGAACCGGCTGCTCGCGCTCTGCCGTACCCCTACGGCGCTCGTGGAGGTCGCCGCCCGGCTCGATCTGCCCGTCGCGGTGATCCGGGTCCTCCTCGATGACCTGCTGGACAACGAACTCGTCTCCGTCTCCCCGCCCACCGCGGCCGGTACTCCCGACGCCCGTTTCCTCCAGGCAGTGATCGATGGCATTCGCAGAATCTGACCGCCGCGCCACCACCGTCGCGCCCAACGCCGCCACGGCCAAGATCCTCGTCGCGGGCGGCTTCGGCGTCGGCAAGACCACGCTCGTCGGCGCGATCAGCGAGACGACGCCGTTGCGCACCGAAGAACTCATCACCGAGGCCAGCGTCGGCATCGACAACCTCGCCGGCGTCGAGCAGAAGACCACGACCACGGTCGCCATGGACTTCGGCCGGATCACGCTGAGTTCGGCCCTCGTGGTCTATCTCTTCGGCGCCCCGGGCCAGGACCGGTTCTGGTTCATGTGGGACGACCTGTCCCGCGGCGCGCTCGGCGCGGTCGTCCTCGCCGACACCCGGCGGCTGGAGAGCTGTTTCCCGTCCGTCGACTTCTTCGAGCACCGCGGCATCCCCTTCGCCGTGGGCGTCAACTGCTTCAACGGCGTCTGCGAGGAGGACCCCGAGGAGATCCGCACCGCCCTCGACCTCGCCCCCGACATCCCGCTCGTCCTGTGCGACGCGCGCGACCGGGAGTCGGTGAAGTCGGTCCTGCTCGCCCTCCTCGAACACGTCATGCGGGGCCTGGCGGTGGAGGCGTCGGGCGACCGCCAGTCGGTGTAGCCGTACGGCCGGGCGTCCGGTCGTACGGCCAACCGTGCGGTCGTACGGTCAGGAGGGCTTCGTCGCCGTCACGGCGGTCGCGGTCAGTGTGCCGTCGCACTCCGCGAACTGCCCGTCGTCGAGGGCGACTTGGTGTTTCCCGGCGCCGGGCAGTCCGATCACCATCGTCGGGTAGATCACCGGTGCCGACCCCGACTCGCAGTAGCCGTCCCCCTCGCCCTGCACCTGCACGAAGGTCAGCTTCAGCCAGGCCTGGCCGCCGGGCGACAGCTTCACGGGGGAGGCGGAGCCGGTGGGGGTGACCTTCAGGGGGACGTTGAGTTCCGGGGAGCCGTTCGCGGCACCCGCGACCGTGGGGTGGCCCTGGAGGACGCACGACTTGGCGGTGGTGTTGGTGAACTGCACGATCGCCGCCCCGGTTCCGGTACCGGCCGGGCGGTCGGCGGCCTGGTAGGCGATCGCCTTGAGCGAGGCCGCCGCGCAGGTCTTCACCGCGCTGCCCCCGGGCCCGGACGACCCCGTGGATCCGGAGGTCCCCGTGGACCCAGAGGATCCGGACGACCCCGTGGACCCCGTGGACCCCGTGGACCCCGTTGATCCGGAAGTACCCGTGGACCCGGAGGAGATGGGGGAGGCGGTCGCGGTCGGCGACTGTGACGACACGTCGGACCCGGTGTCCGTGTCGCCCGGCTGACATGCCGTCATCACCAGTGCCGCCGACAGTGCGGCCGTAGCCATCGCGGCCCTGCGGATGCTGCTCTTCTGCATGACGTCCCCCGAGTTCGGTTCGTGCGACCGGACTTGCCGGCATTTCGGCGGGGGAGACAGTTCAGGGCGTGCACCCGGTTTCCTCTGTGTGTCCGCTGTGTCCTGGCTGTGACGAGATCAAGGCCGGATCAGGACGACCCGGTCGGCCTCCCGTCCGTCCCCGCCTCGAAGCTCGCGAAGTACGCCGCCGCCATGTCCTCGTCGCCGTGCCCCTGTGCCGCCGCCCGCGCGAACCGTTCCGCGCCCGCCGCCGCCACGTCGAGGCGGACGCCGTGAGCCGCGCCGGCCTGGACGATCAGTCGGGCGTCCTTCTCCGCCGTCGAGACCGCGAAACTCGCCGGAGTCAGCTGGTCGCCCAGGATCGCGGCCGACTTGGCGTGCAGATAGCCCATGTCGAGGGGGCCGCCCGCGATGAGGTCGAGGAAGTTCTGCGGGTTCACGCCCAGGCCCTTGGACAGGGCCAGGGCCTCGCCCGCCGCGTTCGTCACGGCGAGGACCCAGCTGTTGGAGACCAGCTTCAGGCGGGTCGCGGTGGCCGCGGCGCCGTCCTCGCCGACCCACATCGTGCGGGCGCCGACCGCGTCGAAGACCGGGGTGACCGTCGCGCGGCCGGACTCCGGGCCCGCCGCCAGGACCGTCAACTGACCGGCCTCGGCGGGCTGGCGGGTGCCGAGCACGGGGGCGTCGTAGAAGACCAGGTCGTGGCGGCCGGCGAACGCGGCCAGTTCGGCCACCGATTCGAGGCCCGAGGTCGTCGACTGGATCCACGCGGTGCCGGGGCGCAGGACGGGCGCGGCCTCGCGCATCACATCGAGGACGGTGTCGCCGTCGTAGAGCATGGTGAGGACCACGTCCGCGTCGCGTACGGCCTCCGCCACGGTGTCGGTGACGTGCGCGCCGTCGGCGGAGAGCGGGTCGGCCTTGGCGCGGGTGCGGTTCCAGGCGTGGACGGTGTGTCCGGCGCGGGCGAGGTTACGGGCCATCGCGGCGCCCATGATGCCGGTACCCAGGACGCCTACGGTGAGCTTCTCGGTGGTCATGACTCGGCTTTCGTCCTCGACGGTGTTGTCGAGGACCAGGGTGCCAGGGTGACGCGCGCACAGCCTCCCGGCGGCGCGGGCGGCACCCGCCGGCTTCGGGCCGGGCCCGCGGTACCTGTCCTGGGCGCGGGGCGCGCCGCCGTGGGGCGGGCGCCCGGTACCTGTCCTGGGCGCGGGGCGCGCCGCCGTGGGGCGGGCGCCCGGTACCCGTCCTGGGCGCGCGGCCCGCCGCCGTGGGGCGGTCGCGCGGCACCCGTCGTTTCTGACCGCGCAGGTGTTTTCACTCGGCTTCGGGCCGGGCGCCTGGTACCCGTCCTGGGCGCGCGGCCCGCCGCCGTGGGCCGGGCGCGCGGTACCCGTCACCTGTGACCGCGCGCGTGTTCTCCACTCGGCTTTGGCCGGGAGCTCGGCACGGGCCGCTCCTGGCCGCCCGCAAGTCGCCGCGTGCCAGCGCTGATTGTGAGCTGCCTCCCCCCGTAAGCCGCCGCGTGTCAGCCGGTGATCGTGAGCTGTCCCCCCCGTGAGCCGCCGCCCGTCAGCCCGTGACCGTGAACCAGGTCGAGCGGGACTTCTGCCACTCCGGGTGGGTGAGGTCCTTCGCCTCGGTGCCGTCGCCGTAGAGGTCGGCCGCGCCGTCGTCGGTGATCAGCTGGGCACGGGCGCCCGCCGCCGTCAGGTCCGGTACGTCGACGACCGCCTCCCAGGCGCCCGGGTCCGTGGTCGGCAGGTCGCGCAGCTTGACCGGCCTGTCGGCCGCGTTGCCGGTCCAGGAGTAGAGGGCGTACGGGTCGGAGTTGTCGTCGGCGGCCCAGGAACCGGCGACGATCAGGTACTGGTTCGCCGCGTTCTTGCGGATGTCGCGCACCGAGAGACCGCCGAGGTCCAGCTCGACCGGCGTGCCGAAGGTCGCCGCCGTGCCGTTCGCCACCACCTTGTCGATGTTGGTGACCGGGACCAGGAGTGCCTTGCCTCCTGCCACTGCCGGGGCCAGCGGCGCGCGGAAACCGACGTACGCCGTGGTCGTCGAACCGGGCGCGAACTCCAGGCCCTCCACGTTGAACCCGTCGATCTCCTTGGGTACTTGACCGTCCGCCGTGTCCGCCGCGAAGCCGTACCTGTTGCCGTTCGCCTTGTCCCAGGCCACCAGGTCGTCGCGCAGCTTGCCGTACGAACTGCCGTAGGAGAGAGCCGTGTTGGCGCCGCTGCCGGTCACCTCGGTGGTGAAGACCGTGTTGCGGGCGGCCTTGTACTCGCCGTCCTTGTTGTTGCCGAGCGAGCCGGTCCAGTAGATCGTGTCGCCGACGCGGGCCGCGCCCTCGATGTCGATCTCCTTGTCGACGCCGATGTCGTCGCTGAAGTCCCAGGTCTTGACGGGGGCGCCGGACGCCGAACGGTCGTACAGGCGCAGGACGTTGGACTCGTCGTCCGCTACGACGACGTAGCCGCCGCCCACGTCGACCGCGGCGGAGGCGTCGCTGGAGCCGGTCAAGTAGCGGGTGTCGGCGGGCTGTTGGACGGAGGCGGAGGCCGCGTAGTGCAGGGTCTTGGTGGCCGTCTTGCCGCCGAGGCCGGTGACCTTCACGGTCAGGTCGGTGTAGCCCTGCGCGGCCGCCGCCACGGCGAGTTGACGGGTGGCGCCGGTGCCGGTGACGGTCACCGCGCTCGTCGGTGCCACGGACGTCTTGCTGCTCTTGCTCGCCGCGACCGTCAACGCGCCGACGTCCGCGCCACTTTGGGCGACCGTCACCTGGACCGTCGGATCGCCGACGCCGCCCACCGCGCCCGAGAGGTAGGAGGCCGAGAGGGAGATGGTCGGTGTGCCGTAACTCGCCGCGTGCGCCTGGGTGTTGAAGCTCAGGCCCAGGGCGGCGAGGGCGAGGCAGGTGCCCGCCACGGTGACCGTCCTGCGCCCGTTGGAGAAAACTCCGTCGGAAGCTCCGCTGGACAATGTGTAGTCCTGCACTGGGACCCCTTCGTCGGCTCGGTGTCGACGAGAAGGCTCAGCGGATCTCACCAACTCCGCGCGGCGCGGGCAGGTCCTGAGGGTGAACAACGGCGGACGGGCCGAGGGAGCGTTCCCTGACCCGGGCCAGGTGGCGGGTGAAGACCTCCTGCGCGTCGGGGGTCAGGGTGCGCAGCGCGATCAGCGCGGTGATCACGACGTCGCACAGTTCGGCCTGCACGTCGTCCCAGGTGTGGGTGACGCCCTTGCGGGGGTTCTGGCCGGTCACCCCGATCACCGCCTCGGAGACCTCGCCGACCTCCTCGGACAGCTTCAGGATGCGCAGGAGGAGCCCCTCCCGGCCGTCGAGGGGACGGTTCGTGTCCACCCAGGTCCAGAGGTCCTCGATACCGGTCCAGAGCCCGGCGGGCTGGTCCTTCTGATCACTCATGGATCCAGCCTGCCATCAGGTCCCTACGCGTCGGACCACCCCCTGCTGCCGAAGAGCGCGTCCGCCTCGTCGAACAGCGTCTCCTGCCCGAACTCCGCCGCCCCCGCACCCCGCACCCGCCGGTTGCGCATCCCGACCACCACGGCCGTCGCCGCCCCGGTCACCGCGAGCGCGACCGGGACCATCCAGCCCCGGTTCACCGCGTGGCCGAGCGCGTGGTCCAGGGAGAGACGGCCCGGGCCCGTGACTGCGAGACCGGCCGCGGTCAGGGCGAGGGACGCCGCGTACTCGTAGCCGCCGGCCGCCGCGAAGAAGCCGTTTGGCTTGCTCACCGCGGCGGCGCCGACCATCGCACCGGCCGCCGCCGCGCCCGCCGCCGGAGTCGCCAGGCCCACCGCGAGGAGGGCGCCGCCGCCCGCCTCCGCGAGGCCCGCCATCGTGGCGCTCTGCCTGCCGGGGGAGTAGCCCATCGCCTCCATGGCCGCGCCGGTGCCCTCGATCCCGCCCCCGCCGAACCAGCCGAACAGCTTCTGCGAACCGTGCGCGGCCAGCACCCCGCCGGTACCCAGCCGGAGCAGCAGCAGGCCCAGATCTTGTCGGTCGTAACAGGTCACGGTGACTCCCCGGACGGACGGCGCGGACGGTCCCTCCACCGTCGCATCCCTGGTGTCCGGCGGGCGGGTTCGCGCGGCCGTTCGGGTGGCGGCCCCCGAGGAACGGTGTGAGTCTGGCCCGCATGACGATTCAGCCAGCCAAACTCAGCGATCCGTCCGTCCGGGCCTTCGTCAGCGCCGTGAACGCCCATGACCGCGACGCCTTCCTGGCGCTGCTCGCGCCCGGCGCGACGATGGCGGACGACGGCTCCGACCGTGACCTCGCGGAGTGGATCGACCGGGAGATCTTCTCCTCCCACGGCCACATGGAGGTCGACCGCGAGTCGAACGGCGGCCGGGCCCTCGTGGCCCGCTACTCCAACGACGCCTGGGGCGAGATGCGCACCCGGTGGAGTTTCACGGTCGGCGAGGACGGCCGGATCGCCCGCTTCGAGACCGGGCAGGCGTAGAAGTATCGGTCGGCCCGTCCGACGTAAAAACCCTTGCCTTGGTGTGCACTCCAACTCCTAGTGTCCGCAGGCATGGAGACGAACGGCAGGACTCTCGGACGCACCGGTATCGACGTGAGCGCTCTCGGCTTCGGCTGCTGGGCCATCGGCGGGGAGTGGCAGGACGCGAGCGGGCAGCCGCTGGGCTGGGGCAAGGTCGACGACGAGGAGTCCGTACGGGCGGTCCGGCGCGCCCTCGACCTGGGGGTCACCTTCTTCGACACCGCCGACACCTACGGCGCCGGGCACAGCGAGCGTGTCCTCGGCCGCGCGCTCGGCAAGCGCCGCGACGATGTCGTCCTCGCCACCAAGTGGGGCAACGTCTTCGACGAGGAGACCCGCACGCTCACCGGCTCCGACGACTCCCCGGAGTACGCCCGCCGCGCGCTCACCGCGTCGCTGGAGCGGCTCGGCACCGACCACGTCGACCTCTACCAACTGCACCTGTCCGACGCCGACTTGGGGCGTGCGGCTCAACTCCGGGACCAGTGCGAGGAGTTCGTGCGGGAGGGGCTGATCCGGGCCTACGCCTGGAGCACCGACGACCCCGCGCGCGCCGCCGTGTTCGCCGAGGGGGAGCACTGCGCTGCCGTACAGCACGCGGCGAACGTGTTCCAGGACGCGCCCGAAATGTTCGCGCTGTGCGAGGAGTTGGGGCTCGCGAGCATCAACCGCAGCCCCCTGGCGATGGGGCTGCTCACCGGCAAGCAGGCCGCCGGGCGGACCCTGGAGGCCGGCGACATCCGCAACACCCCGCCCGCCTGGATGCAGGGCTTCAAGCAGGGCGCCGGGGCCGACGAGGACTGGGTCGCCCGGGTCGACGCCCTGCGCGAGATCCTCACCTCCGAGGGCCGTACGTCCGCCCAGGGCGCCCTCGCCTGGCTGTGGGCGCGCAGCCCGCGCACCGTCCCGATCCCGGGCTTCCGCTCGGTCGCCCAGGCCGAACAGAACGCGGGCGCGATCGCGAAGGGGCCGCTCAGCGCGGGGCAGGTGGCGGAGATCGATCGGGTGCTGGGGCGGTAGGCGGTTCGACGGGAGGGCGACAGCGGGCGGCCGGTCCCTGCCGTTGGGGAGCGCGGGCGCGGCGGCGGAGGAGCGGCTCACCGCCGGTCGGTCGGCCTCGGCCGTACGAGAACGCCGGGGTGATCGCCGAAGGGCCGCTCACCGCCGGGCAGTTGGCCGAGATCGACCAGGTGCCCGGGAGGTGAACGGCCCCGACGGGGTCAACGGGCGGGCTCAGTAACCCTGGTTGCCGTGCTGTGCGTACTGCTGCTGGGGGGTGAACTGGCCGCCCCGCCCCTGTTCGGTCAGCGTGATCTGGCCGGCCTTGATGGTGGCCAGGCGCGGGGCGCGGCGGGCGATGGACGAGTCGTGGGTGACCATGATGAAGGTCAGCCCGTACTCGTGCCAGAGGCCTTCGAGCAGGCCCATGATGTCGTCGCGGGTGCCCTCGTCGAGGTTGCCGGTGGGCTCGTCGGCGAGGAGCACCTTCGGCTTCTTCACCAGCGCGCGGGCGATCGCGACGCGCTGCTGCTGGCCGCCGGACAGCTCGGAGGGGGCGTGCTTGAGGCGGTCGCCGAGGCCGACCGAGGTGAGGGCCTCGGCCGCCCGCTCGCGGCGTTCCGCCGGCTTGACGCCGAGCGGGACCAGGGCCGTCTCGACGTTCTCCTGCGCGGTGAGCGTCGGGATGAGGTTGAAGGACTGGAAGATGATGCCGATCTTCTCGGCCCGCAGCCGCGTCAGCTTGGCCTCGCTGATGGTGGCGAGGTTGACGCCGTCCAGCTCGACACTGCCCTCGGTGGGGCGGTCCAGGCCGCCGATCATCTGCAGCAGCGTCGACTTGCCGCCGCCGGTGGGGCCCTGGATGACGAGCTGGTCGCCGTCCTCGATCGTCAGGTCGACGCCGCGCAGCGCCTCGACCGTCTCCTTGCCCCGCGTGTAGCGCTTGGTGACGCCGGTGAGCTTGTACATGGGATCTCCGTCGATGAGTCCGTGAAGAAGAAGAGAGTTGGGGCGCCGCCTCCCGGGGGGAGTGGAGGCGGCGCCCCGGATCAAGGGGGGCAGCGGCTAGGAGACGCTGCGCAGGGCGTCCGCCGGGCGCATCCGGGAGGCGCGCCAGCCGCCCATCGCGCCGGCGATCAGCCCGCCGGTGACGGCCAGGCCCACCGCGAGGGCGATGGTGGTCAGCGAGACCGGCGCGTTCAGGGCGATCTCCAGGGTGTTCTGGGTGGCCTGCTGGCCGGGGCCGCCGCCCTGACCGCCGCCGGGGCCGCCCTGGCCGCCACCGCCGGTGTTGCCGAGCTGCGCGGTCAGCTTGGGGCTGATCGCGGTGACCGTGTAGGCCGCTGCGAGGCCCAGCGCGATACCGAGACCGCCGCCGATCAGACCGTTGACCATGGACTCGCCGACGACCTGCCGGGTGACCTTGCGGCTCGGCCAGCCGAGCGCCTTGAGGGTGCCGAACTCACGCACCCGGCGGGACACCGCGGAGGAGGTGAGCAGCGCGGCCACCAGGAACGCGGCGATGAGGACCGCGATGGACAGCCACTTGCCGACGCTGGTCGCCAGGTTGGAGGCGGTGGACAGCGAGCCGGACACGGTGGACGCGAGGTCGGCGGAGGTGGTGACCGTCGTACCCGAGATGTTCTTCTGGATGGTCGTCTTGACGGTCGAGATCTGCTTGGAGTCGGTCGCCTTGACGTAGATCGTGGTGACCTTGTTCTTCGAGTCGCCCAGCGTCTGCGCCTGCTTCAGCGGCAGGTACACGTCGATCGTGGACTCGCTGCTGTTGGGCGTCGCGATGCCGATGACCGTGAACTTGGTGCTGGAGATCTTGAAGGTCGAACCGACCTTGTACTTCTTCGACTTGGCGTACGAGGCGCTGATGACGGCGACCTTCGCGTTGGTCTGCGAGGTCGTGAACGTCTTGCCGGAGGTGATCTTCGACGTGGACAGCGGGCCGAGCGTCTGGTTGGTGACGTCGATGCCGGCGACCGAGTACGAGTTCACGTTGAAGTTGGCGCCGCCGCCCTGGACCTGGGGCGCGCCGGTGCTGCCGGTTCCGCCACCGCCGCCGGGGCCGCCCTGCTGGGAGGAGCCGGAGGTGGTGGAGGACTTCGCCTTGCCCTGGGTGAAGGAGCCGTCGACCTTGGTGACGTTCAGGGTGAGCGAGCCGACCGCGGCGGACACGCCCTTCTGCGCGGCGACCTTGGTGACCAGAGAGGACGCGAGGACCTGACCGCCCTGCGTGTTCACCCGGTCCGAGCTCTGTGAGCTGCTGGTGGAGGTGCCGCCGAACTTGAAGCTGGGACCCTGTGAGCTGCCGGCCTTGGGGGCCGACTGCGCCTTGGTCACGGTCATGTCGGTTCCGAGACCGTACAGAGACTTGAGGACCTTGTCCTGAGCCTGATTCATGCCGGCCGACACCGAGTTGACGGTGATGACCAGCGCGATACCGAGCGCCAGACCCATGGCGATGACCAGGGCCGCCTTCTTGCGCCGGCTCAGCTCGCGCTTGAGATAGATGCCAAACATCCCATTCCCCAAAGGTTCTTGGCGCCCGCTGTGGGCGCGGCCACAAGCTATGGAGGAACCTTTGAGTCGACCTGAGTAAAGGATGTGTCTGGCCTGAGAAAAAGACGCCCGAAATCAGAATTGTGTCAGACAGCTCATTCCTAAGCTGCGGAGGGCTTCCTGCCAGGAAACCCCAGTTCAATGGCGTGTTGGTGTGGGGTGCCGCGCCTTGGCCACGACGTCTTTTCGCCACCCCCGCCGTGCACCGCCCGGCCTCGATTTTGTACGGTCCCCGGATGCGCGATTCCTCTCGGCTCACCCGGCGTGCCGCCCTCGGTCTGACCGCCGCCGCCCTTCCCGTGGCGGCGGCCGCTCCCGCGTCCGCGGCGACAGTGATAGGCGGTGAGCGTCTGGCCCGCGACGGGATCCAGACGAGTGGTGCCACCGGTCTGCCCAAGAAGCTCACCGCCCGTTCCTGGCTCGTCGCCGACCACAAGACCGGCGAGGTGCTCGCCTCGTACCGCGCGCATCAGCGTCTCGCGCCCGCGTCCACGCTGAAGATGCTGTTCGCCGACACCGTGCTGGGGAAGTTCGAGCGGACCCGGACCTACCGGGTCACCGACGCCGACCTCGCCGATGTCCCCTCCGGCTCCAGCATGGTCGGCGTCAAGCCCGGCATCACCTACACCGTCCACCAGCTGTGGCAGGGCGTCTTCCTCCGCTCCGGCAACGACGCCGTGCATGTGCTGTCCCACATGAACGGCGGGATCGCCAAGACGGTCGCCGAGATGCAGGCCAAGGCGAAGGACCTCCAGGCCCTGGACACGCATGTGGTGAGCCCGGACGGCTTCGACCACCCCGGGCAGGTCTCCTCGGCGTACGACCTCACCCTCTTCGCCCGGCACGGCCTGCACGACGAGGACTTCGGCGCCTACTGCTCCACCAGGACCGCGAACTTCCCGGCCGGCGGCAAGAAGACCTTCCAGATCCAGAACACCGACCGCCTGCTCACCGGCGCCTACGGACTGCGCCCGTACAAGGGCATGATCGGCGTCAAGAACGGCTACACCAGCCACGCCGGAAACACCTTCACGGGCGCCGCCACCCGCGACGGCCGCACCCTCCTGGTGACCGTGATGCACCCGGCCAACGGCGGCAACGAGGTCTACAAGGAGACCGAGGCGCTGCTCGACTGGGGCTTCGGGAAAGGGAGTTCGGCCAAGGCGGTGGGCACGCTGGTCGATCCGCTGAGCGAGGGCGGGGCGAGCGCGAGCCCGACGCCGTCGGGGAAGGGTGCCAAGGGGGCTCCGGGGGCCACGGGCGCGGCGGCCTCGTCGGCGGACGGTACTTCGCCGTGGCATCTGCTGGAGGGCGCGGCCGGGACGGTGGTCGTGCTCGCGGGCGGCGCGTTCGCGCTGCGGAGGCGGCGGGCGGCCGCAGCGGCGGCGAAGTCCCGTGAGGAAGACGGGAGTTGAACTGTGCGACAGCCGTTCCACCGCCCGGTGTGACACCTCGCGGTCCCACGCGAGGCCCACTCCCACCCGGGCAGTGGAACGACTGTCGCCTCCCCCCTCGGTTTGGTCTGCGGAAGCCGTGTGCTCCAACTGTGAAGCTTTGGTGGAGAAGAGTTGAGCATAAGTCAGCAACCGGGCGCAATGGTGCGGACGGTCAAATTCCGTTTGTGCAACTTGCCTCAGCCACGGCCCACATACGGCATCGACGTCGCCAACACCGTCGCGAACTGCACATTCGCCGCCAACGGCAACTCCGCCATGTGCCGCACCGTGCGCGCCACATCCGCGACATCCATCACCGGTTCCGGGGCTACCACCCCGTTGGCCTGCAGCGCCCCGGTCTCCATCCGCCGCGTCATGTCCGTCGCCGCGTTCCCGATGTCGATCTGTCCGACCGCGATCGAGTACGGCCGCCCGTCCAGCGAAAGCGACTTCGTCAGTCCAGTCAGCGCGTGCTTGGTCGCCGTGTAGGCCACCGAGTGCGGCCGGGGCGTGTGCGCGGAGATCGACCCGTTGTTGATGATCCGCCCGCCCTGCGGCGCCTGCTCCTTCATCTGCCGGAACGCGGCCTGCGCGCACAGGAACGCCCCGTTGAGGTTGGTGTCCACCACGTGCCGCCACGCGTCGTAGGGCAGCTCCTCCACCGGCACCCCGCCGGGCCCGAACGTCCCCGCGTTGTTGAACAACAGGTCCACCCGCCCGAACCGCTCCACGGTCGCCGCGAACAGCCCGGCCACGTCCTCCGGCCGCGCCACATCCGTCGCTACGACGATGGAGGCGCCCTCGGGCACCAGCGCGGCCGTCTCCTCCAGCGTCCCGGCGCGGCGGCCGGCCAGCGCCACCGACCAGCCCGCGCGCAGCAGTTCCACGGCGACCGCGCGGCCGATCCCGGAGCCCGCGCCGGTCACCACGGCGATCCTCGATTGCTCAGCGTTCATGGACCGCAGCCTACGAGCCGGGGTCAGCCCTCCTGCGGGTAGCGCACCCCGATCCGCTCCCGCACCGCGTCCAGCGTGCGCATCACCGCGAGGGTGCCCTCAAGCGGCACCAGCGGCGACTCGGTCTCCCCGGCCCGCAGCGCCCGCATCACCTCGGCCGCCTCGTGCCGCAGCGTGTTGCGCGGCCCGTCCGCCGGGTCGAGGACGAACTCCTCGGGGTCACGGCCGTCCCGGTGCAGCACGAACCGCTCCGGGTGGAAGAAGCCGTCCGGGATGTCGATCCGGCCCAGCGAACCGGTCACCGACGCCGAGGTCCCCGTACCCCCGACGATCGAGCAGTGCAGCGCCGCCAGCGCGCCGCTGTCCCAGGAGAACAGGGCCGCCGTCTGCAGATCGGCACCCTCGGCGGAGAGCACGGCCGACGCCTTGATGTCGGCGGGCTCACCGAGCAGCAGCTGCGCGAACGACACCGGGTACACCCCGAGGTCCAGCAGCGCGCCCCCGCCCTGCGCCGGGTCCCGCAGCCGGTGCGAGGGCGGGAACGGCCCCGCGAGCCCGAAGTCGGCCTGGACGGTACGCACTTCACCGATCGCGCCGTCGTCCACGAACGCCTTCAGGCGCCGTACCAGCGGATTGCAGTACATCCACATGGCCTCCATGAGGAAGCTGTCGCGGTCGGCCGCCAGGGCGACAAGTTCGTTCGCCTCACGGGAGTTGAGGGTGAAGGCCTTCTCGACGAGCACGTTCCGCCCGGCCTCCAGACAGAGACCGGCCGCCGTGCGGTGCGCCGAGTGCGGGGTGGCGACGTAGACGACATCGATGTCCCCGTCCTGTGCCAGCGCGGCCCAGTCGCCGTAGGCCCGCTCGATCCCGAACCGGTCCGCGAACGCCTTCGCCGACTCCTCCGTCCGCGAGGCCACCGCGACCACCTCGGCGTCCGGCAGATCCACCAGCGCCGCCGTGAACGCGGCGGCGATCCCACCGGTCGCCAGGACTCCCCAGCGCACGTTCTCTTCCGTCATCGCGGCCCCACCCTCGTTCACCAGACCCTCGGCACCCTGTACGAGCTGAGAGCATAGGTGGCGGATCAGCCAGAGAGGGAGGGGCACATGCCCGAGCAGGAGGCGCAGGCACCGGCCGCGCAGCAGTCCGCCGTACCGCCGTCGTCGCTCAAGGCGACCCGCCGAGCGGGCCTCCTCGTCATCCTCATCCTCGGCGGCCTCACCGCGACCCCGCCGCTGTCGATGGACATGTACCTCCCCGCGCTCCCGGCCGTCACCCGCGCCCTGCACGCGCCCGCCGCGACCGTCCAGCTCACCCTCACCGCGTGCCTCGCCGGCATGGCGCTCGGGCAGCTGGTGGTCGGCCCGATGAGCGACCGATGGGGCCGAAGACGCCCGCTGCTGACCGGCCTCGCCGTCTACGTCGGCGCGACCGCCCTGTGCGCGGTCGCGCCGAACGTGGAGTTCCTGGTCGCCTTCCGCCTGCTCCAGGGCCTGGCGGGCGCGGCCGGAATAGTGATCGCGCGAGCGGTCGTCCGCGACCTCTACGACGGCGTCGCGATGGCCCGCTTCTTCTCCACCCTCATGCTGGTCTCCGGGGTCGCCCCGATCGTCGCGCCGCTCGTCGGCGGCCAGATCCTGCGGGTGACGGACTGGCGGGGCGTGTTCGTCGTCCTGACCTTTGTCGGGGCCGCCCTCGCGGTCCTCGTCTGGACCCGCCTCCCCGAGACCCTCGCCCCCGCCGACCGGCACATCGGCGGCACCCGCGAGGCCCTGCACTCCATGCGCCGCCTCCTCGCCGACCTCCCCTTCACCGGCTACATGCTCACCGGCGGCTTCGCCTTCGCCGCCCTGTTCGCCTACATCTCCGCGTCCCCCTTCGTCGTCCAGGAGATCTACGGCGCCTCCCCGCAGACCTTCAGCCTGCTGTTCGGCGTCAACTCGGTCGGCCTGGTCGCGGTCGGGCAGATCAACGGCAAGCTGCTGGTCGGCCGGGTCTCCATGGACAAGGTGCTGGGCGCCGGCCTGGCGGTGGTGGTAGCGGCGGCGACGGCCCTGCTCCTGATGGCGACGGGCGTGTTCGGAGAGGTGGGCCTGGCCCCGGTGGCCACCGCCCTCTTCGTCCTCATGTCGGCGATGGGCGTGACCCTCCCCAACGCCCAGACCCTGGCCCTCATGCGCACCAAGCACTCCGCCGGCTCCGCCTCCGCGCTGCTGGGCACGTCCTCCTTCCTCATCGGTGCGGTGGCCTCCCCGCTCGTCGGCATCGCGGGCGAGCACACGGCCGTCCCGATGGCCGTCGTCCAACTGGTGGCCGCACTGGTGGCGGTGGCCTGCTTCGTGGGAATGTGCCGACCCTGGAACACCCGTACGACTCCGGAGGGAGTGGGCAGCTGAGCGCCCCGAGACTGCGCAGCGACACACCGGAACGAGCGGGCCTCGACCCCGAGGAGCTACGTCACCTGATCCGCGAGATCCACGACCTCACCACCGGCGACCGCCCCTGGGCGGCGGGAATTGTCGTGGTCGCGGGCCGCGGCCCGGTGATCGCCGTGGAGGAGGCGGCGGGCTGGGCCGTACGGTATTCGGCCTACGACCCCGAGACGGACGCGGGTGTGGAACTGCCGCCGTCCTCCCGCGTCCCGATGACGGTCGACACCCCTTTCGACCTGGCGTCCCTCACCAAACTCTTCACGTCCGTCGCCGCGATGCAGCAGATCGAGCGGGGCACCCTCGGCATCGACGCCCGCGTCGGCGCCTACCTCCCGGACTTCCGCGCCGCCGCCCGCCACGACATCACCGTCCGCCAGCTCCTCACCCACACGTCCGGCCTGCGCCCCGAACTCCCGCTGTACGACTGCGCGGACGACACGGAACGCCTGGCGATGCTGCGGGCGGAGGCACCGGTGGGGGAGCCCGGCGAGTATCTGTACTCGGACCTGAACCTCCTCCTGCTCCAGTTCGTCCTGGAACGCGTCAGCGGACGCACCCTCGACGTCCTCGTCCACGACGGCATCACCCGCCCCCTGGGCATGACGTCCACCGACTTCGGCCCCTGCCCCGGCGCGGCGGCCACCGAGGACCAACGCCGCCCGTGGGCCAAGGCGGACCGGGGAATGCTGCGGGGCGTCGTCCACGACGAGAACGCCTGGGCACTGGGGGGCGTGGCGGGCCACGCGGGTCTCTTCTCGACCGGCCGCGACCTGGCTGTGTTCTGCCGCACGCTGCTGGCCGGGGGCTCGTACGGCCCCGCCCGCATCCTGGGCGCGGACTATGTGGAGCTGCTCCTGACCCCGCCCGGGCTCGGCTTCGGGGTCGATCAGGCCTGGTTCATGGGGGAGTTGGCGGGCCGGGGGGCGGTGGGCCACACGGGCTTCACGGGAACGTCGGTGGTACTGGATCCGGCGACGGACACGTTTTTGGTGTTGCTGGCGAACACGGTGCATCCACGGAGACGGGGACCGGACAGCGGGCCGAGGGCAGCGGCGGGGACGCGGGTGGCACGGGCGGTACGGGGTTTTTGACGCTCGCTGTTCGGTGGGCCGAGTCGGCGGGCTGGGCGGGGCTTTTGAACGGTCACTTCTTGGCCGACAGCAAACGGGTGGTGGGTGGGCAAAGGACGGGGGTCTGGGGGCGGAGCCCCCAGGGACGGCAACCCCCACCCCGGCCCACTTAGAATCGGCGGGTGAACGACCCCGTGACCCCGGCCGAAACCCTCCGTACCGCTCTCGCCGCCCTGCTCGGCGGGCTTCCGCCCCGGCAGGCCGCCGGTGCCGTGGAGCGCCTGATCGGCAAGTACCGCGGGGCCACCCCGACCGACGCCCCGATCCTCAGGGACCGCGCGGACGTCGTCGCCTACGCCGCCTATCGAATGCCGGCCACCTTCGAAGCCGTACGCTCCGCGCTGGACGCGTTCGCCGATGCCGTGCCCGGCTGGGCTCCGCAGGGGCACACCGACGTCGGCGGCGGTACCGGCGCCGCGACCTGGGCCGTCACCGCCACCTGGTCCGGCGACCGCCCGGTGACCGTACTCGACTGGGCCGAGCCCGCACTCGCGCTGGGGAGAGAGATCGCCGCCGCCAACCCCGGCCTGCGCAACGCCAGTTGGCGGCGCGCTCGTATCGGCTCCGCGCTCGCCCTCGACCCCACCGACCTCGTCACCGTCTCCTACGTCCTCAACGAACTCACGGTCCCCGACCGCGCCGCCCTCGTCGACGCCGCCGCGTCCGCCGCCCAGGCCGTGGTGATCGTCGAGGCCGGCACCCCGGACGGATACGCCCGCGTCATCGAGGCCCGGGACCGGCTGATCGGTGCCGGGTTCCGTATCGCCGCTCCCTGCCCGCACAGCGCCGCCTGCCCGATCGTCCCCGGCGAGGACTGGTGCCACTTCTCGACCCGGGTCAGCCGTTCCTCCCTGCACCGGCAGGTGAAGGGCGGCTCCCTGCCGTACGAGGACGAGAAGTTCAGCTACGTCGCCGCCACCCGCCTGCCCGTCGAACCCGCCCCCGCCCGGATCGTACGGCGCCCGCAGATCCGCAAGGGGCAGGTACTCCTCGACCTCTGCGAGAGCGACGAGCACCTCCGCCGGACGACGGTCACCAAACGCCACGGCGACCTGTACAAGGCGGCACGGGACGCGAACTGGGGAGACCCCTGGCCGTCGTAGCGGCGGAGCGCCGTGGCGTCGTAGGCCTGAAGGCCGTAAATCACGGCAAATCGTCCGATAGGCGGTGATCCGGGTCTCGGTGTGTCTCGTCCCACCTACCCCGCATGTGGGGTACCGCCTCCCCGGGCGCAGGATGGTGCGACGATGGGGGAGGTTCTCCGTACAACAACAGGACAAGAACAGCAGGGCGACAACAGCGAGGCGAGGAGATAGATGAGCGCGACGTTCGGTGGCCGGACCGGTCGGCAGGGCAGACTCTCCTCGTGGCTGCGCGGACGCCGCCCGCAGGACGAGGCCGCCGACGGCAGTGAGCGCGAGGCGCTGCTGCTCGCCGCCGCCGGAGCGGGACTGCCGCTCGCGCCCGCCGCGCACCCCGCCCCGGGGTACCGATGTTCGTGCGACCGTGTGGGCTGCCCCACACCGGCCCGGCACCCGGTGTCGTTCGCCTGGCAGACGCAGTCCACGACCGACCGCGCGCAGATCGAGCGCTGGGCCCGCCACCAGCCGCAGGCCAACTTCATCACCGCGACCGGCATGGTCAACGACGTCCTCGACGTCCCCCTGGAGGCCGGCCGCGAGGCGCTGGAGCGGCTGCTCGCCGCCGGTATCGAGGTCGGGCCGGTCGCCGCGAGCGACGACGGACGGCTGCTGTTCTTCACCCTCACCCGCGGCACCCCCGAGGACGAGGACGAGTGGTGGCCGTGCGAACTGGACTGCCACCCCGAGACGATGGACGAACACCCGGGGCTGCGCTGGCACTGCCGCGGTTCCTACGTCCTGGTCCCCCCGGCCCAACTGCCCGGCGACAACCAGTCCGTGCACTGGGTACGCGGCCCCGAGCATCCGCTGCCCGACCCGCTGACCCTCCTGGAAACCCTCACGGACGCCTGCGCCCGTCACGCCGGCCAGGAACCCGACCACACCAACGCGGCCTGGCCGCTGGGCCGTTGACCCCCAAGAGGTTGTGACCGCCTGATCCGTCAGCCGCCCTGCGCGGAGGTCAGCCCCTCGATCCGGCCCAGCACCGACACCTTGCCGCCCCGCTTCGGGTCCAACGCCACCTGGTTGGACATGAGTTGGAGGGTGAGGGACTGCTGCACGGCACCCGTCGTCAGCGCCTGCACGTCCTTGTTCTGGGTCGGCACCGAGGTGCCTGCCGCCGCGGTCTCCTTCTGGAAATAGCGCGTGGTGTAGAACACCAGCGCCCCGCCGTCCGCGGTGCGCAGCGCCAGCGGAGCGTAGTCGCCGTTCGTCACCGGTTCGTCGAGGAACTGGACAGCCAGACCGGGCTTGGTGGCCTTCGCGCGGTCCGCGCGCCACGCGCTGGTGTGCGTGCCGTCCGCGAAATCGGTCCCGCCGCTCTTCAGGTATGTCGTATAGCTCTTGCTCAAGTCACCTGGCGCGACGGCGAGTTCGGCCGAGTTGGTCGGCACGGCCTCGGCCCAGCCGTCCTTGTCGGTCCTGAACTTCGGTACGGAGGCGGGCGCGAGCAGCGTCAGATACGCCACCTGCCACGGCTCGGACAGGTCGTCGCGGGTGAACACCAGCAGCCAGCGGGCGCCGCCGCCCTTGTTGGCGGCGGTGTCGGCGAGGAACCAGCGCGGCCAGCCGGCCTTCTTCGGGATGGTGAACTTCGCGTCCGTCAGCTCCAGCGGGGCGTAATTCGGGTTCCCCGACGGGTAGTTGGTGTGCCCCGCCTTCAGCCGCGCCGCGTCGATGTCACCGAGCGCGCCGGTGACATGCGTGGCGTCCAGGGAACTGTCGTACGCCTTGTCCGCCGCGTTGTAGGCGGTCGTGAACTGCTGGAGCGCCTTGGCGGCCTCGGCGCGCGTGGTGGCCGGGAGGATCTCGCGTTCCCCGTGGACCACCACGCATCCGCTCGCCGTCAGCGACAAAGCGGTCATCCAGGCCGCTATGAGTACGCGCCGGTCAAGCCTGCGGAGCCTTCGAGGGCTGCGATCCCTGCTCATCAGGTGTCTTCACCTTCCCCTTCCCGGAGGCGAACCCTACCGGGGCGAAGAACAGGGTGAGCGTGGGGATCAGGTACAGCAGCCACACCGTGATCTGCAGGACGGTCGGGTCCGGCTGGAAGTTGAAGACGCCCTTGAGGAGGGTGCCGTACCAGCTGTCCGGCGGGATCGTGCCGCTGATGTCGAAGGCCTGATTCGTCAACCCCGGGATCCAGTCGGCCTCTTGGAGGTCGTGGAAGCCGTAGGCCAGCACACCGGCCGCGACCACGACGAGCATCGCGCCGGTCCAGGTGAAGAACTTGGCGAGGTTGATCTTCAGGGCGCCGCGGTAGAACAGCCAGCCCAGGAACACGGCGGTGGCCAGGCCGAGGCCCACGCCGATCAGCGGGCGCGGGGTGCCGTCGCTCGCCGCGTGCACCGACGCCCACACGAACAGCGCGGTCTCCAGACCCTCGCGGCCGACGGCGAGGAACGCGGTGGCGACCAGCGCGCCGGTGCCCATCGCGAGGGCCGCGTCCAGCTTGCCGTGCAGTTCGGACTTGAGGTGCCGGGCGGTGCGCCGCATCCAGAACACCATCCACGTCACCAGACCGACCGCGAGGATCGACAGCGAGCCGCCGAGCGCCTCCTGGGCCTGGAACGTCATCTCCTGGGAGCCGAATTCGAGCGCGCACCCGAAGCCCATCGCGATGAGCACCGCGACGACGATGCCGATCCAGATCGGCCTCAGCGCGTCCCGCCGCTCCGTCTTGACCAGATAGGCGATCAGGATGCAGACGACGAGGCTGGCCTCCAGCCCTTCGCGCAGACCGATCAGATAGTTGGAGAACACGGTCTACGACTCCTTCGCTTCTTTGGCTTTCTTGGCTTCCTTGGCTTCCGTGGAGAACAGCGCGCTGCCCCACCAGTCGTCCTCGTCACGGACGCCCGGCGGGACGGCGAAGACCGCCGAACCCACGTGCTGGATGTACTCGTTGAGCGCGTCGGTCGCCGACAGCCTGCGCTGCAGCGGGATGAACCCCTTGCGCACGTCGCGTTGGTAGGCCAGGAAGAACAGGCCCGCGTCGAGCCGGCCGAGGCCGTCGGTGCCGTCGGTGAAGGAGTAGCCCCGGCGCAGGATGGTGACCCCGCCGTTGGAGTCGGGGTGCGCGAGCCGGACGTGCGCGTCGGGCTTCATCGCCTTCAGGAACGGCGCGTCGTGCTCCTTCGCCTTGCCGACCGGCGCGCCCTCGCCCTTGTCGCGGCCGAAGACGTCCTCCTGCTCCTGGAGCGAGGTCCGGTCCCAGGTCTCGATGTTCATCCGGATGCGCCGGGCGACGAGATACGAACCCCCGGTCATCCAGGCCGAGTTCGCGCTGTTGTCACCCTCGGCGACCCACACGAACTTCTTCAGCCGGTCCGTTTCCGTCCCCGCGATGTTGCGGGTGCCGTCCTTGAACCCCATGAGATTGCGCGGGGTCTGTGCCCCGGGGGTCGTCGACGAGGTCTTCCCGAAGCCGAGTTGGGACCAGCGGACGGCGACCTTGCCGAAGCCGATCCGGGCCAGGTTGCGGATCGCGTGCACGGCGACCTGCGGGTCGTCCGCGCAGGCCTGGACGCAAAGGTCGCCGCCCGTACGGGACTTGTCGAAGTTCTCGCCGGGGAACTGCGGAAGGTCGACGAGCGCTTCCGGACGGCTGTCCTTGAGCCCGAACTTCTCGAAGAACGACGGCCCGAACCCGATGGTGAGGGTCAGCCGCGAGGGTTTCAGGCCCAGCGCCTCACCGGTGTCGTCCGGCGGTGCCTCGGCGAGCCCGCCGTAGGCCCCCTCGCCGACCGCGTGCCCGCCGGTCATCCGACGGGCGGCGGCCGTCCAGTCCTTCAGCATCTGCACGAACTCGGCGCGGTCGTCGGTCTTCACGTCGAACGCGGCGAAGTGCAGCCGGTCCTGCACAGGCGTGGCGATGCCCGCCTGGTTGGCGCCGTGGAAGGCGACCGCGGCACCCGTCTCGGCAGCCGTGGGGTCGACGTCGTCGCCGACCCGGCTCATCGCGACCCCGCCACCGGCCGCGACGGCACCGAGCGCGAGCCCGGCACCGCCCCAGCCGATCAGCGAACGACGGGAGGGAGCACCGCTCTGCTGGACTTCGGTTTCCTGAACTTCGGTCATTTCAGGCCTACTTCACAACGGCGGCGGCGAGCTTGGACAGCGGCTCCGCGAGGGCGTTGACCGCGTCCGACAGCTCCTTGCGCTGGTCTGCGGTGACCTTGTCGTACGACACGAAGCCGTCCGAGGTCGAGGTCGACCGGTACTTGTCGAGCAGCGTGTCGATCGCGGCGAACTGCTTGTCCAGCTCGGCGGTCAGCGCCGCGTCGTTCTTCTGCGCGACCGGCTTCAGCAGCTCGTACGCCTTCTCCGCGCCGTCGACGTTGGCCTTGAAGTCGCTCAGGTCGGTGTGCGAGTAGCGGTCCTCCTCGCCGGTGACCTTGCCGGTGGCGACCTCGTCGAGGAGTTCCTTGGCGCCGTTGGCCATGGAGGTCGGGGTGATCTCGGCCTTGCCGACCCGCTGCTGCCAGTCCTTCAGATCGGTGAGCAGCTCGTCGGCCAGGGCCTTCTGCTCGGCGCCGATCTTCTTGTCCTCCCACAGCGCCTTCTCCAGCGCGTGCCAGCCGGTCCACTTCTGGCCCTTCTCCAGGCCGTCGGCGCGGGTGTCGGTCTTCGGGTCGATGTCCCCGAACGACTCGGCGATCGGCTCGGTGCTCTCCCAGCCGACGCGGGAGGGGGCGTAGGCGTTCTTGGCGGCGGTGAGGTCGCCCGCCTTGATGGCGTTGACGAACGTCTCCACCTTCGGGATCGTCGCGTCCGCCTCGTTCTGCGCGTACTCGCGGTAGGCGGCGACGGCCGCGTCCAGCTTCGGGTCGCGCTTGGCGGCGCTGCCCCCGGTGACGGTCAGCTTCTGCCGAACGCCGTGCCCCTTCATCCCGGGCCGGCAGGCGATCTCGTACGCCCCCGCCTTCACCTCGGCGGTGAGCGTGTACTTCGTCCCCGGCCCGATGTTCTCCTTCTCGGAGACGATCCGGTCGTCCGGGAAGAGGATCTCGACCTCGGTCGCCTTCGAGCCGGTGTTCTCGATCTTCAGCGTGACCTGGCCGGCCGGTATCGACTTCGTCGAGGTCGTGCACTTGGAGTCGGCCGCGGTGACCTGGATCGCGTCACCGTCCTTGGCGTCGCTCTTCGCGGTGCACGCCGTGACGGCGGTCAGTGCTGCCGCGGCGGCGACAGCGGTGACGACGGGAAGTCGGACGGCACGCATGCAGGCTCCAAGCGAGAGTGTGCGGCGAGGCACTGTGGTTCGGCACTGTGGTGAGGCTGCCCTAACTTACCTGAGGCTTACCTCACTCATACCCGCCCGGGTGGGTATTCACTGCCCACAGAAGAATCACAGACACGGCTTGATCTCGACGGCGGAAAATGGATGCCAAGGAAAGGTCAATGAAAGGTCAAGCGGTCCGCCGCGGAGCCACGACGGCCGCCCCCGTACGCGGATGCGGAAACACCTCGACCGGCTGGTCGTAGACGTCCGAGAGCAACGCCTCGGTGAAGACGTCCCCCGGCGGACCGTCGTGGACGCTGTCGGCGGGAGCCGAGGACGGCGGCGCCCTCTTCCGCTTCCCCGACGGCGAAGGGACGTACAAGAACGGCGAGTTGACCGCCTCGTTCAAGGGCGCGGTGCGCTTCACCGGCGCGCAGGGCCTCGACCTGAGGATCAGCGGAGTCCGGGCGACCGTCAAGGCCGGCAAGGGCACGCTCTACGCCGATGTGGCGGGCGCCGACAGCGACTTCACGGGGAAGAAGGTCCCGCTGGTCACCTTCACCGCCAGGAACCTCAAGGCGGTCAAGGGGCTCGCGAAGCTCACCGAGGCACCCGCGAAACTCACCGCGCAGGGCGCCAAAGCCTTCGGCGGGATGTACCAGGCGGGCACTGCCATGGACCCCGTGTCCCTGGCCGTCGCCCTCACCGACGACGCGAAGTTGCCCGCGCTGCCCGACCTGGGCACTGCACCCACGGTGACCGGGACCCCGGAGGAACCGTCGGCCAAGCCCTCGGACTCTGCCGAGCCGGTGGCCGACAACTCCACCTCAGGCAGCGGCAGTTCGACCGCCCTGCCGATCACTCTCGGGGCCGGCGCCCTGCTGCTGGTGGCCGCGGTGTCCGCGCTCGTCGTCGTCCGCAGGCGCCGCACCCGCCCGGCGACCGGCAGCGCGTCACCGGAAGCGGAGTAACCCCCGTACCCGGTCCGCGTGTTGGCAGACCACCGGACCACCCACTCATCTCTCAAGGAGAACCAAGGCCATGCCCGTCAGACGACCTCGCCCGTCCCTCGCCCTCGCCGCGGCCGTCGCGACCGCCGCCGCGCTCGGCGCCACCGCGCTCGCCACGACCACCGCGTCGGCGGCCGAAGTCCCGCTCAGCGGCTACGAGTTGACCTGGGACATCAAGCAGTCGTACCGCAGCTATGTGACCGGCGCCGCCGCGGGCTCCTTCACCGCGACGGACGGCGCCTCGCAGGCCGCCGAGAACGGCGCCTTCACCTTCACCGCAGGCACGGGCACCTACGACACCGCCGGCCACACCCTGCACCTCACCTTCAAGGGCACGGTCACCGCCAAGTCGACGCTGCACGGCTTCGTGCGGGAGATGTCGGACTTCCAGTACGACAGCGCGGCGGGCACCCTCACCGCCGACCTGGTCTCCGACGGCGGCGCCAAGCAGCAGGACGTGACGCTCGCCACGGTCGCCGCGCCCACCAGCCAGGACCTGGCGAACCTGGCCACCACGCTGACCAGCGCGGCGGCCGACTTCCTCGGCAGCCCGTCGTACGCCAACGCGGCCGGCGACCCGCTGTCGGCGGTCAAGCCGGTGTCGACGACGTCCCCGACCCCGTCCAACTCGTCGACGGAGTCGGCGTCCCCGTCCCCCACCCCCACCAAGACGGCCACCCCGAGTACGACCCCGAGCGCCACGCCCTCCGACACCGCGAGCCCTTCGGACACCGCCTCCGAACCGGCCGCCACCAAGGGCGACATCGCGGACGGCACCCTCACCTGGGGCGTCAAGGAGTCCTTCCGCTCCTACGTCGTAGGCAGCGTCGCCAACGGCAAGATCACGACTTCCGACGGCGCCGCCCAGGCCACCGGCAACGGCCTCTTCACCTTCACCGGCGCGACCGGCGGCTACGACACCGACGCCGACACCCTCTCCGCCGCCTTCGAGGGCGCGGTGAACTTCAAGGGCCATGAGGACAACGGCACTTACGGCCTCGACCTCACCTTCACCGACCTCAAGGCGACCCTCGACGGCGGCTCCGGCACACTGACGGCGGACGTGACGAGCCTGGGCGAGAAGTCCGAGGACGTGGTCCTGGCCGACCTGAAGGCGGGCTCGACCGACCTCACCGCGACGAATGACGTCATCACCCTCGACGACGTCACCGCCACCCTGACGGCGGCCGGAGCGAAGGCCTTCGGCGGCTTCTACCAGACCGGCGCGGCACTCGACCCCCTCGACCTGACGGTGGCGCTGACCGACGACGCCGACCTCCCCTCGGACGGCTCGTCGTCGTCGACCGGCACGGGGTCCTCGGGCTCCTCCGGCAACTCCGGTACGACGGGCTCGACTTCGGGCGGCGTCACAGGTTCCACGACAGGCGGCGCGACCGGCTCCCTCGCCTCGACGGGTTCCGACGTACCGGTAACGGCACTGGGCGCGGCAGCCGCGGTGACGGTGGCGGCGGGCGCGGGCGTGGTGTTCGCGATGCGCAGGCGGCGTACGGAGGCGTAAGCCTGGGGCGGGGTGGTCCCGTACTCGATGTACGGGACCACCCCGGCGGGTGCTTCAATTCCCCCGTGACCGACTACGACGTACTGCGTGTCTTCTGCGGCCCAAGTGGCGGATACGGCAACGAACTCGGCGTCGTCCGCGAGGGTTCCGTCATGCCGGACCCGGACGAGCGACAGCTGTTCGCCGGGAAACTCGGCTTCAGCGAGACGGTGTTCGTCGACGACCCCGAGCGCGGAGTCATCGACATCTACACCCCCACCCTGCGCCTGCCCTTCGCCGGCCACCCCTGCGTCGGCACGGCCTGGCTCCTGGACATACCCGAACTGGTCATCCCCGCAGGCATAGTCGGCGCCCGCCTGGACGGCGAGTTCAGCTGGATCGAGGCCCTCCCGGAGTGGGCCCCGCCGCGCACCCTGCGCCAGTACGCCACCGCCACCGAGGTCGACGCCCTGCCCGTCCCCCCGCCCGGCGAGTGGATCTACGCCTGGGCCTGGGAGGACGAGGCAGCGGGCCGCGTCCGCGCCCGCGCCTTCCCCGGCCGGGACGACGGCATCCACGAGGACGAGGCGACGGGAGCGGCGGCGTTGCTGCTGACGGACCAGTTGGGCCGCGCTCTCAACATCACGCAGGGCGCGGGGTCGCAGATTCTTACGGCGCCGCAGCCGGGGGGATGGGTGGAGGTTGGGGGGCGGGTGTTCCTGGAGCGCTGAACGCCTATGGGAACAGGGTTACTTGACCTGCGCGACGAAGAAACTCCAGGCGGTGCGGCCAAAGGGTATGACCGGACCGGTGGGGTTTTTGCTGTCGCGGACGGGGGCCAAGCCGGCGATTTCGGGGGCGAGTTCGAGGCACTCGTTGTTGCCACCGCTGTAGCTACTGCACCGCCACCTCGCGCCCGACAGGTCCGGCGTGCTGTGGCGTGCGGTGTTCATGCCCTGTGCTCCTTGGCCCTGTGTCGGATGACGGCGAGGGATTCCACGGGAGAGAGCGCGGACGTGCGCGCGGCGTCGAACAGCTCCTGGTACCGGGCGACTTCAGTTTCCCGTTCGAACCACATGGAGCCGGTCGGGTTGTCCGCCAGCACTACGTCGAGTGCTGCCTCCTCGGGGAAACCCAAGACTACGTACGGCCCGAACATACTCGCATGGGCGCCGTGGGAGAACGGCAGCACCTGGATGGTCACATTTGACTGCTCCGAGGCGGCCAGCAACTGCGCCAGCTGCCCTTTCATCACATCCGGCCCGCCGACCTGTTGGAGGAGTACCGCCTCCGACAGGACTGCCCAGAGGTGGAGCGGGGAGTCCCCGGTGAGGCGTTCCTGACGGGCGAGACGCACCTGGACGAACTTCTCGATCTCGTCCGCCGTCTGCCACTGCCGCGAGGCGACGGTGACGGCGCGGGTGTACTCCGGAGTCTGGAGCAGGCCGGGAACCAGTTGCGCCTGAAACGTATGGATCGTCCCGGCCATGGCCTCCAGGGCGATGTAATCGCGGTAGGTGTCCGCGAGCACTGATCCGTACTCGTTCCACCACCCTTGCCTGCGACGGCGGTTGGCCTTCCGGGCCAACTCCGAGAGCCGACCGCGCAGCTCGGTGTCCGTCGCTCCGTAGGCGTGCAGCATCGCGGTTAGGTCCGGGAGCCGGACGGCGACCCGGCCATTCTCGATCCGGCTGATCTTGCCCTTGGTGCAGTCCAGTGCTTCGGCCGCCTGGGCGGTGGTCAGTTCCGCCGCTTCCCGCAACCTGCGCAATTCGTCGCCGAGTTGACGGCCCAGGACGGTCGAAGGGTTCGGGGTGGTGCTTTTCGCAAGCATGGCAACACCTTCTAGCAGGACGGCAGATGCAATGGCGGTGACTTAACTCGAAGGAGTGAATATCGGCATCATCCTAGTCGGCAACGTTGCAGACGCGCATCATCCTTGGGCATTCTGCTGATGTCCGCGACTCCAACCGGAGCCGCACTGCGGGGAGTTCGTCACAGTCGCCGAGTCCCGAGGAGGCCACCGCATGGCCGCACCGAACGAAGTCACCTTCCGGCTGCCCCGCTGCCATCGCAGCGTGCCCAGAGCGCGGGCCGCGCTGCTCGCGGTGCTCGGTGACTGGGGTATCGATCAAGAGGTGCTGGCCAACGCCGAGTTGGTGCTCTCGGAACTCGTGACCAACGCGCTGCGCGTCCCCGTGCCGAGCGATCGCCAGGTAGGCGTACGGATCGTGCGCAAGGTGGACGAGGGGATGCTGCGGCTGGAGGTCAGCGACGCCGGTGCGGGGACGCCGGAGTTACGGGAGCCCGGAGACGAGGAGACGGGTGGGCGCGGGCTGCTCCTGGTCGAGGCGCTCGCCCATCGCTGGGGAGTGGAGAAACGTGCGGGCGGGATCGGCAAAACGGTGTTCGCGGAGCTGAAGGCGCCGGACATCGTGGCTGAGCCTGTCGTGACGGAGGTCGCGGCGGTCATGGTCCGCCCCGGGCAGTACGTGCGGGTATGGGGTGCATGGCGTGCGGTCCTCGACGTCCATACCGAGCAGCACGAATCGCACGAACGCACGGTGGTACTGACGCTGGACGAGGGCCCTGCGCTGCGCGTACACGCGACCGAGCCGCTGACCGTACGGCGGAAGGGGGACGGATAGTGTGGCCGCGCAACCGCTTCGCGTACACGCGGTGAGTGAGGAGCAGCAGTGATCACCCGGATCGAGATCGACGGCCTCAAGACGTTCGACGACTTCTCACTCGACGTTCCGCCTTTCCTGGTCCTGCTGGGGGCGAACGGCTCCGGCAAGTCCAATCTGCTGGAAGCGATCGCGCTGCTCGGTCATCTAGTACGAAACCCTGGCAGTCAGACGCTGGTCCGCCATGCCAGACGGGGCGGACCGCGTGAACTGTTCCGGCGGCGTCCGGACGGGAGCCTGGTGGAGCAGATCCACATCGGCGCGAATGTTCTGCTGGAGACCTCGGAGTTCGGGGTGGTTCACGTAGGGGTCCACGCGTACATCGGCTATCGCGAGGCGCCGGACCCGTTGGAAGTAGCGGTGCTCTTCGGGGGAGTGGGCAGCTCCGGTCTTCCGCTGCAGGAACAGGTGGCCGCTGATATCGACGAATCGGCTCCCCAGGTGTACGGGGGGGAGCCGGGAGAGGAACCTCGCCTTGATGCTGCGGTGCACCGCGCTCTGGAGCGAGCAACCGGCGGCTGGCGCCTGCTGGATCCTCTGCCCGATGCCATGCGCCAACCCGCCGACGCGTACGACACCGAGGCGTTGACCGAGGACGGTCGTAACCTCGGTGCCGTACTCGGCCGGTTGTGGAGGAGACCGGAGCGAAAGGCCGCTTTCCTGGCCGACGTGGCGGCTGTTCTGCCCGACGTGCGGGAGATCGAAGTCGTACAGGACGAAGACCACGCCAAGTGGGACATCTGGATCCAGCACAAGTACGAGCCGAGGATGGCACCGCGAGTCGTGTCCGGCGGGACGCTGCGGGTCCTCGCCCTGCTCGCCGCCGCGCATGATCCGGCTCACCCCGGTGTGCTGATGGTCGAAGAACCCGAGAACGGCCTGCACCCGAATCGCGTCCCACGTCTGCTGGAGCGGCTGAAAGGACGCGTCACGGATCTCGCCACGTACACGCAACCCGACGAAGGCGTTCGTGGCACGCTCCGCCAGATCATCGTCACTTCCCACTCTCCCGTCGTACTGGCCTCGCTCCTGGACGAGGCCTCACAGGACGTGGTGTTCATGGACACGGTCACACGGCTGGAGCGAAGAGAGTCGCCGACCAGATTGACGCGGGCCCGGAAGGTCGGCGTGACAGGTGAGCGCGGCACGTACGTCACGCCCATGGAAGTACGCCAGTACCTGGACCCGGTGGGATACGCGCATGGGTCTTAGGTACTTGAGCATTGCGCTGCTCACCGAAGGGCTCAGTGACCAGTGGTTCCTGCTGCCGCTCATCGACCGCCAAGTGGCGGCGCTGGAGCCGGAGTCCGCTCCTGGATTCGATTTCGGAGGCACCGCGCCCGGAAGCCGTTTCACGGTCGCGCCGCGCGACGACGTGGTCAAGGAGGTCGCCTTGCTCCTGGAACACATGGACATCGTGCTGATCCATCACGACCACAACGAGCGGGGCAAAGTCGAGTCCGTCCGTGCGAGGCTCGGCGGTGCGGCGGCGGACCGGCTTATCGGGATCGTCCCCGTGCGGGAGACGGAGGCCTGGATGCTCGCCGACGCTGCCGCGCTGCCGCGCTGCCGCGCTGCCGACCGCGACGGCGGAGGCGTCGGTACGGAACCTGATCGGGTCACCTCGCGACATCGAGAAGGTTCCGGATCCGAAGAAGGCTCTGGCCGAGGCGTTCGGCCCACGGCACCGGCCGGAGTACGACTTCGATCGGCTGGGTCAGCACGTGTCCTTGGCGGTGTTGCAGCAGGTTCCCGCCTACGCCCGCTGGGTCGGTGACTTGCGCACGGCGATGGAGCAACTGCGCTTCTTGTGACGGTGGCCCCGCAGGCGCCGCCGGACGTCACGCGCTCAGCGGAAACTCCTCACCCAACGCCCGGAACACCCCCGTGTTCAACGCGAACGCACGCTTGCACTCCGCCACCACCCGCTGCTTCTCCAGGTCATCGACCGGAAGCCCGTCCAGCAACTCCCGGTACCCCCGCTTGAACGCCGCCGGGTTGCCGATCTCCTCGAAGACGTAGAACCGCACGCCGTCCCCCTTCCGCGCGAACCCCCACGTCCGTTCCGCTTTGTCCCGGATGATCTGCCCGCCGGAGAGATCCCCGAGGTAACGCGTGTAGTGGTGGGCGATGTACCCGGCGGGCCACAACTCCGCGCACTCCCGCACCCGTTCCGCATAGGCCCGCGTCGCTGGCAACGCGGTCAGCCCGGATCGCCAGTTCGCACCCCGCAGATGCGCCAAGTCCCGCTCCAGTGCGGGCAGTCGGAACAACTCGGCCTGGACGAACGCCCCGGCCACCGGATCCGCCGCGAGGCGCTCCGCACCGGTCTCCAACGCCTCGTACACGAACCAAAGTTGCTCGGTGTAGCGGGCGTACGCGTCCACGCCCAGCCGGCCGCCGAGCAGATCGCTCATGAAGCTGGAGGTCTCGGCCTCCACGTGCTGTTCGTGGGACGCGGTGCGGATGACTGTCGAGAAGGAGTCCATGGGGCCTATCCTCTAAGGTAAGGCTTACCTAAGTCAACAGGTTTGCCGACACCCTGTCGGTAAAAGCGTACAAGAAAAGACCCACCCTCGGCGGAGAGTGGGTCTTGAGGCGTTACGGCAGCGTGAGCACCTCCACCCCCGTCTCCGTCACCACCAGCGTGTGCTCGAACTGCGCCGTCCGCTTCCGGTCCTTCGTGACGACCGTCCACCCGTCGTCCCACATGTCGTACTCGTACGTCCCCAGCGTCAGCATCGGCTCGATCGTGAACGTCATCCCGGGCTGGATGACCGTCGTCGCGTGCGGGCTGTCGTAGTGCGGGACGATCAGGCCGGAGTGGAAGGACGAGTTGATGCCGTGGCCGGTGAAGTCCCGGACCACGCCGTACCCGAAGCGCTTGGCGTACGACTCGATGACCCGGCCGATGATGTTGATCTGGCGGCCGGGCTTTACCGCCTTGATCGCCCGGTCCAGCGACTCGCGGGTGCGCTCGACCAGCAGGCGGCTCTCCTCGTCGACGTCGCCGACCAGGTACGTCGCGTTGTTGTCGCCGTGCACCCCGCCGATGTACGCCGTCACGTCGAGGTTGATGATGTCGCCGTCGCGCAGCACCGTGGAGTCCGGAATGCCGTGGCAGATCACCTCGTTGAGCGAGGTGCACAGGGACTTGGGGAAGCCGCGGTAGCCGAGCGTCGACGGATAGGCGCCGTGGTCGCACATGTACTCGTGCGCCACCCGGTCGAGTTCGTCCGTGGTCACCCCCGGCGAGATGACCTTCGCGGCCTCCGCCATCGCCCGCGCGGCGATCCGCCCGGCGATCCGCATCGCCTCGATCGTCTCGGGGGTCTGCACCTCCGGCCCGGTGTACGGGGTCGGCGCGGGCTTGCCGACGTACTCGGGGCGACGGATGTTTCCGGGCACGGAACGGGTGGGAGAGAGCTCCCCTGGTACGAGCAGCGACTGGCCAGACATGCCAGCGAGTCTAACCAGCGGACATGGGGGAACATGGCCGTAGGGAAAGGAGCCGTTGATGGCCCTGTTCAAGAAGCGCACGGTCGGGAAGCCCGGCGAGTGGTACTACTGCCTCGAACACAAGAAGGTCGAGGAGGGGCCGGAGTGCCCGGCCAAGGACCGTTTCGGGCCGTACGCCACCCGCGCGGAGGCCGAGCACGCGATGGAGACGGCCCGCGAGCGCAACCTGGAGTGGGAGAACGACCCCAAGTGGCACGACGCCACGAAGGGGAGCGCCGAGGACGACTGATCAGACCTCGGCCGGGGTCGTGGCCGCCCGCCGCGCCTTCAGCCGCAGCGCGTGCTCGTCCGTCCTCGCGTCGTACGACATCAGCTTCGGCAGTCCTACGGCCAGCAGCCCCACCGCGCCCACGCACATCAGCCCGCCCGCCCACACCGAGGTCCGCACCCCGGACAGCGCGGCCATGCCACCGGACCTGACCTGGCCCAGCTGCGGGCCCACCGAGTAGGACAGCAGCTCGATCCCGGCGAGCCGCCCGCGCAGCTCGTCCGGGATCGTCTGGTTCCAGATCACCCCGCGGAAGATGCCGCTCACCATGTCGCAGCCGCCCGCGACGGTGAGAAACAGCAGTACCAGCCATACGTTGCCCACGGCACCCGCGCAGGCGATCGCCGCGCCCCACAGCGCGGCGGCCAGCACCACCATCCGCCCGTGCCGGTGGATCCGCGAGGTCCAGCCGCTGGTCACGCTCACCAGCAGGGCGCCGGCCGGGACCGCCGAGTACATCAGCCCGAGCGCCCACTCCGCGTGCAGGTCGTCCGCGAGGAACGGCAGCACCGCCAGCGGCATCGCGAAGAACATCGCCGCCAGGTCGATCGCGTACGTGCCGAGCAGCTCCTTGCGGCTCCACGCGTACCGGGCGCCCTCCACGATCGACCGCAGGGACGGCTTCTGCGCCTCATGAGCCCCGGGGGAGGCGGCGATCCGGAAGATCAGCACCACGGACACGACGAACGTCAGCACGTCCGCCGCGTACGCGTAGGGCAGCCCCGCGAACGCCACCACCACGCCCGCCAGCGCCGGGCCCATGACCCCGCCGACTGTCCAGCGCAGCGAGTTGAGCGTGGACGCGGCCGTCATGTGCTCGTGCGCCACGATCCGCGGCCACAGCGAGTCCAGGGCCGGCCGCTGGACCGAACCGAGGACGGAAGTCAGCGCCGCGATCACGTACAGCGGCCATACGGCGGGCCTCGGCAGCAGCGAGTTGAGCAGCAGCAGCCCGCACAGCACGCCCAGTCCCACCTCGGTCCAGACGATCAGCTTCCGCTTGTCCCACGCGTCGGCGAGCGCACCGCCGTAGAGCCCGAACACGATCAGCGGCACGAGTTCCACGGCACCGATCGCGCCCACCGCCGCGGCGGAGCCGGTGAGTTCCTTCATCTGCACCGGGAGCGCGACGAACGTCAGGAAGTTCCCGAAGTTCGAGACCAGCCCCGCGAGCCAGAGTCTGCGGAAGTCGGCGGAGGCGTGCCAGGGGGCGAGGTCGGGGAGGAGGGCACGCAGGCCGGAGACGGTCACAAGCGGCCACGATCACGCGGGGGAGGGGGGCGAGGCAACCGCTTTTTGTCGTCCACCTCTCAACTGACCGAGACGGGTGGGCGGGCGGGAAAATCACCAACGGGCGGGCGGCGGGGCCGTCAGTTGGTCGGTCAGCCGTGACAGCCGGTCCCGGAACCGCCTCCGCCCCCGCGCCGCAGGCAACACGTTCTCCCCGGCCGCCGCGCTCACCAGATGCTGCACGGTGTCGAGATCCAGGTCCGTGCCCTCGGGGACGGCGAGCGACTCGTGGGCCAGGGACGTCAGTTCGCGGTTCCCGGAGCCCAGCGAGAGGACGGTCGCGCCGGCCCGGCGGGCGTCGTGCACCCGTTCCAGGAGCGGATCGCCCGGCCCCTCTGGCGACACGACGAGCAGTGTCTCGCCGCGCCGGGCCGCCTCGATCCGGCCGAGTCCGACGGCGAGATGGGCCGGGTCGGAGGGGCGCGCGTCGTGCCGTACCAGAGTCGGGGTCAGTTCCGGTGTGCCCGACCAGGCGGCCTCGTCGACCAGATGGGCCGCGAGATGCCACGGCTCGTACGCGGGCGTGCCCACCAGCAGCAGCCCGCCCCCGTGCGCCACCACGGACCCGCGCAGCACCCCCGCGAACCGTCGCGTGGCCCCCAACCACTCGGTCCCGGCGAGCACTTCACGCAGCAGCGCGACCCGTACGGCGTCCATGTCCGCGCATCCTGCCGCAACCGGTCACTCGTGACGTGGAGTTCACCACGAATTCGCCCAACTTGGGGATGGTTGCGGGCTCATCGGCCGCACATCACGTCGCACAAGGAGCCGCCCCATGACAGACACCGCAGAAGTCACCGTTCCGTTCAGCGCGGGGCAGGGGGGCTACGCGAGTTACCGGATCCCGGCGGTCGTGGTCTCCCGCGCCGGTACCCTCCTCGCGTTCTGCGAGGGCCGGATCGCCTCCGCGAGCGACTACGGCCACATCGACATCGTCCTGCGCCGCTCCACGGACGGCGGGCGCACCTGGAGCCCGTTGACCGTCGCCGCCGACAACGGCACCGACCTCGCGGGCAACCCGGCCCCCGTCGTCCTGGACACCGGCCGCATCCTGCTCGTCCACGTCCGCTCGGCCGCCTCCGCGAGCGAGGACGCCATCCTGCGCGGCAAGGTGAAGCCGGCCGACGGACGGCGGGTGTGGGTGACGTACAGCGACGACGACGGGGTCACCTGGTCCAGCCCGAAGGAGATCACCGAGCAGGTGAAGAAGCCCGAGTGGCGCTGGTACGCCACCACCCCCGGGCACGCCATCCAGCTGAGCACCGGCCGCGTGGTCGTCCCCGGCAACCACACCGTCCCGCCCACCGGCACCGACGTCGGCAACGAGGCCGAGTACAACAGCGGCCACTGCCTGCTCAGCGACGACGGCGGCGAGACCTGGTACCTCGGCTACGTCGACGAGAACACCGACGGCTACGTCAACTGCAACGAGACCACCGCCGCCGAACTCCCGGACGGGCGCGTCTACTTCAACACCCGCAACGACTCCCCGTCCCCCGGCAACCGCGCCGACGCGTACTCCGAGGACGGCGGCAAGACCCTCGTCAAGCCGTTCCGCCCGCAGGCCGGCCTCGCCGCCCCCGTCTGCGAGGGCAGCGTCCTCCAACTCCGCGACCCCGACGTGCTGTTGTACTCCGGCCCCGGCGACCCGGCCGCCCGCGCCCTGATGACCCTGCGCGACTCGGCCGACGGCGGCGTCACCTGGCGCCCGGCGTTCACGGTCGACGGCCTGCCCGCCGCCTACTCCGACCTCGTCCGCGTAGACGACGACACGGTCGGACTCCTCTACGAGACCGGGGACTTCGGGGCGTACGAGACGATCACGTTCCGGCGGGTGCCCGTGACGGACCTCACCTGAGCCGATACGGGTGCGGAGGCGGACGTAAAGTCGGCCCATGACCTCTACCGACAGTGCTGCACAGACCCCCGCGACGCCCCCGGCGAAGGCCCCCGCCAAGGACCCGTGGGACCTTCCCGACGTCTCCGGACTGGTCGTCGGCGTGCTCGGCGGGACCGGGCCGCAGGGCAAGGGCCTCGCCTATCGGCTCGCCAAGGCCGGCCAGAAGGTGATCATCGGTTCCCGCGCCGCCGACCGCGCGCAGGCCGCCGCCGACGAACTCGGCCACGGTGTCGAGGGCGCCGACAACGCGGAGACCGCGCGCCGCAGCGACATCGTGATCGTCGCCGTGCCCTGGGAAGGCCACGGCAAGACGCTGGAGTCGCTGCGCGAGGAACTGACCGGGAAGCTCGTCGTCGACTGCGTCAACCCGCTCGGCTTCGACAAGAAGGGCGCCTACGCGCTGAAGCCGGAGGAGGGCAGCGCCGCCGAACAGGCCGCCGCCCTGCTGCCCGACTCGCGGGTCGCCGCCGCCTTCCACCACCTGTCGGCCGTCCTGCTCATGGACACGGAGATCGACGAGATCGACACGGACGTGATGGTGCTGGGCGAGGAGCGCGCCGACGTCGAGATCGTGCAGGCGCTGGCCGGCCGTATCCTCGGCATGCGGGGTGTCTTCGCGGGCCGGCTGCGCAACGCCCACCAGGTGGAGTCCCTGGTCGCGAACCTGATCTCCGTCAACCGCCGCTACAAGGCGCACGCGGGACTGCGCGTCACGGACGTCTGAGCGGGTGGGGGACACTGGTGGCGACCGACCAGCAGTGTCCCCTTTGTTATGTCTTCGTTCTGCCGACAGGAGCCGATCCCATGCCCCGCCTCGCCCTCTACGCCCTCGTCGTCTGCCTGCTCGCCGTGGCGGCCGCGGTCGTCTCCTTCGTGGAGGGCAGCTGGATCGGCATCGTGTGGGTCCTGCTGGCCGGCCTCTCGTCCAACATGTGCTGGTACTACCTGAAGCGCGGACGCGCGGCCTGAGACCTTTCCTACCGCCAGAACTGGTAGAGGCTGTAGCCGCTCGACGTCTGCCAGTCGCTGACGCCCAGCCCCCGCAGGATCGCGTCGACCATGTCGAAGAACTCCCGGTTGATCGACGGCACCCACAGCAGCGCGAACACGAACAGCAGGCCGAACGGCGCGAACGGCTCGACCTGCCGCTTGATGTCGTACGACAGCCAGGGCTCGATCACGCCGTAGCCGTCCAGGCCCGGCACCGGCAGGAAGTTCAGGATCGCCGCGGTCACCTGGAGCAGGGCCAGGAAGGCCAGCGCGTACTGGAAGTCGGCCGGCACCCCGTCGAGGGAGTGCAGCCAGAACGGGGCCGTGCAGACCGCCGCGAACAGTACGTTCGTCAGCGGGCCCGCCGCCGAGATCAGGCTGTGCTTCCAGCGGCCGTGAATGCGGTTGCGTTCGATGAACACCGCCCCGCCCGGCAGACCGATGCCGCCCATGATGACGAAGATCACCGGGAGCACGATGCTGAGCAGGGCGTGCGTGTAGGCGAGAGGATTCAGGCTCAGATACCCCTTTTCCCCTACTGAGCTGTCGCCGCTGTGCAGCGCGGTGCGCGCGTGCGCGTACTCGTGCAGACACAAGGAGACGATCCAGGCCGCCGTCACGAACAGGAACACGGCGATGCCCGGCTTCTCGGCGAACCCGCTCCAGGTGGCCCAGCCGGTCACCGCTGTGACGGCCAGGATCCCGAGGAAGACGGGACTGATCCGCCGGTCGCTCGGGCGGGTGGTGGTGGCGGTCATGGGGGCGGGCTCCCTGCTGGGGGTCGGTGGTTCGCGAAGCCCGACGGTACCGGGCACAAGGGAAAACGTCTCGCGGGTGGCCACCGGTTCCGGGGAAGGTGGGCGCATGGGACTCTGGCACGCGATCCGCGATCCCGTCACCCCCCTTCTCAGGGGGCGGCGGCTCACGTACGCCGTGCCCGGCGCCGCGCCGCCACAACCCCGTGACCGCTTCCGTCGCCACCGGAGACAATGGACCCCGTGCGCTATCGCATCCTCGGCACCACCCAGGCACTTCGCTCCGACGGAACGCCCGTCCCGGTCGGCGGGGCGCGGCTGCGTGCCCTGCTCACCGTGCTCGCCCTGCGGCCCGACCGGGCCGTGCCCGCGAGCTTCCTGGTGGACGAGGTGTGGGGCGCCGACCCGCCCGCCGACGCGACGGGTGCGCTGCAGGCGCTGGTGGGCAGGTTGCGCCGGGCGCTCGGCGCGGACGCGATCGGCTCGACGGAGAGCGGCTACCGGCTCGCCGTCGCCGCGGACGACATCGACCTGCACCGTTTCGAGCGGCTGACCGCCGAGGGGCTGCGGGCGCTGGCCGACGGCAACCCCGCGAAGGCGGCGGAGGCCCTGGACGACGCGCTGGCCCTGTGGGGCGGCCCGGCCCTCGCGGACCTCCCCGACCGTACGGCGGAGGCGGCCCGCTGGGAGACCCGTCACCTGGACGCCCGCCGCGCCCGTCTGACGGCGGCCCTGGCCCTGGGCGACGCGGACACCGCCCTGCCCGAACTGACCGCCCTGTGCGACACCCACCCCCTCGACGAACCCCTCCAGTCCCTCCGCCTCCAGGCCCTCCGCGCCACCGGCCGCACGGCTGAGGCACTGGCCACCTACGAGGACGTACGGCAACTGCTCGCGGACCGGCTGGGCTCCGACCCGGGGCCCGAACTGCGGGCGCTGCACGGGGAGTTGCTGCGGTCCCCGGACGGGGAGAGCGGGGCGCGGACCATCCCCGTGCGCACCGGGACCGATGAATCCCCCGCCTCACCACCTCCCGGCAACCTCCGCGCCCGTCTCACCTCCTTCGTCGGCCGGGAGGCCGACATCGACGTCATCAGGACCGATCTCGTCGCCGCCCGGCTGGTGACGCTGCTCGGGCCCGGCGGGGCCGGGAAGACGCGGCTGTCGCAGGAGGCCGCCGAAGGGGTGCGGGACGCGGCGCGGGACGGGGTGTGGCTGGCCGAACTCGCCCCCGTCGACGACCCCGAGGCCGTACCGGAGGCCGTGCTCACCGCCCTCGGGGCGCGCGAGACCGTGCTGTACGGCGCCGGGGCCGAGGCGATCCGGGCCGCCGGGGGAGACCGGCACGACGATCCCGTGGAGCGGCTCGCCGAACACTGCGGGCGGCGCCGGATGCTGATCGTCCTCGACAACTGCGAACACGTCGTGGACGCCGCCGCCCGCCTCGTGGAGGCCCTGCTGGAGCGCTGCCCCGAACTCACCGTGCTCGCCACCAGCCGTGAACCCCTGGGCGTACCGGGGGAGTTGCTGCGCCCGGTGGAGCCCCTGCCCGACCCCGTAGCGCTACGGCTGCTCGCCGAGCGGGGCGCGGCGGCCCGGCCGGGGTTCACGGTCGAGGACGACATCGAGGCCTGCGCCGAGATCTGCCGACGGCTCGACGGCATGCCCCTCGCGATCGAGCTGGCGGCAGCCCGGCTACGGATGTTGACGCCGCGTCAGATCGCCGACCGGCTCGACGACCGTTTCCGGCTGCTCACTTCCGGAAGTCGTACGCTCCTGCCCCGGCAGCAGACCCTGCGGGCCGTCGTCGACTGGTCCTGGGACCTGCTCGACGCGGACGAGCGGGACGTGCTGAGCACCCTGTCCGTGTTCGCCGGCGGCTGCGACCTCGCCGCCGCCGAGGCCGTCTGCGGACCCGTCGCGTTCGACGCGCTCGGCTCCCTCGTCGACAAGTCCCTTGTCGTGGCGGCCCCTTCGGGCGAGGGCGAGATGCGTTACCGGCTCCTGGAGACCGTCGCCGAGTACGCCGGCGAACGGCTCGCGGAGTCCGGCCGCCGCCCCGCCGCCGAGCGCGCCCATCTCACGTACTACCGCGAACTCGCCCGCACCACCGACCCGTTGCTGCGCGGCCCCGGCCAACTCGCCGCCGTGGAGCGGCTGGAGCGCGAGTACGAGAACCTCCGCACCGCCCTGCGGCACGCCGTCGCCGAGCGCGACGAACAGGAGGCCATCTGCCTCGTCCTGTCGCTGATCTGGTACTGGCAGATGCGCGACGTCCGCGTCGAGGCCCGCAACTGGTGCGTCGAGGTCATGGCCCTGGGCCCCGACCCCTTCGCCGCCCCCGTCCAGCGCGCCGCCCCGGTCTGGCAGCGCTGCACCGACATCCCGCCCCCGCTCACCGGAGAACTCCTCGCCGAGGCCCGGCGCGGCCTCCATCTCGCCCATCTGGCCTGTATGGACACGGAGTTGGACGCCTGGGAGGCACCGGCCGCGAAGGAGAAACTGCGCCTCATCGCCCAGGTCTACGAACCGGGGATGCCGCAGACCTGCCGTACGCCCGGCATGTTCTGGTTCTTCGCGGTGATGCTGAGCGGCAGCGTGCAGCGGCTGCCCGAGATCCTCGACGCCGACGTCCACACCTGCCGGACCACCCCCGGCATGGAGTGGGAGCTCGCGACCGTCCTCCAGATGCGCGCCAACATGCTCGCCAACCGCACCGACTGGGCGGGCGACGCGGCCCGGGACGCCGACGAGTCGCTGGAGATCTTCCTTCGCATCGGTGACATCTGGGGCGTCGCCGAGGCGCTCTCGGCCCGCGCCGAGGCCCGGGAGCGCATCGGCCGGTACCAGCTCGCCGCCGCCGACTACGAGGCCGCGATCGAGCACGCCGAACGGCTCGGTGCCCATGGGCAGACGGCCGTACTCGGCGCCCGGCTCGGCAGTGTGCTCATCGAGAAGGGCGACTTCGAACGCGGCGAGCGCATCCTGCGCGAGGTCATCGACCGGCCGCGCGGCATGAGCAGCGAGGCGATGCCCGCCGCCCGGATGTTCCTCGCGAGCCGCCTCGCCATGTCCGGCCGGATCGCCGAGGCACGCGAGGAACTGCGCCTGCTGCGCGAGGAGTTCCACATTGCGCACTTCGTCGTCTTCGACGCGTTCATCCTCGGCTCGGAGGCCTGGGTGGCGGCGCTCGACGGCGAGTACGAGGAGTCCCTGGACAAGATCCGCAAGGCGCTGAAGCGGGCCGGCGACCCGCTGTCCGAGGCCATCGCCCCGCACATGACCTCGCTGTATCTGGGGATCGCCGCGGTCGCCCTCACCGAGTTCGACGGCGGCGACCGGGCCAAGGACGGCGTCCGCTGCCTCGTCGCGGCGAAGGCGCTGCTGCCGCCCGGGCACGTCCCGACCTTCATGGAACGGGAGGTCTACCGCCGGGCCGAACTGCACGCGCGCGGCAGGCTCGGCGACGCGGCCTACGAGGAGTGCGCGGCCGGGTACGCCGAAGGCGGCGGCCTCTCCGCGAAGGAGGCCGCCGCCCTGGTGTGAGCCGGCACGAACCCGCTGGGACGGGACGCATGCCCGGTCAGGTCTTGGTGCGGAACTTGTAGATCGAGATCGGGGCCATCACCGCGGTGAGCCCCACCGACCAGGCGAGCGTCAGCAGCGTGCCGTGGGCGACCGGGCCGCCCACCATCAGCCCGCGGGCCGCGTCCGCCAGGGCGGAGAGCGGGTTGTAGTCGGTGAAGTTCTGCAGCCAGCCCGGCATCGAACCGGTCGGGGCGAAGATCGACGAGCCGAACTGCAGCGGCATCAGCACCAGGAAGCCCATGGCCTGCACGGACTGCGCGGACTTCATGGTCACGCCGAGGGTGAGGAACACCCACATCAGGGCCGAGCCGAACACCGCGGACAGTCCGATCGCGGCGAACATGCCGAGCCAGTGGTGGATGTGGAAGCCGACGAGGACACCGACGACCATCAGCACGGCGGACGCGACCAGCATCCGCATCATCTCGACCGAGATCTTGGCGATCAGCACCGAGGCCCGCCCGATGGGCAGCGACCGGAACCGGTCCATGACCCCGGTGTGGAAGTCGGTGTTGAAGCCGGTGCCCACCCCCTGGGCCATGTTCATCCCCATCATGGCGAGCAGACCGGGCACGACGTACTGCACGTACGCCTCCTGCCCGCCGCCCAGCGACTGCCCGATCGAGCCGCCGAAGACGTACACGAACAGCAGCGTGAAGATGACCGGGAACAGGATGGCGTCGAACATCGACTCCGGGTCCTGCCGGATCCACAGCAGGTTGCGGCGGATCAGGGCGCCGGTGTGGCGCAGATGGTTGCGCAGCGGGATACGGGGGTCCGACGCGACGGCGCCGGGCTTCACGGCGATGGCGCTCATACGGCGACCTCCTCGCGGTCGGGGGTGGGCACGGAGTCCTGCGGGGCACTGGCGCGGTGTCCGGTGAGGGAGAGGAACACCTCGTCCAGGCTGGGCAGTTCGGTGGTGATGGAGGCGATGGTGAGGCCGCGGGCGCTCACCGCGCCGACCACGGCGGTCAGTTGCTCGTCGCTGAGGATCGGCACCAGGACCGTGCCGCTCTCCACGTCGACGGTGACGGTGGCCAGGCCGGTGATCCCCAGCTCGTCCAACGCGTGGGCCAGCGGCCGCAGTTGCAGCGGATCGGCGGGCCGGATGCGCAGCGCCCGGCCACCGACCTTCGCCTTCAGCTCGTCGATCCCGCCGTTCGCGATGACCTTGCCGTGGTCCACCACGGTCAGCTCGGAGGCGAGCGCCTCGGCCTCCTCCATGTACTGGGTGGTGAGCAGCACGGTCACGCCGCCGCCGACCATGGACTTCACCTCGTCCCACACCTCCATGCGGGTGCGCGGGTCGAGACCGGTGGTCGGCTCGTCGAGGAACAGCACCTGCGGGTGCCCGATCATCGAGGCGGCCAGGTCGAGCCGGCGCCGCATACCGCCGGAGTACGTACTGGCGGGCCGCTTGGCGGCGTCCGTGAGGGAGAACCGCTCCAACAACTCGTCGGCGCGGGCGCGGGCGTCCTTGCGGGACAGGTCCAGCAGCCGCCCGATCATGTACAGGTTCTCCCAGCCGGGGAGCTTCTCGTCGACGGAGGCGTACTGGCCGGTGAGGCCTATCACCCGGCGCAGCTGGCGGGGCTGGCGCAGGATGTCGTAGCCGGCGACGGTGGCCTCGCCGGCGGTCGGGGCGAGCAGTGTGGACAGGATGCGTACGAGGGTGGTCTTACCGGCACCGTTCGGCCCGAGCACACCCATCACGGTGCCCTCCCGGACGTCCAGGTCGACGCCGTCCAGCGCCTTGGTCTCGCCGTAGTGCTTGACCAGCCCCCGCACGGTCACTGCCGTGCCGCTGGGTGTGTTGTCGATTCGCGTCATGCCGATGACACTGCCAGGGCCTGCCGACAGAACACCGACATCCCACCGACAGCCACCGACAGCTGACCGACGGCAGCGACAGTCTTCCGACGATCACCGCAACCATCAATTGAGGAACCACGACGGCGAGCAACCACCTCCGCGAGAGCGGCGCCGGTTTGGGCGCAAAAGAGGGGGCAGCCCGCCGACGGGGGAAGTTCGGCGGGCTGCCATGGTGCCGCAGTGGCTCTGAACCGCTCAGTGAACGGAGTGCTCCTCCAGCGGGAACGCCCCGCCGACCACGTCCTCCGCGAACGCCTTCGCCGCGTTGCCCATGACCTCACGCAGATTGGCGTACTGCTTCACGAACTTGGGCATCCGACCGCCCGTAAGCCCCAACATGTCGGTCCACACCAGGACTTGGGCGTCGGTCTCGGCCCCCGCCCCGATCCCGACCGTGGGAATGTGCAGCACCCGAGTCACCTCGGCCGCCAGCTCCGCCGGCACCAGCTCCAGTACGACCGCGAACGCCCCCGCGTCCTGCACGGACTTGGCGTCCCGCAGCAACTGCTGGGCGGCCTCCTCGCCGCGCCCCTGCACGCGGTACCCCATCGCGTTCACGGACTGCGGGGTGAGACCGATGTGCGCCATGACCGGGATACCGGACTCGACGAGCAGCCGGATCTGTTCGTGGGACCGCTCACCGCCCTCCAACTTCACGGCACCCACGCCCGCCTCCTTCACCAGCCGGGTCGCCGAGCGCAGCGCCTGCACCGGACCCTCCTGGTAGGAGCCGAAGGGCAGGTCGCCGACGATGAGCGCGCGCTGTGTGCCCCGTACGACCGCGGCGGACAGCATGGTCATCTCGTCCAGCGTGACGGGCACGGTCGACTCGTACCCGAGGTGGCAGTTGCCCGCCGAGTCGCCGACGAGCATGACCGGGATCCCGGCCTCGTCGAAGACGGACGCGGTCATCGCGTCGTAGGCGGTGAGCATGGGCCACTTCTCGCCGCGTTCCTTGGCGAGAGCGATGTCGCGAACGGTGATACGGCGTGTGCCCTTGCCTCCGTACAGCGCCTTGCTGCCGTCGGAGGAGCTGGTCTTCCCAGTCTGGGCAGCCGAAAGCTGCGTCATTGCAACGGCTCCTTCAGTCATCTTGAGGCACCCTCACGGCGTCCCCAGATCCCCTCCATGGTGGCACCTCGTGCCACGGAGGGCCAGAGGGGCCCGCGTCACCCACATCACGTGCGACACCTACGTAAGGTCTGAGTAAAAGATTTACGATACGGCACGGTCCCGTATCGTAATTCCCTAGTCTGGACCGCATGACCACTCCACCCGTCCCGGGCACCCGGATACCCGAAGCGGTGCACCGTCGCCGCTGGGCCATCCTCGGCGTGCTGATGCTGAGCCTGCTGATCGTGGTGCTCGACAACTCGATCCTCAACGTCGCCATCAAGACCATCTCCACCCCGGCCCCGACCGGCCTGGGCGCGACACAGAGCGAGCTGGAGTGGGCGATCAACGCCTACACCCTCGTCTTCGCCGGCCTGCTGTTCACCGCCGGCCTCCTCGGCGACCGGCTGGGCCGCAAGAAGGTCCTGCTCGGCGGTCTCCTCGTGTTCGGCATCGGCTCCGCGCTGGCCGCCGAGTCCGGCTCGCCCGATCAGCTGATCGGCTTCCGGGCCCTGATGGCGCTCGGCGCCGCCTTCGTGATGCCCGCCACCCTCGCCGTCCTCATGAACGTCTTCGAGCGCGAGGAGCAGCCCAAGGCCATCGGCATCTGGGCCGGCGGCGTCGGCCTCGCCATCGCGATCGGCCCGATCACCGGCGGTGTCCTCCTCGACCACTTCTGGTGGGGCTCGGTCTTCCTGATCAACGTGCCGATCGTGATCGTCGCGCTCGCCCTGATGATCTGGCTGGTCCCCGACTCCCGCGACCCGAAGCCCGGCCGCCTCGACCCGATCGGCGTGATCCTGTCCGTCGTAGGCCTCGTCCTCCTGGTCTACGGCATCATCGAGGGCGGCGAGCTGGCCGACTTCACGGCGCCCAAGGTGCTGTCGACGATCCTCGCCGGTGTCGCGGTCCTCGCCGGGTTCGTCTGGTTCGAGAAGCGCAGCGACCACCCGTCCATCGACGTCACGTACTTCAAGAACAAGGTGTTCTCGGCCGCGATCGCCGCCATCGCGCTGGTCTTCTTCGCACTGATGGGCGTGACCTTCTTCTCGGTCTTCTACACCCAGAGCGTGCGCGGCTACTCGCCGCTGCAGACCGGTCTGCTGATGCTGCCGCTGGCCGCCGCGCAGATGATCTTCGCGCCGCGCGCCCGGCTGGTCGTCGACCGCTTCGGCAACCGGATCACGACCGGCGTCGGCCTGCTGCTGCTCGCCGGGACGCTCTCCGCGTTCGCGACCCTCAAGGCGGACACGCCGATCTGGATCCTGGAGGTCGTCTTCTTCCTCATGGGCGCCGGCATGGCACACGTCATGACCCCGACCAGCGTGGTCATCATGCAGGCACTGCCGCGTGAGAAGGCGGGCTCCGCGTCCGCGCTGAGCAACACCTTCCGTCAGGTCGGCGGCGCGCTCGGCATCGCCGTACTCGGCTCGGTGCTCTCCACCGCCTACCGCAACGGCATCGAGGGCAAGCTCGGCTCGGTGCCGGCCGCCCTGCGCGACACGGCCGGCGAGTCCATCGAGGCCACCCTCGGCGTCGCCGCGAAGCTCGGCCCGCAGGGCAGGGCCCTGGTCGGCCCGGCCAACGACGCCTTCCTGCACGCCATGCACGTCACCGCCCTGTGCGGCGCGGGCGTCGCGGTCGTAGGCGCGGTGGTCGCGTTCCTCTTCCTGCCCGGGAAGCCGACGGTCCGTCAGGAGGGCAAGGAGGAACAGGAGTTGGTCGTCGTGGGCGAATAGCGACGACAATCACCACAGACGGCAACGGGGTGACAGCGAAGGGACGGAGTGAAGTGAGCCTTGCCGACAACGGCACCGCCACCGGCACCGACAACGGGACCCGGCAGTGCGCTCCCACCAGGGGGCGCCCGCGCAGCGAGGCCGTCGAACGCGCCATCACGGAAGGTGTGATGAAGCTCCTGGAGGAAGGCGTGCCACTGGCCGAACTCTCCATCGAGCGCATCGCCCGCACCGCCGGTGTCGGCAAGGCCACCATCTACCGCCGCTGGCCGGGCAAGGAGGAGTTGTTCGTCGACGTCATCCGTGACGCCGAGCCGCACGACCCCGAACTGCCCGGCGCCTCCCTGCGCGACGACCTCGTCGCCATGATGGAACAGCTGCGCCAGCGCGGCCTGATGACCCGCTCCTCGGCCCTTCTGCACAACGTGTACGCGCAGATGAAGAGCGCCCCGAAGGTGTGGGCCGCCTATCACGCGACCGTCGTGGAGCCCCGCCGCCGCAAGCAGGTCGAGCTGCTGCGCCGGGGCCAGGAGAACGGCGAACTCCGCACCGACCTCGACGCCGAGCTGATGAACGACATGCTGGTCGGCCCGATGCTCCTGCGCACCGTCATGCGCGCCGACGCCGACCTCCCCGAGGGCCTGTCCGAACTCCTCGTGGACACCGTGCTGGTGGCCCTGCGCCCGGACAGGTCCTAGCCGATCCGTATATGCGCGTCTCGTCACAAACGGGTCCTACGGACCCGGATTCGGAACCCGTGGCGCCGACTTGTTCGTCCTCGTGCCAGTACGGCCGTCATGGGACGGCGGATCGGAACCGATCATCCCCTAGGGTCGTAGGCGCGGGGACGATGGTGTGCACGGCAGTAGTGAGGCGAAGGTATGGCACAGCAGGCGTATGTGGCGGAGACGGACGACGGCGGCTCGGGGGACGAGCCGCACGGAAACCGACTTCGGCGCCTGCGGAACAGACTGTTCGACGGCTGGCGGGGCGACCGGAGGATCTGGCGCCGGGGTCTCGTCCTCGCCGCGCTGGCGATCGTCCTGGCCCTCGTCATGCTGCTCCACTCGCGCATCCCGAACCGGATCGGCAACCTGGGCAGTCTCACGGAGACCTTCCTGCCCTGGTTCGGGATCACGATCCCGCTGCTGCTGGTCCTCGGCCTGGTCCGCAAGTCGGCGACCGCGCTGATCGCCGTCGTACTCCCGGCGGTCGTCTGGCTGAACCTCTTCGGCGGGCTGCTGCTCAGCGACAAGACCGGCACCGGCGGCAACCTGACCGTGGCCACGCACAACGTGAACGCCGACAACCCCGACCCGGCCGGTACGGCCCGTGACGTGGCGGCGTCCGGCGCGGACATCCTCGCCCTGGAGGAACTGACGGCCTCGGCGGTCCCGACGTACGAGAAGGCGCTGGCGTCGACGTACAAGTACCACGCGGTCGAGGGCACGGTCGGCCTGTGGAGCAAGGACCCGATGACCGACGTCCAGGCCGTGGACATAAAGCTGGGCTGGACCCGCGCGATGCGCGCCACCGTCACCACCCCCGAGGGGCGGATCGCGGTCTACGTCGCCCATCTCCCGTCGGTGCGGGTGAAGTTGAAGGCCGGGTTCACGGCCCGGCAGCGCGACACGAGCGCCGACGCGCTCGGTGAGGCCATCGCGGCCGAGCCGCTGAAGCGGAAGATCCTCCTCGGCGACCTCAACGGCACGATGAACGACCGTTCGCTGAACGCCGTCACCGCCCAGATGCGCTCCACGCAGGGCGCGGCGGGCGACGGCTTCGGGTTCAGCTGGCCGGCCTCGTTCCCGATGGCGCGGATCGACCAGATCATGGTCCAGGGCGTGGAGCCGGTCACCTCGTGGACGCTCCCCAGGACCGGCAGCGACCATCTCCCGATCGCGGCTCGTGTGAACCTGGACACGAGCTCTTAACCTCGTGGAATAGAGCGCCTGGGAGTCTTTGTTCCGTAACTGAACTTAACCTGTTCGGTACGGAACTCCGCTCTCCCCTTGAAAGGCACAGGCACCTCCATGCCCCTGGCCCTGCTCGCTCTGGCCGTCGGCGCTTTTGGTATCGGCACCACCGAATTCGTGATCATGGGCCTGCTGCCCGAGGTCGCGGACGACCTCCACGTCTCGATCCCCACGGCGGGACACCTGGTCTCGGCGTACGCGCTGGGCGTCGTCATCGGCGCCCCGCTCCTCGCGGCGGTCACCGCCCGCCTGTCCCGCCGCACGGTCCTGATCGGCCTGATGGTCCTGTTCGTGGCGGGCAACGCCCTGTCGGCCCTCGCCGCGAACTACGACTACCTCCTCGTCGCCCGCTTCCTCAGCGGCCTGCCGCACGGCGCCTTCTTCGGCGTAGGAGCCGTCGTCGCCACGACGATGGTCGCGCCCGAACGCAAGGCGCGCTCCGTCTCGTTGATGTTCCTGGGCCTCACGGTCGCCAACATCGTGGGCGTGCCCGCTGCCACGCTGATGGGCCAACACCTGGGCTGGCGGGCCACGTTCCTCGCGGTGAGCGTGATCGGCCTGGCGGCGATAGCGTCACTGGCCGCGCTGATCCCGCACGACCACGCACACGCCCCGGCGGTGGGCCTGCGCCGCGAGATGGCGGCGCTGAAGTCCCTCCCGGTCTGGCTGGCCCTCGGCACGACGGTGGCGGGCTTCGGCGCGCTCTTCTCGGCGTACAGCTACATCACGCCGATGCTCACGGAAGCGGCGGGCTTCGCCGACGGCAGCGTGACGCTGCTGCTGGCCCTGTTCGGCGTGGGCGCGACGGCAGGCAACCTGCTGGGCGGCCGCCTGGCGGACCACTCCCTCCGGGGCACGCTGTTCGGCGGATTGGTCTCCCTGGGCGCGGTCCTGGCCCTGTTCCCGCTCCTGATGACCACGGAGTGGAGCGCGGCACTCGCGGTCGTCCTGCTGGGCGTAGCGGCGTTCGTGACGGGCTCCCCGCTCCAGCTGATGGTGATGGAAAAGGCCGCCGCGGGCCCCTCGTTGGCCTCCTCCGCGAACCAGGCGGCCTTCAACTTGGCCAACGCGGGCGGCGCCTGGATCGGCGGCCTCGCCCTGGCGGCGGGCTTCGGCGCTACGTCACCTGCCGTGGCCGGCGCGCTGTTGGCCGTACTGGGCTTGGGAGTTGCCGCCACGGCGTGGAGTGTGGACCGGCGTCGGGCGGTGCCGGGTCGCGAACGCCTGGTCGCAGCGCATGTCCCCACCCGATCCTCCCCGGCACTGCACCCCTGATTTCGCCCACCCGCCCGTTTCGGGCAGTTGAGGGGTTCACCACGGCAACAGGCTGCGATGTGACGAGCGACACATCGAAATCCTCAAGATTCTTTGCCGGTACGACGAGCGTCCGAGCCCAGAGGTAAGAGCCTTTCTCCCGACCTCTCGGCAAGGAGCCGCACGTTGATAACCATCTACGTCGGAGTCGACGACGCAACCGATCTGCGCGAACTGGTCACCTCGACCATGAAGGAGCTGGAGGAGGACCTGACGGATCCGCGCGGCAACGGTCGCATTCGGCCTCCCGCGGTTCTGCCTCCGCTTGATCCGGCGATGGGAACGGACGCCCTCGTGCTGCGGATGATCAAGCGCATCCAGGACACCCGAGAGCGTTTCGAGGAGGAGAACGTCTACCTGCGGTCGATATGCCCGGACTGCTTGACCGACGGGAAATGGCAGTGCTCACGGCGTACGGGAGACCGGCGCGACGACGCGGCGGATGTGGCGCATTCGTCGATGAACCTCATCTCACGAACCCTGCTCATGCTCGCTCGTGCCTGCGGTCCGCAGCTCGCGCCGATCACCCGGGAAGCCCTGCTCGCCGCGCTGACAGCGCGCAATGCCGCGATCGAGGGGGATCACGCGACAGTCGACGAGTTCGGCCGGATCTGGCTCGGGATCACCCGCCCCGAGAGGTGGCGCGAGGCGGTGGAGATGGCGCTGCTGGGTGACTGGGTCGACAGGCTGGGCAGGGGTGTTCTTCGTGATCCGGCCGTGGTGGACCTCTTGCGGCGCCACACCGAGATCGAACATCGACATCTGCAACCACTGTGGGAACGCAAGGTGAATGGCAGCAGGGTGTCCCTGCTCAGTCGGCCGGTCGGCACCGATCTGACCCTGCGGGACCTCCTCGTGGAGGTTCGAACGCCCGAGGCCCAGGTGCTGCACGGGGAGCGCGAGAGCCGGGTCGCGGCGGTGCTGCGCAGACTCACGCCGGAAGAAGCGACCGTGGCGGCGACATGGCCGAGACGCCGGAACTCGGCTGGCGGCAGGCGGCGCTCGCCGAGCGGCTCCCCGACACGTTCGGCGAACGGGTCCGACGCAAGGTCAAGCGACTCGGCAGGCAGTACACCGAGCGTGCCCGGATCGCGGTCACCGCAGTGGCCGGTGTGGCATGAACTGCTGTCACCCGCCCGGTCCTTCGGAGCCGGTGAGCCCAGGAGTCCTGCTGAGCGCACCCAGCGGGCCCGCGTTCACCGCGCTGGTCAGTACGGGTACGGCCACCACCGCGCTGATCAGTGGGGCAATCCCCGCCGGCTCTCCGCTCGTGTGGCCCGTCGTGGTGCTGTGTCTTGGTTCCATGGCGTACGACCTGGGTGTACGAGCTGTGCGGCGGTCCGGCGAAACCGCAGGGGTCCGAAAGTGCGCCGGCGGCACGGGGCTCTCCGTCAGGAAGTGTGACACTTCTGCGCGAAGTGACACACTCTCCCGGCTCACCCTCTCGGAGGCCCCGCGTGCCGCCGACCTCCGAGAGGGGCGCCGAACGATCAGTGACTAGTCGAACCGCTCCAGATCCCGCAGCCAGGTCGTGGCCGACCCGTCCGAAGGCGCCCGCCAGTCTCCCCGGGGCGACAGCGAACCCCCCGCCGACACCTTCGGCCCGTTCGGCATCGCCGAGCGCTTGAACTGGGCGAAGCCGAAGAAGCGGCGGCAGAAGACCTCCAACCACCGCCGGATCTCCGGCAGTTCGTACGCCACCCGCTTCTCCTCCGGGAAGCCGGGCGGCCAGGCCCCCGCCCCCGCGTCGTGCCACGCGTGCCACGCCAGGAACGCGATCTTCGACGGGCGGAAGCCGTAGCGCAGGACGTGGAAGAGCGTGAAGTCGTGCAGCGCGTACGGGCCGATCTTCGACTCCGTCGACTGCATCTCCTCGCCGGGCACCAGCTCGGGACTGATCTCCGTGTCGAGGATCGCGGTGAGGATCTTGCCGGTCTCCTCGTCGAACTGATCGCTGCTCACCACCCAGCGGATCAGGTGCTGGATCAGGGTCTTCGGTACGCCCGAGTTGACGTTGTAGTGGCTCATCTGGTCGCCGACGCCGTACGTCGACCAGCCCAGGGCCAGTTCCGAGAGGTCGCCCGTGCCCAGCACGATGCCGTTGCGCTGGTTGGCCAGGCGGAACAGGTAGTCCGTGCGCAGGCCCGCCTGGACGTTCTCGAAGGTGATGTCGTACACCGGCTCGCCGGAGGCGAAGGGGTGGCCCATCTCCTTCAGCATCAGGCGTGCGGTCGGCGTGATGTCCAACTCGGCCGCCGTGACGCCGATCGCCCGCATCAGCGCGTGCGCGTTGTCCTTCGTGTGGTCGCTGGTCGCGAAGCCCGGCAGCGTCCAGGCCAGGATGTCGCTGCGCGGACGGCCCGCGCGGTCCATCGCGCGCGCGGCGACGATCAGCGCGTGCGTGGAGTCGAGACCCCCGGAGACCCCGATGACGACCTTCGGGCCGCCGATCGCCGCGAGCCGCTGCTGCAGGCCCTCGACCTGGATGTTGTACGCCTCGTAGCAGTCCTGCGCGAGCCGCTCCGCGTCGGCCGGCACGAACGGGAAGCGCTCCAGGCGCCGCCGCAGCCCCAAGTCACCCAGTGGCGGCGCGAGTTCGAAGCCCACCGTGCGAAAGTCCGACGTCCGCGCCCGGTGCGTACGGCGGTTGTCGTCGAACGTGCCCATCCGCTGCCGCTCCTGCCGCAGCAGATCGAGGTCGATGTCGGCCACCGCGTGCTCGTCGCCCAGCGGGAAGCGGTCGGTCTCCGCCAGCAGTGCGCCGTTCTCGTAGATCATCGCCTGGCCGTCCCAGGACAGGTCCGTCGTCGACTCGCCGAGGCCGGCCGCCGCGTAGACGTACGCGGCGAGACAGCGCGCGGACGCCGAGCGGCAGAGCAGTTTGCGGTCCTCGGCGCGGCCGACCGTGATCGGGCTGCCGGAGAGGTTGACGAGGACCGTGGCGCCCGCCAGAGCGGCCTCGGCGCTCGGCGGCACCGGCACCCACATGTCCTCGCAGATCTCCGCGTGGAGTACGAGGGACGGGACGTCCCGCGCCGCGAACAACAGGTCCACGCCGAACGGGACTTCCTCCCCGCCGACGCGGATCGTCCCGCCGCGCTCGTCGGCGCCGTCGGCGATCTGGCGGCGCTCGTAGAACTCGCGGTAGTTCGGCGGGTACGACTTCGGTACGGCGCCCAGGACCCGGCCCCGGTGCACCAGCACCGCGCAGTTGTAGATCCGGTTGCGGTGCCGCAGCGGGGCGCCGACGACCAGCACCGGCAGCAGGTCCGCGGACCCCGTCACCACGTCCCGCAGCGCCTCCTCGACCTGGTCGAGCAGCACGTCCTGGAGCAGCAGGTCCTCGATGGAGTAGCCGCACAGGCCCATTTCCGCGAAGACGGCGACGGCGACGCCCTCCTCGTCGCACCGGCGGGCGTGGCGCAGGACCGCTTCGGCGTTGGCGTGCGGGTCCGCGATCACGGTGTGGCCCGTGCAGGCGGCGACGCGGGCGAAGCCGTGCTGATAGATCGACCAGAAGTTCAGTGGAGGCACGGGTCCACTGTAATCGTCAGTGAGACGCGATGGGGTGGCGCGGGGTGTCGAATACCCCACGCCACCCCATCAACAGGTGACTCGCCCACCGCCTACCGGGTCAGTGGTGACCCTTGGGGGAGATGAACGACTCGACGTAGCCGTTCGCGGGCGTGCCCACGCCGGTCACGTCGTCGTAGCCCTTGACCGCGGACAGCGAGCTGTCCTTGCCGAGGCTGCGGACCGAGGTCAGCAGGCCCTCGGTGGCGTCGAAGCCGTTGGCGAAGTCCACGCGGGCGACCGCGAGGTCCGTGCCGGTCGGCTTGTCGGTCACGTCGTGGTAGACCTTCGTGCCGTACTTGGCGTAGATCGACGGGTTGGCGAAACCGATCGCCTTGCCGCCGCGCGCCTCCTGGGCCAGGGCCTGGACCGCCGCGATCACCGGGGAGGCGAGCGAGGTGCCGCCGATCCGGTACTCGCTGTACGACTCCGAACCGTCCGACTGGGTCTGCGTCTGGCCGACCTTGAAGCCGGTGTTCGGGTCGGCGATCGCCGAGATGTCCGGGACGACACGGTTGCCGGTGGCGCTGTTGGCCTTGGCGAGCGCGTCCGGGACGACACCCTTCTGGTAGAAGGGCTCGGCCACGGTCTTGCTGGTGCCGCCGCCCGCGCCCGAGGTGAAGGCGCCCGGGAAGGCGGTCCAGCTCTTGCCGTCGGCCGACAGCGAGGCCTTCTCGGTGCCCCAGCCGGTCTCCCACAGGTACTTGTCGCCCTTGCCGACGGCGAGGGAGGTACCGCCGACCGCCGTCACCCACGCCGAGTTGGCCGGGGTGTCGACCTGCTTCGTCTTGGTGTTGGCGACCTCGTCGCCGTTGTCACCGGAGGAGAAGTAGAAGCCGATGCCCTCGACCGCGCCCAGCTGGAACACCTGGTCGTAGGCGGCCGCGAGGTCCGGCGTCTGGTTGGCCTCGATGTCGCCCCACGAGTTGGAGACGATGTCGGCCAGGTGGTTGTCGACGATCTTGTTGAGCGAGTCGAGCAGATCGTCGTCGTTGCAGGACGCGGCGCCCACGTAGGTGACGTTCGCGTCCGGCGCCACCGCGTGCACGGCCTCGACGTCGAGGGTCTCCTCGCCGTACCAGCCCGAGGCGTCGCACTTGTCGGCGGCGGTGTCGGTGTAGTCCGAGGGGAGGACCTGCTTCAGCTGGCTGGTCGTCCACTTGGCGTCGCCGTGGTTCTTCGCGTAGGTGGCCGCGTCGAACGCGATGGTCGGCGAGGCGTAGGCGTCGGTGATGGCGACGCGCACGCCCTTGCCGGTGTACTTGCCGGCGCCGTAGGCGGCCCGCAGCTGCTTGCCGGTGTACCCCTCGACGGCGTACGGGATCTTCTTGCCGTAGGCCGAGGGCAGGGTGGTCGCGGTGTTGGAGCCGTAGTACGAGGAGAACGGTCCCGAGTTCTTGAACACCGCGGTCGGACCCGGCAGCGTGTCGTCGTGGCTCGCCTGGTGCGGGGCGTTGTCGAGACCGGTGACGGTCAGGACGGCACCGTTGAGGCTGTCCGGCGCGGAGGCCGTCTTCGACGGGGCGCGGTAGGTCTTCGAGCCCTTCGAGTAGTTGTGCAGCGAGGTGCTGAACGCCTTCTCGACCGCCGCCACGTCACCGGAGACGGTGACGTAGTGCTGCGTGGTGCCGGTGACCTTCAGCCCGGCGGACTTCAGCCAGGACTTGACGGCGGTCACCTGGGCCGTCGTGGCGCCGAAGCGCTGCTGCACCTGAGCGGCGCTCAGGTACTTGCCGTACAGAGCCGAACTCGGGTCCGAGACGGCCTTGGCGTACGCCGCGAGACCGGAGGCGTTCCGGCCGGCGAGGTAGACCCGGGCGGAGACCTTGGAGCTGTCGGAGGTGGCTCCCTTGTCCGCCTTGGCCGTCGCCCACGCGGGCTTGGTGCCCGCGAGGGCGTCCCGGCCCGGGGTGTCCGCGGCGTGCGCCGCGGGTATACCGAGCGCCAGAGCGCCGGCGATCATGGGCAGTGTCGCTGCCATGCTCACGCCGGCGCGCACGGTGGCGCGATTGGATCTCATAAAACCCCCTGCTATGCGGTTCCACGCATGGAGTGGTTGGTCGTCGTCGATCCGTACGGAACCTGCGGCGGGAAGGTCCGCGGATGGATCACACGTGGGCCCACTCTTTCGATGAACCGTTCATGCCAGGGGAACGCAAAAGTCAAGAGAAACCCAAGGAACCGTCACTCAGGGCGAATTGGGCGCTTTTTTCCTTACGGGCGTGTAACGAACGACCGGGGACGCTTTACGAACGCGCTTTTGCGCCACGCTCCTTGAGCATGTCGGCCATCAACTGGATCTCCGACTGCTGCGCGTCCACCATCCCCTGCGCCAGCCGTTTCTCCACCCCCACCGTGCACTTCTCCACACACCCCTCGGCCATGTGGATCCCGCCCTTGTGATGGTCCGTCATGAGCTGCAGGAAGAACACCTCGGCGGGCTTGCCGCTCAGCGAATTCAGCTTCTTCAGCTCGGTGTTGGTCGCCATCCCCGGCATCAGCGCGCCGTCCTTCCCGGACGCCATGTCACCCATGCCCATCCAGGTCATCGGCGGATCGGCCGACACCTTCGGCAGGTCCCACAGGTCCAACCAGCCCAGCAGCATGCCCCGTTGATTGGCCTGCGTCTGCGCGATGTCGTACGCAAGGCGCCGCACTTCCACATTCTTCGTGCGATCCCGCACGATGTACGACATCTCGACGGCCTGCTGATGATGGACCGCCATGTCCCGCGCGAACCCGGCGTCCGCCGAATCGGCCGTAGGAGTGGGGGAGTTGGTCGATCCACCGCCGTCCTCGGCGACCGCGTAGGTGATCGCGCCGGCCGCGACCAGCGCCACCGCCGCGGCCCCCGCGATCAGTCCCACCTGCCTCACTGCGACAGCCCGCCCGTGCAGGCCGCACCCGGCTCGGGTGTCTGCTTGCCCTGCACGAACTCGGCGAAGAACTTGTTCACGTCCGGGTCGCTCGCGCTCTTCGCGGTCCGCTGGTGCCCCCACGCCGACAGCATGATCGGGTCCTTCTGGCTGTCGTACGGACTCATCAGCGAGTACGGCGTCGACTTCACCTTCGCCGCGAGCGCCTTGACGTCGGCCGCCGAGGCCTTCTTGTTGTACGTCACCCAGACCGCGCCGTGCTCCAGCGCGTGCACCGCGTTCTCGTCCTTGACGGCCTTGGTGTAGACGTCGCCGTTGCAGTTCAACCAGACCGGGTTGTGGTTGCCGCCGACCGGCGGGTGCATCGGGTAGTTCACCGTGCCGGTGACGTGGGTGCGGCCCAGCGTCCCCTTCCACGTGTTCACGCCGTCCGAACCCGCGACGAAGTGCCCCGAACCGCTGTTCTTCGAGTCGCTCGCGGAACTGTCCTTCTTGCCGGACTGCGCGTGCACGACGGCGACCCCGCCGATGACGAGACCGGCGACGACCACCGCGCTCGCCACGATCTTCACGAGCTTGGCGCGTCGCTCGCGGGCCTGCTCGGCGCGCCGCATCTCCTCGATGCGGGCCTTGCGCGCCGCGTTGCCGGTGTTCTTCGCGGAACCCATGAGATGTGTGTCCTTTTGGGGGAAGGGACGGGAAGGTCGGAACCCACTGATCGTAGTGGGGGAGTAAGGGGTTCTCGTAGGGCGCCCACAGCAAAGACCGCGGAAGAGTGCGAAGTGCCCCGGGCCAGGCATTACGAATGTCAGTCCGAGCAGGCAAGATGGTCAGCAGATGGGCATCGCACAGGCATCAGCGCGGGACACCTGCCGTTCGTGAGCCGTTCAACCCGAGGACGGCCGGTCGATCAAGGTCGGCAACGCGCACGAAATGGTGTTGTGGTGGGATGCTCAGGTGCCCGACCGCCTCCTGCGGTACGAGGACAGGCGGCCTGACCAGCAAGGATGGGGAAGCGGAAGATGGACAAGCAGCAGGAGTTCGTGCTCCGGACGTTGGAGGAGCGCGACATCCGGTTCGTACGGCTGTGGTTCACGGACGTGCTGGGCTTCCTCAAGTCCGTCGCCGTGGCCCCCGCCGAGCTGGAACAGGCCTTCGACGAGGGCATCGGCTTCGACGGCTCCGCGATCGAGGGCTTCGCCCGCGTGTACGAGTCCGACATGATCGCCAAGCCGGACCCCTCCACCTTCCAGGTCCTGCCCTGGCGCGCCGAGGCCCCCGGCACGGCCCGCATGTTCTGCGACATCCTCATGCCGGACGGCTCCCCGTCCTTCGCGGACCCGCGGTACGTGCTGAAGCGCGCCCTCGCCAAGACCTCCGACCTCGGCTTCACCTTCTACACCCACCCCGAGATCGAGTTCTTCCTCCTGAAGGACCGCCCCCTCGACGGCTCCCGCCCCACCCCCGCCGACAACTCCGGCTACTTCGACCACACCCCGCAGAACGTGGGCATGGACTTCCGCCGCCAGGCGATCACCATGCTGGAGTCGATGGGCATCTCGGTCGAGTTCTCCCACCACGAGGGCGCACCGGGCCAGCAGGAAATCGATCTGAGGTATGCGGACGCCCTGTCCACGGCGGACAACATCATGACGTTCCGCCTGGTCATGAAGCAGGTGGCGCTGGAGCAGGGCGTGCAGGCGACCTTCATGCCGAAGCCGTTCTCGGAACACCCGGGAAGCGGCATGCACACGCACCTGTCTTTGTTCGAAGGCGACCGCAACGCCTTCTACGAGTCGGGTTCGGAGTACCAGCTCTCCAAGGTCGGCCGCTCCTTCATCGCGGGCCTGCTGAAGCACGCGGCGGAGATCTCCGCGGTCACCAACCAGTGGGTCAACTCCTACAAGCGCATCTGGGGCGGCTCCGAGCGCACGGCCGGCGCCGGCGGCGAGGCCCCCTCGTACATCTGCTGGGGCCACAACAACCGCAGCGCCCTGGTCCGCGTCCCCATGTACAAGCCCGGCAAGACGGGCTCGGCACGGGTAGAGGTCCGCTCCCTGGACTCCGGCGCGAACCCGTACCTGGCCTACGCCCTCCTCCTCGCCGCCGGCCTGAAGGGCATCGAAGAGGGCTACGAACTCCCCCCGGGCGCCGAGGACGACGTCTGGGCCCTCTCCGACGCGGAACGCCGCGCGATGGGCATCGAGCCCCTGCCCCAGAACCTGGGCGAGGCGCTCACTCTCATGGAGCGGAGTGACCTGGTCGCCGAGGCCCTCGGCGAGCACGTCTTCGACTTCTTCCTGCGCAACAAGCGGCAGGAGTGGGAGGAGTACCGCAGCGAGGTCACGGCGTTCGAGTTGCGGAAGAATCTGCCGGTGCTCTAGTCCGGTCCGTTCTGCTTCCGTCCTACTGCACGAACGCGGGGGACACGGCCGCGGTGCTGATGCGCCGCGGCTTTCCCGTGCCGTCCGCCGGTACCTCGTACAGATCCGCCCCGTAGTCGCCGGGCAGTGCGTAGACGATCGTGCGGTCGTCCCGCCACACCGCCTGGTCGTCCACGCTTCGGGGCTCGGCCAGCGGAGTTTCGCGCATGGTGCGGAGGTCGAGGACGTACAGGTGCCACGGGGCGTCCTTCGGGAGGCCCTTGACGCGTTTCTTGTAGGCGATGCGGGTGCCGTCGGGGGACAGGGACGGGCATTCGACGTTCGTGTGGATCGTGGTGACCGTGTGCGCCTTCAGGTCGCCCTTGACCAGGTACGTCGTCCCCTTCGTCGCCAGCGTCGCGTAGAACGTGCGGTCGTCCGCCGCGAAGGTCACGCCCCAGAAGTTGACGTCGGCCGCGTGGTAGACGTGACCGTCCTTGAGGATGCGGAACGACTCCAGGGACGGGGTCAGCCGGCCCGACCTCGTGTCTACGATCGCCGCTCGGGTCGAGAAGTTCGTGCCCGCGTACGAGTCGCCGCCGACGAATGCCGTCCAGGCCGCGTAGTGACCCGTGGGGGAGACGCGGGCCCGGGAGGGGATGCCGGGGACGTCGTAGCGGGCCTTCTCCTTGAGGTGGGCGTCGAGGATCAGGGCGCGGTAGGTGTCCGTGACCGTGCCGTGGACCGCCTGGAGGCAGACTCCGGTGCCCGAACTGGCGTAGAAGCGGAGGCATTTGAGGCCGGAGGCGGTGCGTGGGGCGGAGGGGTCGGAGGCGGGGACCGTCGTGAGTTCGTCTCGGTGGGGGCCCCAGGCCATGTTGCGGAACACCATGGTGCCGGGGGACGTGAGGGTGACCCGGCCCGCGGTGACCTGGGGGCCGTCGGGCTGGACCTGGTCCCGCTGCCCAGCGCGCGCCGACGCGTGGAGAACCGAGGCGACGGCGATCCCCGCCAGCAGGACTATCGCCGTGGTGAGGATCAGGACGCGATTGCGCAGGGTCATCGGGCAGGCTCCAGGACTGATGATCGGCCGGGGCGGAGTGTCAGGGCGAACACCGCGCAGAGCGTCAGTGCCGCCGCCGACGCCATGAGCGCCGTACGGTCGCCCCACAGCGTCCATGCCGCGCCGAAGCCCAGCGAGCACACGAACCGCGCCGCCGCCTGGCCCGTCTGCACCAGCGCCAGGCCCGACGAGCGCAGCTCTTCCGGCACGCTGTCCGAGGCCGCGGCCATCAGTACGCCGTCGGTCGCCGCGTAGAAACCGCCGTGCAGGAGGAGGACGGCGTAGGGGAGGGCCGTGCCGTGCCAGGAGGTCAGCAGCAGGGCGTACGCCGTGAGGAGGGCGCCGTGGCCGGACAGGAATATCCGCCAGCGGCCTACGCGGTCCGCGAGGCGGCCCAGGGGAACGGCGAGGAGCAGGAAAGCCGCTGCCGTGCCCAGGGGGAGCAGGGCGAACCAGCGGTCGGGGACGCCGAGGCGGCGTTGCAGGAGCAGGTACACGAAGGAGTCGCTCACCGTCGCCAGGCCCAGCAGCAGTGCGCAGATGGTGATGCGGCGCAGGTCGCGGCGGGCGAGCAGGGCGAAGGCGGCGCGGAGGGTGGGGCGGCTCGAAGGTGTCGGTGCCGGTGTCGGCGCCCATGCCCGGCCGCCCGGCACGAACAGCACCAGTACCAGCACCCCCACCACCGCCACGCAGAAACTCACCGTGAACACCGCGTCGTACCCGTCCACCGTCGCCCGCAGGATCAGGAACGCCACCAGTGGGCCGAGCAGCGCGCCCGCCGTGTCCATCGCGCGGTGTACGCCGAAGGCGCGACCGCGGTTCTCCGGGGTGGAGGAGAGGGAGATCAGCGCGTCGCGCGGTGCCGTGCGCAGGCCCTTGCCCGTGCGGTCTGCGGCCAGGATCAGGCCGATGGGGGTGAGGGTGTGGGCCAGGAGGAGGAGCGGCTTGCAGGCCGCCGAGACGGCGTAGCCGATGCCCGCGACCCACTTGTGCCGGCCGCCGCCACGGTCGGCGAGGTGGCCGCCGGCCAGGCGGACGAGTGCCGAGAAGCCGTTGTAGATGCCGTCCAGGAGACCGAAGCCCAGCGGTGACAGGCCGAGGCCCGTCACCAGGTACAGCGGCAGCACCGCGGTCACCATCTCGGACGACACGTCGGTGATCAGGCTGACCGCGCCGAGTGCGAAGACCGTGGGGGCGACCACGGCGGACACCCGCGCCGGAGTACCCGTAGTACCCGCGGTGGTGCTTTTGGCGTTGGCACGGCTGTCCGCCACGTACATCTCAGGACGCCCAGATGCCGGTGATGTCCGCGGCCGAGGCCGCGTTGCCCGCGTGGGTGGTCAGGCCCTGGGAGTCCTCCAGGGTCCGCAGCAGGTTGTAGTGGTTGTACGTGGTCGAGGACGTGGCACCCGCGGTCACCGGCTGGCCGTAGAAGACCGTCGGGATGCGGTTGCCGCTGAGCAGGTTGTCCTCGTCGAAGGTGACGACGAGCAGGCTGTTGTGCGTCTTGGCCCAGGTCGCGTACGCGCCGAGGTTGTTCTTCAGCCAGGTGTCACCGGTCGCCACCGAGCAGTCGTGCATGTCGCTGCACAGGTTGGGCGTCACGAAGGAGATGTCGGGGAGCGTCGTGTAGTCCGTGGGGAACTGCGCGAAGGTCTTCGCCGTCGACGTCGCGACGTTCGAGAAACCGAACCAGGGGTTGTGCTTGCGCGCGTAGGTGCCGCTGCTGCACGTCGTCGAACCTTGGCTGGGCAGCGTCTCGTTGTAGCTGGCCCAGGTGCCGCCCGCCGCCGTCACCTCGGAGGCGAGGTTCGCGGCCGAGGAGAAGCCCGCCGTGTAGCAGCTGTCGCTGGTGATGCCCTGGGTGGAGCCGGAGAACAGGGCGAAGTAGTTCGGCTGGCTCGGGTGAGTGATCCCGTACGACTGGGTGAGGGCGGCGCCACCGGACGCGAGCGAGTTGATGTAGGGGGCACTGGAGGAGCCGATGACCTGGCTGTAGGCGTGGTTCTCCATGACCACGACGACGACGTGGTCCGGGGTCGGCACCACGGTCGCGGCATGCGCGGTCGAGGCGGTGCCGAAGCCGGTCCAGACCCCGACGGCGGCTGCCGAGAAGGCGAGCGCGGACGCCACGACGGCGCGACCGCGACGGTACACGGAACCAACGGAACCGCGGGAACCGCGGGAACTGCCAGAACTGTCAGAACTGCCGGACACTTCAACCTCCGGGTGGGGGGAGGACGGGGGTGACGGTGCGGACAGAGCATGCACACGCCAAAATGCCCGCATCCCACCTCACCCAACCCGATGGATGAAGAAGTGGTGAACTACTGCTCTCCAGCCGCCAGTTGGGCCAGCACCTGATGCAGCGGCTCGGTGGCCCGCTTCCGGTACTCCTGGATCGCCCAGCCGTTCCCGTCCGGGTCCTTGAAGTACATGAAGGTGGCCCCGTCCTGCGGCGCGAACTGCACCGGCTCGCTGACATCGAGCCCGCGCGCGGTCAGCTCGTCGTAGGCCGCCTTCGCGTCCTGCACGCACAGCTGCATGCCGTGGTACGTCCCCGGCTGCGGCGTCCCGGTCGGCACCTGCAGACCGTCGACCAGCGCGATCGAACAGCCGGACCCCGGCGGCGTGAGCTGCACGATCCGTACGCCCTCCATCACCTCACCGTCGAGATCGACATGGAAGCCGACCTTGTCCTGGTAGAACGCCTTGGCCCGGTCCACGTCGGAGACGGGGAGAAGGATCACTTCGAGGGTCATGTCCATGGCTTGACTCCTTTGTCAGGCACGTCTTCAGGCACGTCTTCAGGCACCTTTGTCAGGCGCGTCACGCGAACCGCCACCGCGTCTGGCTGAACGGCTCCCCCTTACCGAAGCCGAAAACCGTGCGGGGCGCCACAGCGAAGACGAACGCGGATCCGCCACCGTGCTGGAAGGCCCCGTCCCGCACCTCGAAGTGCCAGAAACTGCCGTACTTCGCCTCCCACGCGGCGGCCAGTCCCCGCAGCCGGTCCTCGTCCTCGACCCGCACCGCCGCGCCCTCGACGACCAGGTCGTACCCCTTGTCCCAGGTGCTCGTGCCGGTCGTCAGCACGACGTTCGGGTTCTCGGCGAGGTTGCGCGCCTTGCGCTCCTCCGGCCCGGTGCAGAAGTGCAGCGCGCCGTCCGCCCACACCGCGGGCAACGGCGTCACATGCGGGCGCCCGTCCGGCCGCACCGTCGAGATCCAGAACTGCTCGGCCGCCGAGAGCCGCGCCTCGGCCGTGGCCCAGTCGGTCGCGGTGGCCGCCGGGTCGCTGTAGCGGGGGTCGAGACGGGTCTGCGGTGCGTTGTCGGTCATCGGATACCCCTAGTCCCTGAGTCGTACGTCATCGGCTTCTCCCGGAGTCGTCGGTCGTCCCGTAGTGGAGACCCCGTACCCCTCCGGAACTCATCGCCGCACGCCCCGGGGCCACCGCCCGCACCTGCGGTTAGGCTCGGGACGTTACGACCTTGATCCGAGGGAGGCCGAGGATGACGGCGCCGGGACGCAGAAGCAGTACCTTCACGCGGCTGCTGCGGCACGGCTTCACCGATCCCTCGGCCGCCGAGCGGCTCCTGGAGAGCGCGGAGCTGGCGCCGATAAGGAACGACCCGGTCCTGCTGGAAGCGCTGGGCGCCACCGCCGACCCCGACCTCGCCCTTCAGGGTCTCGTACGGCTCCTGGAGGCGCAGCCCGAGCCCACCGCGCGGCGCGAGCTGACGGACACGCTGATCGCGGCGAAACCCCTACGGGACCGCCTGCTCGGTGTGCTCGGCGCCTCCGCCGCCCTCGGCGACCATCTCGCCCGGCATCCGCGCGACTGGCACGCCCTCGTCATGTACGAGCCCCGCGACCTCCACCCCGGGGTGGAGGAGTTCGAACGAGGGCTGGCGGAGGCCATCGACCCGGTCGCCCTGCGCGTCGCCTACCGCCGCTGTCTGCTCTCCATCGCCGCCCGCGATGTGTGCGGCACCACCGACCTCGCGCAGACCGCCGCCGAACTCGCCGACCTCGCCACCGCCACTCTCCGCGCCGCCCTCGCCATCGCGCGCGCCGCCGCACCCGACGAGGCCGCGCTGTGCCGGCTCGCGGTGATCGCGATGGGCAAGTGCGGCGGGCACGAGCTGAACTACGTCTCCGACGTCGACGTCATCTTCGTCGGCGAGGCGGTCGACGGCGCCGACGAGGGCAAGGCGCTGCGCGCCGCCACCAAGCTCGCCGCCCACATGATGCGGATCTGCTCCGAGACCACCGTCGAGGGCTCCATCTGGCCCGTCGACGCCAACCTCCGCCCCGAGGGCCGCAACGGCCCCCTGGTCCGCACCCTCGCCAGCCACCTCGCCTACTACCAGCGCTGGGCCAAGACCTGGGAGTTCCAGGCCCTGTTGAAGGCCCGCCCGGTGGCCGGCGACCTCGCGCTCGGCGCGGAGTACGTCACCGCCCTCGAACCCCTCGTGTGGAAGGCCGCCGAGCGCGAGAACTTCGTCACCGACGTGCAGAAGATGCGCCGCAGGGTCGTCGAGAACATCCCCGCCGCCGAGATCGACCGCGAACTGAAACTCGCCCCCGGCGGCCTCCGCGACGTCGAATTCGCCGTCCAGCTCCTCCAGTTGGTGCACGGCCGCGCCGACATCTCGCTGCGCAGCGGCACCACGCTCGTCGCGCTCCAGGCCCTCGCCGCCGGCGGCTACGTCGGCCGCGAGGACGCCGCCCGGCTCGACGACGCCTACCGCTTCCTGCGTACGATGGAACACCGCATCCAGCTCTACCGGTTGCGCCGCACCCACCTGGTCCCCGTCGAGGAGACCGACCAGCGCCGCCTCGGCCGCTCGATGGGCCTGCGCACCGACCCGGTGGCCGAGCTGAACCGCGAGTGGAAGCGCCACGCGACCGTCGTACGACGCCTGCACGAGAAGCTCTTCTACCGTCCGCTGCTCGACGCGGTCGCCCAACTCGCCCCCGGCGAGGCCAGGTTGAGCGCCGAGGCGGCCCGCGAACGCCTGGTGGCCCTCGGCTACGTCGACCCGGCGGCGGCCCTGCGCCACATCGAGGCCCTCGCCTCCGGCGTCACCCGCAAGGCCGCCATCCAACGCACCCTGCTGCCCGTCCTGTTGGGCTGGTTCGCGGACTCCGCCGACCCGGACGCGGGCCTCCTCAACTTCCGCAAGGTCTCCGACGCGCTCGGCAAGACCCCTTGGTACCTACGGCTGTTGCGGGACGAGGGCGCCGCCGCCGAGAACCTCGCCCGCGTCCTGTCCGCCGGCCGCCTCGCCCCCGACCTCCTGATGCGCGCCCCCGAAGCGGTCGCCCTGCTCGGCGACGGCGACGGCGGCAGCGGCCTCGAACCCCGCGAACGCGCCCACCTGGACCAGGAGATACTGGCCGCGGTCGGCCGCGCCGACGACGCCGTCCAGGCCGTCACCTTCGCCCGCGGCGTCCGCCGCCGCGAACTCTTCCGCACGGCCGCCTTCGACATCGTCGGCTCCTACGGCACCGAGACGCAGCCCGTCGAGGCCGACCAGGGCGCGCTCGTCGACCGGGTCGGCGGCGCCGTCTCCGACCTCACCGCGGCGACCCTCGCCGGCACGCTGCGCGCGGTCGTCCGTGACGGCTGGGGCGACACCCTGCCCACCCGCTTCGCCGTCATCGGCATGGGCCGCTTCGGCGGCCACGAACTCGGCTACGGCTCCGACGCGGACGTCCTGTTCGTGCACGAACCCCGCGAGGGCGTGCCCGAGCGCGAGGCCTCCGACGCGGCCAACAAGGTCGTCTCCGAGATGCGCCGGCTGCTCCAGGTCGCCAGCTCGGACCCGCCCCTGCTGATCGACGCGGACCTGCGCCCCGAGGGCAAGTCGGGGCCGCTCGTACGGTCGTTGAACTCCTACGAGGCGTACTACCGCCGGTGGTCGCTGGTCTGGGAGTCGCAGGCGCTGCTCCGGGCCGAACCCGTCGCCGGGGACGAGGAGTTGGGCCGCCAGTTCATCGAGCTGATCGATCCGCTGCGGTATCCGGCCGAGGGGCTCGGTGACGACGCCGTACGGGAGATCCGGCGGCTGAAGGCGCGGATGGAGTCCGAGCGGTTGCCTCGCGGCGCGGACCCTACGCTGCACACCAAGCTGGGGCGTGGGGGACTCTCCGACGTCGAATGGACCGTGCAGCTCATGCAGTTGCGGCACGGGTGGGTCGAGCCGGGGCTGCGGACGACCCGGACACGCGAGGCTCTTGCGGCGGCCTGTGCCGCCGAACTGATCTCTGCCGAGGATGCGTCCACATTGGACGAGGCGTGGGTGTTGGCGACGCGGGTTCGCAACGCGGTGATGTTGGTGCGCGGGCGGGCGGGGGACACGTTTCCGTCCGACCCGCGTGAACTTGCGGCGGTGGGGCGGTACTTGGGGTACGGGCCGGGGCATGTGGGCGACATGCTCGATGACTATCGGCGGACCACGCGCAGGGCCCGGGGGGTTGTGGACTCGCTGTTTTACGGGGCGTAGGCGAGTCGGTTGTCGGCTGCGGGTCGGTGGGGGCTGCTCGCGCAGTTCCCCGCGCCCCCAGTCCAGATGGCGCCCAGTGCAGGCGCCCCTCAGGGGCGCGGGGAACTGCGCGACCAGCCACGACGGCGCCGCAGCCGAAAACGACGGCACATCCCGCCCCCCCCGGCGGCGGAGCCTTCACGCCTTCGTCGGCAGCCGGCGCCCCTCCACCCCCCGTACCGCCACCGTACGAGGCAAGGCGTACGGGAAGGTGCCGTACCAGACGCGGGAGACGGCGAAGCCGAAGGCGAGGCAGAGCATGCCGCCGACCGCGTCGAGCCAGAAATGGTTGGCGGTGGAGACGATGACCATGAGGGTGGCCGCCGGGTAGAGGAGGCCGAGGATGCGGACCCAGGGGAGTTTCGCCAGGGCGAAGATCGTCAGGCCGCACCACAGGGACCAGCCGATGTGCATGGACGGCATCGCGGCGTACTGGTTCGACATGTGCTTCAGGTCGCCGGAGGCCATCGAACCCCAGGTCTGGTGGACCATGACGGTGTCGACGAAGTGGCCGCCGTTCATCAGGCGGGGCGGGGCCAGCGGGAAGAAGTAGTAGCCGACCAGGGCCACGGCGGTGGTCGCGAAGAGGACCAGGCGGGTCGCCGCGTACCGGCCCGGATGACTGCGGTACAGCCACACCAGGACACCCAGAGTCACCACGAAGTGCAGCGTGGCGTAGTAGTAGTTCATGCCGACGATCAGCCAAGTCACCGAGTTCACGGCGTGGTTGACCGACTGCTCGACGGCGATGCCGAGGTGGTTCTCCATACGCCAGATCCAGTCGGCGTTGCGCAGTGCCTCGGTCCGCTGTTCCGGAACCGCGTTGCGGATCTGTGAGTACGTCCAGTAACTCACCGCGATCAGCAGGATCTCGAACCACAGCCGGGGCCGGCGCGGAGTCCGCAGCCGGCGCAGGAAACCCTGCCCCGCGGCGTCCGCGACGGGGCTCGGAACGGCTTCTTCACGGCCTTCCAATGTCGTCACGGTGGTCTCACCCATAGACACAAAGTCTGCCAGAAAAGGCTTCCGCGACCGATCATCCCTTGGTCGGGTCCGGCTCGCATGTTCTACGACGAGAAGAGTCCCCGTATACTACCAGCGCACGGGAAACCGCCGCGTTTTCTCCCTCTTAGGGACGATTCCGTTCCCCAGGCGCCGAAGCCGTTGAACCCCGTACCACCAGTTCCGGCATGAACACGAACTCACTGTGCGGCGCGGGCGTCCCGCCGATCTCCTCCAGCAACGTCCGCACCGCCGCCTGTCCCATCGCCGGCACCGGCTTGCGGATCGTGGTCAGGGGTGGATCGGTGAAGGCGATCAGGGGGGAGTCGTCGAAGCCGACCACCGAGACCTCCCGGGGCACCGCCAGACCCCGCTGCCGGGCCGCCCGTATCGCGCCGAGCGCCATCATGTCGCTCGCGCACACGATCGCCGTGCAGTCGCGGTCGATCAGCGCGGCGGCGGCGGCCTGCCCGCCCTCCAGCGTGTACAGCGAGTGCTGGACGAGCCGTGTCTCCACGTCCTCGGCGGTCAGGGTCAGTTGATCTTGCATCGCGCGGACGAAGCCCTCGATCTTGCGTTGTACGGGTACGAAGCGCTTGGGGCCAAGGGCCAGACCGATGCGGGTGTGGCCGAGCGAGACGAGGTGGGTGACGGCGAGGGTCATCGCCGCGCGGTCGTCCGGGGAGATGAACGGCGCCTGCACCTTCGGCGAGAAGCCGTCCACGAGCACGAACGGCACGCCCTGCGCCCGCAGTTGCTCGTAGCGCTGCATGTCCGCGGAGGTGTCCGCGTGCAGTCCGGAGACGAAGATGATGCCGGCGACCCCGCGGTCGACGAGCATCTCGGTCAGCTCGTCCTCCGTGGACCCGCCCGGGGTCTGGGTGGCGAGCACCGGGGTGTAGCCCTGCCGGGTCAGCGCCTGGCCGATGACCTGTGCCAGGGCGGGGAATATCGGGTTCTCCAGCTCCGGCGTTATGAGACCGACCAGGCCCTCGCTGCGCTGCCGCAGCCGTACCGGACGTTCGTAGCCGAGCACGTCGAGGGCGGCGAGGACGGATTGGCGGGTGGTGGCGGCGACGCCCGGCTTGCCGTTGAGGACGCGGCTGACGGTCGCTTCGCTCACCCCCGCCTGGGCGGCGATGTCGGCAAGCCGTGTGGTCACGGGAGTGGACTGTACCGGCCGTCGGCGCGCTGCGGGTTGCTGCGTCATCGCGATCCCTCGTGTTCTGGTCAACGTACGACATGCGGCAAGTGCTTGCAGAGTCTTGCACAAGTGTCCCATTGCCCGCTCAGCCGCATCAACACTGGGTTGCGCGAGGGTCGAGGAGAGGTCACGGGCGGGTAACTCTCCAGCCGTCTTGCAGTTTTTTGCAGCAAGGACTTTCGCAACGCTTGCATCGCTGTTACGTTCGGCGACGCCCGGCGGCGGCGAAGGAGCGGTCGGCGAGTCACAGGGGCGGCGGACGGGCCCGCCCCCTGCGGCACACGGGCTTTCACCCTCAAGGAGAACTCATGCGGCGTGGCATAGCGGCCACCGCTCTGGTGGCGTCCCTCGCCCTCGCGGCGACGGCCTGCGGCGGCAGTGACAGTGACAGCGGCAAGTCGGACGGGCCGGTCACCATCACCTGGTGGGACACCTCCAACGCCACCAATGAGGCACCCACGTACAAGGCCCTGGTCGCCGAGTTCGAGGCCGCCAACAAGAACATCAAGGTCAAGTACGTCAACGTGCCCTTCGACCAGGCGCAGAACAAGTTCGACACCGCCGCCGGCTCCAAGGGCGCCCCGGACGTGCTGCGTTCGGAGGTCGGCTGGACCCCCGCCTTCGCGAAGAAGGGCTACTTCCTGCCGCTCGACGGCACCGAAGCCCTCGCGGACCAGGCCAAGTTCAAGCAGAACCTGATCACGCAGGCCCAGTACGACGGCAAGACGTACGGCGTGCCGCTGGTCACCGACACCCTCGCCCTCGTCTACAACAAGGCGCTCTTCGCCCAGGCCGGGATCACTCAAGCGCCCACCACCTGGGACGAGTTGAAGACCGACGCGGCGAAGATCAAGGCGAAGGCCAAGGTCGACGGCTACTGGGGCTCCACCCAGGCCTACTACGCGCAGACCTTCCTCTACGGCGAGGGCACCGACACCGTCGACGCCTCCGCCAAGAAGATCACCGTGGACTCCGCCGCCGCGAAGAAGGCCTACGGCACCTGGCTGAGCCTGTTCTCCGGCACCGGCCTGCACAAGGCCGACACCACCGCCGACGCCTACGCCCACATCCAGGACGCGTTCGTCAACGGCAAGGTCGCCGCGATCATCCAGGGCCCCTGGGAGATCACGAACTTCTACAAGGGCTCGGCCTTCAAGGACAAGTCCAACCTCGGCATCGCCCAGATCCCGGCCGGCTCCACCGGCAAGTCCGGTGCCCCGACCGGCGGTCACAACCTGTCGGTCTACGCCGGCTCGGACTCCGCGCACCAGAAGGCGTCCCTGAAGTTCCTCAACTTCATGACCTCCGCCGCCTCCCAGTCGACGATCGCGCTGAAGAACTCGACGCTGCCGACCCGCGACGACGCCTACACCGCCGCCGTCAAGGCCGACCCGGGCATCGCCGGCTTCCAGGGCGTCCTCGGCGTCGCCCAGCCGCGCCCGGCGCTCGCCGAGTACAGCTCGCTGTGGGGTCCGCTGGACACCGAGCTGCCCAAGATCGCCGGCGGCAAGGAGTCCCTCGACAAGGGCCTGAGCAACGCCGAACTGGCGATCGCCAAGCTGGTCCCGGACTTCAGCAAGTAGCCCCGTACGGCCGTCGGATCCGCCAGCGTGAGCGTGGGGGGACGGATCCGACGGCCGTCGGCCTGTGCGCAGGCCCAGGACCAACTCCTGAACTTCCAGAAGGTGTCGAACGAACCATGACAGTCGCCATCGACCGCGCGACCGGCAAGCGCCACGGTGACCGCGCACCCCGACCCGGACCCCGCGGGCGCCTCAAGTCCGCCTACCAGAAGCACTGGTACGCGTACGCGATGATCATCCCCGTGGTCGTCGTGCTCGGCGTCCTCGTGCTCTACCCCCTGGTGTACGGCCTCTACCTGACGCTCACCGACGCCAACAGCCTCAACACCGCGCGCACGATCGGTGTCAACCACATCGACGCCACCTACAAGTTCATCGGGTTCGACAACTACAAGGACATCCTGTTCGGCCCGACGTCCTACGACCGCTTCTGGTCGCACTTCATCTGGACGATCGTCTGGACCGCGGTCTGCGTCACCCTGCACTACACGATCGGCCTGGCGCTCGCCCTGCTGCTCAACCAGAAGCTGCGCGGACGCACCCTGTACCGGCTCCTGCTGATCCTGCCGTGGGCCGTCCCCACCTTCGTCACCGTGTTCGGCTGGCGCTTCATGCTCGCCGACGGCGGCATCATCAACACCGCGCTGCACACCCTGCGCCTGCCCCAACCCGACTGGCTGGAAAGCACGTTCTGGCAGCGGTTCGCCGCGATCATGGTCAACACCTGGTGCGGGGTGCCGTTCATGATGGTCTCCATGCTCGGCGGACTGCAGTCCATCGACGCCGCGCTCTACGAGGCCGCCGAGATGGACGGCGCGAGCCCCTGGCAGCGCTTCCGCCACGTGACCCTCCCGGGCCTCAGGTCGGTCAGCTCCACCGTCGTACTCCTCGGCGTCATCTGGACGTTCAACCAGTTCGCCGTCATCTTCCTGCTGTTCGGCAACACGGCCCCCGACGCCTCGATCCTCGTCACCTGGTCGTACTACCTCGGCTTCGGCCAACAGCCGCGTGACTTCGCCCAGTCGGCCGCCTACGGCATCCTGCTGCTGGCCATCCTGATCGTCTTCACCTCCTTCTACCGCCGCTGGCTGAACCGCAATGACCAACAGCTCGCGATCTGAGACAGGAGCCCCCATGAGCAGCACGACCGACACCCAGCCCCGACGGGTGCGCCGCCGGGGCGAGTTGAGCCGCTCCGGCGCCCTCGCCTCGCACGGCATCCTGATCGTCGCGAGCCTGATCGCGCTCTTCCCGATCGCCTGGCTGGTCTTCCTCTCGCTGGGCCCGGACTCGGACGACTACCTCCACCCGGCCGGCATCTGGAAGAAGATGACGTTCGGCAACTACTCGTTCGTGCTCCAACACACCGAGTTCTTCGACTGGTTGAAGAGTTCGATGATCGTCTCGCTCGGCACCTCGTTCATCGGCGTGACGATCGCGGCGACCACCGGTTACGCCGTCTCGCGGATGCGCTTCCCCGGCTACCGGAAGTTCATGTGGGTCCTCCTGGTCACCCAGATGTTCCCGATCGCGGTACTCATCGTGCCGATGTACCAGATCCTGGCGGACCTCCAGCTGATCGACAGCTACCTTGGTCTCATCCTCGTCTACTGCTCGACCACGGTGCCCTACTGCGCATGGCTGCTGAAGGGCTACTTCGACACGATCCCGTTCGAGATCGACGAGGCCGGACGCGTCGACGGGCTGAACCCCTTCGGCACGTTCGCGCGACTGATCCTGCCGCTCGCCAAGCCGGGCCTGGCGGTCGCCGCGTTCTACAGCTTCCTCACGGCTTTCGGCGAGGTCGCCTTCGCCTCGACGTTCATGCTGTCCGACACGAAGTACACGTTCGCGGTCGGGTTGCAGACGTTCGTGAGCGAGCACGATGCGCAGCGCAACCTGATGGCTGCGACCGCGGTACTGATCGCGATACCTGTGGCCGCGTTCTTCTATCTCGTGCAGAAGAACTTGGTTACTGGGCTTACCGCGGGTGGCACGAAGGGCTGACGACGGGTTCGTTGTCGGCTGCTGCGCCGTCGTGGCTGGTCGCGCCCACGCGGCGGAGCCGCATATCGATACAGCCCCGCGCCCCTTTGGGGGCTCGCCCCCAAACCCCCCATCCCGGGGCGGTCGTTGTGTCCATCCGACCCCGCTGACACTTCGGCCGCCTCGCTCCAACTTCCGTTACGTACCAAGGACGCCATGACCCAGCAGCACTCGGCCATCGCCCCGACACCGAAGACCCCCGCCAAAGCCAAGCGTGGCGACTGGTGGAGAGACGCGGTGATCTACCAGGTCTATCCGCGCAGTTTCGCCGACAGCGACGGCGACGGCATGGGCGACCTGGAGGGCGTACGCTCCCGACTCCCGTATCTGCGTGACCTCGGTGTCGACGCCGTCTGGCTCAGCCCGTTCTACGCCTCGCCGCAGGCGGACGCGGGCTACGACGTCGCCGACTACCGTGCCGTGGACCCGATGTTCGGCAATCTGCTCGATGCCGACGCGCTGATCCGTGACGCCCATGGTCTCGGTCTGCGTGTCATCGTCGACCTCGTTCCCAACCACTCCTCCGATCAACACGAGTGGTTCAAGCGGGCGTTGCGGGAAGGCCCCGGCTCGCCGCTGCGGGAGCGCTATCACTTCCGTCCCGGAAAGGGCGAGCACGGTGAACTCCCGCCCAACGACTGGGAGTCCATCTTCGGCGGCCCGGCCTGGACCCGAGTCGAGGACGGGGAGTGGTACTTGCACCTCTTCGCCCCCGAGCAGCCCGACTTCAACTGGGAACACCCGGCGGTGGGCGACGAGTTCAGGTCCGTCCTGCGCTTCTGGCTCGACATCGGCGTCGACGGTTTCCGGATCGACGTCGCCCACGGGCTGGTGAAGGCGGAGGGGCTGCCCGACCTCGGCTCGCACGACCAGGTCAAGCTGCTGGGCAACGATGTCATGCCGTTCTTCGACCAGGACGGCGTGCACGACATCTACCGGCAGTGGCGCCTGGTCCTCGACGAGTACGCGGGCGAGCGCATCTTCGTCGCCGAGGCATGGACCCCGACCGTGGAGCGGACGGCCAACTACGTCCGCCCGGACGAGCTCCACCAGGCCTTCAACTTCCAGTATCTGGCGACGGATTGGGACGCGAAGGAACTCCGTACGGTCATCGATCGCACCCTGGAGGCCATGCGTCCCGTCGGTGCCCCCGCCACCTGGGTCCTCTCCAACCACGACGTCACCCGGCACGCCACCCGCTTCGCCAACCCGCCCGGCCTCGGCACCCAGATCCGCACGGCCGGGGACCGGGAACTGGGCCTGCGCAGGGCCCGCGCGGCGACGCTGCTGATGCTGGCGCTGCCCGGCTCGGCGTACGTCTACCAGGGCGAGGAACTCGGTCTGCCGGATGTCGTCGACCTGTCGGACGAAGTGCGCCAGGATCCCGCCTACTTCAGGGGCGCGGGCCAGGACGGCTTCCGTGACGGGTGCCGGGTGCCGATCCCGTGGACGCGCACCGGATCGTCGTACGGCTTCGGGAACGGCGGGAGTTGGCTGCCGCAGCCGGACGGCTGGGGCGAGTTGAGCATCGAGGCGCAGACCGGGACGGCCGGCTCGACGCTGGAGCTGTACCGGGCCGCGCTCGCCGCCCGCCGCACCCAGCCCGACCTCGGCGCGGGCGACTCGGTGGAGTGGCTGCGGGCGCCCGAGGGCGTACTCGCCTTCCGGCGGGGGGAGTTCGTGTGTGTCGCGAACACGAGCGGGGAGTCGGTGACGACGTCGGCGTACGGCCGGCTGCTGCTCGCCAGCGGTGAGGTGACCGAGGCGGACGGCGAGGCGAAGCTGCCCGCCGACACGACGGTCTGGTGGACCACCACCCCGTAACCACCCCTCCGCCACGGGAAGTTCTTGCAGCAACTTCACACGGCCCGCTGCCCTTTTGGGCGGCGGGCCTTTAACATCTGGCCACCGCAAGGTTTCCACGGGATTTCAGCAAGAACCTTCAAGCGCCTTCAACGGAGAAGGAACCCCAACATGGCCAGCAGCAGATCACTTGCAGGCGCCTTCGCCCTCGCCGCCGCGACGGCGGTCCTGGTGCCCGGCACCGCACACGCCTCCCCGCCCGGTACCAAGGACGTCACCGCCGTCCTCTTCGAGTGGAACTTCGCCTCGGTCGCCAAGGAGTGCACCAACACCCTCGGCCCGGCCGGCTACGGCTACGTGCAGGTCTCCCCGCCCGCCGAGCACATACAGGGCTCGCAGTGGTGGACGTCGTACCAGCCGGTGAGCTACAAGATCGCCGGGCGGCTCGGCGACGCGACCGCGTTCCAGAACATGATCAACACCTGTCACGCGGCGGGCGTGAAGGTCGTCGTCGACACCGTCATCAACCACATGTCGGCGGGCAGCGGCACCGGCACCGGCGGTTCGTCGTACACGAAGTACAACTACCCGGGCCTGTACTCCTCGTACGACATGGACGACTGCACGGCGACGGTCAGCGACTACACCAACCGCGCCAACGTCCAGAACTGCGAACTCGTCGGCCTCGCCGACCTGGACACCGGCGAGGAGTACGTCCGCGCCACCATCGCCGGTTACATGAACAGCCTCCTCGGCTACGGCGCGGACGGCTTCCGCATCGACGCGGCCAAGCACATCCCGGCGACCGACCTCGCGAACATCAAGTCCCGGCTGAGCAATCCGTCGGTGTACTGGAAGCAGGAGGTCATCTACGGCAGCGGAGAGGCCGTCCAGCCCACCGAGTACACCGGCAACGGGGACGTCCAGGAGTTCCGCTACGCCTACGACCTCAAGCGGGTCTTCAACAACGAGAACCTCGCCTACCTGAAGAACTACGGCGAGGGCTGGGGCTACATGAGCAGCTCGGTGGCGGGAGTCTTCGTCGACAACCACGACACCGAGCGCAACGGCTCGACCCTGAACTACAAGGACGGCGCCAACTACACCCTGGCCAACGTCTTCATGCTCGCCTACCCCTACGGCGCCCCGGACATCAACTCCGGCTACGAATGGTCGGACACGGACGCCGGCCCGCCCAACAACGGTGCGGTGACCGCCTGTTGGCAGGACGGCTGGAAGTGCCAGCACGCCTGGCCGGAGATCAAGTCCATGGTCGCCTTCCGCAACGCCACCAGTGGCCAGTCCCTCACCAACTGGTGGGACGACGGCAACGACGCGATCGGCTTCGGGCGCGGCAGCAAGGGCTACGTGGCCATCAACCACGAGTCGTACTCGCTGACCCAGACGTATCAGACCTCGCTGGCCGCGGGCACGTACTGCAACGTCCAGAACAACACGACGGTGTCCGTGAACTCCAGCGGGCAGTTCACCGCCACTCTGGGCTCCAACACTGCCCTCGCGATCTACACGGGCAAGACCGGCTGTTGAGCGGGGCGGGGCCGGAACTCCCGTGAGGGGTGCGGGAGTTCCGGCCCCGCGTACGGGGGAAGATCGCCGTATGGACACTTCCGACAACCTCCCGAGCTGGAGAGCGCCGCGGTTGCGGCCGGGCGACCGGGTGCGGATCGTCGCCCCGGCCTGCCCGCCCGGACGCGAGCATGTCGCCCGTGGCGTCGAGGAGTTGACGTCATGGGGGCTGCGGCCCGAGGTGGGCGAGCACGTCTTCGACCGGTGGGGGTACATGGCCGGGCGGGACGAGGACCGGGTCTCCGACCTGAACTCCGCGTTCCGTGATCCGGGGGTCCGCGCGGTGTTCGCCGCCATGGGCGGCAAGGGCACCTACCGCATCGTCGACGACCTCGACACCGACGCGCTGCGCCGTGACCCGAAACCGGTGGTCGGCTTCAGCGACATCACCCACCTGCACCTCGCGCTGTGGGCCCGCTGCCGCCTGGCCTGCCTCCACGGGCCCTTCCCCAACGCGAGCGACGACCGGTGCGGGCCCGCTTCGGCCGACGCGGTCCGCCGGGCCCTGATGACCACCGAGCCCGTCGTCATCCGCCGGGACGCGGGCGAGGCCACCGCCGCGGTCACCGTCGAGGGCACCGCGACCGGCGTCCTGCTCGGCGGCAACCTCGACGCGATCCGCACCGAGACCGGCGCCGGGCTGCCGAGCCTCAAGGGGGCGATCCTCTTTCTCGAACACAAGAGGGGTACAGGGCTCGGGGAGGTCGACCGCGCGCTGACCCAGCTGGCCCGGGCCGGGGCGCTGGAGGGCTTGCGCGGTGTGGCGCTCGGCCAGTTCATCGGCTTCGAGCAGGATGCCGACGACGCGGCCCTCGGGGGATGGGGCATCGCCGACATCCTGCGTGACCGGCTCACCCGCCTGGGCGTTCCCGTCCTCGGCGGGCTCCCGGTCGGCCACGGCCCGCATCCGCCGGCCGTTCCGCTCGGCACGCGGGCCACCATCGACACGGCCGAAGGAACACTGACGGTGCAGCCGGCAGTCGTATGACCGCCCAGGTCAGTCGTTGACGGTGATGTGCCTGGCCAGCGCGGTGACCGACAGGTCGCCGTGGTCGACCCACTGGGGGAAGGCCAGCGTCTTGTGCTGGGTGGAGCCGGGCGGGGTGATCTCCAGGAAGGAGGCGCGGACCGCGCCCGACGTGCCCGTGTTGGCGTGGGTCCAGGCGACGACGGCCTCGGCGCTCTGGCCGTCCTTGAGCGTGAGGGTCTTCTTGCCGGGGTTGTGCGCGTACCAGGTGTTGCCCCAGTGGGTGTGGGCCGTGAGCTTCCTGTGCGCGGAGTTCTCCAGGCCCAGGCCGGGGTAGCCGCGCAGCGCGCAGGTCCTGCCGCTGAGGTTGCGCAGCGTGATGACCACACCCTGGTGGTTCATGCCACCGGCGAGCCCGCGGCCGAAGGTGGCCTTGAGCGCCCCGGCGGAGCAGGTCGGCGTCGCCCTCGCGGTGCTCGTGGTGGTCGCGGCGTTGGCGGTGGTCGCCCAGGCCGCGAGCCCCAGCCCGGCTACGGCGGCCAGACCGACCACCGTACGCCCGAAGCGGCGCTCGGCGCGGTGCCGGGGCTTGGCGGGGCCGGCCTGGTCGGTGGTGTTCTGCTGCTCGTTCACGGTGATCGTGCTCCACTCCTGCTCCGCGGCCCGGGCCGCGGTGTGCGCCCTGTGCCGTCCTCCGGTGCCCTACACGAACTCCGATGCGCGGCCCGGCGGATTTGTTCGCGGAAGTCGGCGGGAGATTGTTCGGAGCGGAACGCGTCAGCTCTCGCCCGCCGACGACAGCAGGCGGTCGATCGCGGCCTTCTTGTAGTAGTCGGTGCCGCCGACCGTGATGTGTCTGCGCGGGGCGTCCTTGCGGCGCAGCAGGGTGCTGACCCGTTCGCGGCGCTGTTCGGCGGTGCCGTCGTGGCCGGACCGGGCCAGGAGTTCCGCGATGTCGCTGCGGGCGATGAGTCCATGACGGGGCATCAACTGGCTTGCCGCTTCGGCGAGATAGGCCCGTGCCACGGTGTGGGCGACTCCCAGTTCGTGGGCGAGTCTTGTCGTGGTCAGGTCCTCCGGGCCGGTCAGGGCCGCCTCCAGTCGGGCGACGACCTTCGGGACGCGTCCGTCCGCGCGCCGTGCCGCGTATCCGGGGCGCTCGGTGTCGTACCAGAGGAACCAGTCGGCCACGGCCGCCGCGTCCCGCTTGCGTCCTACGGCGCGGGGGAACGGCCTGACCGGGTGGTTCTCGTAGGACTTGGCGAGGTTGCTGACGGCCCCGGGTGTCACCCCGCGCCGCCGGGCGATGTCGGTCCACCCCCACTGTTCGCCGGGCGCGTGGCTCAGTCGGTGGGGCTCGGCGGCCAGGCGTGGGCCGGTGCGCAGCACACCGGTGTCGTCCTTCGGTTCGAAGAGGTTCCGGCGGATCAGTGCCGCGACGGCCGCGCGCTCGATGAGTTGGGTGTTGTGCGGGCCCGTGCGGATCGTGGACGGGCCGAGGATTCCTTCGGCCACCCAGGTGCGGACAGTCTTCTCCGAGACGCCGGCCAGCTCACCCACCTGCCTGCGCGTGATCCAGGGATCGCGCAGCGCGGCGAGCCGCTGCTCGAACTGTTCTCGTGTAGTGGTCATCCTTTCCATGGTCCCGCCCGGCTCCGACGGGAGCCACGCGGGGTCCCGTCGAAGCCGGGGGCGCCGGCCGCTACTCCTCTTCGTACGGCCGCATGACGATGAGCATGCTCTGCAGGACCGAGTGGATACGGCTCACGAGTTCGGCGGGGACCTCCGCCGTCCTGGTGCTGGAGCCGTCCCGCTCGGTGATGGTGATGAGGGCCCCGCCGGGGTTGTCCAACTGCTCCTGGTGACACGGCAGTTGGGCCAGTTCCCCGACCAGCCGGGCCAGTGCCCTCGCGGTGACCTCCTGCTCGGGTGCCGGGACGGGCAGCGGGCGGTGGACGTCGTGGCGCAGGCCCGCCTCGGTGACGTAGCGGGAGACGTGCTTCGCCATCAGGCTGACGTCGGCCCCACCGGTCGCTGTCCCACCGGCCGCCCCTGCCTCCTGCTCCTGTGGCGCCGACTGGTAGACGACCGCGGACTTGCCGCCGGGGCCCTTGTGCCGGACCAGCCAGCCGGTGACCTGGCTCAGTTGGGGCGGGAGCCCCTCCGGGGCGCCGATGACGAGTCGGGTGCCGTCGGCGAGGTAGACGCAGATCAGATGACAGCCGCCACTGGTGGTGACGACCCCCGCGTCGAGCCCGTTGCTCCGCAGCGCGTCCAGGACCGGGCCGTACTGCGGCCCGCTCTGCCCCGGGGTGCGTGTGTAGTCGAGGATCGCCGTGACCACGGGCTCCGGGGTGGAGGGCCACTCCAGATATCCGCACTCGTTCGTACGGGTCCCCAGGAAGGTACGGCGCTGCCAGAACAGCCGGGGCTCGCTGCCGCTCCGGCTGGGCCCCAGGATCAACTGGTCCCTGCTGCTGGGCAGGTTGACCACGATCTGGCCGTCATCGGTCAGAGCGGCGTCCAGCGCCTCCGCTCTCAGGGCCTCCGCCAGACGGGATAGCTCCATCAACGGCTTTCCTTTCACATGCCCTTAGTTGCCTAGGTAAATCTATTGAACAGGGGTAGCGAGCGGGGCTGCCCGTTTCCGTGTTCCGCGATGTGCAACAAGTACGGCCTGTAGGACGGGCTCTCGGAGTGATCGGTTCCAGACCCTTTCGGTGGGGAATACCCAAGGCCGCCGGTGAAAGTTCTTTCCATGCGTTTCATGACTCTTGCTGCAATGCTTGCGTCGGCGATACGGTCTCGCCGGGGTCGGACCCGAACTGAGCCGTAATCGCAAGGAGTTCACGCCTGTGATACCGAGATGGCCGGCGTCCCGCACGCGCCGCACCGAGCGACGGAGAAGGGCAACGGGCATCCTCGTCGCCGCACTTCTCGCAGCGTTCCTCCAACCCCTCGCCGCCCACGCCGCGATCCCGCCCGCACCCCCGTCCGACGCGAAACTTGCCGCCACGCCCGCCCGGCACGACGACACCCGCGAGCAGTTCTACTTCGTGATGCCGGACCGCTTCGCCGACGGCGACACCTCCAACGACCAAGGAGGGCTGACCGGTTCACGCCTCAGCACCGGATACGACCCCACCGACAAGGGCTTCTACCAGGGCGGCGACCTCAAGGGCCTGACCGACCGGCTCGACTACATCAAGGGCCTCGGCACCACCGCCATCTGGATGGCCCCGATCTTCAAGAACCAGCCCGTGCAGGGGACGGGGAGCGACGCCTCCGCCGGCTACCACGGTTACTGGATAACGGACTTCACCAAGGTCGACCCGCACTTCGGCACCAACAAGGACCTCGCGACCCTCATCTCCAAGGCCCACGCCAAGGGCATGAAGGTCTTCTTCGACGTCATCACCAACCACACCGCCGACGTCGTCGACTACGAGGGCAAGTCCTACGACTACCTCTCCAAGGGCGCCTTCCCCTACCTCACCAAGGACGGGCGGCCCTTCGACGACGCCGACTACGCGGACGGCACGAAGACCTTCCCCGCCGTCTCCACCTCCTCCTTCCCGAAGACCCCGACCGTCCCCGCCGGCAAGGCGGACGTGAAGGTCCCGTCCTGGCTCAACGACCCGACGATGTACCACAATCGGGGCGACTCGACCTACGTCGGCGAGAACGCCACCTACGGCGACTTCTCCGGCCTCGACGACCTGTGGACCGAACGGCCCGAGGTCGTCAGCGGCATGGAGAAGATCTACGAGAAGTGGGTCCGCGACTTCGGCGTCGACGGCTTCCGCATCGACACCGTCAAGCACGTCGACATGGACTTCTGGACCCAGTGGGCGACGGCCCTCGACAAGTACGCCGCCGCGCACGGCCGGAAGAACTTCTTCATGTTCGGCGAGGTCTACTCCGCCGACACGTCCGTCACTTCGCCCTACGTCACCCAGGGCCGCCTGGACGCCACGCTCGACTTCCCCTTCCAGGACGCGGCCCGCGCCTACGCCTCCCAGGGCGGCAGCGCGCAGAAGCTCGCGAGTGTCTTCGGCGACGACTACAAGTACACGACCGACAAGGCCAACGCGTACGAGCAGGTCACCTTCCTCGGCAACCACGACATGGGCCGCATCGGCTACTTCCTGAACCAGGACAACCCGAAGGCCACCGACGCGGAGTTGCTCGCCAAGGACAAGCTGGCCAACGAGCTGATGTTCCTCAGCCGCGGCAACCCCGTCGTCTACTACGGCGACGAACAGGGCTTCACCGGCTCCGGCGGCGACAAGGACGCCCGCCAGACGATGTTCGCGTCGAAGGTCGCCGACTATCTGGACGACGACGAGATCGGCACCGATCGCACGGCCGCGAGCGACGCCTACGACCCGACTGCCCCGCTGTACAAGGAGATCGCCGCTCTCTCCAAGCTACGCAAGGACAACCCGGCGCTGACCGACGGTGTGCAGACCGAGCGTTACGCGGCCGACGGTGCCGGGGTCTACGCCTTCACCCGGACCAGTGGCGGCGCCGAGTACGTCGTCGCCCTCAACAACGCCGACACGGCCAGGACGGTGACCTTCGCGACCGGTTCGCCGGACATGAAGTACCGGGGGATCTACGGGAGTTCGGCCACCGTCACGAGCGGCGCCGACAACAAGGTGACGGTCACCGTCCCGACCGGTTCCGCGATCGTGCTGAAGGCGGCCGGTTCCCTTGCCCGGCCGGTGAGCAAGCCCACGATCACCCTCAAAGCCCCGGACGCCGGAGCCACCGGCACCGTCGAGCTGAGCGCGGATGTCGCGGGCGGCCAGCTCGACCGGGTCGTCTTCGCCGCCCAGACCGGCAACGGCACGTGGCAGACGCTCGGTTCCGCCGACCACGCCCCGTACAAGGTCACGCAGACCGTCGGCAAGGACGTGGCGCCCGGAACGGCTCTGCGGTACAAGGCAGTTGTGGTCGACTCCACCGGACGCACGGCGAGCGCGACAGCCGCCTCCACCTCCGGCACCCCGCCCGCCGAGGAGGTCCCCACCGCCTCCTCCCGCGACTACGCGGTCGTCCACTACAAGCGCACCGACGGCGACTACGACAACTGGGGTCTGTACGCCTGGGGCGACCTGGCCGACGGCGAGGCGACGACCTGGCCGGCCAGTCACCCGTTCGTCGGGCGTGATGCCTACGGTGCCTTCGCCTACGTCAAGTTGAAGCCCGGGGCGACGAACGTCGGCTTCCTGGTGATCGACAAGGACGGCAACAAGGATGTCTCCGCCGACCGTTCGATCGACGTCACCAAGACCGGCGAGGTCTGGATCGAGCAGGGCAAGGACACCGTACAGACGGAACGCCCGTCCTACCCGGCGCAGGACACCGCCAAGGCCGTCATCCACTACCACCGCGCCGACGGCGACTACACCGGCTGGGGCCTGCACGTCTGGACGGGCGCCGCGAACCCCACCGACTGGTCGAGCCCGCTGCAGCCGGTGAAGACCGATGCCTACGGCGCCGTCTTCGAGGTGCCGCTCAACTCGGGTGCCACCAGCCTCAGTTACATCCTCCACAAGGGCGACGAGAAGGACCTCTCCACCGACCAGTCGCTCGACCTCAAGACCAACGGCTACGAGGTCTGGCTGCTGAACGGCCAGGAGAAGTACCTCCTGCCACAGCCCGCCGGCAGCGCGGCGGCCCTCGACCTGACCACCTCCAAGGCGGTCTGGATCGACCGGAACACGGTCGCCTGGAACGGCTCCGACGCGGCTGCCTCCACCCAACTCCTGTACTCCCACGACGGTTCGATCGCCGTGCAGGACGGCACGCTGACGAGCGACGACGAGCGCTGGCTGCGGCTGTCGAAGACCACGCTCACCGATGCGCAGAAGGCCAAGTTCCCCTACCTGAAGGACTACACGGCCTGGTCCGTCGACCCGCGTGACCGGAGCCGGGTGCAGGAGGCCCTGACCGGGCAGCTCGTCGCCTCCCAACGGGCCGTCAACGGCGCAGTGTTGGCGGCGACCGGCGTACAGATCGCCGGTGTCCTCGACGACGTGTACGCCGGTGCGACCAAGGCCGACCTCGGTCCGACCTTCCGCAAGGGCCGTCCCACGCTGGCTGTTTGGGCGCCGACGGCACAGACCGTGTCCCTCGACCTCGACGGCTCGCTGAAGAGGATGAGCCGTGACGCCACCACCGGCGTCTGGTCCGTGACCGGTCCGGCTTCCTGGGAGAACAAGCCGTACCGGTACGTCGTGAAGGTGTGGGCGCCGACCGTCCGGAAGGTCGTCACCAACCAGGTCACCGACCCCTACTCGGTCGCCCTCACCGCCGACTCCGAGCGCAGCCTCGTCGTCGACCTCGACGACAAGTCCCTTGCCCCGAGCGGTTGGTCGACCCTGAAGAAGCCCAAGGCGGTGGCGCTGAAGGACGCCGAGATCCAGGAGCTGCACATCCGGGACTTCTCCGTCGCCGACAAGACCGTCCCCGCGAAGGACCAGGGGACGTACCTCGCCTTCACCGACAAGGACAGCGACGGCTCGAAGCATCTGCGGGAGCTGGCCAAGTCCGGGACGTCGTATGTCCACTTGCTGCCCGCCTTCGACATCGCGACCATCCCGGAGAAGAAGTCCGAGCAGTCCACCACCGACTGCGACCTCGCCTCCTACGCGGCCGACTCGGAGCAGCAGCAGGCGTGTGTGGCGGCCGTCGCCGCGAAGGACGCCTACAACTGGGGTTACGACCCTTACCACTTCACGGTTCCGGAGGGTTCGTACGCGACCGATCCGGACGGCACGGGCCGTACCGTCGAGTTCCGCAAGATGGTCAAGTCGCTGAATCAGGACGGGCTTCGGGTCGTCATGGACGTGGTCTACAACCACACGGCGGCCAGCGGGCAGGCGGACTACTCGGTGCTCGACAAGATCGTGCCCGGCTACTACCAGCGGCTGCTGGCCGACGGCAGCGTGGCCACCTCCACCTGCTGCGCCAACACGGCCACCGAGAACGCCATGATGGGCAAGCTCGTCGTCGACTCCGTGGTCACCTGGGCCAAGGAGTACAAGGTCGACGGCTTCCGCTTCGACCTCATGGGGCACCAGCCGAAGGCCAACATCCTCGCCGTACGCAAGGCGCTGGACGCGCTGACGCTCGCCAAGGACGGCGTCGACGGCAAGAAGATCATCATGTACGGCGAGGGCTGGAACTTCGGCGAGGTCGCCGACGACGCCCGGTTCGTGCAGGCCACGCAGAAGAACATGGCCGGCACGGGCATCGCCACCTTCTCCGACCGGGCCCGTGACGCGGTGCGCGGCGGCAGCCCCTTCGACGCGGACCCCGGTGTCCAGGGCTTCGCGTCCGGACTCTACACCGACCCCAACTCCTCGACGGCGAACGGCACTTCGGCCGAGCAGAAGGCCCGCCTCCTGCACTACCAGGACCTCATCAAGGTCGGCCTGAGCGGCAACCTCGCCAAGTACCGCTTCACCGACACCGACGGGAAGGACGTCACCGGCGCCGAGATCGACTACAACGGCACGGCCGCCGGATACGCGGACGCGCCAGGCGACGCCCTCGCCTATGTCGACGCGCACGACAACGAGTCGCTGTTCGACGCGCTGACGTACAAGCTGCCCGCCGGGACCGGCGCCGCCGACCGGGCCCGGGCGCAGGTCCTCGCGATGGCCACGGCCACCCTCTCGCAGGGTCCCTCGCTGTCGCAGGCCGGTACCGACCTGCTGCGCTCCAAGTCCCTGGACCGCAACTCCTTCGACAGCGGCGACTGGTTCAACGCGATCCACTGGAACTGCGCCGACGGCAACGGCTTCGGGCGGGGGCTGCCGTTGGCGGCCGACAACGCGTCCAAGTGGCCGTACGCCAAAGGCCTGTTGGCGTCGGTCAAGGTCGGCTGCGGGCAGATCGAGGGGGCCTCGGCCGCGTACCAGGATCTGCTGAGGATCCGTACGACCGAGGGTGTCTTCTCGCTCGACACGGCCGGGCAGGTGCAGGCGAAACTGTCGTTCCCGTTGTCCGGGAAGGACGAGACGCCCGGGGTGATCACCATGGAACTCGGTGATCTTGTCGTCGTGTTCAACGCGACGCCGAGCGGGCAGGAGCAGAAGGTGAGTGCCCTGGCCGGTACCGGTTTCCGGCTGCACCCGGTGCAGGCGGCGGGGGCGGACGCCGTGGTGAAGTCCGCTTCCTACGACAAGGGGACCGGTACTTTCGTGGTTCCGGAGCGCACAGTGGCGGTATTCACCCGGACATCCTGAAAGCGCATTATCGTGGTGGGGCGGGCTGTGACATCGGCCTGCCCCACCGGTGTGTCAAAGGGCCAGGTCTGACAAATGGACGTCAATGGCAAGCTGACGCACGCGACCGTGCTGCTCGTGGACGACGAGCCCGCGAGCCGGTTCGCGGTCGAGAGTGTGCTGAGCAGGGCCGGTCATCGGGTGCTCGCGGTCGGCAGCGGCGGCGAGGCGCTCGCCGAGCTCGACGTGCGGCTGCGCAAGGGGAATCTGCCCGATGTGGCGCTGATCGACGTGCACCTCCCGGACATGAGCGGGTTCGACCTCTGTCAGCTGCTCAAGGAACGGCCGCGCATGGCGGGCCTGCCGGTCGTGCACGTCTCCGCCCTCGCCGCCCCGCCCAGCGACCGCTGCCCGGCGCTCGACGCGGGCGACGAGGCCTATCTGACCGTGCCCGCCGAGCCCGAGGAGATCGAGGCGGCCGTCCGGGCCGCGGTCCGCGCCGCCCGGCTGCGCGCCGACGACCAGGCGCTCGTCAAACGGCTGACCCTGCTCTCCGAGATGATCGTCACCATCCAGGCGGCGCGCTCCCTCCAGGAACTCGTCGAGGTCGCCGCCGACGGCACCGCGCGCCTCACCAACACCCCTGCCGCCGTGTTCGTCCTCGACCGGGACGACGAGCTGTACCGCGGCCTCCCGCGGGAGCGCACCTCGGTCGCGCTGCCGGCCCCCGGCGCCGACCGGGCCGTGGCCCGGCTGCTGCGGCGGCTCTCCCAGGGGCAGTCCGGGGTGCAGATCACCACGGTGCCCGCGCCGCTGTGGCCCACCGGCTACTTCCGGCCCGGAGTGGAGCACGACGCCCGGCTCGCGGTGGTCCTCACCCAGGAGGGCCGGGCCCCGGTCTGTCTCGCCGCGCCCACCCGCGGGCTGCGCCGCGTGGGCCCCGAGGCCGAGGCGCTGCTGGCGCAGCTCGCCCAGGCCACCGCGCTGGCCGCCGAGCCGCTCCTCATGTACCAGGTCGAACGGCATGTCGCCCTCACACTCCAGCGCAGCTTCCTGCCCAAACCGGACCAGCTGCCCGAACTGGCGGGCGTCGAGGCCGCCGTCCGGTACGTGCCCGCCTCTCAGGACGCCGAGATCGGCGGCGACTTCTACGCCGTCCTGCGGGCCGGCGGGGGAGTGCTCTTCGCGGTCGGTGACGTCGTCGGGCACTCGCTGGAGGCGGCCACCGTCATGGTGGAGATACGGCACGCGCTGCGCGCCTACTGCGTCGACGAGAGCGACCCGAGCGTGCTCGCCGAGCGGCTGGACCGGATGCTGCGGCACTACCACCCCGAGACCACGGCCACCATGTGCCTGGCCCTCGTCGACCCCGGCACCGGGCGCACCCTGATCTCCAACTCCGGCCACATCCCGCCGCTGATCGTCCGGGACTCCGGCACGGCGGACTACGCCAAGGCGGCGGGCCCGCTGCTCGGCGTGGGCCTCTCCCACCCGCCGCCCACGGAACTGTTCCTCGAACCCACCGACCGGCTCCTGATGATCACCGACGGTCTGATCGAGACCCGCGGCACGGACATCGCGGCCTCCATGGAACACCTCCGCGCCGCCGCCTCCGGCGCCCTGCCCGGCCTGGACGCCCTGTGCGACACCCTTCTCGACTGCTTCGGCGTCGACCGGGGAGACGACATCGCGATGCTGGCGCTGCGGCTAGGGCCTGTCCGGCCGATCAAGTCGCAGGAAACCAGCGGTGCCTGATGGGCGCCGGTGAGCGGGATCTGGTGCGTGCAGCTGCAAGGCGGAGGAGGGCGGCGACGCGGTGGGGGCACCTCCCGGCCGAAGGCTGGGGGACGTCGGCAACCGACGACAACGCGGCAGATGCGCGTGCCAGATCCCGCGTCTGCGGCATGATCGGCCGGACAGGCCCTAGGGTGAGCCCGTCATTGGCTAGAACAACAGGGGAATCCCATGCCGCAGATCACCGTCGACCACTCCCACACGATCTCCTTCGACCAGGACGGTTTCGCCCGTGCGCTGCACGAAGCGGTGGTCGAGATCGCCGCGGCCAAGCCGGAGGCGTGCAAGACCCAGTTCCGCCCGGCCGAGTACACGGCCTTCGGATACGAGGGTCTCGACGAGCTGGGACACACCGTCGTCCATGTCACCCTCGGCCTGCTCGCCGGCCGCACCGAGGAGACCAAGGCCAAGCTGACCGAAAAGGTCCTGGGACTCCTCCGCGAGTACATCGACGAGGACGGCTCCGTGCTGCACGCCTCCGCCGAGGTACGCGAACTCGACGCGTCCTACCGGAAGTTCGAGCGCTAGACCGCTGCCTGTCTCCTACGACGCCAGGGCGATGAGCCGGACGACGAGGTCGGTGAACGGCCCGTCGCCCGGCTCGTTCCGGAGGGACTCGCGCAGCAGTGCGGCCAGTTCGTCGTCGTAGGCCGCGCTCACCGCCGCCAACGCCCCGAAGTCGTGCACGAGTTGGCGTTCCAGATCGGCGCGCGGGATACGCCGGCCGTCCAGCCAGATCAGTGCCGTCGACTCGACCAGCGATATCCATGAGCGGATCATCAACTCCAGCCGGGCGGGCGGCTGTTCGACCTTCATGTGGGAGAGGATCTGGAGGTACGCGGCCTGCCGTACCCCGTCCACGAGCGCGTTGGTGGTGGACGAGCCGACCGCCGGACCGCCGCGCATCAGCGCCGCGAAACCGGGTCCGTGGTCGTCCACGAAGTCGAAGAACCGGCCCATCACCCGCAGCAGCCGTCCCCCCAGCGAGCCCTCCTCGGGGACCACGAACCGCCCGGCGAGATCGTCCGAGGCGCGCTGCAACGCGGCCTCGTACAGGCTGAGTTTGCCGGGGAAGTAGTGGTAGACGAGCGGTCGCGAGATGCCCGCGGCTGCGGCTATCTCGTCGATGGAGACCTCGTCGGGCGAGCGATGGCTGAACAGGTCGAGAGCGACGCCGATCAACTGCTGCCGCCGTTCCTCGACTCCCATCCTGCGGCGAACCCCGGTACTCATGCGAACACCTTACCGATCTGATCCGGCCCCGAACGGACCGGACCGACCAGGGTTGTTCACATCACCCCATCACAGATCCAACACCAGACGCACACTTCGGGCCCGGGACACGCAGATCAGCATCGAGTCGGCCCGCTCCGCGTCCGTCAGCAACTCGTCCCGGTGCTCAACTTCCCCTTCCAGTACTCGCTGTTGACAGGTTCCGCAGAATCCCTGCTCGCAGGAGTAGAGGGTGTTCGGCAGCTCCGCACGGACGGCGGCGAGCACCGTGGAGTCGGCCGGTACGGTCAACGTCCGTCCGCTGCGCCGGAGTTCGAGTTCGAAGGCTTCGCCCATGGACGAGGTCCGGGGAGCGAAGCGCTCCAGACGCACGTCCGGGAAGCGCACCTCGACGGCCGCCATGAGCCCCTCCGGCCCACAGCAGTAGACGACGGCACCCTCCGGTACGTTCGCCAACTCCCGGTCCAGATCCGGCAGTCCGGCCACGACCGTCACCCGTTCCGCGCCGAACTCCTCGATCTCCGCCAGGAACGGCATCGACTCCCGCGTCCGACCGGCGTACAGCAGCCGCCAGTCGGCGCCCTCCGGCAGCGCCCGCAGCATCGACAGAATGGGCGTGATCCCGATGCCGCCGGCCACGAAGACATACGTGGGCGCAGCGACGAGCGGGAACCGATTACGCGGCCCCCGCACCTCCAACTCCGTACCCACCCGAACCTGTTCGTGCACCTCGCGCGACCCGCCCCGCCCGTCCTCGACCAGCCGCGTGGCGACCGTGTACGACGAGGTGTCCGCCGGATCCCCGCACAGCGAGTACTGCCGCACCAGCCCCGAAGGCAGCACCAGATCGATGTGCGCCCCCGGTTCCCAGCCCGGCAAGTCCCTTCCCTCCAGGCGCAGTTGTACGACGCCCTCGGCGACCGTCTCCTTCGCGGCGACCCGCAGCCGCAGTGCCCGGGTGCGCGGTCGGCCGGAGGTCGGCGGGTCCAGGGCGGGCAGTGGCCACAGCGGTGAGACCCGCACCCGGCGCCGCAGCGCGCGCCGGGTCAGCAGCGCGGCACCGGCCAGCACCGCGACCGTGAGCGGCTTCGGCACTACTCCGCCCTCTTCTCGGCGGCCAGTGCCGCGGGCGAGGAGGCCAGATAGGCGACGGCCTGCTCGGTGCTGCCCTCCTGGGAGGGGTGGTAGGCGCGGCTCAGATAGCGGGGTATGGACCTGAGCATGTCGCCGGTGGCTGGCAGGGTGCCGCGCCGACCGGCGACGTAGAAGTCCTTGAAGCTCGCGCGGCGGTCGACGAGGGTCGGGTCGTTCGCCATGAAGAAGCGGGACCCGCGCTGCCACAGGAACATCAGCGCGGCGAACGCGGTGGCCCAGGTGCGGGCGCGCCGCCGGTAGTTGCCGTCGACGTGCATGAAGAGATCGAAGGCGACGGACCGGTGCTCGACCTCCTCGGCGCCGTGCCAGCGCAGCAGGTCCAGCATGGTCGGATCGGCGCCCCGGCGGTCCAACTCCTCGGCGTTCAGCACCCAGTTGCCGAGGAACGCGGTGTAGTGCTCGATGGCCGCGATGATCGCGACCCGCTCCAGCAGCCACCACTTGCGGGCCCGGCCCGGGGGCAGGGTGCGGTCGCCGAGCAGCTTCTCGAAGAACCAGTCGACCTGCGCGGTGTACGGCGTCGGGTCGAGGCCCAACTCCCGTAGATGCGGGAGGACTTCGTCGTGGGCCTGGGAGTGCATCGCCTCCTGGCCGATGAACCCGATCACGTCCTCGCGCAGCCGCTCGTCCCGGATGAGGGGCAGCACCTGCTTGTAGACGTGCACGAACCACCGCTCCCCGGCGGGCAGCAGCAGATGCAGCACGTTGATGGTGTGCGTCGTGAACGGATCGCCGGGCACCCAGTGCAGCGGGGTGCCCTCCCACGAGAAGGACACCTTTCGGGCCTTGAGCGGCTGCTTGTTGGACATGGCGTCAATGTACTGACGGGTAAGTCCGGGGGGAACCCTTGTGCGGGGACTTGTTGACGTGAGTGTCAGCTAGGGCCTTCGGTGAGCGCCTAACGGAGGCCGGTGATCGTCCTGCCGTCGGCCAGCGTGCCGTTCAGCTCGGCCTGGACGCCCTGCTTGGTCTTCACGGCCAGCAGGCCGCCCTGCGCCGAGCCGGTCACCCCGCCCGTCGCCCTGATCGACTTGGTGTCCTTGCCGCCGGCGGCCAGCAGATACCAGCTGCCCGCCGCCGACTTCCACAGCACCCCGGCCAGCACCTGGGGGTCGCGCGCCCCGCACGCCGCCACGTCCTGCGCCTTCGCGGCGACCGCGCCGTACGTCCCGCCCGGGGTGTGGAACTGCGCCAGCACCCGTTCGCCGCCGCCCTGCCAGGTCTCGGCCCGGGTGCACACCCAGACCGCCGTGCCGCTCGCGTCGGGCAGCGGCTGGGCGGCGTACTGCCAGGCGTTCACGGACCGTACGCCGAGCGAGCGCATCGCGCCGAGGGAGCAGGCGAAGGGCGCCCAGGCGCGCTGGGTCTCCGCGCCGGACACCTCGTGGGCCGCGCCGGGCCGCCCGGCGGTGAGGTGTGCCGGGACCAGCTCGCCGAGGTCGCTCATCAGGCGGGTGCCGGTGTCGTCGGTCAGCTGGAGCACATTCCACGACGTGCACGCGCCGGTCTGCTGGGCGGGGGACGCGAGCGGCGAGGTGATGCCGTCGGTGAGGGTCATGGGCAGGGCGCCCGCGCTCGGCTTCAGCAGGTCCCGCTCGGCGACCTTCTTCACCCAAGGGGCGGTCAGATAGCGGACGTTGCCGTCGGCCCGGTCCAGGACCACCGCGTCGGCCTCGGTGCCGGTCGCGCCGTCGACCCGCGCGAAGTCCAGCGCGGCGCCCTTGGTGCCGTCCTTCGGTTCGGCGTAGCGGGCGATGCGCAGACCGTCGTAGAGGATCACCACGCGGGCGTTGTCGACCGTTCCCGCGTACAGGAGTTGGGGCGGTCCCGCCGGGCCGCCGGAGGGGGTGCCGGCGGTCGCCGAGACCTGGACGGACTCGCCGGGGCGGGCCCAGACGGCGAGGGCGCGGCGCAGCAGGGCGGTGTTCTCGGTGAGGTCGCCGCGGGCGGGCCAGACGGAGAAGTCCTTGCGTGTGGAGAGCTCCCACGCGGTGGGCGCGATCCGGGTCAACTTGCCGGGATTCAGGGCGGCTTGGGCCGCCGGGTTCTCCGCGTAGGCGGGTGCGGCGGCGCCGTCCGGGCCCCAGCCGCCGTCGGGCAGCGCGAGCAGCGCGCCGCACACGGCGACAGCCGCCGCGGCGGCGAGCGCGGCCTTGCCGTGCTGACGGCGGCGCATCAGATCGGTGGGCCGGGCGTGCAGCGAACAGGGGTCGAACTCGGGGGAGTTCAGCAACTCGTACTGCGCGGGCGCCTCGTCGGCCTCGCGCAGCGCCGCGTCCACCTCGTCGACTCCGGCCGCCGCGAGCACCCGGCGCACGTCGCCGTCGGGCAGCTTCTCCAGGCCGCGCAGCGCGTACACCGCGCGGGCCGGTCCCGACAGGGCCGACAGCCGCTGGTCCAGGGCGAGTTCGTCGGCGCCGCCCGAGCGGGGGAAGAGCCGCAGGCCCCACACCTGGGGGAGCAGCGGCGGGAGTTGGGAGCGCTTGGGCCACGCCCGGAACGACAGCGGGAGGCCCGCCTCCAGTGCCGTACGCACGACCTGGAGGCGGACGAACGCGTAGCCCGGGTCGCCGTCCCGGCCTGTCGACTGGGCCGGGATCGCGGACGCCGAGGCGCGGCCCCTGGGCAGGGCGCGCTGGGTGAGGGCGTGCGCGGTCAGGACGCGCCGGTTGCGGCCGAGGCTCGGGGGGAGCACCAGATAGGCGAGCCGGACGAGCCGTGGATAGTGCTCGACGAGCGCGGCCTCGGCCTGTTCGACATCGACGACCGGGGCGGTGGGTGAAGCTGCGGGGCGCTTGGCGACATCCTGTGACTGCACGTTCAGCAAAACGAGCGAATCGTGAGTTGGTCACCGCCACCCGGGCGACTCAGGCGGTTCAGCCGGTGGGATCCACCAGTGCCCGCGCGTAGTTCGCCATCGACCGCTGGTAGCGCGGCAGATGGGGCGCGAGGGCGCCCAGTACGAGGGACAGGCCCTCACGGTCGCGGCCGAGGCTGGACAGACACAGCGCGAGGCAGGCGCGTACCGCGTCGTCCAACTCGTCGGAGGGACCGTCGAGTTCGGGCGTGAGCAGCTTGACGCCCTCCTCCGCCTGGCCGATGTTCCGCAGCGAACTGGAGAGTTGGATCTTCGCGCGACGCCCCTTGTAACCGTCCAGCCCGCGTGCCAGCGCCTCCCGGTACAACGGAACCGCCTGGTCCGAGTGGCCGGTCGAGTCCCAGGCACAGGCCCGCTCGAAGGGTCCGAACGGGCTGCCGTCCGGGAGTTCGGCGACGAGCGCGTCGATCAGCGCACGGAAGTCGGCGGCCCGCTCCTCCGGATAGTCGTCGAAGGTCGCCCAGGCGGCGGCCGTACGGTCTTCCCAGTCTTTGTTCACGGGCGCCACCTTCGCACACGCGTCCAGCCGGGGCCCAAGGATTTGAGTGCGGGGCCCGTTGTGTCCGTATCGAAGGAGAAGGCCCCTCGTCGGGGCCGTCTGCGGCATGCTGCTGACCGGACTACCGGAGGAACGACAGATGAGGCTGACCCGACCGATGCTCGCGGTGGCCGGCGCCACGGCGGCGCTGGCGCTGGTGGGCTGCGGCGCCGACACCAAGGCCGCGACCGTACCGACGGCGGCCACCGGCAGCCTGGAGAGCCTGGCGGCCAAGGTGAAGTGCACGCCCGACCTCCAGACCGACGCCGACGAACTCCGCCAGGCCATCTGCAAGATGAGCTACGGCAAGTTCGTCCTCGCGACCTTCGCCACCGACCGCGGCCAGCGCGAGTGGATCAACGACGCCAAGGACTACGGCGGTTTCTACCTCGTCGGCCGCAAGTGGGTCGCCGTCGGCACCGACAAGATCGTCAAGAAGCTGCAGACGACGCTCGGCGGCGACGAGGAGATCGGCACCGACCACTCGAAGCACACCAGCTGAACCCCTCGTACCGAACTCCTGGTACGGACACACGAAAGCGGGCGGTGGGAGAATCCCACCGCCCGCTTTCGTACTACCTACTGGCTACCTGCTCACTGGCACTTCTTGCCGGTGTTGACGCAGTTGGCGATCTTCGCCGCCAGGTTGTTCTTGGTGACGCTGATGAAGTCGTCGTGGTCGGTCGACGCCTTGTGCAGCTGCTCCGGGAAGCCGTCCACCGCGTAGGCGTTCTTCACGGTGCCGTCCGCCTGGATGGTGGGGGGCGTGATCTTGTAGACCAGGCGCATCGTCAGCTGGGGGATGGCCTTGAAGCCGTTCCCGCAGACACCGCTCGCCGGGTCCGCGAAGGCCACGTGCGTACGGTGGTTGGCGCTGTCGATGTTCACGCCGTCCCAGCAGCTCTGGAAGGCGAAGGTGCGGACCACGTTGCTGCCCTGCGGGCAGATCGGGTACTGCTCCGTCAGCTGGACCTTGTTCTCGAAGCCGGTGCAGCTCCAGTGCGCGTTGGCGTTGGCCAGACCGTTGGTGAGGGTCTTGGCGTCACCGGTGATGATGCGCAGGAACTGCGGCATCGCGACGACCTTGCTGGCCGGCGAGCCGACGTACTTGATCTGCGCCGACTGCGGGGTCAGGATCTTGCCGACGTTGCCTTCCTTGCCACCGCCGAGCGCGTTGGCGTCGAACTCCTGCGAGCCGTCCTGCACACGCACGACCGGCCAGTAGTACGAAGAGAGGTCACTCTGGTTCTGGCAGCTGGAGGGGGCGGCCAGCAGCGAGTCGTTCGTGGAGAACGCGTTGACCTTCTGGTTGCCGACGTAGTCGTGCTCGTGGTGCGCGCCGTTGGTCACACCGGGCGCCACGATGACGTTGTCGGTGTTGTGGTTCTTGTTGGCGTTGACACCGCACTTGGTGGTGAAGGAACCCGTCGAGGCCTGAGCCTGGTTCTGGGGCTTCGCCAGCACGTTGTTCGCGACCTTCGTGATGTCCACGAAGTCCGCGGCCGTCGGGCCGTTGCCTGCCTGGCCACCGTTGTTGGCGGCGGGCGCGGAAGCGCTGGCGCTGGCGCTGGCACTCGGGGCGGCGGTGTTGCCGTTGTTGTTCTGCCCGCCGTTGTTGTTGTTCTGCCCGCCGTTGTTGTTCTGGCCACCGGCGGTGGTGTTGTTGGCGGTCTGCGTCGTACAGGCGGCGAGTTGCTTCAGTGCAGCCGCGTTGACACTGCCGCCCACTCGCTGGATGTCGATGCGGATACGGTCGATCGTCGCGGCCCGCTTCTCCTTGAGGGGGCCGACGATCGCGTTCTGCACGAAGTTCGGGTCGTTGGCCTGTGCCTGGCGCGTCGAGGCGAGCCGGGCGTAGGCCTCGGTGATCTGCTTGTCAAGGTTCGCCAACTCGGTGGCGACGCCCTGGCTGGCCTTCTGCGGCACGTTCGTCAGCTGCTGGCCGACGTCCGGGCAGGCGATCGTCGCGACAGCACTCGCCGCAGCGGCCTTCGTCGTGTTCTGGCCCGACGAGTTGGACTCGTGAGCCGAAGCGTTCATCTGCGCCCAGAGCAGCCCGGCCCCACCGAGCGCTAGGGCAGCCGAGGCGGCAATGGCCTTGGTGGCCATCGGCGTACGGCGTTTACGATCATTGCGTCCCATGGAACTCCTCTGACTTCCTTGCGGGGCAGCGAGGCGCCCGACAGGAGTGAAGCGGCTCCCTCAGATACGCAGGAGGTCCCAGGAGTGTTCAGCCGTCTCATAAATTGATGAGAGGTTCCTGGGTAAGTCCCCTCTCAACTGGCCGTTAAACACCGGCAGTTGTGATCGACTCACAGCTAGTGCTCAGCGTCCCTGGTCCAAATAGGCCAATACCGCCAGCACACGACGATTGTCGTCGTCCGAGACTTCCAGCCCCAGTTTGGCGAAAATATTGGACGTGTGCTTTCCGATCGCCCGTTCCGTCACGACGAGTTGCCCCGCGATCGCCGCGTTCGACCGCCCCTGCGCCATCAGTTCGAGGACCTCGACCTCCCGGGGCGTGAGCCGCCCCAGCGGCCGGTCGTCGGCCGCCCGCCGCGCCAGCAACTGCTGAATCACCTGCGGATCCATCACCGTCCCGCCTCCGGCCACCCGCCGTACGGCGTCCACGAACTGCTCCGCGTCGAACACCCGGTCCTTCAGCAGATAGCCCACCCCGCCACTCCCGTCGGCGAGCAACTCCCGCGCGTACAACTGCTCCACGTGCTGCGACAGCACCAGCACCGGAAACCCGGGCCGCTCCCGCCGCGCCCGCAACGCGCACTGCAGCCCCTCGTCGGTGTGCGTGGGCGGCAGCCGTACGTCGACCACGGCCACGTCCGGCGCCAACTCGGCCAGCGCCCTGGTGAGTTCGGGCCCGCTCTCCACAGCGGCGGCGATCTCGAAGTCGTAGGCCTCCAACAGCCGCACCAGACCGTCCCGCAGCAGGAACAGGTCTTCGGCTAGGACAACACGCACGGAATCTCCATGGTCACCACGGTGGGACCGCCCGCGGGGCTGCTGACGGCCAGGACGCCGTCGAATGTACCGAGTCGCCGCCCGACTCCGGAGAGTCCCGACCCCGCCCCGACCACGGCACCACCCCCACCGTTGTCGGTGACGGAGATCCGCAGCACCCCCTCCGCGTGCTGGAGATCGACCCAGATCCGGTCGGCCCCCGAATGCTTCACCGCATTGGTCAGCACCTCACTCACCGCGAAGTACGCGGCCGACTCGACCGGCGCGTCCGCCCGCCCGCCCCCGATGTCCACGCCCACCTCCGTCGGCACCGGCATCCGCAGCGCCAACGCCCTTACGGCATCGCCGAGTCCACGCTCCGCCAGCACCGGCGGATGGATACCGCGCACGAGGTCGCGCAGCTCGCCCAGCGCCTCGGCGGAGGACTGACGCGCCCGGGCCAGCAGCTCCTTGGCCTTCGCCGGATTCTTCTCGATGAGCGCCTCGACGGTCCCGAGATCCATCCCCATGGCCACCAGCCGGGCCTGCGCACCGTCGTGCAGATCGCGCTCGATCCGCCGCAGCTCGGCCGCCGAGGAGTCCACCGCGTCCCGCCGCGTCTCGGTCAACACCCGCACCCGCTCGGCGAGTTCACCTTGCCCCGGAGCTAGCACGGCCCGCGTCAGCAGGAAATGGACCCGCAGCAGGGCGGGCGTGAGGAAGTAGGAAGCGACGAGCAGCGCGACACCCAGCAGCCCCGCGAGCAGCGCACTGCCCTGCCCACTCACCGGCACGAACCCGTACCACCACCCCACGTACGTCCCGTCCGTGAACACCCGCCACAGCCCGAGGGCCAGTGCGAACCCCTCCAGCGGATAGAACACGAGGGCGGCCGGCACCAGCGCGGTGACGAATCCGGCGGTCATGTCGACGAACAGCCAGCCGAGCAACCGGAAGGTGACTTTCCAGGACTTCGCCCCGCTCGGCTCCACCGGAATCCGCACCCCGCACCACTCCACGGCGAACAGCCGCCGCCGATTCGCGTGCGCCCGCACCCCGGCCAGCACCCAGGGCGTGGTGATCAGCCCGATCCCCACAGGGACGAGCAGGAGGGAGACGAGCGTGAGAACGAAGAGGACGAGCGACCCGTAGAGGGAGATGAGAGCGAGCGCGAGCCCGCGCAGCCCGGCCATGACGACTGTACGGGCCCTGTTCGTGTCCATGGGCCCAGTCTCACGGAGCGCGGCGACAAGGTCACGGGGCCCGCGCACCGTGATGGGGGTGTCGCTACCGACACCGGTTCCCTGCGGCTTTTGCCTTTAGGGGCGCGGGGAACTGCCCGACCAGCTCCCACGCACCCGCAGCCGACAAATCACCCCTACAACGGCACCCCAAGCACCTTCGCTTCCACAACAGGGTCGAGCCCCACCGTCGGCCGATCCGGCCGCTGAGGTGCGGAACCCCCGATGCCCTGCAACCACCCCCACGTATCAGCCACCGTCTCCTCCACAGGACGACAGCTCAGCCCAGTCGCCACCGCCCGGGACACATCCGCACAGTGCAACGCGTCGTACCCCTCACTCCCGGCCGGAATCCACACCGGCAACTGGGTCCACGGCTCGATGCCCGCCCCGAGCACGACATCCGCAGAGGTCCACCGCAGCTCGGCCGGCCCACCGGTGACCCGCACACACGCGTCCAACAACGACCCCATCGTCGCGTGCCCCCGCGGAGAGGTCAGGTTGTACGCCCCGCTCAACTCCCGCTCCACAGAACCGAGCACCCACTCCGCGAGGTCCCGCACATCCACGTACTGGAGCGCGAGATCCCGCGGTCCCGGCGCCAACACCGGCCCACCGCGCGCGACCCGGGTCAGCCACCACGGCAGCCGCCCGATGTTCTCGTACGGCCCGAGAATCAGCCCCGCCCGCACGAGCACCGACCGCTCCGCCCCGAACGCATCGAGCGCGGCCAGCTCCCCGCCCCGCTTGTCGCGCGCGTAGTCCGTCTTGTCGGCGTCGGCCTCGGCGCCCTCGACGACGGGCGCGTCCTCGGTGTACCCGGCGGGCGGCGCCCACTCGTACACCGAGCGGCTCGACACGTACACATACCGGCCCACCCGCCCGGCGAGCAGCCGCGCAGCGTCGTGGACCGCGCGGGGCGCCGCCGACCAGGTGTCGACAACGGCGTCCCACTCGCCCCCGGCCAGCGCGTCGAGCCCACCGGGCGCGGTGCGGTCACCCCGCAGCGCCCGTACCCCGGGCAGGGCCTCGTGCCGTCCCCGGTTGAGGACGGTCACCTCCCAGCCCCGCCCGAGGGCCGCCTCCACGACGGCCCGTCCCGCGAACTCCGTACCGCCCAGCACCAGAAGTCTCATGTCGACGACTCTGCCCGCGCGGCCCGCGGAACGGAACGCGAATCTGCCGTCAGCAGATGATCAACGCGCGGTCGGCGGCGTGTACTTGTACCCGACCCGGCGCACCGTCTGGATCGCCTTGCGGTGCTCGACGCCCAGCTTGCGGCGCAGCCGGGCGATGTGGACGTCGACGGTACGGCCGTCGCCCACATGCCCGTAGCCCCACACCGTGGTGACCAGCTGGTCGCGGGTGTGCACCCGGTTGGGGTGGGCCACCAGGTGGGCGAGGAGTTCGAACTCCAGGTAGGTGAGGTCGAGTTCCTCGCCCTTGAGCTGCGCGGTGCGCTGCACGGTGTCGATGCGGACGAGCGGTTCGGCGTCGGCGCTGAGGCGGGCGGTGATGCCGGGCCCGCCGTCGGGCAGCACGTCGGGGTGTCCGGTCCGGGCGAGATGCGGGCTGTCGGCCGGGATGAGGACGAGGTACCCGACCATCGGCGGCTGCCCCGGCAGGGTGGGCAGCGTGTGCGGCGGCGCCGGCAGCCAGGTGGCACCCGGCGGCAGGAACTCCGCGACGTCGATCACCTCGTCCCGGTCGACGGCACGCAGATGATTCCGCGCGCCGCTCGGGGCGGGGGAGTGCGCCGGGGCGTCGAGGGTGGCGGAGGGCAGTGAACGGATGATCGCCATGAGAGGTCAGCTCTTTCGCGCGAGAGGTTCGTCGAGGGACGTACATCGAGTCGCGCAGGCCGGAGGCCGAGGGTGTACGGCTTTAGAGGGCCGGCGCGTTCATCGCGCGACAACACACCCGGTCGAAGTCATGGTGCTGACGGGAAGGCCAGAAGGGCTCCAGGTCATGGCGACCCGTCGCTCCGCACTTCTGGTAGTTGCCCATGGGCCCATTGAAGCAGACACACGCCCGCAACAGGACCCTCCTCTCACAGCTTGGACGCCCCCTTGGCGGGAAATTGACGTCCGACCCCTCATCCCACCAGCCGTCTGTGCCAGGTCAGCGGCTCGACGTCGATCGCCTTGTCCGGATCGCCGTCCCAGCCGGCGGACAGCCCGGCGGCCCGGAGCGCGGCCAGCACCTCGTGCCCGACGGCCGTGGCGGTCTCGGCCGAGCCGTCGAACCCGCCGTAGTGCAGAGCGAGTCCGTGCCCCTCGGCGGCGTGCTCGGTGACCTGCTGATGGAAGAAGACGAAGCCACGCGCACCCTCCCGCTCCGCGCCTATCTCCGCGAGGCCGCAGCCCCGGCAGCAGGCGAAGTTCTCCCGGGCCGTGATGCCGCTCGCGTCCAGCGCCTCGAAGGCGCGGGTGAGCCGCTCCGGGTCGGTGACGCCCTCCCAGGCCGCCTGCTCGGTCACGCGCTCCACCCACAGCCGGTCCACCAGCCGCGCGGCCTGTGCGCGGGAGACCGGCCGCTCGTCACCCTTGACCAGGTAGTCCTCGGCGATCTCGGTCAGCGTCTTCCGGTCGTCGTAGCCGCAGCGCAGCCGCGTCCAGACCCGCTCCTCGACCTTCTCCCGCACCTCGTCCGGGAGTTCGGGCACCTCCTCGCGGGGGCCCAGGTCGACCGGCTCCCAGTCGAGGCCCGCGTCCCAGCCGGCCGTCTGCCGTGCCCAGGCGGTCAGCAGCTCCGCCACGAGTACGGGATCCGTGAGGTTCGTGCCGTAGAACTCGGCCTCGCTCAGGCGGTGTTCCAGCCGGTAGTCGCCGCCCTTCTCGTGCCACACCTGGGCGAACACGTCCGGGAGGTCGGGTATCCGCTGCACGATCAGGAAACGGTCGTGGGCGCCCCCGATCCGCGCGACCAGCTCCCGCAGTCGTACGGCCGAAGTCCGCGGGTACGTCTGCCTGTTCTCCGTCTCGGCCTTGATGTCGAGACCCTCGTCGATGCCCGTGAGGCCCCCGTCGATGTCCATGGATCAAGACTGGCACGCGCCACTGACAACGCGAGGGGGCGCCCACCGTGACAGTGGGCGCCCCCTCGCGCGAGTGCGGGGCGGATCAGACCTGGCCGGCCTTCTCCAGGGCGGAGCAGCACGTGTCGACGATCAGGCGGGTGACGACGTACGGGTCGACGTTGGCGTTCGGACGGCGGTCCTCGATGTAGCCCTTGCCGTCCTTCTCGACCTGCCACGGGATACGGACCGAGGCACCGCGGTTGGAGACGCCGTAGGAGTACTCGTTCCACGGGGCGGTCTCGTGCAGGCCCGTCAGGCGGTCGTCGATGCCGGCGCCGTAGTTCTTGACGTGGTCGAGGGGCTTGGAGCCCTCGCCGAGGGACTCGCACGCGGTGATGATCGCGTCGTAGCCCTCGCGCATCGCCTTGGTGGAGAAGTTGGTGTGCGCGCCGGCGCCGTTCCAGTCGCCCTTGACCGGCTTGGGGTCGAGGGTCGCGGAGACGCCGAAGTCCTCGGCGGTGCGGTAGAGCAGCCAGCGGGCGATCCACAGGTGGTCGGAGACCTCCAGCGGGGAGACCGGGCCGACCTGGAACTCCCACTGGCCGGGCATGACCTCGGCGTTGATGCCGGAGATCGCGAGACCGGCCTTGAGGCAGTTCTCCAGGTGGGCCTCGACGATCTCGCGGCCGAAGATCTCGTCGGCGCCGACACCGCAGTAGTAGCCGCCCTGGGGGGCCGGGAAGCCGCCCTCGGGGAAGCCCAGCGGGCGGGAGCCGTCGAAGAAGGTGTACTCCTGCTCGATGCCGAAGATCGGCTCCTGAGCGGCGAACTTGTCCGAGACCTCGGTGAGCGCGGCACGCGTGTTGGACTCGTGCGGCGTCATGTCGATGTCGAGGACCTCGCACATGACGAGGATGTCGTCGCCGCCGCGGATCGGGTCCGGGAAGCTGGCGACCGGCTTGAGCACGCGGTCCGAGGAGTGCCCCTCGGCCTGGTTCGTGGACGACCCGTCGAAGCCCCAGATCGGGAGCTCGGCGCCCTTGGCGTCGTCGGCCAGAATCTTCGTCTTGGAACGGAGCTTGGCCGTCGGCTGGGTGCCGTCGATCCAGATGTACTCAGCCTTGAAGGTCACGGGCCACATCCTTCGGGGTGGGTCATTCGTCGCACTTGCGGGTGCTGCGGCGCAGCGGCACTGGAGCGCCGCGATTCATGCCGGGCAGCCTGTCAACATGCGATTTCCCGATCATTGCTCAAGTGTGAACCCCGTGTTACCTGGCCATGCTGTGGCGCGATTCACCCCACCCGCGCCCGACGCACTGTTCGCAGTCGCAGACGGAGGCGGCCTGATGGCTCGTATGCGATGGGGTTGGCCCTAGCGCAGGGGTATCAGAGGGAGGGAGAGGTGAGTGGGCATGAGCATCCGCGGCACGTACGACCCCGACCGCTTCGGGGCCGCCTACGACAAGGTCATGGCGAAGTGGCCCGAGGAGCGGGAGGTGGTGAGCGTCCCGACGCCGTTCGGCGAGACGTATGTCAACGTCTGCGGGCCGGCCGACGGGCGTTCGCTCGTACTGCTGCCCGGCGGCGGGGGAGCGACCTCGGCGTCCTGGTACGCCCAGGCCGGCGAACTCGCCCGGGCCGGCCACCGCGTCCACGCCGTCGACCTGATCGGCTTCCCCGGCCGCAGCGCCCCGGCGCCCGGCCGGCGCCCGCGCACGGTGGCCGACCTGATGACCTGGCTGGACGAGGTGTTCGACGGGCTGGGCGTGACTCCGGCCGCCGACCTCGGTGGTCATTCCTACGGCGGCTGGATCGCCCTGCACTACGCACTGCACGCGCCCGGCCGGATACGCCGCCTGTTCCTCCTCGACCCGACCCAGTGCTTCGCCGGGTTCGAGACGGCGTATCTGCTGCACGCGCTGCCGATGCTGCTACGGCCCACCCCGCGCCGGGTCCGCGCGTTCCTGGAGTGGGAGACCGGGGGAGCGGCGCTGGACCCCGACTGGCTGCGCCTCCAGGAGGCGGGCGCGGGGTTCCCGTCCGCGAAACCGGTGACCGGTCCCCGCCCGGCGCCGGACGCGCTGCGCGGGCTCAACGCGTCGGTCCTGCTGCTTCTGGCCGGAAGCAGCAGGACCTATGACACGCACCTGGTGGCGACCCGGGCGGCGAGTCTGCTGCCGCACGTGGAGACCGACATCCTCGCGAACGTTTCTCATCACGCGCTGCCGCAGTCCGCACCTGAGCGACTGGGCCGTCACCTCACCGGTTTTCTCGGACCCTGAGCGTCACCCCACCTTCTGGATCAGAGCACGGCGGATGAGGAACTTGCCGGGCTCACGGACCTGTTCGAATGCGGCGTTGTTCAGCAGGACACAGCTGCCGGAGACCGAAGTCACCTTCACCGTCGTGGACTTGTTGTTGTCCAGGTTGGTGACCTTCAGCGTCGTCCCCGCCGGGAACTGGTTGCTGGAGGCGGCGGGCGCACCGGCCTCGCCGGAGAGCGTGACGGTCGAGCCGTTGCACACCTGGCTGCCCGCGGCGGCACCCGTGCCGGTGTTGCCGGTGTTGCCCGCCGGAGGGGTCGCCTTGGAGGTGGCCGTGGCCGCGGGTGCGGACTGCGCGGGCTGTGCGGCCTGGGAGCCCTGAGCCGACTCCCCAACCGTGCAACCGGACGCCTTCTGCTGCACCTTGATCTGCGCGATGACCGCCTCGCGGTTGGCGATCCGCGCCGCCGACTGAGCGTCGGGATTGGCCTTCTGGCCGGCGATGAAACTCTGGTTGTTGCCGAGGGCGGTGGCGAGCCCCTGGCAGACCGTCGAGTTCGGGGCGGACAGCGTCTTGGCGTTCTGGGCCGACGACTGCGACGCGTTCGACGTGGTGGCGAGAGCGAAGGCCCCGCCTCCGGCGACCGCCGCGGCGGTGACCAGCAGCGCCAGCTTCTTCTTCGTGCTGGCAGTTCTCCTGCGCGACATGCGCGTCTCCTGTGGGGTAGGCGACCGTACGCCGCTATGTACGGGATGCCGAACGATGTAACTCATCCGACATAGAAGTCACTGAAGTGACGTACGCCACACAGGAGTTGTGGATCATGCGTCGCGCCCCCGCCACCGGGAGCTACCGGGAAAGGGCCTCCCGCACGGCCTCGTCACTGCGCGCGACCACCGCCGTACCGTCGTCCGCCGTGATGATCGGCCGCTGGATCAGCTTCGGCTGCGCGGCGAGCGCCGACACCCACCGCGCCCGCGAACTGCCGTCCCGCGCCCACTCCTTGAGCCCCAGCTCCTTCGCCACGGGCTCCTGGGTGCGGGTGATGTCCCACGGTTCGAGCCCGAGCCGTTCCAGTACGTCCCTGATCTCGGCCTCGCTCGGCACGTCCTCCAGATAGCGGCGGACGGTGTACTCGGCACCCTCGGCGTCGAGCAGGCTCACGGCGCTGCGGCACTTGGAACAGGCCGGGTTGATCCAGATCTCCATGGGGCTCACGGTACGCGAAAACCCGTCTTCCACCTGCGTCACAACGCCCTCAACAGCCGTTGTGGCCAGGGCATTTGTCAGTGGTGGGCAGTAGAATAGAAGCAGTGTTCGAGGGTGTCGCCGGGGGGTCCGGACGGCGCCCTGACCGCGACAGGAGGATGTCCGTGCCCGCTGCCGCACTGAAGCCGAAGCCGCTGCCGACCCAGTCCACCGCGAAGCGTTCCGTCCAACTCGACCTGCCCTACGTGCCCGTGGCGAAGCGGCCGCTGCCGCCCGGCCGCCCGCGGGAGTGGTACGTCACGCACAACCGCCGCCTCAAGGCGATGCGGCTGGCCATCGCCCTGCTCGACTCGGGCGTGTACGTCCCGAACCAGGCCCGCAACGAGACGATCCGCAGCACCGCCGAACTGATCGGCGTCCACGCGCCGTCGGACACGACGTGTCACATGGTGCGGGCGCTGATGCGGTACTCGCGCTGAGGGGTGACCGGTGTTGGTGCGGGGGTCCGGGGGCTGCTGCCCCCAGGCCCCCGCTTCGGCCCAGAAGGGGCCTCGTCCTCAAGCGCCGGACGGGCTGCATAATGCGTGCCCCCGATATCAGCACCCCTACGCCGACAACTCCTTCTCCACCGGCGTCCGGAACCGCGGTGTCACCCGTGTCGCCCCCACCCACCCCCGCAATCGCTCGGCCGCCTCACCGATCGCCGCCTCCGCCTCCCGGCCGACGTCCGTCCGGTCGAGCACGCGCCACACGATCTCGCCGTCCGGCCGCTGGGCCCAACTCCCCACCACCCGCCCGTTCCACCACACCGTGGGCCCCACGTTGCCGCTGTAGTCGAACAGCGCGGGGCGCAACTCCGGTGCCAGGTACCAGTCCCGGTGCTGCCAGCCCATCGCCGTCGGATCGAGCGCGGGCAGCAGGGCGGCCCACGGTTCGGCGGGGTCGGCCGGCGGATCGAGTTCCCCGGCGGCGACGTACCCCGTGCCCTCGTCCAGGGACACCGGCTCGGCGCCGATCGCGGCCAGCGCCCGGCGGACCTCCGTCACCTTCCACCCCGTCCACCACTTCAGGTCGGCCTCGGTGGCCGGGCCGCAGGTCGTGAGCCAGCGTCGGAGCAGGGCCGACTGGGCCTCGGCCACGTCGAGTTCGGGATGTTCCGGCGCCACCGCCCAGCGCAGCTGGCTCGACGTCCAGCCGCCGAGCGGACGCCCCCGTACGACCTTCCCCTCGACCCCCAGCACCCTCAGCAGCCGGGTCGACAAGGTGTGGACGCCCTCGTAGCTCTTCCCGGCCGCGTACACCCACTGTTCCCTCAACCTCGGTTCGTCCTCGGCGAGTTCGGCCGCTGTCGCCTGCCCGCGCCGGGCCAGCGCGGCGAGCGTCGCGTCCTCGACCTCCTTCAGCCAGACCGCGTCCGGCGCCCCCGCCCTGGCCATGTCCTTTACCAGGGAGGCCCGTTCACGTGCGGCAACAGCGAGTCCGGTGGACGCGTGCACGACCGCCGTCAGGGCGGTGGGGAACACGAACACCGTGTGCCGCATGCCGTGCATACGCAGGAGGGTGCGGTCCTCGTACAGGGCGCGGGCGGTCTCGTCCACGGTGACGGTCGGGTCGGCCAGCCGCGCCCCCACGGCCAGGAACACCGTCGCCGGGTCCGAGCCGTGCAGGGCGACGAGGGAGTCGGCGACGTCCTCGGGCGTTCCGGCGCGGGTGCTCGCGGCGAGACGGTGGCGGAGGGCGAGCCGGGTCCGCCGTTCGGCCGCGGTGATGTGGCGCGGGCTGCTCATCCGGACCTCCGCTGGAAAGGGTGACTGCTCGACCGACAGTAAACGGGTGGGTCGGCGGGCGGACAGTCTGTTCGTTCACCCGATCGCCGTGCAGGCGATGCGTCCCCACGCCCACCCGGTTTCACTGCGTACATGACCACACCGGGCGACCGAGCGGAGCGTGGCCGTGCCGCGCGCAAACGCGTTGCCCGGTCCGCGCACGCCGGCTGGATCCCCTCCGTGGACCGCCCCGACCCCGTCGCCGTACTGGAACGCCAGGGCCGCGACCGGCTCCCGGAACTCCTCCCGATCCGCTACGGCCGGATGGTCGCCTCGCCCTTCGCCTTCCTGCGCGGCTCGGCCGCCGTGATGGCCGCCGATCTCGCGTCCCAGCCGCACACCGGACTCACCGTGCAGCTGTGCGGTGACGCGCACCTCCTCAACTTCGGCCTGTACGCGTCCCCGGAACGTGCCCTGCTCTTCGACCTCAACGACTTCGACGAGACATTCCCGGGCCCCTTCGAATGGGACGTCAAACGCCTCGCCGCCAGCATCGCCGTCGCCGCCCGCGAGAACGGCCACGGCGACACCAAGGCCCACCGCGCGGCGCTGGAGGCGACCGCCTCGTACCGTACGGCCCTGCGTTCCCTGGCCCGCAAGGGCGAACTCGCCGTCTGGTACGACCGGATCGACGCCGACAGCCTGCTGCCGCTGGTCCGCTCCGCCCGCGACCGCCGCCGGGTCGAGTCCAGCCTCACCCGCGCCCGCCGCCGCACCAGCCTGCACGCCGTCGGCAAGCTCACCGAGACCGTCGACGGCCGCCGCCGTATCGTCCAGGACCCGCCCCTTCTGGAACCGGCCGGTGCCTCGGACATGGCCGCCGTACGCAAGATCTTCAGCGACTACCGCTCCACCCTCTCCGAGGAGCGCCGCCTGCTGCTCGACCGCTACCGCTTCGTCGACGCCGCCCGCAAGGTCGTGGGCGTCGGCAGCGTCGGCACCCGCTGCTTCATCGTGCTGCTCTCCGGCCGCGACCAGGACGACCCGCTGTTCCTGCAGATCAAGGAGGCGCGGAAGTCCGTACTGGAGGAGCATCTGCCGACCGGACCGTACGTCCACCCCGGTCACCGTGTCGTCGCCGGCCAGCGCCTGCTCCAGGCCGCGAGCGACATCTTCCTCGGCTGGATGACCGGACCGCAGGGCCGCGCCTTCTACTGGCGCCAGCTGCGCGACATGAAGGGCTCCGCGGACGTCGCCGGCATGAGCCCGGCCGAACTCCTCGCCTACGGCCGCCTGTGCGGCACCGCGCTGGCCCGCGCCCACGCCCGCTCCGGCGACCGCGTCGCCATCGCCGCGTACCTGGGCGGCACCGACACCTTCGAACACGCCGTGGCCGACTTCGCCTCGGCCTACGCCGGCCAGACCGCCGCCGACCACGCCGCGCTGGACGCGGCGGTGGCGGCGGGTGTGGTGACCGCGGCACCGGGGATCTGACAGGGGCGACCGGGGGCCGCCCAAAAAACAGATGCACGCCGAGTGATCGCGCCCCTACGCTGGACACACGTTGCGGAGCTGCCCACCACCGCTTTCGGCAGGACAGGTACCACCCCGCGGACTCGGGGCTACTCTCTACGCACCGACGGCCGGACGCCCTCCTCCAGCGCCCCGTCGCGCCCACAAAAGATCACCGCTCGTACACACCCACGCCCACGGAGGCCCGTCATGGGCACCATCGTCATATCCGGGACCGTCGTCCTGGTCGTCTTCGGCTTCGGCAACCACGTCTGGTGGCTGGCCGCGGTCGCCGTCCTCTTCCTGTACGTGCAGTACGGCCGCGACTCCTCGTCCTCGTCCTCTTCCTCGGCGTCGTCCTCGTCGGCCGCGGGCTCCTCCTCGGGAGGCGGAGCCACTCCGTCGAGCTACCGCGCGTACCGCGACCGCCGGGACAAGCAGGCCAAGTGGGAGCGTCGCTACCAGCGCGAACGCCCCCTGGAGTCGCGTCGGCAGGCACGCGAGAAGAGCAAGTGAGAGCAAGGGGAGATCAAGTAGGACAAGGGGGCGCTCCCTACAACCCGGGGGCGCCCCACACCGGGAACCACCGGCTCAGATCCTGCTCGATCCGCAGGTCGTTGCCGAGCATCGACTTGACCTGCAGTTCCAGTGAGCTGTCGCGCCGCTGCCCGTCACCGGCCAGCGGCGCGAACGGGAAGAACGTCCCGCGCTTGTAGAGATAGACGAGCGCGAGCCGCCGCCCCCCGTCGTCCTCGAACCCGGCGAGCGAGCACAGCAGTTGGGGTCCGAAGCCGTTGACCTCCATCGCGCTGTTGACCGCGTGCAGATCGTTGACCAGCGCGGAGAGCTGGTCGGGCGCCCGGTGCGAGACCAGCCACGAGTAGCCGTAGGCGTCCTGGGTCAACTCCACCGGGGGACCGGTGCGTTCGGAGTCCGCGTCCAGGAGCGCCTGGACCTCCCGGTGCGTCTGCTCGAACGCCCCGCCCTCCACCGTGGCGAAGCACACCGCACCGCGCCCGGTCGCCGTGAATCCGGCCGCCGCCTCCAGCGTCACCGCCGCCGAGGGCAGCGCGAACAGCTGGTCGAGATCGGGGGCGACCGGTTTCGTACGGCCGAGCAGGATGTCCAGCAACCCCATCCTCAGCCCGCCTTGTCGATGCCGGGCACCGCCGCCTCACCCAACTCGGCGGAGATCCGCCCCAGTTGGTCGAGCCGCTGCTCCAGGCTCGGGTGCGTCGAGAAGTACTTCGAGATACCGGGCTCGGTGCCGGTCGCCGGCGTGAAGTAGAAGGCGTTGAAGGCCTGCGCGGTCCGCAGGTCCTTGGTCGGGATCCGGGCGATGTCCCCGTCGACCTTGGTGAGCGCGGAGGCCAGCGCCGAGGGCTTCCCGGTGAGCAGGGCCGCCGCCCGGTCCGCCGCCAGCTCCCGGTACCGGGACAAGGCCCTGATCAGCAGGAAGCTGATCGCGTACACGGCCGCCGAGATGCCCATGATCCCCGCGAAGACGGCCAGCGTGTTCTGGTCCTTCCGCCCCCGGAAGATCTGCGAGTAGAACGCGAACCGCACCATCAGCCCGGCGAGCACCCCGAGGAACGAGGCCACCGTGATCACGGCCACGTCCTTGTGCGCCACGTGCGACAACTCGTGCGCGAGCACACCCTCCAGCTCGGCCGGCTCCAGCCGCCGCAGCAGTCCGGTGGTGACACAGATGACGGCGTTGTCGGCGTTCCGCCCGGTGGCGAACGCGTTCGGCATATCGATGTCCGACACGGCGACGACGGGCTTGGGCATGTCGGCCACGGCACACAGCCGGTCGATCACACCGTGGAGTTCGGGATACTCCTCCCGCTCCACGATCCGCCCCTTCATCGCGTACAGCGCGATCCGGTCGGAGAACCAGTACTGCGCGACGAGCAGCCCGCCGGCCAGCACCACGACCAGCACCCAGGACTTCAGCAACACGATCAGCGCGGCCACGAACGCCACGTACAACAGCCCGAGCAGGAACAGCGTCAGACCCATACGCACGGTCAGCCGCCGGTCGCTCCGGAAGCGGCTCTGCATCTGCCATCACCCCGCAGTCAGGCACTCGTCCCACTGCCCAGTGTGCACCCGCGCCTTCCCATGAAGTGGTCCCGATCGGCCCTAGGCGGAGCAAAAGGTCCCTGTGAATCCGGGTCCGGTCCTCACCCCCGCTTTACGGCCCGGCCCGCTCGGCCCACCCGCGCACCTTCACATCCGGATCGTCCGACAACACCTCGGCCGCCCGCCGCTCCCGCCCCGCGCGTCGACCAGCCGGAACGCGGCGCCCCGCACCGGCCGGGACCACCCTGCCCCCAGCCACTCCTCGGGCACCAGCGCCGCGGTCACCTCGCGCACGACCCCGGCCACCGGATCGTCCAGAAACCCCACCGCGAGGTCGGTCCGCCCGGCGCGCCGAAGCACCGTGACCCCGGCGGAACTGCGCGCCTTGAGCAGCGGTCCGAAGAACCTCGTCGTACGCCCCGCCCTTCGCCACGGCAGCCGGTGCGGGCGAGCCCGGCGGGCGCATGCGGCTCATGCCGCAACGCCTCGTCCAGCCACAGCCACAGCCACGCGAGGGCATCACCGAGGTCGACCTTCTCGCCGCGACTTTGGTCCATCTCCTTTACGGCGCCCGGAAGTTGACGTACCCCAGCAACACGATGACCGCGGCGACACTCCCCAGCACGACCACCGTCGACATCCACGACGACCGCCGCGGCCCCACCCCCTCGGGCTCACCCCGGAACGGCACCGGTCCAGGCGGGTTCTCCTTCCAGCGGGCCGCGAGCATCCGGGCCCGCGCGGAGGGCTCCTTGTGCTCGGCACTGTCGGCCCACTTGATGTCGAACTCCCGCTTCTCGTCGTCCTGTTGTCCCATCCCCGTTGCCCCTCCCGGAAAACACAGTGTGTGTACGACGGTGCCCCCGCCTCTCCGAAGAGAGACGGGGGCACCCGGCGATCGGTTCGATCGGTTGGATCACACGTCGTAGTAGAGCTCGAACTCGTGCGGGTGCGGACGCAGCTGCAGCGGCGCGATCTCGTTCGTGCGCTTGAAGTCGATCCACGTCTCGATCAGGTCGGACGTGAAGACGTCGCCCGCGAGGAGGAACTCGTGGTCGGCCTCAAGGCGGTCGAGGACGGCCGGGAGGGAGGTCGGGACCTGGGCGACGCCCGCGTGCTCCTCGGGGGCCAGCTCGTAGAGGTCCTTGTCGATCGGCTCGGCCGGCTCGATCTTGTTCTTGATGCCGTCAAGGCCCGCGAGGAGCAGGGCGGAGAAGGCGAGGTACGGGTTGCCGGAGGAGTCGGGCGCGCGGAACTCGACGCGCTTGGCCTTCGGGTTGGAGCCCGTGATCGGGATGCGCATCGCGGCGGAGCGGTTGCGCTGCGAGTAGACCAGGTTGACCGGGGCCTCGAAGCCGGGGACCAGGCGGTGGTACGAGTTCACCGTCGGGTTGGTGAACGCGAGCAGCGACGGGGCGTGCTTGAGGATGCCGCCGATGTAGTAGCGGGCGATGTCCGACAGACCCGCGTAGCCGGCCTCGTCGTAGAAGAGCGGGGAGCCGCCCGCCCACAGCGACGAGTGGACGTGCATGCCCGAGCCGTTGTCGCCGAAGATCGGCTTCGGCATGAAGGTCGCGGTCTTGCCGTTGCGCCAGGCCACGTTCTTCACGATGTACTTGAAGAGCTGGAGGTCGTCGGCCGCGGCGAGCAGCGTGTTGAACTTGTAGTTGATCTCGGCCTGGCCGGCGGTGCCCACCTCGTGGTGCTGGCGCTCGACCTGGAGGCCGGACGCGGCCAGCTCCAGGGAGATCTCCGCACGCAGGTCGGCGAAGTGGTCGACCGGCGGGGTCGGGAAGTAGCCGCCCTTGTAGCGGACCTTGTAACCGCGGTTGTCCTCGACCGCACCGGTGTTCCAGGCGCCGGCCTCGGAGTCGATGTGGTAGAAGGCCTCGTTCGACTTGGTGTCGAAGCGCACGTTGTCGAAGACGTAGAACTCGGCCTCGGGACCGAAGTACGCGGTGTCGGCGATGCCGGTGGAGGCGAGGTACGCCTCGGCCTTCTTCGCCACGTTGCGCGGGTCACGGGAGTACTGCTCGCCCGTGATCGGGTCGTGGATGAAGAAGTTGATGTTGACCGTCTTGTCGCGGCGGAAGGGGTCCACGCGCGCGGTCGACAGGTCGGCGCGGAGCGCCATGTCGGACTCGTGGATGGCCTGGAAGCCGCGGATCGAGGAGCCGTCGAAGGCGAGTTCCTCGTCCGGGTCGAAGGCCGTCGCCGGCAGCGTGAAGTGCTGCATCACACCCGGCAGATCGCAGAATCGGACGTCGACGAACTTGACGTCCTCGTCCGCGATGAACTTCTTGGCCTCGTCGGCGTTCTGGAACATCCAGCTCCTCCTACTCCCGACCGTCCGTGCCGGGGTGGTAGTTCGTTCGTGCGGCCAGTGCGGTGGCACACGCTGGACCCGACCTTAGGGACGGGGGATTTCTCAGGCGTGACCCATTTGTTTCGCCCAAGTTAACCGGTCTTGAGCCGCCTGGCCCCTCCTGTCCGCATGGCAGAACGGGGGCAGTACCGTGGACGGGTGGACAACAGGGATGCAATCGGCTCATGGCTCTCCGGGCCCCGGGAAGCCGCCGAGCGGGCAGGTGTCGACTTCGGCTACCGCGGCGAGCAGCTCGGCCTGCCCGAGCACGGCCCCGGCTCCATCGCCCGCCCGGGCCGCCGCCTCGGCGCCCTCGCCGTCGACTGGGCCCTGTGCCTGTTGATCGCATACGGCCTGCTCACCCACGGCTACAAGCCGGAGGCGACCGGCAACTGGGCTCTCCTCGTCTTCTTCGTCCTGAGCCTCCTCACCGTCGGCACCATTGGCTTCACCCCGGGCAAGCGCCTTTTCGGCCTCCGCGTCCACGCCCTCGACACCGGCCGCCCCAACCCCCTCCGCGCCCTGCTCCGCTCCGCCCTGCTCTGCGTCGCGATCCCGGCCCTGATCTGGGACCGCGACGGCCGCGGCCTCCACGACCGGCTGGCCCGCACGGTCGAGGTGCGGATCTAGCAGTAGTCGTACGACCGAGGGGGTGCCCCGGAGGGACCCGGGCCGCCCCCTTTGGCGTGCCGGGCGGGTGACCGTCGGCCGGTCTCGGCCCGGGGTCCGCTCGGTGACCGGCTGTGACCGGGACACTGTCGCCGTTCCCGATGGAAGTGGTGGGCAGGATGGCAGCAGGCGACAAGTCGACGGTCGTGGCCGGGGCGCCGATGGTCGCGGAGATCGCGGCGCGGTACGCGGAGGAGGCGGAGAGTGCCCGGCGGCTCTCGCCGCAGGTGGTCGAGGCGGTGCGGGACGCGGGCTTCGCGCGGCACTTCGTACCGCGGGCCCATGGTGGCGAAGCCGGTGGTTTCGCCGACGTGACCTCCGCGGTCGGCCTGGTGGGGGAGGGCTGCACCTCGGCGGCCTGGGCCGCCTCGCTGGCCGCGTACGCCGGGCGGTACGGGGCGTTCCTGCCCAAGGAGGGGCAGGCCGACATCTGGGCGGACGGCCCCGACGCCCTGCTCGCCGGCGCGCTGATGCCCTCCGGCAAGGCGGAACCGGTCACGGGCGGCTGGCGGCTGAGCGGTGAGTGGAAGTACATCAGCGGGGTGCACTTCGCCGACTGGGCGCTCGCCTGCGCGGCCGTACCCGCCGAGGGCCCCGTCGACCCGGACGCACGCCCCGAGGTGCGGTTCTTCGCCGTGCCGCGGGCCGACTTCGCCATCGAGGACAGCTGGTTCACCGTGGGGATGCGCGGCACCGGCAGCGACACCCTGCTCCTGACCGACGCCTTCGTGCCCGAGCACCGGACGCTGGCCCGGTCGGCGGTCCATGCCGGACGGGCGCCCGCGTCGGACGCGCGCTGCCACCTCGTCCCGATGTACGCCGTGAGCGCGCTGCCGTTCGCCGCCCCGCTGGTCGGCGCCGCCCGGGGCGCGCTGCGGGCCTGGATCGCCCGGACGGGGGCGCGCGTCGACCGCCGGGGACAGGCCGTCGGCGAGAAGCCCTCGACGCAAGTCGCCCTGGCCCGCTCGGCGGCCGAGGTGGACGCCGCCGAACTTCTCATCCTGCGTACGGCGGCGGTGGCCGACGGCACGGAGCACGTCCCGGACGGCGAGGCGGCGGTCCGCGGCGCCCGCGACCTCGCCCTGGCCGTGGAGCTGCTCGTCTCGGCGGTCGACCGGGTCTTCCGCGTCGGCGGCACCTCCGGCCAGTCCTCCTCCGACCCCGTACAGCGCTTCTGGCGCGACGTGAACAGCGCCGCCTCCCACGTCGCCCTCTCCTTCGAGACGACCGGCGCGGCCTACGGCGCCTGGGCGCTGGCTGGCGGGGAAGGGGCGGGGGCCGTGCACTGAGCCGGTCCCGGTTGCCGGTCGGGAGTGGTGACCGCATAGTCGATCTGGAGCCGGGTGACGATCTCGATCACCGTCGGTGAGCCGTGTCCGAGGCCGTCCCGAGGCCACTGAACTCGCGGCGGCCTCCACGAAGGCCCGCAGAGGCCAACAGGTGGTGCACCGTCATGACGGAGCGTCAGGAAGTACTGGAAGCCGAAGCCGCCGTGGAGCCCGAGGACTTCCGGGCCGCGATGGCCCGCTTCCCCTCGGGCGTGGTGGTGGTCACCACCCGCTGCGGGGACGGGACACCGCGCGGATTCACCGCCAGCTCCTTCTGCTCGGTCTCGCTGGAGCCGCCGATGGTGCTGGTGTGCCTGGCGAACTCGGCGGACTCGGCGCCGTCGTTCGAGCGCTGCGACCGCTTCGCCGTGAGCGTGCTGGCCCCGGCCCACCGCCCGCTCGCCGTGCGCTTCGCGACGAAGGGCACCGACAAGTTCGCCTCCGAGGGCCTCGGCCTCAGCCCGGGCGGGCTGCCGACGGTCGAGCGGGCCCTGTCCGAACTGGACTGCGCCGCACACGCACGACACCCGGCCGGGGACCATACGGTCCTGATCGGCCGGGTGACGGGTGTGCGACTGGGGGAGGGGTCCCCGATGGTGTATTACGACCGCGGGTTCAGGACGCTGGCCTGAGTCTCGGCGGCCCGGGGCTCAGCGGGCCTTGCCGCCGCCCTTCGGGAGCTTCATGCCCTTCGGCATCGGGCCCTTCGGCAACGGCATGTTGCTCATCAGGTCGCCCATCGCGCGCAGGCGGTCGTTGGTCGCGGTCACCTGCGGGCCCGTGAGGACGCGCGGCAGCTTCAGCATCGTCGTACGGACCTTCTTCAGCGGGATCTGGCCCTCGCCGGTGCCCACCATCACGTCGTGCACCGGGACGTCCGCGACGATGCGGTTCATCTTCTTCTTCTCGGCGGCCAGCAGGGACTTCACCCGGTTCGGGTTGCCCTCGGCCACCAGCACGATGCCGGCCTTGCCGACCGCGCGGTGCACCACGTCCTGGCTGCGGTTCATCGCCACCGCCGGAGTCGTCGTCCAGCCCCGGCCGATGTTGTCCAGTACCGCGGCGGCGGCGCCCGGCTGGCCCTCCATCTGCCCGAAGGCGGCGCGCTCGGCGCGTCGTCCGAAGACGATCGCCGTCGCGAGGAAGGCGAGCAGCAGGCCGAGAATGCCCAGATAGATGGGGTGACCGAGCAAGAAGCCGATCGCGAGGAAGACACCGAAGGTGACAATTCCGACAGCCGCGAGTACAAGACCGATCGTCTTGTCGGCCTTGCGCGTCATCTTGTACGTCAGGACGATCTGCTTGAGTCGCCCGGGGTTCGCAGCGTTGTCCGCTGTCGTGTCCTTCCTCGCCATGCCACGAGTCTACGTGGCTCCCGGAGCGCCGACGACGGCGGTGTCCGGGGCGAGGGGGTTCAGGAGTGGGAGGTGAGGGACTGTTCCAGGACGAGCTGTGCCTCGACGCGGTCCTTGGCGCGGCGGCGGTCCTCCAGGACGGAGGTCCACGCGTTGCGGCGGGCGGTGCGCTGGCCGCCGCTCATCAGCAGCGACTCGACGGCGCGCAGGGCGTCGGTGACGGACGGGATGGCGGTGGCGCGGACGGGTGCGGCCTGCATCGTGGAGGTCCCCCCTCGGAACGGCTCTGGGTACGGGGCTACATGCTGTAAGTCGAGTGTCACTGTTTGGTGTTACCAGGGCGTGACCGACCGGTCAAACGCCAATGAAGCCTTGATGCGGAGGGCCGAAACGCTGACGCGGCCCTGATGAACGCCCTCAACTGGGAGGACGGTCAGGACCGCGCCGACGACGGGTGCTACTGGTGGGTAGCTGCTTGTGCGCGAATTCACACGGTCTTGGTTCAGACCGCCTGCGAGGCCACGTACGCGCCACGCTTCTCGATCGCCATCTGGTAGAGGCGGCCGGCACGGTACGAAGAGCGCACCAGCGGGCCGGACATGACACCGGAGAAGCCGATCTGCTCGGCCTCCTCCTTGAGTTCGACGAACTCGTGCGGCTTCACCCAGCGCTCCACGGGGTGGTGACGCACCGAAGGCCGCAGATACTGCGTGATCGTGACCAACTCGCAGCCCGCCTCGTGCAGTTGACGCAGCGCCTCGCTGACCTCCTCGCGGGTCTCGCCCATGCCGAGGATCAGGTTCGACTTGGTGACCAGGCCGTAGTCGCGGGCCTCGGTGATGACCTTGAGGGAGCGGTCGTAGCGGAAGCCGGGGCGGATGCGCTTGAAGATGCGCGGGACCGTCTCGACGTTGTGCGCGAAGACCTCGGGGCGGGAGGAGAAGACCTCGGCGAGCTGCTCCGGCACCGCGTTGAAGTCGGGGGCGAGCAGTTCGACCTTCGTACGGCCGCCCTCGCGGGACTCCGTCTGCTGGTGGATCTGACGGACCGTCTCGGCGTACAGCCAGGCGCCGCCGTCCTCCAGGTCGTCGCGGGCGACGCCGGTGATCGTGGCGTAGTTCAGGTCCATCGTGACCACGGACTCGCCCACGCGGCGCGGCTCGTCGCGGTCGAGGGCCTCGGGCTTGCCGGTGTCGATCTGGCAGAAGTCGCAGCGCCGCGTGCACTGGTCGCCGCCGATGAGGAAGGTCGCCTCGCGGTCCTCCCAGCACTCGTAGATGTTCGGGCAGCCGGCTTCCTGGCAGACCGTGTGCAGGCCCTCGCTCTTCACGAGCGCCTGCATCTTCGTGTACTCGGGACCCATTTTCGCCCGGGTCTTGATCCACTCGGGCTTGCGCTCGATGGGGGTCTGGGCGTTCCGGACCTCCAGGCGCAGCATCTTGCGTCCGTCTGGGGTGACTGCGGACACATCGGCTCCCTGTAGCTTCGATTCTTCGGCGTACACCAGGGTACGCCCGTGATTTCAGGCCCCCGTCTTGAGGCCAACCGCAGAGCGGAAAGTCACATTCCCGGGTCAGGCGGTCGCCTTCTCGATCTCCCGGGGCTTCAGATCCGCGTGCTCCAGTACGTCCTTCAGGTGACGCTCGACCACCGGCAGGACCTCGTCGATCGTGACGTCCCGGCCCAGCTCGGCCGCGAGCGAGGCCACGCCCGCGTCGCGGATGCCGCACGGGATGATGCGGTCGAACCAGCGGTTGTCCGGGTTCACGTTCAGCGCGAAGCCGTGCATCGTGACGCCCTTGGCCACGCGGATGCCGATCGCGGCGATCTTGCGGTCCTCGCGGCGCTGCCCGGCGTTCGAGGGCGCGTACTCGGGGCCGTTCATCCGCGGGTCGAACTCCTCGTCGTGCAGCCGGGGGTCGAAGTCCAGGGACAGCCCGCCGATCGACGGCCGCTGCTCCACCGGATCACCCAGCACCCACACCCCGCTGCGGCCCTCGACCCGGCTGGTCTCCACGCCGAACTCCGCGCACACCCGGATCAGCGCCTCCTCCAGGCGTCGTACATGCGCGACGACGTCCACCGGGCGGGGCAGTTTCTGGATCGGGTAGCCGACCAGCTGGCCCGGGCCGTGCCAGGTGATCTTGCCGCCGCGGTCGACGTCGACGACCGGGGTGCCGTCGAGCGGGCGCTCGTTGTCCTGCGTGCGGCGGCCCGCCGTATAGACCGGCGGGTGCTCCAGCAGCAGGACGGTGTCGGGGACCGCGTCCTCGAAGCGGGCCGCGTGCACTCGGCGCTGCTCGTCCCACGCCTCCTGGTAATCGACGGCGTCCGCGCCGAACCCCATCCGGACGAACCGCAACTCACCCACGGCAAGCGCCTCCCTCACAGCACCCACGAGTCGTAAGGCACGAAACATGCCTACGCCACTGTACGACCGACCGCTGACACCCCACCGGGCGGCCGGGACCGTCAGCCCTACGACCAATCCTCACACGATCGGATGAATGCACGTCGGAATGTGCGACGAGCCGCTTACGCTCCGCTACATTCGCGCCGTTCACGAGGCCAAAAGGGCTGCTCACAGGCAATCCGGGCAGCAGGGGTCGCATCGGCCTCTGTGAGGCCCGAAAGGCAGGAGACCGCACCGCAGATGACGGAACGACCCGCGCAGCGCACTCCCAACCGTCAGCTCGCCGCGCTCATCGCAGAAGCGGGGTTCTCCAACGCAGGTCTCGCCCGTCGCGTGGACCAGCTCGGTCTTGAGCACGGACTCGACCTGAGATACGACAAGACGTCCGTCACCCGATGGCTGCGCGGCCAGCAGCCCCGAGGCACCACCCCCGCCCTCATCGCCGAGGTCTTCACCCGCCGGCTCGGGCGCCGGCTCACCGCGCAGGACCTCGGCCTCGACGCCTGCGCGCCGGTGTACGCCGGGCTCGAATTCGCCGCGACCCCCGAGGAGGCCGTCGACATCGTCAGCGGGCTGTGGCGCAAGGACTCCGGCAGCCACGCCGAGCTGCGCAAGATCGCCTTCACCCCGGCCGGTCTCGTCGTGCCCAGCCGGGACTGGCTGATCGGCCGCGCCGACGAGCGGGTCGGCCGCGCCGAACCCGCGAACCGGGTGCCCCCGCAGGGCCGTCCCGCCGTACCCCGCCAGCGCGGGGCGGCCGAACGCGGCCCCGGCCAGAAGGTCACCGGCGGCGACATCTCCGCCCTCCGCTCGGTCGGCGAACTCTTCCGCACCCTCGACAACGCCTACGGCGGCGGCCACGCCCGGCAGGCCCTCGTGCGCTACCTGGAGCACGAGACCGAGCCGATGCTGCGCGGCACCTACGGCGAACAGACCGGCCGCCGCCTGTTCGCCGCGGCGGCCGACCTCACCCGGCTCGCCGGCTGGACCTCGTACGACATCGCCGCGCACGGGCTCGCGCAGCGGTACTTCGTGCAGGCGCTGCGGCTCTCGCAGGCGGCCGGGGACCGGGCCTACGGCTCGTACGTCCTCATGACCATGAGCAGGCAGGCCGTGTACCTCGGGCACGGGCGCGAGGCCGTGCAGCTGGCGCGGGTGGCGCAGCAGGGGGTCGGGACCAGCGCGCCCCCTGTCGTGCAGGCGCTGCTGCACTCCGTGGAGGCGCGGGCGCACGGGGTGCTCGGGGAGGTGCGGGCGTGCACCTCCGCGCTCGTCCGGGCCGAGCGCGCCCTCGAAACGGCACGGGCCGGGGACGAAGTCCCTTACTGGGCACGGTTCTTCGACGAGGCGCAGCTCGCCGACGAGTTCGGGCACGCGCACCGGGACCTGCAGCAGTTCCGGGCCGCGGCGCAGCACGCGGAGCGCTCGCTGCAGTTGCGGGCGCCGGCGTTTGCGCGGAGTCGCCTGTTCTGTCGTGTTGTTCTCGCCTCCGCCCGGCTCGGGCTGGGTGAGCTTGATCAGGCCTGTGCGCTGGGGGCGGAAGCGGCGGGGCAGGCGGCGGAGATGCGGTCGGTGCGGGCGATCGAGTATGTGCGGGACTTCGAGCGGCGGCTTGAGCCGTACAAGGATGCTGCGCCGGTGCGGGGGTATCGCGACAAGGTCGCGGCGTTTGGGTGACGGGGGCTGGGGCGGTGGGACTGCGCGGGTCCGTTGTGGCTGGTCGCGCAGTTCCCCGCACCCCTGGGGCGTTTCAGGCGGCCTGAGTTGTGGGGATCGGGTCCGCCCTGTGCATCGAGCCCGCCGCGCCCAAGTCCGTCAGCAGTGCTTTCGCCGCCCGGTGGCCGGAGTGGAGCGCCCCCTGCACCGTGCTGGTGTCCCGGTGGTCGCCGCACACGTACAGGCCGGCCAACAGGCGTACGGGGCGCCGTAGATCGTGCGGTGGGCGCATCGCCGGGACGGCCGCGGCGGTGTGGTGGACGGCGAGGGTCTCCCAGCGGGTGGTCGGGGTGCGGTAGAGGCGGGACAGGTGGGTGCGTACGGCGGTCTCGACGTCGGGCGGGGGTGGGCCCAGGACCGTCGAGGACACGAGGGCGCGGCCGGCGGGCGCGCGGGTCGGGTCGACCTCGCTGACGATCGCGGTGTGCGCGACCGGGCCGCCGCGGTCGGAGTCCACGAGCAGGGCGGCTCCGGTGGCGGGCGGGTCGTCGGTCGTGTGGTGTACGACGGTCACCTGGTGGAAGTCGGGTACGCGCAGGCCGGGCAGGAGTTCGGCCGCCGCGTGCGCGTCCGTCGCGACGAGCACCGCCCGGCAGCGGATCTCGCCGTGTTCGGCGGTGGTCACCGAGGTCGTCGATACGGCGGTGACGCGCACGCCGGTGTGCACGGTGCCCGGCGGCAGCGCGGCGGCCAGCACCTCGGGCAGCATCTCCGCGCCGCCCTCCGGCAGGCACAGCCGCCCGCCCGCGAAGGCGCGCAGCGCGAGGTCGGCGCACCGGCTGGAGGTGGTCAGCTCCGGGTCGCAGAGCAGCGCGGCGAGCAGCGGGCGCAGGAACCCGTCGATGGTCCGCGCGGGCACCCCACGCGCCGCGAGGGCCTGCCCGGCGGGCAACTCGGGCCGGGACAACAGCCGTTCGACCGGCGTCGCCGCGAGACGCGTCAGCGCGGCTCCGAGCCGGGCCTGGTCGACGGGGCCGCCGAGCGGGGCACCGGTCCGCGGCCTGGGCACGGCGGCGACCCTCCGGGCGTCCACGGGGCGGTCCTTGAGAGTGGGGCCGCCCCAGGAGGAGTCCGTACGGTCCCTGAGCGTCGTCCCGCGTCCGGGAGAGCCTGTCCCACCCCGCGCCGACCCCGTCCGTACCCGCGGTACCGCCCCCACCCTGGGGGCGCTCGCCAGGGCGCGTACCGCGTGGAGTGCGCCCCATGCGCTCCCTCCGGGCGCCGGGGTGCCCGCGCGGTGGTGGCGGCCGTCGCTGTGGAGGAGGACGCCCGGGGCGAAGGGGCGCAGGACCAGGGCGTCGAGGCCCGGGGTGAGGCGCAGTTCGGGGTATGACGTGGACAGGAGCTGTCCGATCCGGTCGAGCCGGAAACCGTCGACCTTCTCGGTCGACATACGGCCGCCCACGTAAGGGGCGGCCTCCAGGACTGCGGTCGTTACTCCTGCGCTGATCAGCCGATGAGCCGCGGCGAGTCCGGCGACCCCGGCTCCCACGACGACGACATCCGCCTGGTACGCGTGCTCAAGCACGTGCCCCTCCTCAGGGTTGCGCGGCCGGCGGAAGCCTCATGCCCCCAACAGCCTCCAGGGATACCCGAGTTCGGGTCGAGGTTAGGGCCGTGATCGGTCAAGGGAAGTCGCGCATACGCAGGGCACGGTCGCACGGCGGTCGCATACGGTCGCCGTGCGTCATCATCGGGCATACACCCTTTACAGCGCCGCCCGGATCGCCCCCTCGATGTCCGGGAACGCGAAGGTGAACCCCGACTCCAACAGCCGTTTCGGCAGCACCCGTTGACTCCCCAGCACATCCCCCGACATCTCGCCGAGCACCAGCTTCAGCGCGGGCGCCGGCACCGTGAAGAGGGACGGGCGGTGCAGCACGCGGCCCATCGCCGCCGCGATCTCACGGTTCGTCAGCGGGTTCGGGGCGGTGAGGTTGAACGGTCCCGACAGGCCCTCGGTGTCGATGAGATGCCGGATAGCCGCGACCTCGTCGTGCAGCGCGACGAACGACCAGTACTGCCGCCCGTCGCCGAACCGCCCGCCGACACCCGCCTTGAACAGGGGGAACAGCTTGGCCCACGCCCCGCCGTCCTTCGCCACGACCAGGCCGGTCCGCGCGAACACCGTCCGCACGCCCGCCTCCTGCACGGGCGCCGTCGCCTCCTCCCACTCCACGCAGAGGGAGGGCAGGAAGCCGTCCCCGGGAGGCGCGTCCTCGTCCACGGCACGCTCGCCCGTCTCGCCGTAGAAGCCGATCGCGCTGCCGTTCACCCACACCCGCGGCGGCCGGTCCAGCGCCGCCACCGCCTCCGCGAGCGCCGCCGTGCCGAGCACGCGGCTGTCGCGGACCGTCTTCTTGTAGGCGTCCGTCCAGCGATGGTCGCCGACGCCGGCACCGGCCAGGTTGACCACGGCGTCGCATCCGTCGAGCGCCGCCGCGTCGACGTACTCACCCTCGGGGTCCCAGCACACCTCGTCGGCGCCCCGGGCGGCCCGCCGCACCAGGCGCACCACCTCGTGACCGTCCGCGGTCAGGGACCGCACCAGTGCGCTGCCGATCAGACCGGAGGCGCCGGTCACCGCGATTCGCGAGCGTTCCATGGCGTCCATCCTGCCTCGTTGATCCATAAAAACCCCATGAGGACGGCACCGCCCCCGCCGTACTCTGGCTCATATGTCCGAGCCGAACATACGCACCGCCCTGCCCGACGACGACGAGGAACTCGGCGCCCTGGACCGTGCGACCTGGTCGTACCTGCACGCGGTCATGCCGCGCCCGCAGCCGCCGTACGGCCCCTTCTTCGACGAGCGGCACACGCCCGAGGACCATCTGGTCGCCGAACTCGACCGGCGGATCGTCGGCTACATCCGGCTGGCCTTTCCCACCCCGCTCGCCTGCAACGCGCACGTCCGGCAGATCCAGGGGCTCGCCGTCGCCGAGGAGGCGCGCGGGCGCGGGGTCGGCCGGGCGCTGATCCGGGCCGCCGTCGAGGAGGCCCGGCGGCGCGGCGCCCGACGGCTCACGCTGCGCGTGCTCGGGCACAACACCCCGGCGCGGAAGCTCTACGAGGCCGAGGGCTTCACGGTCGAGGGCGTGCTGCCGGAGGAGTTCCTGCTCGACGGGGAGTACGTCGACGACGTGCTGATGGGCCGGTCCGTGTGACCTGGTGGTTCATGACGTGACCAGGTCGCCCGTGTCGACCTCCGCCGTCGCGGTCGCGGCCCGCTGCGCGTCCCCGGAGACCTCGTCGGCCGTCAGCACGTACCCCGTCTCGTCGTCCGAGGTGGAGCGGGCGAAGACCACGCCGTAGACCTTGCCGCCGGTCGTCAGGAGCGGGCCGCCGGAGTTGCCGGGGCGGACCGTGGAGCGGATCGAGTAGATCTCGCGGGTGACGGTCCCGTCGTTGTAGATGTTCTGCCCGGTCGCGTTCACCCGGTTGGCGACGGTCGCCGCCTGGAGGTTCAGGTCACCGTCCTGCGGATAGCCCGCGACCACGGCCGAGTCGCCGCGCGAGGCGCTGTCGTCGAAGCGCAGGACAGGTGCCTTCAGCCCCGGCACGTACAGCACGGCGACGTCCTTGTTCGGGTCGAAGAGGACGACCCGTGCCTCGTACGACCGCCCGACCCCGCCGATGCGGACGGTCGGGTCGTCGATGCCCGCCACCACGTGCGCGTTGGTCATCACGTGCTGCGGCGCGTACACGAAGCCGCTGCCCTCGCGGCCCTGGGTGCCCGAGGAACCCTCGATCTTGACCGTGCTCCGCTTGGACGCGTTCGTCGCCGCCGCCGTGACGCTGTCGCCGGTGGGCTTGGCGACCTCGGCCGTCGACTCGTTCTCGAACGGGTTGAAGACCTGCGGGAAGCCCGCCTCCGTGAGCGCGGAGGTGGCCCGCGAGAACCACGCGGGTGTCGTGTCCGGCATCAGCTTCTGCACGCTGCCGAGCAGCGTCGAGTCCCGGATCGCCGTCGTGACCAGCGCGGACGAGGACGCGCCCAGGACGCTCGCCGCCACCCACGCCACGATCATCACCGCCACCGAGTTCGCCGCCGCTCCGCCGATCCCGTCGGCCACCCGCAGCGGTCCCCGGTCCAGCTCCTTGCGCAGCTTCAGCGCCAGCCGCCCCGCCAGTTCGTGCCCCACCACCGCCGGGACCAGCACGGTGAGCACGGCGGTCACCGTCGCCGCCGTCGTCCCCGGTGTCACCAGGTCCATCACCCACGGCAGCACCCACACACCGACCACCGCACCGCCCACGAACCCGGCGAGCGACACACATCCGGCGACGAGGCCGCGCCGGTACCCGGACGCCGCGTAGGCGAGGATCACCAGCAACAACAGCAGGTCGAGCAGGTCCACGGAGCCGCCTTTCTCTCGGAACCCTTAGTACGCGAGGAACGGGCCCACTGATCAGTCACGCGCGCGTGGCCCACGGGAAGCCACCACGCGTGCGTGTACCCCCAGAAACGTGCCGGACCAGGACGATGGTTCCACCGGGTGGCACAGCACACATCGCGGGCGGAGCGTTTCCGGCCGAGAGTGTGATCATGCGTGTTCTGAGAAGAACGCCGGGTGCGCGACGACGCCGGCGACGGGTGCGGATACCCCGCGTACCCCGTCCCGCGCTCGTGCTGCTGGCCTGCCTCCCCGGTCTCGCCGCCGTCCTCGTGCTGGCGCTGTGCGCCAACGGCATCGGCCGCCGTGCCACGGCCGCCGTGCACGCCCCCGTCGCGGCCCGCCCCGCCGCGCTCCGGCACACCGCGCCCCAGCCGCGCATCGTGCCCCGCTCCGCCTGGCTCGACGCGCTCTCCCGGCACGCGCAGCCGCCGCCGCGCTACGACGACAAGGTCGTCGCCGTCTTCGTCCACCACACGGATTCGCCGAACGGGTACGACTGCGCGGACGCGCCCCGCATCATCCGGTACCTGTACGCCGGGCAGACCGGTGTCCGGGACTGGGACGACATCGGCTACAACTTCCTCGTCGACCGGTGCGGCACGATCTACGAGGGGCGGGCGGGGGGTGTCGAGCGGGCGGTCACCGGGGCGCACACGCAGGGGTTCAACCACCGTACGGCGGGGATCGCGGCGATCGGGACGTTCACCTCCGGGATGGTGGTGCCGAAGGCCATGACGGATGCGATTGCTGCGCTGACGGCGTGGAAGTTGGGGCTCGCGGATGTCGACCCGCGCGGCAAGGCGCGGCTGGTGTCGAGCAACAGCCTCAGTCGGTACCGGTCTGGTACGACCGCGGTCCTTCCCGCTCTCGCGGGGCACAAGGACGGGTACATGACGAGTTGTCCGGGGGCGGCACTCCTGTCCCGCCTCCCGGCCATCAGGGAGCGGGCGGCGAGCCTCCAGGGCAGGCATGTTGGTGATGTACCGTAGTCATGTACATCACCAATATGGATGAGGTGGGTGCCGTGACCGTGACCCAGATCGACCTCGATGACGAGGCGCTCGCCGAAGCCATGCGGCTCATGGGCACCACGACGAAGAAGGAAACGGTCAACGCGGCCCTGCGGGACTATGTGGCACGGATCAGACGCCTTGAGGCCGCCGAGCGACTGGCCGAACGGGGAGCGCGCGGCGAGTTCGAGCAGGCTTCGGCCGCGTACGACGCGGTGAAGCGCGCGCGGCGGGCCGCCTTCGAGTGATCACGTATCTGCTGGACACGTCGGCGCTGTGGCATCTGTCCCGCACACCGGGAGCGCTGCGGTCGTGGGAGAGCCACATCGCCGCCGGGATGTTCCACATCTGCGAGCCCACGCGTGCCGAGTTCCTCTTCTCGGCCACCGGCCCGGCTCATCGGGACGATCTGGCCGATGAGTTGGACACCCTCTGCCCTCTCTCGCCGGTGCCCAAGAACGCTTGGCGCTGGGTGGACACCGCCCAGTACAAGCTCACGCAACAGGGGCGGCATCGCGCGGCCGGGGTGATCGACCTGGTTGTCTGCGCCACGGCGGTTCACCACGGGCACACCGTCCTCCATGTCGACAACGACTTCGCCACCGTGTCCGGCGTGCTGAAGGAACTCCACCAGCGGGACGCCCGCGAGGTGTGACCGGCGGAAGGCGCCGCACGGTTTCATCTCCGCCCGAGATACACCCCCAACGCCCGCTGCAGCATCTTCCCCTGGGTGCCCACCGGGCGTTCCCATTCGCCCAGGTACTCCACTGCCTGGCCGCCCGCGCCGGTTTTGAAGAGGAGGCGGCCCACCAGGCGGTCCTCGGCCACCAGGGACGGGGTGATGGAGCGGAGGTCGTAGGTGTCGGCGCCCGAGTCCAGGGCCTCGCAGAGCATGCGCCACAACAGGATGCTGCTGGGGCGGAGTTCGCGGCCCCGGCGGCCGGACGCGGGGTAGGAGTGCCAGACGCGGGGGCCCACGCCGATCATGAGGGCGGAGGACAGGACCTCGTCGTCGTACTCGGCGAGATAGATCCGCATCCGGTCGGACTCCTCGGCGTTGAGCGCCTGCCACATGCGCCGGAAGTAGTCCAGGGGGCGGGCCTTGAAGCCGTCCCGTTCGGCGGTGGCACGGTACAGGCGGTGGAAGGCCGGCAGGTCGTCGGCCGAGCCCCAGAAGACCCCGACACCGCCCCCCTCGGCGGTCTGCAGGGACTGCAGCCAGTGCGGGGCGAGGCCGCGGCGCAGTTCGTCGACCGACCGTCCGGTCAAGGGAATTCGGCAGCCGTAGCGGGGCTGTCCGACCCCGAATCCGCTGTTCTCGTTCTCCTTGCAGCGTCGCCAGCCGAGCCGTTCGAGACGGTCCGCCGCGTCCAGCGCGTAGCCGTCGATCCCGTCCGTCGGCAGGTCCCGCAGATGCCGTACGGCGGGGTCGGCCACGCCCGCCGCGACGGTGGCCGCGTCCCAGTGCCGGACCACGAGGGGCGGGCCGATGCGGACCGAGAAGGCGCCCCCCTTCTCCAGGTACGCGAGGAGCGGGTCCAGCCAGCGTTCGAGGCGCTGGCTCCGCCAGTCGATCGCGGGGCCGTCGGGGAGGTAGGCGAGGGAGCGTCCGGTGCCGGGGAACGCCCGGTACAGCACGAGGGCCGCGGCGACCAGCGCGTCCCCTTCGAACCAACCGACGCTCTCCGCCGTCCAGTCGGGCTTCACGTCGGCCCACTCGGGGATCTGCAGATGGCTCGCATCGGGGTGCAGCCGCAGATGGGCGAGGTGTTCCTCGCGGGTGATCCCCTTCACGTACGGGCTGGTCATGGGCACGACGCTCCTGTTCGGCGGCGGCCACCGTAAGCCGGGCATCACGGCACGGGTCAAGACCTCAAGTCTGTGAACTGCGCCAACACTTGGCGGCGCCGCGCTCACAGGTTTCTCGCAGGCAACTCACCGGGTCCACCGAAGCAAGCTCCCTATCGTCATGAACACGCACTGACAGGGAGGTGGGGAACATGAACAGCAGTCACTCCAACACCACGGAGAAGTCGGCCGGTTGGGCCAAGTCCGCCCGCGGGCCGTGGGCCGTTGTCTGCGCCGTCGCTACCGTCATCCTCGGCCCGGCCGCCGTCACGGCCTCCGCGCTCGACCAGGCCAACGCGGCCCCGATGCACCACGCGGTGCGGGCCGACCAGAACCAGGCCTACATCCCGACGGACACCTCACGGCGCCGGACCGCCGCCTGACCTCGTGTCACCGGTCGCGCGAACGGCTGCGGCGACGGGACCAGAAGCGAGTGTCCCAGCGGTCCTCGGCCCGGTAGCACAGCATGCGTGCGCGGAGGTATTCGGTGTGGATCGCCCGCACCCGTTCCGCGTACCGGCCGAGCGCTCCCCGGTCTCCGGCGGCATCCGCTGCGACGGCCTCCGCCGCGGTGACACCGGTGGCGAGCGCCGTGAGGATGCCCCGGCCCGCGATCGGGTCCGCCGCGGTGGCGGCGTCGCCGACCGCCGCCCAACCGGGCCCGGCCGAGGGGTGGACGCGGGAGGTGACGGCGCTCGCGACCCGGAGTCGGACCGTGGCCGGGCCGCCGTCGTGGGTCACGCGGGTGCGGGCGTGGGTGGTCGCCATGAGCCCGTCCCACCAGTTCTCCGGACGCCGCAGGGCGTGTTCGGCGACGAGATCGGCGTCGGTCATCAGCATGACGACCGATGTTCCGTCCGGCAGCGGTGCCGTGTACCACCAGCCGAGCGCGGCGGACTCGACGAGCGACGTCCGTGACGAGCGCCGTGGTGAGTCTCCCGGCGGCAGCCGTGCGGCGAGCGCGATCCGACGGTCGTCGCGGCTGCCGGCCGCGCCCAGGCGGCGGGCGACAGCCGCTCCGGACCCTGTGGCGTCGATGAGGTAGCGCGCGCGAACCGCCTCGCCGCCCAGCGTGAGCCGCCAGTGGTCACGGACGCGGCGCGGTGCCCCGACCCTGTGGGCACGCCGAGTGTCCGAAGCCGCCCAGCACGAGCAGGCGTCCCGCCTCGTCCGTGCGGAGTTCGCCGAGCGGGACGGGGGTGCCCAGGAACGTACCGGTGTCGAACCTCGCGTCGCCGCCCTCGGCGTTCGTGCCCTCCACACTGCGCGGGCCGGGGCTGATCACCAGCGCCGCCCGCTGCCGCGGATCGGCTGCTCCGATCGTGGGGTTGCGCCGGTTCTCGGGTGCCTCCGACTGATGGAAGCGGCCGTGGAACTTGAACCTGGCCGCTTTTCCGTTGGCGAGTTCGACCGTCCACCGCACGGTCGCCTCGTGCGCGGTCACCTCGCCCAGCAGGGTGTGGTCCTTGTCGTATCCGAATAATCGGAAGCGCGCGGCCTGTCGTTTGACCCGCCTGTCGGCATCCTTGAAGCCGCCCTCCGGACGCACCGGAACTCCGGGTGCCTCAGGCCCTACGAAGAAGTCGTCGGGCGCGTTCCCGAGGCGCGCGACTCCGACTGTCGGGTGGATCGCGCAGTACGTCAGGTCGTCGGGGTTCACATCAGGAGCGACTACCCTTCCCCGCCCTTGATCCCACTCGGCCGCCGGCTCCTGTCCGCTCGGAGGTGCGCGGGTCCGGACTCAGTCTTCCGGGTGCCTGCCCAGCCCCACGTACTGTTCGCCCACCGGATCGATGTCCACGCCAAGGCCGTTCAGGAGACCGGCCAGCATCGTGTAGTAACCGACCGTCGTGATCAGTTCGACCACCTGACGGTCGGTCAGATGCTCCCGCAGGGTGCCCAACGTGGCGTCCGTGAGGGTGTGTTGGGTCAGGAGTTCCTCCGTCGCCGTCAGCAGTGTCGACTCGACCGCGTCGAACTCGCCGTCCTCGGGCCGGAGTTCGACGACCGCCGCCAACTGGTCGACCGTGAGCCCCGCGTGCTCCGCGATCGGGCGGTGCTGGACGATCCCGTAGGCGCAGTCCGTGCGTGCCGCCACCGCCATCACCACCAGCTCACGCAGCCGCACCGGCAACGACGAACCCAGCACGCCCAGTCCCAACTCGATGGCGGGGCCCGTCAGTTCGGGCGCGTGGGAGAACATGCGGAACGCGTTCAGCGGAGTGGGGAGCTTGTCGAGGGCTTCGGCGGAACGCTCCGGGTACGGTATTCGAGCCACGATGACCTCACTGGGATCCGGTCGGACGGCGGACGGGGCACCATCGCCGTACCCCGTCCACTCGTGCTCACTCCTGCCGGAACCTCTCCCGCAGCTTCGGGAACCGTTCCGCCAGCACCGCGTCGTTCTCCAGGTCGAGCGGCGCCCCGAGCGGCTCCGCAGGCGCCGGCGGGATCCCCAGGTCGGGGGCGACGGTACCGGTGAGCTGCTCGTACGCCTCGTCGGCCGCGTACCCCAGCTCCTCCCCGTCCCCGTCGATCTCGTCGTCGAAGTCGTCGATGAGGTCGGCCAGCGAGTCGGCGTCGTGCACGGCACCCTCGTACACCTCACGGCCCTGGCCGATCAGCCAGCACCGGAAGAAGTCGAACGCGTCGTCGCTCGCCCCGTCCAGCAGCACCCACGCGGCACCCCACAGGTCCCAGGTGTAGGCGCGGTTGTAACGGGCCTCGAAATGACGGGCGAAGTCCAGCACCAGCTCCGGGTCCAGCAGCAGCAGCCGGTCCACCAGCAGGTCGGCCTGCTCCTCGGGGTCGCCCTCGGCGGCCTCGCGGGTGGCGTCCACCAGCTCCCAGAACTCCGTCTCGTCCATCACGGGTCAAGCATCGGTCCTGGACGGGTGGTGCGCACGTGGAGTACGGCGGATTGTCACCTGGAGAGGGGCAGATCGTTATGGGCGGTACGGCGGCGTCGGCAGGGCCGCGTCCCGCGTGGTCATGTCCCGTACAGCGCACCCAGCCGCCCCGCGTCGCTCACGAACCGCGCCCGCAGGCTCGCCGGAGCCAGCACCTCCACCTCAGGACCCAGCCCCGCGAGCTGACCGTGGGCCACCTCCTCGGACTCCACCGGGAGGGTCACCGTCACCCACCGGTCCCCGCCGTCGTCCGGTACGCCCGCGAGCTCCAGCGCCTCCCTCGCGGCGGAGGGATCGACGGCGTACGGCAGTCTTCGCGCGCCGTCGGGGGAGACCCGCACCACCACCTCCGCCCGCAGGATCGACCGCGCGAACTGCTCCGCCCGGTCCTCCCAGAACGCCGGGAGGTCGAAGTCCTCCCGCCGTGCGAAGCGTTCGTCGGACGGTGCCGGGTCGACCGCCGTGAAACGGTCGATCCGGTACACCCGGAAGGAATCGTGGTCCGCCACCCGGGCGCACAGGTACCAGACGCCCGCCTTGAGCACGAGCCCGTACGGCTCCAGCTCCCGCTCGACGTCGGAGTCGCCGCGCCGATACCGCGCCACCACCCGCCGGTCGTCCCACACCGCGTCCGCCACGGCGGGCAGCAGTTCGGGGGTCTTCGGGTCCGTGAACCAGCTCGGCGCGTCCAGATGGAACCGTTGGGCCGCCGCCCGGGAGGCGTCCGACAGGGACGGGAGCAGGGCCGCGGACACCTTCAGCCGGGCGGCCGACGCGGCGTCCTCCAGCCCCATCTCGCGCAACGCGCCGGGCACACCGCTCAGGAAGAGCGCCTCGGCCTCGCCCCGGGCCAGCCCGGTGAGCCGCGTCCGGTACCCGCCGATCAGCCGGTACCCACCGGCCCGCCCCCGCTCCGCGTACACCGGCACACCCGCCTCGGACAGCGCCTGCGCGTCGCGCGTCACCGTCCGCTCGGACACCTCCAGCTCCCGGGCCAGCTCGGCGGCGGTCATGGAGGGGCGGGACTGGAGCAGCAGCACCATTTTGATGAGGCGGGCAGCGCGCATGGGTTCATGATGAGGGATATCGCCCCCGCGCCCCTACCCGTCCCGTCCCTGGGGGCTGCGCCCCCAGACCCCCGCTTCGGCCTGAACGGCCTCGTCCTCAAACGCCGGACGGGCTGAAAGTCAGCCCCTCCGGCGTTTGAGGAGCGGGGTCTGGGGCGGAGCCCCAGAAGGATGGGACGGGTAGGGGCGGCGGGGGCGAAAAACTCCTACAGCCCGTACCGCTCCCGCGCTTCCTTCACCGCCGTCGCCTTCACTTCCCCGCGCCGCGCCAACTGCGCCAGCGCCGCCACGACGATCGACTCCGCGTCGACGCCGAAGTACCGGCGAGCCGCGTCCCGCGTGTCCGACAGACCGAATCCGTCCGCGCCCAGCGAGGAGTAGTCCTGCTCGACCCACTGCGCGATCTGGTCGGGAACCTGCCGCATGTAGTCGGAGACCGCGAGCACCGGCCCCTCCGCACCGTGCAGCGCCTGCCGCACATACGGCACCCGCTCCTCGCCCCGCAGCAGCGCCGCGTCCGCCTCCAGCGCGTCCCGCCGCAGCTCGGTCCAGGAGGTCGCCGACCAGACGTCGGCCGCGACACCCCAGTCCTCGGCGAGCAGCTGCTGCGCCTTCAGCGCCCAGTGGATCGCCGTACCGGAACCGAGAAGCTGGATCCGCGCCGCGTTGGCAGCGGGCGAAAGTCCCGCGGACTCGGCCGTGTTGAAGCGGTACAGCCCCTTGACGATGCCCTCGTCGATGCCCAGCCCGGAGGGCTTCGCGGGCTGCGGGATCGGCTCGTTGTAGACGGTGAGGTAGTAGAAGACGTTCGGGTCCTCACCCTGGGCCGTCTCGCCGTACATCCGGCGGATGCCGTCCTTCACGATCGCCGCGACCTCGTACGCGAACGCCGGGTCGTACGACAGCGCCGCCGGGTTCGTCGCCGCGATCACCGGCGAGTGGCCGTCCGCGTGCTGCAGACCCTCGCCCGTCAGCGTCGTACGGCCCGCCGTCGCACCGACCAGGAAGCCGCGGCCGAGCTGGTCGCCGAGCTGCCACATCTGGTCGGCCGTGCGCTGCCAGCCGAACATCGAGTAGAAGATGTAGAAGGGGATCATCGCTTCGCCGTGCGTCGCGTACGACGTCGACGCGGCGATGAAGTCCGCCATCGAACCGGCCTCGGTGATCCCCTCGTTGAGGATCTGGCCGTTCTTGGCTTCCTTGTAGTACATGAGCTGGTCGCGGTCGACGGGCTCGTACGTCTGGCCCTTCGGGGAGTAGATCCCCAGCGAGGGGAACAGGCTCTCCATGCCGAACGTGCGCGCCTCGTCGGGGACGATCGGCACCCAGCGCTTGCCCGTCTCCTTGTCGCGGACCAGGTCCTTGACGAGACGTACGAAGGCCATCGTCGTCGCCACGTTCTGCGTGCCCGAGCCCTTGTCGAAGGACGCGAACGCCTTCTCCGAAGCGGAGGGCAGCGGAGCGATCGCGTGCGTACGGCGGGCCGGGGCCGGACCGCCGAGGGCCGCGCGGCGCTCCTGGAGGTAGCGGACCTCGGGGGAGTCGGCGCCGGGGTGGCCGTAGGGGACGACACCGTCGATGAACTGGGCGTCGGAGATGGGGAGTTCGAGCAGGTCACGCATCTGCTTGAACTCGTCCGTCGACAGCTTCTTCATCTGGTGGTTGGCGTTCTTCGACGCGAAGCCCTCGCCGAGCGTGTGGCCCTTGACGGTCTGGGCCAGGATGACGGTCGGGCCGCCCTTGTGGTCCAGGGCCGCCTTGTAGGCCGCGTACACCTTGCGCGACTCGTGACCACCGCGCGAGAGGTGGAAACACTCCAGGATCTTGTCGTCGCTGAGCAGCTTCGCCAGCTCGACGAGCGCCGGGTCCTTGCCGAAGAAGTCCTCGCGGATGTAGGCCGCGTCGCGGGTCTGGTACGTCTGCACCTGGGCGTCGGGTACCTCGCGCAGCCGGCGTACGAGCGCGCCCGTGGTGTCGAGCCGGAACAGCTCGTCCCAGGCGTTGCCCCACAGGGACTTGACGACGTTCCAGCCGGCGCCCCGGAACTGGGCCTCCAGCTCCTGCACGATCTTGAAGTTCGCGCGGACCGGGCCGTCGAGGCGCTGGAGGTTGCAGTTGATGACGAAGGTCAGGTTGTCGAGACCCTCGCGGCTCGCCAGTGCGAGGGCCGCCGTCGACTCGGGCTCGTCCATCTCGCCGTCGCCGAGGAACGCCCACACGTGGGACTGGGAGACGTCCTTGATGCCGCGCGCGGTGAGGTAGCGGTTGAAGCGCGCCTGGTAGATCGCGGAAAGCGGGCCGAGGCCCATCGACACCGTCGGGAACTCCCAGAGCCAGGGCAGCCGACGCGGGTGCGGGTACGACGGGAGGCCGTTGCCGCCCGCCTCCTGGCGGAAGTTGTCGAGGTGCGCCTCGGTGAGGCGGCCGTCGAGGAAGGCGCGGGCGTAGATGCCGGGGGAGGCGTGGCCCTGGATGTAGAGCTGGTCGCCGGAGCCGTCCGCCTCCTTGCCCTTGAAGAAGTGGTTGAAGCCGGTCTCGTACAGCCAGGCCGCCGAGGCGAAGGTGGCGATGTGGCCGCCGACGCCGTGTTTCGCGCCCCGGGTCACCATGGCCGCCGCGTTCCAGCGGTTCCACGCGGTGATCCGGCGCTCCAGCGCCTCGTCGCCGGGCGCGGCCGGTTCGGCGGCGGTCGGGATGGTGTTGACGTAGTCCGTCTCAAGCAGCTTGGGCAGCGCGATGCCGTTGCCCTCCGCGCGCTCCAGCGTGCGGCGCATCAGATACGCGGCACGGTGCGGGCCGGCAGCCTTCGCGACGGCGTCCAGGGAGGCCTGCCATTCGGCGGTCTCCTCGGGGTCGCGGTCCGGGAGCTGGTCGAGCTCGCTCGGCTGGATGGCGTAGGGGTCGGTCATGACGCCGCCTTCCTCAGTCGAAGGGGGGTTCCCTCGTCGGCAAGGGTTTTTCGGGGGTGCCCTTGGTCTTTGGCAGGACAGGGCGGCGGGCCCTTGTGCTGTGACACTTTGCGGCTTCCGCCGCGGGCCCGTCGGTGACTGTAACTCCCTGATCGATGATCGATCAAAGGTTCCCGGGCAAAATATCTTGATTACGAGAAAGTAGGCACGGCGTGCCTTTTGCGGGGGCACGCGGTGCCGTGTTTTCCGCCGTTTTTCGGGGAGTTTCCGCAGGTGAGCATGGCTGCGCTCGGCTGCGAACCTCTTCGCTTCAAGGGCGCGGGGCGCAGCCCAGAACGTGTGCCTTCACCAGCTCCGCGATCCGCGGATCCCGGCGCCGGAACGCGGCCACCAACTCCTCGTGCTCCTCCGCGTACGACTGCTGCACCGTCCCCAGCCAACGGATCGACAGCGCCGTGAACACCTCGATGCCGAGGCCCTCCCAGGTGTGCAGCAGCACCGAGTTGCCGGCCGCCCGCACCAGCTCCCGGTGGAAACCGACCGTGTGCCGCACCTGGCCCGTCCCGTCCGCCGCGCGGTCCGCCTCGTACAGCGCGGCGACATGCGGTTCGAGCGCCGAGCAGTCCTCGGCCAGCTTCTCGGCCGCCAGCTCCGCCGCGATCGCCTCAAGGCCGGCCCGCACCGGGTAGCTCTCCTCCAGGTCGGCCGCCGTCAGATTCCGGACCCGTACGCCCTTGTTCGGCGCCGACTCGATCAGCCGCAGCGACTCCAGCTCGCGCAACGCCTCCCGCACCGGCGTCTGGCTGACCTCCAGCTCGGTCGCGATCCGACGCTCCACGATCCGCTCGCCCGGCTTCCAGCGCCCGCTGACGATCCCCTCCACGATGTGCTCGCGGATCTGTTCGCGCAGCGAGTGGACGACGGGCGCGGTCATGAGAGCTCCTTAAGGGCGTTTGACGTTTAGACAATAAGGCCGCACGCCCGCTCGGGAGGGGCGCACGGGGGCGCTTTCATGCAGGTGAGACGAGACTTACACGCCGCCCCGGGCGGTGTCCCGCGCAAAGACTCGTACGGGGCCGGCGCGGACCGCGGGTGCTCGCGCGGGTGGGCTCGGAGGCACTGACCACGGGGTGACCGGGTGTCGGCGGGCGCGTTCGCACGCGGCGGGGGTGTGGCGGCGTCGTCGGCGCCCGGCACCCGACGGGATCGTACGCCCGGACGCGGGGCGGAGTGCCGAGACCGCGTGGGGGAAACGCACGGTGCCCCCGCCCGGAGAGTTCCGGACGGGGGCACGGTACAAACAGGCCAGGTGGCCGGGCTACAGGCCGAGCTCGACCTCGAACTCGCCCGCTTCCAGGATCGCCTTGACGGCCGTCAGGTAACGGGCCGCGTCGGCGCCGTCCACCAGACGGTGGTCGTAGGAGAGGGTCAGGTACGTCATGTCGCGGACGCCGATGACCGTGCCCTCCTCCGTCTCGATGACGGCGGGGCGCTTGACCGTGGCGCCGATGCCGAGGATCGCGACCTGGTTCGGGGGCACGATGATCGTGTCGAAGAGCGCGCCGCGCGAACCGGTGTTGGAGATGGTGAAGGTCGCGCCGGACAGCTCGTCCGGGGTGATCTTGTTCGCCCGGACCTTGCCCGCCAGCTCGGCGGTGGCCTTGGCGATACCGGCGATGTTCAGGTCGCCCGCGTGCTTGATGACCGGGGTCATCAGGCCCTTCTCGGAGTCCACCGCGATACCGACGCTCTCGGTGTCGAAGTAGGTGATCGTGCCCTCTTCGACGTTGATCCGGGCGTTGATGGCCGGGTGGGCCTTCAGCGCCTGGGCCGCCGCCTTCACGAAGAACGGCATCGGGGAGAGCTTGACGCCCTCACGGGCCGCGAAGGAGTCCTTCGCCTGGCCGCGCAGGCGCATCAGGCGCGTGACGTCGACCTCGACGACCGAGGACAGCTGCGCCTGCTCGTGCAGCGCCTTGACCATGTTGTCGCCGATGACCTTGCGGATGCGGGGCATCTTCACGGTCTGGCCACGGAGAGGTGAGGCCTCCAGGGTCGGCGTCTTCTTCGCGGCGACGGCGGCCGGGGCGGCCGCGGCCGCGACGGGAGCCGGAGCCGCAGCCGCCGCCTTCGCGGCCTCGGCGGCGGCGAGGACGTCCTGCTTGCGGATACGGCCGCCGACGCCGGTGCCCTTGACGGTGGACAGGTCGACGCCGTTCTCGGCGGCGAGCTTGCGCACCAGCGGGGTGACGTAGGCGCCGTCGTCCGTGGCCTGCGCGGCGGCGGGCGCCGGAGCGGCCGGGGCCGGAGCGGCGACCGGCGCGGGGGCCGGGGCGGCGGGGGCGACCGGAGCCGGTGCGGCGACCGGAGCGGCGGCGACCGGGGCGGGCGCCGGAGCCGGGGTCGGGACCGGGGGCGCGACGGGGGCGGGCGCCGGAGCGGCAGCCACCGGAGCCGGGGCCGGAGCGGCCGGAGCCGGGGCAGCCGCCGGAGCGGCACCCGCGGCGCCGACGACGGCGAGCTTGGCGCCGACCTCGGCGGTCTCGTCCTCGCCGACCAGGATCTCCAGCAGCACGCCGGCGACCGGCGAGGGGATCTCGGTGTCGACCTTGTCGGTGGAGACCTCAAGGAGGGGCTCGTCCTCCGCGACCTCCTCGCCGACCTGCTTCAGCCAGCGGGTGACGGTGCCCTCGGTGACCGACTCGCCCAGTGCGGGCAGCACGACGTCGGTACCGGAGGCGCCGGCCGCCGGAGCGGCGGCAGCGGGGGCGGGCGCGGCCGGGGCGGGCGCCGGAGCCGCGGGGGCCTCGGCGACCGGAGCCGGAGCGGCGGGGGCCGGAGCCGCCACGGGCTCGGCGGCCGGGGCCGGGGCAGCGGCGGGCGCGCCGGTGCCGTCGTCGATCACGGCCAGCTCGGCGCCGACCTCGACGGTCTCGTCCTCGGCCACCTTGATGGAGGCCAGGACACCGGCGACGGGCGAGGGGATCTCGGTGTCGACCTTGTCGGTCGACACCTCCAGCAGCGGCTCGTCGGCCTCGACGCGCTCGCCCTCGGCCTTCAGCCAGCGGGTGACAGTGCCCTCGGTGACGCTTTCACCGAGCGCCGGAAGGGTTACGGAAACCGCCATGGTTTCGGTTGCTCCTTACGAATTGCGGAAGTCTGTGTCGTCGTCCGACCGAGGGGTCAGTCGTGGGAGTGGAGAGGCTTGCCGGCCAGCGCCAGGTGGGCCTCGCCGAGCGCCTCGTTCTGCGTCGGGTGGGCGTGGATGAGCTGCGCGACCTCGGCGGGCAGCGCCTCCCAGTTGTAGATCAGCTGGGCTTCACCGACCTGCTCGCCCATGCGGTCGCCGACCATGTGGACGCCGACCACGGCACCGTCCTTCACCTGGACGAGCTTGATCTCGCCCGAGGTGTTGAGGATCTTGCTCTTGCCGTTGCCCGCGAGGTTGTACTTCAGAGCGACGACCTTGTCCGCGCCGTAGATCTCCTTGGCCTTGGCCTCGGTGATGCCCACGGAGGCGACCTCGGGGTGGCAGTAGGTCACCCGGGGGACACCGTCGTAGTCGATCGGGACGGCCTTCAGACCGGCGAGACGCTCCGCCACCAGGATGCCCTCGGCGAAGCCGACGTGCGCGAGCTGGAGGGTGGGGACCAGGTCGCCGACGGCGGAGATGGTCGGCACGTTCGTCCGCATGTATTCGTCGACCAGGACGTAGCCGCGGTCCATCGCGACGCCCTGCTCCTCGTAGCCGAGACCGGCGGAGACGGGCCCGCGGCCGACGGCGACGAGCAGCAGCTCGGCCTCGAACTCCTTGCCGTCGGCGAGGGTGACCTTGACACCGCTCTCGGTGTACTCGGCCTTCGAGAAGAAGGTGCCCAGGTTGAACTTGATGCCGCGCTTGCGGAACGCGCGCTCAAGAAGCTTGGAGGAGTTCTCGTCCTCAAGGGGGGCGAGGTGCTTGAGGCCCTCGATGATCGTCACGTCGGCGCCGAAGGACTTCCACGCGGAGGCGAACTCCACGCCGATGACACCGCCGCCCAGGATGATCGCGGACTGCGGCACGCGGTCCAGGACGAGGGCGTGGTCCGAGGAGATGATCCGGTTGCCGTCGATCTCCAGGCCCGGCAGCGACTTCGGCACGGAGCCGGTCGCCAGCAGGACGTGGCGGCCCTGGATGCGCTGGCCGTTCACATCGACGGAGGTGGGGGAGGAGAGCCTGCCCTCACCCTCGATGTAGTGCACCTTGCGGGACGCGATCAGACCCTGCAGACCCTTGTACAGGCCGGAGACGACGCCGTCCTTGTACTTGTGGACGGCCGGTACGTCGATGCCCTCGAAGGTGGCCTTGACGCCGAACTGCTCGCTCTCGCGGGCCTGGTCGGCGATCTCGCCCGCGTGGAGCAGAGCCTTGGTGGGGATGCATCCCCGGTGCAGGCAGGTGCCGCCGACCTTGTCCTTCTCGATCAGGGCGACGTCCAGTCCCAGCTGGGCCCCGCGCAGCGCCGCGGCGTAACCGCCACTGCCACCGCCGAGGATCACTAGGTCGAAAACGGTGCTGGCGTCGTTCGCCACGTCACGTCCTCCATGCATGTGCGCCGTACGCCGGTCGTCAGTGACCGGGCGGCGGCTGGTGTCCGGCCGCTCTTTCTTCGGCCCTGTGGTGGGGGCCCTGTCCTGCCGAGCCCCATCTTCGCACTTGTCGAGGCCCAACGAGACGCCGGGCCTGGGTGTGAGACGCCACACGCTCACATGAGAGACGTTGAATTGGTGAGACACCTGGGTGCGACTCCCTAGGGGCGCGGGGAACTGCGCGACCGGCCACAGCCGGCCCGCAGCCGCCCACGCACCCGAGGCGTCGAGCTACTGGGCGAGAAACGTCAGCCCAGATCCCCCGCAGCGGTCAGCTCCGCAAGCCGCACCAACGTCCGCACAGCGGACCCCGTCCCACCCTTGGGCGTATAACCGAACGGCCCGCCCTCGTTGAACGCCGGCCCCGCGATGTCGAGATGCGCCCAGGCGATCCCCTCACCCACGAACTCCCGCAGGAACAGCCCCGCGACCAGCCCGCCACCCATCCGCTCACCCATGTTCGCGATGTCGGCGGTGGGGGAGTCCATCCCCTTGCGCAGGTGCTCCGGCAGCGGCATCGGCCACGACGGCTCGCCGACCTCCTCCGCCGCGTCGACGATCGCCGCACGGAAGGCATCGTCGTTCGCCATGACCCCGAAGGTCCGGCTCCCGAGAGCCAGCACCATCGCCCCGGTCAGCGTCGCCACGTCCACGATCGCGTCCGGCTTCTCCGCCGACGCCGCCCACAGCGCGTCCGCGAGGACCAGCCGGCCCTCCGCGTCCGTGTTGAGGACCTCGACGGTCTTGCCGCTGTACATGCGCAGCACGTCACCGGGACGGGTCGCGGAACCGGACGGCATGTTCTCGGCGAGCGCCAGCCAGCCGGTGACATTGACCTCAAGTCCCAGCCGCGCGGCGGCGACCACGGCGGCGAAGACCGCCGCCGCACCGCTCATGTCGCACTTCATCGTCTCGTTGTGCCCGGCCGGCTTGAGCGAGATGCCGCCCGAGTCGTAGGTGATGCCCTTGCCGACGAACGCGAGGTGCTTGCTCGCCCCGGCGTGCGTGTACGACAGCTTCACCAGCCGCGGACCGGCCGCGGAACCGGCGCCGACGCCGAGGATGCCGCCGTAGCCGCCCTCTTCGAGGGCCTTCTCGTCGAGCACCTCGACCTTGATGCCGTGCTCCTTGGCCGCGGTCTGCGCGACGGCGGCGAAGGCCTCGGGGTCGAGGTCGTTCGGCGGGGTGTTGATCAGGTCGCGGGCGCGGTTCAGCTCCTCGGTGACCGCCAGAGCACGCTCTACGGCCGCCTTGTACTCCTTGTCGCGCGGCTTGCCGCCGAGCAGGGCGACCTCGCCGAGCGGGCCCTTGCCCTTCGCGTCCTTGCCGTTGTCCTTGTACGCGTCGAAGGAGTACGCGCCGAGCAGCGCGCCCTCGGCGATCGCGCCGGCGTCGGCCGCGTCGGTGAGGGGCAGCGCGAAGGCGGCCTTCTTGGCACCGGTCAGGGCACGGGCCGCGACACCGGCGGCCCGGCGCAGCGCCTCGGCGTCGTACGCGTCGCCGTCCTTGGGCTCGGCGCCGAGGCCCACCGCGAGCACGAGCGGCGCCTTGAAGCCGGCCGGGGCGGGCAGCTTCGTGATCTCGCCTTCGGCACCGGAGGCGCCCAGGGTCTCCAGGACGCCGGCGAGTTTGCCGTCGTACGCCTTGTCCACGGCGTCGGCGCCCGGTGCGACGACCGGGCCCTTGCCGCCCTTGCCGACACCGATCACGATCGCGTCGGCCCGCAGGCCGGGCGCCGCGGCGGTGCTGAGAGTGAGAGCAGTCACAGTGGTGAATTCTCGCTTCCGATGTGAAGTTTCCGCGGTCGAACGGGGTGGGTCGACCGGGCCCGGCAACCGACCCTATTTCCGACCTGCGGCGGCGGTGGACACAGGGGGCTGGTGACGGCCCAGAACGGAGCCTACGCGCGTGTGCGCGACGGAGCGTTCGCACGGGGGCCTCGGTGCGCGGCGCGGTACCGGACATGGGAGACCATCCTCGGGGTCCCCGCCCCACACCTTGGAGCCCGCCCCGTGAGACGCCCCACCGCGCTGTTCCCCCTGCTCCTCCCCCTCCTGCTCCTCGCGGGCTGCGCCGCCACCCCCGACGACAAGCCGGAGGCGGGGAAACGCTGGCAGCCCCGCCCGGGCGTGGCCTGGCAGTGGCAGCTCAGCGGACGCCTGGACACCTCCGTCGACGTCCCGGTCTACGACATCGACGGCTTCGACCGGTCCAGGGCCACGGTGACCGCGCTGCACGACAAGGGCCGCAAGGTCATCTGCTACCTCTCCACCGGCGCCTGGGAGGACTTCCGCCCCGACGCGAAGAAGTTCCCCAAGTCGGTGCTGGGCAAGGGCAACGGCTGGAAGGGCGAACGCTGGCTCGACATCCGCCGCACCGACATCCTCGAACCCCTCATGGCGACCCGCCTCGACATGTGCCGCGAGAAGGGCTTCGACGCGGTGGAACCCGACAACATGGACGGCTACCGCAACGACACCGGCTTCCCCCTGAAGGCGGCCGACCAACTCCGCTACAACCGCCTGATCGCGAAGCTGACCCACGACCGAGGCATGGCGGTCGGCCTCAAGAACGACCTCGACCAAATCCCCGCCCTGGTGGGCGACTTCGACTTCGCGGTCAACGAACAGTGCGCCCAGTACGGCGAATGCGACACCCTGAAGCCCTTCATCAAGGCGAACAAGGCGGTCTTCCACGTCGAGTACGAACTCCCGACGTCCAAGTTCTGCGCGAACTCCCGCCGCCTGAAGCTGAGTTCACTGCAGAAGAAGTACGAACTGGGAGCCTGGCGCAAGGCTTGTTGAGCAACTCCGGTCCTGTCAAACACACCTGAGGGCAGCCCACCAAGGGGTGCGGGGCTGTATCGATTTGCGGCTCCGCCGCGCGGGCGCGCCCAGCCCCCACCCACCCGCACTCACCCACCCACCGAAAGCACCACAAGCGCAGCCGTAGCCGCAGTCTCCGCAAGCCCCCCGAACACGTCCCCGGTAACCCCACCGAACCGCCGCCGACAGTGCCGCAGAAGAACCTCGGCGGCGACCAGCGCCACAACAACCGCGGGCGCGATCCCCTCCGTCCCGAGACCCACCCCGCACGCCCACCCCACGACCACAACCCCCAGCACCAGCCCCAGCGCCCAGCGAACCGGCACCACCCCCGCGACCGCAGCCCCCAGCCCCTCCGGCCGAGCCGCAGGCACCCCCGCACGGGCGGCCCAGGTCAACGCGAGCCGCGAGGCGACCGCGGACACGATCGCCGCAGCCGCCCCCCGCGCCCGAGAGTCGTCGTAGAGCTGCGCCAGCACAGCCACCTGAGCCAGCAGGACGAAGACGAGGCTGAGCACCCCGAACGGCCCGATGTCCGACTGCTTCATGATCCGCAGCGCGTCCTCCGCGGGCTTCCCGCTGCCGAGCCCGTCGGCGGTGTCCGCGAGCCCGTCGAGATGGAGCCCGCGGGTGAGAACGGCGGGTACGGCGACCGTGGCGACAGCCGCAAGCAGCGCGCCCGCGCCGAGGAACAGCAGCAACAGCCCGAGCCCGGCCGCACACCCGCCGACGACCACCCCCACAACCGGCGCCGCCATCATTCCGGCGCGCGCGGCCTCCCGGTCCCAGCGAGTCACCCTGACCGGGAGAACGGTCAGCGTGCCGAACGCGAAGCGGAGGCCGTCGAGGGGCGGGGTCTTGGACACCGGCGCAGGTTACCCGGCGGTCGGGAGGGCGGTCCCGGCGGTCATCGTTAAAGTGCGCATATGGGACATTGGCTGCACCGCAACATCGTCGAGCCGGGCAAACTACCCCTGCTCCTCGCGCTCACCGCCTTCGTCCTGACGTTCGTCATCACCCGTGTCATCACCCGGCTGATCCGCGCGGGCAAGGGCCCCTTCGGCAACATCAAGGCGGGTGACGTGCACATCCACCACGTCGTCCCGGGCGTGGTCCTCTCCGTGCTCGGTGGCTTCGGCGCGGTGGCCAGCACGCGCTACGGCGTCGGATCGGCCCTGTTCGCGATCGTCTTCGGCATCGGTGCGGGCCTGGTCCTGGACGAGTTCGCGCTGATCCTCTACCTCGACGACGTGTACTGGACCGAGGCGGGCCGCAAGAGCGTCGAGGCGGTGGTGCTGACGGCGGCCCTGGTCGGGTTCGTCCTCGCCGGGTTCTCGCCCTTCGGCGTCAACGACCTCACCGCCGCCGAACTCCACGACCGCGCCGGTGTCGTCGTCACCGTCGCGGTGAACTTCCTCTTCTCCCTCATCGCCCTGAGCAAGGGCAAGGCCCGTACGGCGGTCTTCGGCGTCCTGGTCCCGCTGGTCGCCCTAGTCGGCGCGATCCGGCTGGCCCGCCCGGGTTCCCCCTGGGCCAAGCGCTTCTACCGCAAGCGCCGCCATCGGGCCCGGGCCCGTTCGACCCTCCGCGCCTACCACCACGACCGCCGCTGGGCGGGCCCGCGCCGGGCCTTCCAGGACTGGATCGGGGGGAAGCCGGACCCGGTGCCGGCGCGCGTCCCCGGCCGGCAGTGACGGTCTCCCCGCCGCGACTGTCGCACCCGCACCCGCCGGTGCCGTAGCGCCGAAGCCAGGCACAGCAGACCCACCGCGATGATCGCCGCCAGGTGTTCCTTGCCCGCGAGGTTGCCCTTCAGCATGACCTCGATGGCCATCGCGCCGGTCACCGCGAGTGCCGTGGCGTACGCGCCGTAGCGCCACGCGACGAAGACCGCGAGGCCGACCACGGCCGCGGACGGACCGGTGTCCACGACCAGGCGGTCCGAGCCGGGCAGTCCGAACGGGTTGTCGAAGCCGAGCCAGATGCCCAGCCGTGCGTACAGCGTGCCGGCGAGGGTCGCGGCGTAGGCGATGACCAGCGTGCGCCAGCGGCCGATGCACATCTCCGCGATGCCGAAGACGAACAGGATCTGGGCCAGGGCGCCCCACACGGGGAGGTCGAGGGCCGGGACGAAGAGGGAGAGCGGGGTGCGGAGGAGGGCCAGCCACAGCGGGTCCTCGGCCCGGACCGCGCCCGCGTCCTGCACGAACTGGTAGCCCCAGGACTGGTTCTGCACGAACTGCAGTGCCGCCGTCAGCAGTACCGCCCCGATCGTCATCGGGATCGCCCGCCATCGCTGCTTCAGCAGTGGCTCGCGCACGGTGACGTAGAGCAGTCCCCATTCGGCGCGGGCCCAGCGGGCGAGGCGGTTCATCTGTGCGTCTCCAGGTGCTTGCGGTGCAGCCACTTCGGCAGGCCCGGTGCCTCCAGGAACCCTTCCGCGCGCGCCGACGCGAGGCCGATGCGCAGGAGGTCCGCGCTCTTCTCGAAGAGCAGGAACCGGGGTTCCCAGATGGGCCGGTACTTGGCGTTGGCGCGGTACAGCGACTCGATCTGCCACCACCGGGAGAAGAAGCTGAGGAGTGATCTCCACAGCCGCAGCACCGGTCCGGCGCCGATCCGCGCCCCACGTTCAAAGACCGAGCGGAACATGGCGAAGTTGAGCGACACCTGGGTGATTCCGATTTCCTGGGCGCGGCGCAGGAGTTCGATCACCATGAACTCCATGAGTCCGTTGTCGGAGTCCCGGTCCCGGCGCATCAGGTCGAGCGACAGCCCGTGCGGGCCCCACGGCACGAAGGACAGCACCGCTCTCAACTCGCCGTCCCCGTCCGTGCATTCGAGCATCACGCACCGCCCGTCGTCCGGGTCGCCGAGCCGTCCGAGCGCCATGCTGAAGCCGCGCTCGGTGGCCCCGTCCCGCCAGTCGTCGGCCCGCTTCAGCAGGTACGCCATCTCCTCGGCCGGGATGTCCTCGTGGCGGCGGATGCGGACCGTGTACCCGGCGCGCTTCACCCGGTTGTAGGCCTGCCGTACGGTCCGCATGGCGCGGCCCTCAAGGGTGAAGTCGGCTACCTCGACGAGGGCTTCGTCACCGAGTTCGAGGGCGTCGAGCCCGTGCCGCGCGTAGACGGTGCCGGCCTCCTCGCTCGCGCCCATGACGGCCGGAATCCATCCGTGAACGCGGGCTTCCGCGAGCCAGGGCTCGATCGCGCCGGGCCACGCCTCGGGGTCGCCGATCGGGTCGCCGGAGGCCAGCGACACCCCGCCGACGACCCGGTAGGCGACGGCGGCCTTGCCGGTCGGCGACCACACCACGCTCTTCTCCCTGCGCAGCGCGAAGTACCCGAGCGAGTCCCGCTCGCCCTGCCGTTCGAGGAGCGCCCGCAGCTTCTTCTCGTCGTCCTCGGTGAGCGGGTCGACGGCGCGCCGGGAGCGGAACGCGGCGTAGAAGACCGCGAGGACCAGGACGGTGCTGAGCACGTTGATGGCGACATTGACCCAGTTCGGGGTCCAGATGCCCGGGAAGCGGTTCTCCGGGGCGGCGATGGACACGAGCCGGAACGAGCCGTAGTGCCAGCGCTCCAGGAACGTCGAACGGGACGCGTCGTGCGCCTGGTTGGTGACCGTCACCAGCAGCGCGGCCAGCAGCGAGGCGGCCAGGGTGCCGCCGACGGCGACGACGGCGGCGAGCCGGGGGTTGGACCGGTCGCCCTTCGCGTAGAACTCCCGGCGGCCCACCAGCAGTGCGGCGACGAACGCGGCGGTCAGGCCCAGGGAGATCCAGTTCTGCGCGTACTGGCGGATCTCCTGGAACGACATCGCGAACCCGAACAGCACCAGGAACAGCCCGCTGACCACCAGGTTCAGGATCCATGCGGCGCGTTTGCGGCGCCGCATGGTGATGGCGAGGAACGCCGTGAACACCCCGGACGCGAAACCGGCCGTCAGCAGATACGGCGTGAAGAAGTTCTCCTGGTTGTGCCGTCGTACGTCCTGCCCCAGCGAAACCCACGCCGCGCTGAGGAAGTTGATGAACGCGACGGCACGCAGATACCAGACGGCGAAGGCCGCGGCCCGCCGCGAGGCGCCTGTGCTGTGACGTTCCTGAACGGGCCCGACCCGGACATCTCCCATGAAGGAGGATCATATGGGTGTTGTTGCGGCGAACGGTTCTTTTCCGTCGCCGCAACGATCACGCTCGGATCACTCCTCGGGCTTCTCGGCCTCTTCGGGCTCCGCCGGTTCCTCCGGCTTGAGCGGGAGTTCGGCCGCGAGTGCCGCCGCGGCCTGCACCAGCGGCAGCGCGAGCAGCGCGCCCGCGCCCTCGCCGACGGTCACCCCCTGGTCGAGCAGCGGCTCAAGCGCCATCCGGTCCAGCGCCTTCGCCTGCCCCGGCTCCCCGCTGTTCTGCCCGGCCAGCCACCAGTCCGGCGCCCGGAACGCGACCCGCTGCCCCACCAGCGCGCACGCGGCGGCCACCACTCCGTCCAGGATCACCGGCAGCTTCCGTACGGCACTCTGCAGCAGGAACCCGGTCATCGCGGCGAGGTCGGCCCCGCCCACCGTCGCGAGCAGCTGCAACTGGTCGCCCAGCACGGGCCGGGCCCGGCGCAGCGCGTCCCGGATCGCCGCGCACTTGCGCATCCACGCCAGGTCGTCGATCGCGAGCCCGCCGCGCCCGGTGACCACGGACGCGTCGGTGCCGCACAGCGCGGCGATCAGGACGCAGGCCGGGGTCGTACCGCCGACGCTCACATCGCCGAGGACCACCAGATCCGTACCGGAGTCGGCCTCCTCGTTCGCGACGGCGACACCCGCCTCGAACGCGGCCGTCGCCTCCTCCAGGGTCAGCGCGTCCTCGATGTCGATCCGCCCGCTGCCCCGCCGTACGCGATGCTTCACGACCTCGTCGGGCAGCGAGTCCGGCTCGCAGTCCAGGGCCATGTCCACGATCCGCACCGGCACCCCGAGCCGCCGGGCCAGTACGGCCGCCGGGCTGCCGCCCTCCAGCAGGGACCGCACCAACTGGTCGGCGGTGCCCACGGGCCGTGCGGACACGCCGAGTTCGGCGACCCCGTGGTCGCCCGCGAAGACCACCACCCGCGGCCGTTCGACCGGCCGCACCGGCACGGAGGACTGCGCCGCCGCCAGCCACTCACCCAGTTCGTCGAGTCGGCCCAGCGACCCGGGCGGCACGATCTGACGTTCACGCCGCGCCTCGGCGTCACGGCGCACACCACCGTCGGGGCGCTCGATCAGATCGGTGAAGTCGTCGAGATTAAGCGAGCTCATTCGCCGAACAGTACCGGCAGCGATCGCGCGCGACAGAGCCACATGGCCACCACGCGCCCCGGACGTCCTTGCCTCGAAGATCGGTATCCCGTACGTATCGTTTTGCACCGTTTTGCCGTACGTCTCCGGGAGCCGCCATGAACAGCCTGCGCACCCGCGTCAGCGCCCTCGACGAGCGCCGCCGTCACCGGACACTGGCCCGCGCGATCCTGCGCCTGCTCCCCGAACCGGAGAGCTGGCTCGACGTCGGCACGGGCGACGCCCACTTCCCCGAGACCGCGAAGGAACTCTTCCCGTACACCTCCTTCGACGGCCTCGACCCCACCCCCCGAGCCGTCCGCGCCCGCGCCGCCGAACGCATCGAGGAGGCCTACGCCGGCCACCTCACCGACCCGCACATCACCTCCGCCCTGCACGCCCGCTACGACATCGTCACCCTCCTCCGCGACCGCACCCCCGCCCCCGACCCCGCCGCCGAGCTCCACGCGGCCCTCACGGTCCTGCGCCCCGCCGGCCTCCTCCTGCTGGAGGGGCGCCCGGACGACCTGCGCGCCCAACTGGCGCCCCACGACTGCGAGATCGTCCTGGAACACCGCCGCCTCCCGGACCGGCTCCCGGCCCCGCGGCGACTGATCGCGCGCCGGAAGCCGTCAGCCCCGTAGCGCGAGAGCCTGCCCGGCAACCACCAACAACACGTGCTCGCACTCACCGGCGATCGCCGCGTTCAGGCGGCCCAGCTCGTCCCGGTACCGGCGCCCGGACGCGGTCGCCGGCACGATCCCCGAGCCGACCTCGTTCGACACGGCGACCAGAGTCCGCCGGGTGGCCCGCACGGCGGCGGTCAACTCCCGTACCCGCTCCCGCAGTTGCTTCTCCCCGCCGTCCCCCCACTCCGCGTCGTCCCACGCCCCCACGGAGTCCATCGCGTCCGTCAGCCACAGCGACAGACAGTCGATGAGCAACGGCGGCCCGTCCTGCGCCAGCAACGGCACCAGGTCACAGGTCTCCGCCGTACGCCACGACCCCGGCCGCCGCTCCCGGTGCGCGGAGACCCGGGAGGCCCACTCGGTGTCCCCGTTGCGCGAGCCGCCGGTCGCGACATACAGCACATCGGGAAAGGCCTCCAACCGCCGCTCCGCCTCCACCGACTTCCCGGACCGCGCCCCGCCCAGCACCAGCGTCCGCCGGGGCACATCGGGCACGTCCTCGTAGACGCCCACGGTCAGTGTCGACCCGTCCGGCACGGCCCGTGCCCCCACGGCGGCCAGCCGCCGCGTCAACTCCGCGCCCGGCGGAACGTCGTGGTCGAGATGCACGGCGATCACATCGGTCGCGGGCCCCATCGCCCCCACCGCCCGCAGCTTGGCCAGCGCGTCCGGCCGCCCCACGACATCGGCGAGCACCATGTCGTACGACTCGACGCCCCCCTCCTCCAACCCGGCCGGCGCGGCCCCCGGCGGCAGATACAGCACCCGCTGCCCGTCCGGCCCCGTGACGGCGTACCCGGTACCCGGCGCGTCCATCGCCACCGCCCGCACCCGGTGCCCCGTCAGCAACGCCAGCTCCCGCCCGTCCGGCACCCGCCCCGGCTGCGGCAGCCCCACCGGCACCTCCACGGCGGGCCCGTCGTGCGGATGCGACAACAGCACCTGCCGCACACCCCCCAGCGAATGCCCGGCCCGAGCCGCCGCGAAGGCCGCGCCGGGCGTCAGATCCAGCAACAGCGTCCCGTCCACGAGCACGGCGGTGGCAGCCCGGGCATCAACTCCGAGCGACACGGCACAGGCCGCACACGGACAGTCGAGGCGGGGGAGGCCGGCGGGGGCACCGGTACCGAGCAGAGTGAGTTCCACGGGTTCGATTTTCTCCGGTCACTGATAGACGCGCGCGGCCGATACCCACCTAGGGGCGCGGGGAACTGCGCGACCAGCCCCCACCGGCCCGCGCCTGAACGAATATCCGCAGCTCATCCCCCGCTAACCCAGCAGAGCGAATACGCTTCTCGGCAGAAGCCGGACCAAGATCCGGTTTCTGCTCTGCATGCGCTGAGACCTTGGAGGCGTACATGGCGGCATGGATCTGGCGGTTCGAGAAGTCCGACGGGACCGAGGTCGAACCCGCGGTCCCGCCGGAGGAGTTCACCACGCAGGGGGACGCGGAGTCCTGGCTCGGCGAGGTGTGGAAGGACCTCGTCGCGGGTGGCGCGGACCAGGTACGGCTGTTCGAGGACTCTTCGGAGATCTACGGCCCGATGAGCCTGCACGCCGAGGAGGCGTAACGGGGAGGAGAGGGGGCGGCCGGGAGACACCGGCCGCCCTCTCTCTCACTGCTCGCCCAGCGTCACATCGACCTTCTTCGACGCACCGTTCCGCGTGTACGTCACCGTCGTCTTCTGCCCCGGCTTCTCGGACGCCAGCGCCTCCGACAGCGAGGTGATCGTGCTGATGTCCGTGTCGCCGAGCTTCGTGATGATGTCGCCGGCCCGGATGCCGGCCTTGTCCGCGGCCCCGCCGCTCCTCACCTCGACCACGGCCACCCCGGCCGCCTGGTAGCTGTCGTCGACGACCGTACGGCCGGTGATGCCGAGCGCGGCCCGCCCCGAGTCGGTCACCTTGCCGTCCTTGACGATCTGGCCGGCGACCGTCTTCACCATCGAGGCCGGGATCGCGAACCCGATCCCGGGCGCGGCACCGCCCCCGAGGTTCGGGTCGGTCGCCGCGAGCGTCGGGATGCCGATGACCTGCCCGTTCAGGTTGACCAGCCCGCCCCCGCTGTTGCCGGGGTTGATCGCCGCCGAGGTCTGCACCATGTTGGCGATGGTCGCGCCCGTACCCCCGTCGCTGCCGCCCTCGCTGACGGTCCGTCCGGTCGCCGAGACGATGCCCTGCGTCACGCTGGACGACAGTCCGAGCGGCGAGCCCATGGCGAGGACGATCTGCCCGACCTGGACCTTGGACGAGTCGGCGAAGGTCGCCGCCTTCAGCCCGTCCGGCACCTTGTCCAGCTTGACGACGGCCAGGTCCTGCTCGGGATACGAGTAGACGAGCTTGGCGGTGAGCACGTCCTCGCTGTTCGCGGTGGTCACCTTGAAGGTCTTCTCGTCCCCGACCACGTGCGCGTTGGTGACGATGTGTCCCTGGTCGTCGTACACGACCCCCGACCCCAGATCACTGCTGGCCTGGATCTGCACGACCGACGGCAGGACCTCTTTGATCACCTTCTGGTAGTCGCTCTGCAGGTCGTCGCTCGCCATCGGTACGGCGGCCTGGGCGGCCTGCGCGGTCGAGGTGTCCTTCTTCGAGGAGGACCCGGAGCCGCCGCATCCGGCGATCAGCGCGAGCGAACAGACGAGCAGAGCCATGGGCCGGAGGACGCGGACACGGGCAGGGGAGAAGGCCATGTGCCGAGTGTCTCTTTGGGGTGAATGTCCGGCTCGTGCTGCTCGCCCGAACGGGCCCCCGGCGAGGGGTCCGCGCTCAGCCCCGCACGCCGCACAGATGCAGCAGCGCGGCCACCGAACGATACGGATCCGACCGCCCGGCCCGCTCCTCGGCGGCCAGCAGCGGTTCGACGTCCGCCGGGATCTCGACCCCTTCCGGGGCGGTGTCGGTGAAGACCCGCACGCCGTACCAGGCCTGCAACGGAGCCCCGATCCCGGCCAGCGTCGCCGTCAGGGTGTCCAGCCGGTCCGCCCGCACATCGAGCCCCAGCCGGTTGCGGTAGGCGGTCGAGTCGAACGCGGCCGACGCCGCCGCCCAGTCCCAGGACAGCCCGGGCCGCATCGCCAGCGCGTCGGCGTTCCGTACGAGCAGCGAGAGCAGCCCGCCCGGCGCCAGCATCCGGGCAAGCCCCGCGAGCAGCGGATCGGGCTCGGACACGTACATGAGTACGCCATGACAGAGCACGACGTCGAAACTGCCCGGCAGGAAGTGCACGCCCGTGTCCCGGCCGTCGCCCTCGATGATCCGCACCCGCTCCCGGATGCCCTCCGGCTCGCCGGACAGTGCCGCACGGGCCGCGGCGACCATCTTCGGTTCCTGTTCGAGCCCGGTCACCTGATGCCCGGCCCGGGCCAGCCGCAGCGCCTGCGTGCCCTGACCCATCCCGACGTCCAGCACCCGCAGCCGCTGCCCGACGGGATAGCGCCCGGCTATCTGCTCGTCGAGCTGCCGGGCCACCAGCTCCTGGCGTACGACATCCCGCAGCCCGCCCAGCTTCGCCAGCCAGGCATCCACCGCGCCCCCGGAGAAGGAGTCCGCGCTCAGGGCTTCTCTCCGCGCTTGACCTGCGGCTTCGGCAGCCGGAGTCGACGCATCTGGAGGGAGCGCATCAGCGAGTACCAGACCGTGCCCTTGGTGTCCTGGCCCGGGAAGCGCTCGGCGAGCTGCTTGCGCAGCCGGAACACGTTCAGGAACGAGTCGACCACGATCAGGATGATGATCACGAGCCACAGCAGCAGCGCGATGTTCTGCAGCGCGGGCACCTGCACCACGCTCAGCACGAGGATCACCACGGCCATCGGCAGGAAGAACTCGGCGACGTTGAAGCGCGCGTCGATGTAGTCACGCGCGAACTTGCGGATCGGGCCCCTGTCACGGAGCGGCAGATCCCGCTCGTTGCCGCGGCCGGCCAGCGCCGAGCGCTGCTTCTCCAGCTGCACCCGCCGCTCGTCGCGCTGGCGCTTGGAGGCGTCCTTGCGCGTCAGCGTGGTGTTGGCCACGCTGCGGCGCTGGGTCTGCGACTCACTCCGCTTGGGCGTGGGCCGACCCTTGGGGGCCTGCGGGTCTCGGGGCTGCTTGGAGTCGGTCGGCGAGGCCTGGTCGGCGGTCGCGGCCTTCTCTTCCTTGGCACGGCTACGGAACACAAAACCCAAGCTTAAGGGGTGCATGCGGTTGGACCCCAGTCCGGTGGGGAACGATCCGGCAACACCAGTCGTCTGTAGGGGGACAAGAGAGACGTCGCAGACGGGCGGCTCCGGGGCGTTACCCGGGGAACACCTACTCCTTACGCCGGAGCGGGACCGTAGGCAGTCGTCCTTGGGGATGAGCGCATCCGTCCCCGAACAGTGCGGTAATGGATGCAGGGCCCGTACTGTGAGTCCTGTTGTAGTCGCTGGAGCTGGAGTCCGTCAGAAGGGGGCGCGCGAAGCCCATGAGCGGTGTCATGAAGCGTATGGGGATGATCTTCCGCGCGAAGGCGAACAAGGCCCTTGACCGGGCCGAGGACCCGCGCGAAACCCTCGATTACTCGTACCAGAAGCAGCTGGAGCTGCTTCAGAAGGTGCGCCGGGGCGTGGCCGACGTCGCCACGTCACGCAAGCGTCTGGAGCTCCAGCTCAACCAGCTGCAGTCGCAGTCCTCGAAGCTGGAGGACCAGGGCCGCAAGGCGCTCGCGCTGGGCCGTGAGGACCTGGCCCGCGAGGCGCTCTCGCGCCGGGCCGCGCTCCAGCAGCAGGTGACCGACCTGGAGACGCAGCACACCACCCTCCAGGGCGAGGAGGAGAAGCTCACCCTCGCGGCCCAACGCCTCCAGGCCAAGGTGGACGCCTTCCGTACGAAGAAGGAGACCATCAAGGCCACGTACACGGCGGCCCAGGCACAGACCCGGATCGGCGAGGCCTTCAGCGGCATCTCCGAGGAGATGGGCGATGTCGGGCTTGCCATCCAGCGCGCCGAGGACAAGACCCAGCAGCTCCAGGCCCGCGCCGGCGCCATCGACGAACTGCTCGCCTCCGGAGCGCTCGACGACCCGACCGGCATGGCCAAGGACGACATCCAGGCCGAGCTGGAACGGCTGTCGGGTGGTACGGATGTAGAGCTGGAACTTCAGCGGATGAAGGCGGAGCTGGCCGGCGGATCGTCGTCGCAGCAGGCGATCGAGGGCGGCAAGGACCAGTCCCAGTCGCAGTCCTCCTCCCAGCCGCAGGACACCCCGCGCTTCGACAAGCAGTGACGTGATGTGACGGCCCACGCCTGAGGAGGGCGACATGATCGTACGGATCATGGGGGAGGGGCAGGTGAGGCTGGCCGACGGCCACCTCACCGAGCTGAACAAGCTGGACGACGTACTCCTGAGGGAAGTGCAGAACGGCGACGGCCCCGCCTTCCGCGAGACCCTCCAGGCCCTCCTGGCCAAGGTCCGCGAACTGGGCGAGCCGCTCCCCGACGACTCCCTGGAGCCGTCGGAGCTGATCCTCCCGTCCCCGGACGCGACCCTGGAGGAAGTCCGGGACCTGCTGAGCGACGACGGCTTGATCCCGGGCTGACCTTGCAACGCCGGTGACTGCAACCAGCCCGTCCGGCGCCTTTTCAGCGCAGGCCAACAAAATCAGCCCGTCCGGCGTTTGAGGACGAGGCCCCTTCAGGGCCGACCGGGGGCCCGGGGGCGGAGCCCCCCGAGACGCCCACACCAACACCCCGCACAAGCACAGGGAACGTACAGCTGCCCCCCGTTCCGCCCCCGCCAGGGACCCCGTACGGTGCCAGAATGAGCGTTCTCGACCGAGCCCGCTGCCAAGCGAACGCGCACCCCTGCGCGCTGGACGCGGTGCTCGCCGCCGCGGTCCTCGTGTGCATGGTGGCCGGGTCGTTCGTGGACCCGCACGGCGGGCACGGCGTCAGCTGGGGCATCCGTACCCCTGCCCCCCTCAGTCTGGTCCTGATGGCCGTAGGCGCCGCCGCACTCGTCTTCCGCCGCCGCGCCCCCATGCTGGTTCTCGCCGTCACCGGCACCGCCTCCCTCGTCGAGAGCGTCACCAGTGATCCCCGTGCGCCGGTCGCGATGTGCGCGGTGGTCGCCCTGTTCACCGTCGCCGTCTCCACCGACCGGTCCACCACCTGGCGCGTGGGCCTGCTCACGATGATCGTGCTGACCGGCGCCGCGATGCTCGGCGGCCCGGTCCCGTGGTACGCGCAGGAGAACCTCGGCATCTTCGCCTGGACCGGTATGGCCGCCGCGGCCGGGGACGCCGTACGCAGCCGCAAGGAGTTCGTGCACGCGATCCGCGAGCGCGCCGAACGGGCCGAGCGCACCCGCGAGGAGGAGGCCCGCCGCCGGGTCGCCGAGGAACGGCTGCGCATCGCCCGCGACCTGCACGACGTCGTCGCCCACCACATCGCCCTGGTCAACGTGCAGGCCGGAGTCGCCGCGCACGTCATGGACAAGCGCCCCGACCAGGCCAAGGAAGCCCTCGCGCACGTACGCGAGGCCAGCCGTTCCGCGCTGAACGAACTCCGCGCCACCGTCGGTCTGTTGCGCCAGTCCGGCGACCCCGAGGCCCCCACCGAACCGGCCCCCGGCCTCGACCGCCTCGAAGAACTCGCCGGCACCTTCCGCAGCGCCGGCCTCCAGGTCCTGGTCGCCCGCGCGGACAACGGCACCACCCTCCCCGCCGCCGTGGACCTGGCCGCCTACCGGGTCATCCAGGAGGCCCTCACCAACGTCCAGAAGCACGCCGGCATCGAGGCGAAGGCCGAGGTGAGCGTCGTACGGGTCGGCCCGAACGTCGAGGTCACCGTCCTCGACAACGGTTCCGGCGAGGACCACGACCCCGACTCCGGCGGCGGTCACGGCCTGCTCGGCATGCGCGAGCGGGTCACCGCCCTGCGCGGCACCCTCACCACCGGTCCCCGGTACGGAGGCGGCTTCCGCGTTCATGCGATCCTGCCGGTCAAGACCCGCCCACGCGCCTCGGGGGACCCCGCATGACGACGATCCGTGTCCTGCTCGCCGACGACCAGGCCCTGCTGCGCAGCGCCTTCCGCGTACTCGTCGACTCGGAGCCCGACATGGAGGTCGTGGGAGAGGCCTCGGACGGTGCGGAGGCCGTACGGCTGGCGAAGGAGGAGCGGGCCGACGTGGTGCTGATGGACATCCGGATGCCCGGCACGGACGGCCTCGCCGCCACCCGCATGATCAGCGCCGACCCGTCCCTCGCCCACGTCCGGGTGGTGATACTGACGACCTTCGAGGTCGACGACTACGTGGTGCAGTCGCTGCGCGCGGGCGCCTCCGGCTTCCTCGGCAAGGGCTCCGAGCCCGAGGAACTCCTCAGCGCGATCAGGGTCGCCGCGGCCGGCGAGGCCCTGCTGTCCCCCGTGGCGACCAAGGGTTTGATCGCCCGCTTCCTCGCCCAGGGCGACCTTGACGAGGACCGCGACCCGGCCCGCGCCGAACGCCTCGAAGCCCTCACCGTGCGCGAACGCGAGGTCCTCGTCCAGGTCGCGGGCGGCCACTCCAACGACGAGATCGCCGAACGCCTCGAAGTCAGCCCCCTGACGGTGAAGACCCACGTCAACCGCGCCATGGCCAAACTCGGCGCCCGCGACCGGGCCCAACTCGTCGTCATCGCCTACGAGTCGGGGCTGGTCCGGCCGCGGGTGGAATAAGCCAGCAGGCTTACGGCAGCGCCAGCATCCGCTCCAGCGCCAGCTTGGCGAAGGTCTCCGTCTCCTTGTCGACCTCGATGCGGTTGACGAGGTTGCCCTCGGCGAGGGACTCCAGGGTCCAGACCAGGTGGGGGAGGTCGATGCGGTTCATCGTCGAGCAGAAGCAGACCGTCTTGTCGAGGAAGACGATCTCCTTGCCCTCGGGCGCGAAACGGTTCGCGAGCCGTCGTACGAGATTCAGCTCGGTGCCGATGGCCCACTTGGAACCGGCCGGGGCCGCCTCAAGTGCCTTGATGATGTACTCCGTCGAGCCGACATGGTCGGCCGCGGCCACGACCTCGTTCTTGCACTCGGGGTGGACGAGGACGTTGACACCGGGGATGCGGGCCCGTACGTCCTCCACCGACTCCAGCGAGAAGCGGCCGTGCACCGAGCAGTGGCCGCGCCACAGGATCATCTTCGCGGCCCTCAACTGGTCGGTGGTGAGGCCGCCGTTGGGCTTGTGCGGGTTGTAGACGACACAGTCGTCGAGGCTCATGCCCAGGTCGCGGACGGCCGTGTTGCGGCCCAGGTGCTGGTCGGGCAGGAACAGCACCTGCTCGCCCTGCTCGAAGGCCCACTCCAGGGCGCGCTGCGCGTTCGACGAGGTGCAGATCGTGCCGCCGTGCCTGCCCGTGAACGCCTTGATGTCCGCGGACGAGTTCATGTACGAGACGGGCACGACCCGCTCGACTATGCCGGCCTCGGTCAAAGCGTCCCAGCACTCGGCGACCTGCTCGGCGGTGGCCATGTCGGCCATCGAGCAGCCGGCCGCGAGGTCGGGCAGGACGACCTTCTGGTCGTCGCCGGTCAGGATGTCCGCGGACTCCGCCATGAAGTGCACACCGCAGAACACGATGTACTCGGCCTCCGGGCGCGCGGCGGCGTCCCTGGCCAGCTTGAAGGAGTCGCCCGTGACATCGGCGAACTGGATGACCTCGTCGCGCTGGTAGTGGTGGCCGAGCACGAAGACCTTGTCGCCGAGCTTCTCCTTGGCGGCGCGGGCCCGCTCGACCAGGTCCGGGTCGGACGGCGAGGGCAGGTCGCCGGGGCACTCGACACCGCGCTCGCTCCTCGGGTCGGCCTCCCGGCCGAGCAGCAGCAGGGCGAGGGGCGTCGGCTGAACGTCGAGCTCCTGGGTCTGGGCGGTGGTCACGACACGCACCCTTTCTGTTCTGACAGACAAGCCTTTTCGTCGAATTGACGCTATCTATCATAACCGCTTCACGTCAGTTTGACGATGGCCATAGCGTCGATGTGACATCAATCCCGGCAGGTGCTCGATACGCGCTCAGCGGGGGACCTTGCGGGGGTGTGCGAGCATGGAGAGAGGTGCCGACGGAAAGACACCGGACGTGGTCCGGAATGAATCCGCGGCCCCGGCGGTTGAACTCGTCGGCAAGCAGTCTCCGTACAACCCGGGAGAGATGTAGATGTCCGTATCGGACGAGACCAGCACCGTCACCGACGGCATCCTTCTGTCCGACGCCGCCGCGGCGAAGGTCAAGGCCCTGCTCGACCAGGAAGGCCGGGAGGACCTGGCCCTGCGCGTCGCCGTGCAGCCCGGTGGCTGCTCCGGCCTGCGCTACCAGCTCTTCTTCGACGAGCGCTCCCTCGACGGCGATGTCGTCAAGGACTTCGGTGGCGTCAAGGTGGTCACCGACCGCATGAGCGCCCCCTACCTGGGCGGCGCGTCCATCGACTTCGTCGACACGATCGAGAAGCAGGGCTTCACGATCGACAACCCGAACGCGACGGGCTCCTGCGCCTGCGGCGACTCGTTCAGCTGAGCCCCACCCAGCAGTCGTAGTACGGCGAAGGCGGCGGCCCCCTCCGACAGGGCCGCCGCCTTCGGGCCTTTCCGATGCCCGTGCAGTGCAGGAGTGCTCAAGTGCCTACCGGGCCGGCGAAGGCCCCGCGCCCGCGGTCGGCTGGGTGCTCTTCTCCACGGGGATCGCCTTTCCGTCCGGACCCACGACCTCCCGGTCGCCGAGCGGCGCCTTCAACTGCACGGTCCGGTGGTAGAACTTGGCGATCATGACGCAGACCTTGTTCGGCCAGGGCGTCGCGGTCACCGTGACCGTCACCTTGTCCGAACTCTCCGAGGCCGCCACCTTGTAGTCGGCGCACACCCCGCCGGTGAAGGCCACGGTGAGGCTCTTCCCGTCGGCCGAGTAGCCGTCCGCCTTCACATCGTGCGGAGCCGCGGTGGCCGTCGGGGTCGGCGTCGGAGTGGGCGTACCGGCCGAGGCCAGATACTTGGGATCGATCGCCGGGTACGTCACCGTGAAGCTGTCCTGCCCACCCGACTGCTTCACCTCGAACAGCCAGGACGGCACCAGCGTCTGCTTCCCGGCCACGGAGTGCGCGGCGAGCCCGAACACCGCGTGCTCGACGGTCGCCGCGGCCTGCGCGGGCGTGGCGGAGATCGCGGTCGACGATCCGCAGGGCGCCTCCAGCCGGTCCTTCAGCGGTACGGGGCTGGCGCAGCCGCCGATCCCCATGCGGTGGTCGGTCCCCGGCGCGGCGTTCAGCAGGGCCAGCGTCTTCTGCGCGCTCAGCACCGGATAGACGTCACCCTTCATCGGCGCCGCCAACTGCCCGCTCCCGCCCACGACTTCACCCTGGGCGCTGACCGTCAGCCCGGTCGTCCAGCCGTGCGTGGGCAGCCCGCCGATCAGCGGTTCGGCGTTCACCATCCGCTGCGCGCCCATGAGTTGACTCGCGTCCACCTTCGCGTCGTCCTGGCCGACGGCCTTGAGGATCGGGGCGGCGGCCTGCTTCGCGACCGCGACACTCACCGGGTCGGTGGCCGAAGTGCCGGGATCCTGCGCGCACTTGAGGGTGTCGGTGCAGTTGTCGGTGCCGGGCGCGTAGCGGTTGAACGTCCACAGGCCGGGCGCCGCCTTGTTCACCTGCAGACTCGGCCCACTGCCGTCCTGCCCGCCGACCTTCCAGTACTGCCCCTCGGCCACCGGTGTCCCCACGACACCGAGCGCCTTGGCGAGCCGGGCCACCTCGTCCTTGGCGACGGCGCCCTCCGGTGAGTAGACGGCCGCGGAGCCGGGCCCGGCGGGCAGAGTGCCCTGGGCCTTGTACGTCTCGCCGTACGGATTCGGCTCGCCGGACGCGATCCCGTTCGTACCGCCCGTCGCGTACCCGTCGAGCGCGAGCGGCGGGGGAGTGCCGTCGGTGCCGGATGCCGCGGATCCGGTCCCGTCGCCCGAACCTCCGGAGGACGAGGAGGACGCGAGGTACGCCCCGCCACCTCCGACGAGCAGTACGGCGGCGGCCACGGAGGCGATGACGAGGGGGGAACGGGAACGGGATCGCGGCGGGTACTCGTCGTCGGAGCGGTCGGAGCGGTCGGAGCGGTCGGAGCGGTCGGAGCGGTCGGAGCGGTCGGAGATTTCGGAGATTTCGGAGGTGTCCGACGCCTCCGGCTGGTCGGGCCGCGTCTCGGACGTCACCGGGTCGAGCTGTTCCGAGGAGCCGGGTTCTACGTCAGATGCCTCGGGCTCCGTCGCCTCGGGTTCCGTTCCCTCCGGCCGTTCGGCCTCCTCGGAAACGGCAGTCTCCTCCGTGTCCTCGACCTCGGGCCCCTCCACGGCGCCCTTCGCGGCGTCCCCCACGCCCGGCACATCATCGGAGGCGCCGATCGCGTCCTCGTTGTCGGGTCGTTCGGTGTTCACCGCATCGCTCCTTCGGCTGCGCAACTGTCCCATGACCCTGACCCGCCCCTGTCAAAGCGGCAGGCAGAAGGGTCGTATCCCGCATCCCCTTTACGGGGGACAGCGATGGGACGCAGCGGGGGAGCGCACGGTTCCACCGAACGCGCCGATCGAGCCGGCGAGCTCCCGACTAGTCGCCGTATTCGCCCATGGCGTCCAGCAGCCGAGCCGACTTCGACGGTACCGACACACCGTGGATGAGTGACGGAGACACCGGAAGGGCAACGATCCGGTCCGGAACCGTCCAGTGCGGAGCCATCCGCGCGCAGTCGCCGCGCAGTGCCGCGAGATCCGCCTCACCTTCGCCTTCGAGGTGGACCGGAACGGGGCCGTCGACTTTGAGGTTCGTCATAGCGGCACCGTATGCACGCTTTACCTCGCGAAGAAAGATCTACTATCGGGTAGTTTTGGCCGCTTCAGAGCCGCCGGGCCGACCGGGTAGCGTGAACTGTCAACGCAGCCTCCCTCAGGAGAGTCCTCGCCGTGCGCATCGCAGTCACCGGCTCCATCGCCACCGACCACCTCATGACCTTCCCCGGCCGCTTCGCCGACCAACTGGTCGCGGACCAGCTGCACACGGTGTCGCTCTCCTTCCTGGTCGACAACCTCGACGTACGCCGGGGCGGCGTCGGCGCCAACATCGCCTTCGGCATGGGCCAGCTCGGCACCAGGCCGATCCTGGTCGGCGCCGCCGGCTCCGACTTCGCCGAGTACCGCGACTGGCTCGACCGTCACGGCGTCGACACCGACTCGGTCCGTATCTCCGAGACGCTGCACACCGCCCGCTTCGTGTGCACCACCGACTCCGACCACAACCAGATCGGCTCCTTCTACACCGGCGCGATGAGCGAGGCCCGCCAGATCGAGCTGAAGACCGTCGCCGACCGCGTGGGCGGTCTCGACCTGGTCCTGATCGGCGCCGACGACCCCGAGGCGATGCTCCGCCACACGGAGGAGTGCCGGACCCGCTCCATCCCCTTCGCCGCGGACTTCTCCCAGCAGATCGCGCGCATGGACGGCGACAACATCCGCATCCTGCTGGAGGGCTCGGCGTACCTCTTCTCGAACGAGTACGAGAAGGGCCTCATCGAGTCCAAGACCGGCTGGAGCGACGCGGAGATCCTGTCGAAGGTCGGCCACCGCGTCACCACCCTCGGCTCGCGCGGCGTCCGCATCGAGCGGGTCGGCGAGGACCCGATCGAGGTCGGCTGCGCGGAGGAGGAGCGCAAGGCCGACCCCACGGGTGTCGGCGACGCGTTCCGTGCGGGGTTCCTGTCGGGGCTGGCGTGGGGTGTCTCGCTGGAGCGGGCGGCGCAGGTCGGCTGCATGCTCGCGACTCTCGTCATCGAGACGGTCGGTACGCAGGAGTACCAGGTGTCTCGGGGGCACTTCATGGAGCGGTTCACCAAGGCGTACGGGGATGACGCGGCAGTGGAAGTACGTAAGTACCTGGGCTGAGCTGGTTTGTTGTGTGCGGGCGCGTGGGGGCTGGTCGCGTAGTTCCCCGCGCCCCTTTAGGGCGCGTCAGCTGGTCCGGCGGACTACGTACGCCGGGCCTTCCTCCTCGCCCACGTACTCCTGGCCCCGCATCTCGCACCATGCCGGGATGTCCAACCGTGCTGCCTCGTCGTCGGACAGGACGCGCACAGTGCCGCCCACGGGCACGTCACCGATGACCTTGGCGAGTTCGATGACCGGGATCGGGCAGCGCTTTCCGAGCGCGTCCACCACCAACGAGTCCTCTTTCACGACGGCTGTGGGTGCCGCCGCCCCCAGCTTCTCCCGCACCCCCGCCACCGCCCCCGGCAGCACCGCGAGGAAACGCTCGACGTCCTCCTCCGTCGTGCCCGGCGGCAGCGACACCCGCACGTTTCCCTCACTCAGCACGCCCATCGCCTTCAGCACATGGCTGGGTGTCAGCGTGCTGCTCGTGCAGGACGATCCGGACGAGACGGAGAAACCGGCGCGGTCCAGTTCGTGCAGGAGAGTCTCTCCGTCGACATAGAGACAGGAGAAGGTGACGATCCCGGGCAGTCGCCGCACCGGATCGCCGACCACGTCCACGTCGGGCACCAGCTGCGGCACCCGCGCCCGGATCCGCTCCGTCAGCTCCCGCAGTCGTAGCGCCTCCTCGGTCGCCTCCGTGCGGACCGCGCGCAGGGAGGCCGCCGCGGCCACGACGGCGGGGATGTTCTCGAAGCCGGGGGAGCGTCCCGACTCCCGTTCGTCGACGGGGCCTTGGGCCGCGAACCGCACCCCCTTGCGTACCACCAGCAGTCCGACGCCGGCCGGTCCGCCCCACTTGTGCGCGCTGGCCGTGAGCAGCGACCACGCGCCCTCGACCGGCCCCCACCCCAGCGACTGCGCCGCGTCGACCAGCAGCGGCACCCCGGCCGCCCGGCACACCTCGGCCACCTCGGCGACCGGCTGTACGGTCCCCACCTCGTGGTTGGCCGACTGCAGACAGGCCAGCGCGGTGTCCGGGCGCAGGGCCTCGCCGTAGGTCCGCGCGCTCACCGCGCCCGTCCGGTCCACGGGAACGTCGGTCACCGAACCGCCCGCCGCCACCAGGCTCTCGGCCGAATGGAGCACGGAAGAGTGTTCAACCGCTGACACGATCAGGTGACGTCCGACGCGCCGCCGCCCTGTCAGAGCCCCGGCAATTCCCGTGTGCACGGCCCGAGTACCCGAGGTGGTGAACACCAACTCGTCGGCCCGGCACCCGACGGCCTCGGCAGCGGCCTCCCGCGCGGCGTCGAGCAGCAACCGTGCCTTACGTCCTTCTCTATAGAGCCGAGCCGGATCCGCCCACCCGTCGTCGAGAGCGGCCAACAGCGCCTGCCGGGCGACAGGATGAAGGGGAGCGGAAGAGGCAGCATCGAAGTAGGACACACGGCAACGTTAAAACGAAGGCGAGCAAAGCAGGGGCGCGGGGAACTGCGCGACAAGCCACAACGCGCCCCGCACCCGCCCAAACCACCTGAACCCCCGAGCTATTAGGCGCAAGGAGTAACCCGCCGCGCGTATGCCACCCTCCCGCTGAACCCCCGGAGGGCGTCGGCTAGGGTTTGGTCCGCATAAACATCCAAACCCCTGCCCGACGCAGGGCGGCGACCGACCCGCGTGAAGGCAGGCCGCAGCCAATCCGCGCGGGCGAGACTCTCGGGAAGGCGCTACGTGAGTCCCAACGGCTCCGACCGCTCGCCGCGGCGCCCGATGCGGCGGAAGCTGCTGCAGGCAATGACTGCGGGCCTGGTCCTGGCGACCGCGACCGGTTGCACATCCAAGGACTTCCCTCGCCTTGGTTTCCCCACCCCGACCACGGAGGAGGGTCCGCGGATCCTCTCCCTGTGGCAGGGATCCTGGGCTGCCGCGCTCGCCGTCGGCGTCCTGGTGTGGGCCCTGATCATGTGGAGCGTCGTGTTCCACAGGCGCAGCCGCACCAAGGTCGAGATCCCCCCGCAGACCCGGTACAACATGCCCATCGAGGCGCTGTACACGGTTGTTCCGCTCATCATCGTCTCGGTGCTGTTCTACTTCACGGCCCGCGATGAGACGAAGCTCCTGAGCCTCGACAAGAAGCCCGACGTGACGGTCAACGTCGTCGGCTTCCAGTGGAGCTGGGGCTTCAACTACATCGAGAACGTCGACGGTGTCAGTGGTGACGCGACGACCGACAAGAACCTGGCCGCGATCCCGGACCGGTTCAAGAAGGACTTCCCGGCGAACGCCGGCGGTGTCTACGACGTCGGTACGCCCGCCACGAAGAACCCGCAGACCGGCAACCCGGGTCCGACCCTCTGGCTCCCCAAGGGCGAGACGGTTCGCTTCGTCCTCACCTCGCGTGACGTCATCCACGACTTCTGGGTGGTGCCGTTCCTCATGAAGATGGACGTCGTCCCGGGTCACACCAACGCCTTCCAGGTGACCCCCACCAAGGAGGGCACCTACCTCGGCAAGTGCGCCGAGCTCTGCGGCGTCGACCACTCCCGGATGCTGTTCAACGTGAAGGTCGTCTCGCCGGAGCGTTACCAGCAGCACCTCAAGGACCTCGCCAAGAAGGGGCAGACCGGTTACATCCCCGCTGGCATCGCGCAGACGAGCCACGAGAAGAACCGGGAGACGAACAACCTGTGAGCATCCTCAACGAACCTCAGGGTGCCGCGGCAGCAGAGTCCCACTACGCGGATGAGCTGCCGGTAAGGCGCAAGCAACCCGGCAACGTCGTGATCAAGTGGCTCACCACCACCGACCACAAGACGATCGGCACGCTGTATCTGGTCACGTCCTTCGCGTTCTTCCTGATCGGCGGCGTCATGGCGCTGCTGATGCGCGCCGAGCTGGCGCGGCCGGGTCTGCAGATCCTGTCGAGCGAGCAGTTCAACCAGGCGTTCACGATGCACGGCACGATCATGCTGCTGATGTTCGCGACGCCGCTGTTCGCCGGATTCACGAACTGGATCATGCCGCTGCAGATCGGCGCGCCCGACGTGGCGTTCCCGCGGCTGAACATGTTCGCGTACTGGCTCTACCTCTTCGGCTCGACCATCGCGGTGGGCGGCTTCCTCACCCCGCAGGGTGCGGCCGACTTCGGCTGGTTCGCCTACTCCCCGCTGTCGGACGCGGTCCGTTCGCCGGGTATCGGCGCCGACATGTGGATCATGGGTCTGGCGTTCTCCGGCTTCGGCACGATCCTCGGTGCGGTCAACTTCATCACCACGATCATCTGCATGCGCGCACCGGGCATGACGATGTTCCGCATGCCGATCTTCGTGTGGAACGTGCTGCTGACCGCCGTACTCGTTCTGCTGGCCTTCCCGGTTCTCGCCGCCGCGCTCTTCGCGCTGGAGGCGGATCGGAAATTCGGGGCACATGTCTTCGATGCCTCAAACGGCGGTGCGTTGCTGTGGCAGCACCTCTTCTGGTTCTTCGGCCATCCAGAGGTGTACATCATCGCCCTGCCGTTCTTCGGCATCATCTCCGAGGTCATCCCGGTCTTCTCCCGCAAGCCGATGTTCGGCTACATGGGCCTGATCGCCGCGACCATCTCCATCGCCGGCCTGTCCGTGACCGTGTGGGCCCACCACATGTACGTCACCGGCGGAGTCCTCCTCCCGTTCTTCTCCTTCATGACGTTCCTCATCGCCGTGCCAACGGGCGTGAAGTTCTTCAACTGGATCGGAACGATGTGGAAGGGGTCCTTGTCCTTCGAGACCCCGATGCTCTGGGCCACCGGCTTCCTGATCACCTTCACCTTCGGTGGTCTGACCGGTGTCATCCTGGCCTCGCCGCCGATGGACTTCCACGTCTCGGACTCGTACTTCGTGGTCGCGCACTTCCACTACGTGGTGTTCGGCACGGTCGTGTTCGCGATGTTCTCCGCCTTCCACTTCTGGTGGCCGAAGATGACCGGCAAGATGCTGGACGAGCGCCTCGGCAAGATCACGTTCTGGACGCTGTTCATCGGCTTCCACGGCACCTTCCTGGTCCAGCACTGGCTGGGTGCCGAGGGCATGCCCCGTCGTTACGCGGACTACCTCGCGGCCGACGGCTTCACCGCCCTGAACACGATCTCGACGATCAGCTCCTTCCTGCTCGGCCTGTCGATCCTGCCGTTCCTCTACAACGTGTGGAAGACGGCCAAGTACGGCAAGAAGGTCGAGGTCGACGACCCGTGGGGCTACGGCCGTTCGCTCGAATGGGCGACGTCCTGCCCGCCGCCGCGGCACAACTTCCTCACCCTGCCCCGGATCCGCAGCGAATCCCCGGCGTTCGACCTGCACCACCCGGAGATCGCGGCTCTCGACCAGCTGGAGAACGCGCACCACGCTGACAAGGCCCTCGCCGGCGGCAAGGAGGCGGGCAAGTGAAGGTCCAGGGCTGGATGTTCATGTGGCTGAGCGTCTTCGTGCTCGCCATGGCGGTTGTCTACGGCCTCTGGTCCAAGGAGGCGGCCGGTACCACGGCCCTCTTCATGGCCTTCGGCCTCTGCGTCATGATCGGCTTCTACCTGGGCTTCACCGCCCGGCGGGTCGACACGCTGGCGCAGGACAACAAGGAGGCCGACGTCGCGGACGAGGCCGGCGAGGTGGGCTTCTTCAGCCCGCACAGCTGGCAGCCCCTCGCCCTCGGCATCGGTGGCGCGCTGGCCTTCCTCGGCGTGGCCATCGGCTGGTGGCTGCTGTACTTCTCGGCGCCGCTCATCATGCTCGGCCTGTTCGGCTGGGTCTTCGAGTACTACCGCGGTGAGAACCGCACTCAGTAGCACACACCGAACGCACACGAGCCCGGACACTCCGTCAGGAGGGTCCGGGCTCGTGCTTTTGCCGCAATGCGGGTCGCTCGTCCGAGTTACCCACCGCGCCGAGCTTGACGATGCTTCATAGCCTCACCTCATGAGCCACACTCCGCGCACCCGAACCGTCGTCGGCTGCACCCTGCTGGTGATCTCGCTCGGCGCGGGTTTCACCGCCTGCGGGTCCGACGGCGGCAACCCGCTGTCGGCCAAGCCGTACGACGCGGCGGGACAGATCTCCTTCAACGGCCCGTCCGGCAAGGGCAAGAAGGCCGACCCCGACAAGCCCCTGGAGGTCACCACCTCCGAGGACGACGGACGGATCACTGACGTCACGGCCACGGACGCCACGGGCCGCTACGTCACGGGCGAACTCAACGCCGACGGCACCCGCTGGCGCAGCACCTCCCCACTGGCCGCCAACGCCCACTACACGGTGCGGGTGAGCACGGAGGACGAGGACGGCGCCCCCGGCCGCAAGGTCCTCACCTTCGACACCACCAAGCCCACCACCAAGAAGAGCCTGACCGTGAAGTTCGGTCCGGACGCGGGCACCTACGGCGTCGGCCAGCCGGTCACCGCCCAACTCAACAAGCCCGTCAAGGACAAGGCACAGCGGGCCGTCGTGGAGCGCGCCCTCAGGGTGGACTCCGTGCCCGCCGTGGAGGGCGCCTGGCACTGGGTGGACGACAAGGAACTCCACTACCGCCCCAAGGAGTACTGGCCCGCCCACGCCACCATCCAGGTCCACAGCGACCTCGACGGCGTGAAGATCAGCGACCGCCTGTGGGGCGGTAGGTCCAAGGGGCTGAAACTCACCACCGGCGACAAGATCATCGCCGTGACGGACGCCGCGTCCCACGAGATGACGGTCTACAGGAACGGCGAGGAGATCAACGAGATCCCCGTCACCACCGGCAAGCCCGGCTTCGAGACCCGAAACGGCGTCAAGGTCGTACTGGGCAAGGAGTACTTCGTACGGATGCGCGGTACCACCGTCGGCATCTCCGAGGGTTCCTCGGACTCGTACGACCTCCCCGTGTACTACGCCACCCGCGTCACCTGGAGCGGCGAGTACGTCCACGCGGCCCCCTGGTCCGTGGGCTCCCAGGGCTCCGAGAACGTCAGCCACGGCTGCACCGGCATGAGCACCAGCAACGCCGAGTGGTTCTTCGACACCATCCACGAGGGCGACGTGGTCAAGGTCGTCAACTCCAACGGCGACGACATGGAACCCTTCGGCAACGGCTTCGGCGACTGGAACGTCGGCTGGAAGAAGTGGCGGGGCGGCAGCGCCCTGGTCGGCGGAACACCGGACGGCCCGAGGCCTGAGGACGCGGCGCGCTTGCGGCCAGAGTCCGTGTGAAGCGCCCCGTCAGGGGCGCGGGGAACTGCGCGAGCAACCGATGACGGCCCGCAGCCGCAAAACTGCGGGCCGCCCCGAGCTGCTAGGCGCTCAAAGCCCGCTTCTCACGCAACAGAGACGCCAGAGCAGAAGCGAACTCAACAGGGTCGACAGGCAACGTCACAGCCGCATCCGCCCGGCTCCACGTGGCAAGCCACGCATCCTGCGGCCGCCCGATAAGGACAAGCACAGGCGGGCAGTTGAAGATCTCGTCCTTCACCTGACGGCACAGCCCCATGCCACCCATCGGCACGGACTCCCCGTCGAACACACAGACATCGACCCCACCCCGGTCCAGCTCCTTCAAAGCCGCCGCAGGCGTCGCGCACTCCAGGAACTCGACCAACGGCGCGTCCGGAGCCGGCCGGCGCCCCGCGGCCAGCCGGACTTGCTCGCGGGTGTTGGAGTCATCGCTGTAGACCAGCACCGTGGCGGTCGGCTGCATTCTTCCTCCCAAGGTCCGTTGCGCGGATGCTACTCCCTTGAACACCCCGTCAACACCTGTTGGAACACCCCTGCGATGGGCCATCCGGGCAGTACACACGCTGCGAACACTCCGAACGGCACCCCCCGGAGTGAGGGCGGGATAAGCGACCGACATAATGTCGGTCGTGGCGACAGCAACGACAGTAGAAACCGGGCACGCGCACCCGTCGGTCAACCGGCCGAACCTCACCAGCGTCGGAACCATCATCTGGCTGAGTTCCGAGCTGATGTTCTTCGCGGCCCTCTTCGCGATGTACTTCACCCTGCGATCGGTGACCGGTCCGGATCACTGGAAGGAGATGGCGAGCCATCTCAACCTTCCGTTCTCCGCGACCAACACCACGATCCTGGTGCTCTCCTCCCTCACCTGCCAGCTCGGCGTCTTCGCCGCCGAGCGCGGGGACGTGAAGAAGCTCAGGGGCTGGTTCATCATCACGTTCGTGATGGGTGCGATCTTCATCGGCGGTCAGATCTTCGAGTACACGGAGCTGGTGAAGAAGGACGGCCTGTCGCTGTCCTCCGACCCGTACGGCTCGGTGTTCTACCTGACCACCGGCTTCCACGGCATGCACGTGACGGGCGGCCTCATCGCCTTCCTGTTCGTTCTCGGCCGCACCTACGCGGCGAAGAGGTTCACCCATGAACAGGCGACCGCGGCCATCGTCGTGTCCTACTACTGGCACTTCGTCGATGTCGTCTGGATCGGCCTCTTCGCCACGATCTACTTGATCAAGTAGTCGGGCCCGATCCCGCGCGCGGCCAAGAAGCGCACATTCCAGAAGCATCGACGCAGAAGATCCTGACACCGGGGTAATCCGTGAAAAAGCTCTCCACACGACGACGCCATCCGCTGGCGGCGGTCGTCGTACTACTCCTCGCGCTGGCGGCAGCCGGGGGGGCGTTCAGCCTGCTCGCGCCCGCGAGCAAGGCGCAGGCCGACGAGTCCGCTCAGTCCCTCTCCATCGACGAGGGCAAGAAGCTCTTCGCCGTCGGTTGCGCCAGCTGCCACGGCACCGGCGGTCAGGGCTCCTCCGACGGGCCGAGCCTGGTGGGTGTCGGCGCCGCGGCGGTCGACTTCCAGGTGGGCACCGGCCGTATGCCGGCCCAGCAGCCGGGCGCTCAGATCCCGGCCAAGAAGGTCATCTACTCCCAGGCCGAGATCGACCAGCTCGCGGCGTACATCGCCTCGCTGGGCGCCGGCCCGGTCATCCCGACGAAGAACGAGTACGGGCCGGAGGGGTCGGACATCGCCAAGGGCGGCGAGCTGTTCCGCACCAACTGCGCCCAGTGCCACAACTTCACGGGCAAGGGCGGCGCGCTGACGCACGGCAAGTTCGCGCCGAGCCTCGAAGGCGTTGCCCCGAAGCACATCTACGAGGCCATGCAGACCGGCCCGCAGAACATGCCTTCCTTCCCCGACACCACGCTGTCGTCGAAGAACAAGAAGGACATCATCGCGTACCTCAACGCGGTCAACGGCGACAACACCGAGAGCCCCGGCGGTCTTGAGCTGGGCGGTCTCGGTCCGGTCAGTGAGGGTCTCTTCGCCTGGATCTTCGGTCTGGGCGCGCTGATCGCGGTAGCCGTCTGGGTCGCCGCTCGGACCGCAAAGGCCAAGAAGTCATGAGTAGCCAAGACATTCCAGAAGAGAACCTGCCCGCTGAGCAGGACGCGCACGGCGCGGTGTCGGTCGCGGACGAGCAGAACCCGTTCGCCGACCCGGGACTGCCGCCGCACGAGCACCGTGTCCAGGACATCGACGAGCGGGCCGCCAAGCGGTCCGAGCGCGTCGTCGCCTTCCTGTTCACGCTGTCGATGCTCCTCACGGTCGGCTTCATCGCCTCGTACGTGGCGATCCCGGCCGACAAGTCGATCTTCGTCTTCCCGATCGGTCACATCAGCGCGCTCAACTTCGCGCTGGGCCTGACCCTCGGCGGAGCGCTCTTCACCATCGGCGCGGGCGCGGTCCACTGGGCCCGCACCCTGATGTCCGACGTGGAGATCGCCGACGAGCGGCACGCGATCGAGGCGCCCCCCGAGGTCAAGGCCAAGGTTCTGGCCGACTTCAAGCAGGGTGCCAAGGAGTCGGCGCTCGGCCGTCGCAAGCTGATTCGCAACACGATGTTCGGCGCGCTGGCCCTGTTCCCGCTCTCCGGTGTCATGCTGCTGCGCGACCTGGGCCCGCTGCCGGGGACGAAGCTCCGCCACACCATCTGGTCCAAGGGCAAGCTGCTCGTCAACATGAACACGAACCTGCCGCTGCGTCCCTCGGACGTGGCCGTCGGCTCGCTCACCTTCGCCAAGCCCGAGGGCCTGGAGGAGACCGACGAGGAGTTCCAGACCGAGATCGCCAAGGCGGCGCTGATGATCGTCCGGCTGCAGCCGGAGAACATCAAGGACAAGCGCGAGCTGGAGTGGGCGCACGAGGGCATCGTGGCCTTCTCGAAGATCTGCACCCACGTGGGCTGCCCGATCTCCCTGTACGAGCAGCAGACGCACCACGTGCTGTGCCCGTGCCACCAGTCCACCTTCGACCTCTCCGACGGTGCCCGAGTGATCTTCGGCCCGGCCGGTCACGCCCTGCCGCAGCTGCGCATCGGCGTGAGCGACGAGGGTTACCTCGAAGCGCTCGGCGACTTCGAGGAGCCCGTCGGTCCTGCATTCTGGGAGCGCGGATGAGCACCAACGAGACCAACGAGCGGCGCGACAAAGCACCGGCCGGCGAGAAGATCGCCGACTGGGCGGACGGACGCCTCGGGATCTACTCCCTGGCCAAGTCCAACATGCGCAAGATCTTCCCCGACCACTGGTCGTTCATGCTGGGCGAGGTCTGCCTCTACAGCTTCATCATCATCATCCTCACGGGTGTGTATCTGACGCTGTTCTTCCACCCGTCGATGAACGAGGTGACGTACCACGGCAGCTATGTCCCGCTCCAGGGGCAGCTGATGTCGGAGGCGTTCAACTCGACGATGCACATCTCCTTCGATGTGCGCGGCGGTCTGCTGATCCGGCAGATCCACCACTGGGCGGCGCTGATCTTCCTGGCCGCCATGTTCGTGCACATGATGCGCGTGTTCTTCACGGGTGCGTTCCGCAAGCCGCGTGAGGTCAACTGGCTGTTCGGCTTCCTGCTGTTCGTCCTGGGCATGTTCACCGGCTTCACCGGTTACTCGCTCCCGGACGACCTGCTCTCCGGCACCGGTGTCCGCTTCATGGAGGGCGCGGTCCTGTCCGTGCCGATCGTCGGCACGTACCTGTCGTTCTTCCTCTTCGGCGGAGAGTTCCCGGGCGGCGACTTCGTCGCGCGGTTCTACTCGATCCACATCCTGCTGCTGCCGGGCATCATGCTCGGTCTGGTGGTCGGCCACCTGATCCTGGTCTTCTACCACAAGCACACGCAGTTCGCGGGTCCCGGAAAGACGAACAACAACGTCGTGGGCATGCCGCTGCTGCCGGTCTACATGGCCAAGGCCGGAGGCTTCTTCTTCCTGGTCTTCGGTGTCATCGCGGCCATCGCGGCGATCGCCTCGATCAACCCGATCTGGGCCATGGGCCCGTACCGCCCGGACATGGTGTCCACGGGCGCCCAGCCCGACTGGTACATGGGCTTCTCCGAGGGCCTGATCCGCTTCATGCCCGGCTGGGAGATCAACTTCTGGGGTCACACGCTCGTCCTGGGCGTGTTCATCCCGCTGATCATCTTCCCGCTGGTCCTGGTCGCGATCGCGGTCTACCCGTTCATCGAGTCCTGGGTCACCGGCGACAAGAGCGAGCACCACATCCTGGACCGCCCGCGCAACGTCCCGACCCGTACGGCCTTCGGTGCCGCGTGGATCTCGTGGTACTTCGTCCTGCTCGTCGGTGGCGGCAACGACATCTGGGCCACGCACTTCCACCTGTCGATCAACTCGATCACCTGGTTCGTGCGTGTCGCCTTCTTCGTGGTGCCGGTGCTCGTCTTCATCGCCACCAAGCGGATCTGCCTCGGCCTCCAGCGCCGCGACAAGGACAAGGTGCTGCACGGCCGCGAGTCGGGCATCATCAAGCGCCTGCCGCACGGTGAGTTCGTCGAGATCCACGAGCCGCTCAGCCAGGACGCGCTGCACACGCTCACCGCGCACGAGCAGTACGTGCCGGCCGCGATCGGCGCGACGGTCGACGAGAACGGTGTCGAGCGCAAGGTCAAGGGCACCGAGAAGCTGCGCGCCAAGCTGAGCGAGGCGTACTACGGCGAGGAGTCCCAGATCGCCAAGCCCACCGTCGAGGAGTACAAGGAGATCACGAGCGGCCACGGCCACCACTGATCGCTGAGGCGTCGCCACGCCACAGTCGAAGGGCCCCGTCCGAACACCGGACGGGGCCCTTCGCCGTGTCCTGAGCTGGATAGGGTGGGGACGCATATTTGAACCATGTTTCTACGACACTCAGGAGCGGCCGTATGAGCGCTGTGACCCCCGCTGGAGGCGACACCGCGGCGGCCCGTTCCTGGCCCGACGTACTGAGCGCGCTGCTGGCCGGACAGGACCTGAGCACCGCCGACACGGCGTGGGCGATGGACCGCATCATGAGCGGTGAGGCCGCGGACGCGCAGATCGCGGGCTTCCTGGTGGCGCTGCGGGCCAAGGGCGAGACGGTCGAGGAGATCACCGGTCTCGTCGAGACGATGTACGCCCACGCGAAGCCGCTGGACATTCCGGGTCCTGCCGTCGACATCGTCGGTACGGGCGGCGACCGGGCCAAGACGGTCAACATCTCGACGATGTCCGCGATCGTGATCGCCGGTACGGGGGCGAAGGTCGTCAAGCACGGCAACCGGGCCGCGTCCTCGGCGAGCGGTTCCTCAGACGTGCTGGAGAAGCTCGGCATCAATCTGAACCTGCCGACCGAGCAGGTGGCGCGGGTGGCGGCGGAGGCCGGGATCACCTTCTGTTTCGCGGCCAAGTTCCACCCGTCGATGCGGTTCGTCGGCGCGGTCCGGGGGGCGCTGGGGATTCCGACCGCGTTCAACCTCCTCGGCCCGCTCACCAACCCGGCGAAGGTCACCTCGTCGGCGGTCGGCTGCTTCGACACCCGTATGGCCGGGCTCATCGCGGGCGTGCTCGCCGAGCGCGGCTCCTCCGCGCTGGTGTTCCGCGGTGACGACGGTCTGGACGAGCTGACGACCACGGCGACCTCCCGGGTGTGGATCGTCCGCGACGGCAAGGTCACCGAGGAGTCCTTCGATCCCCGGGACGTCGGCCTCGAACTCGTCCCCGTGGAGGCCCTGCGCGGCGCCGACCCCGACTACAACGCGGGCGTCGCCCGCCGCCTCCTGGACGGCGAGCCGGGCCCGGTGCGGGACGCCGTACTCCTGAACTCGGCGGCTGCCCTGGTGGCGCTGGAGCGGGGGGACGGGCCGTTGGCGGACCGGATCAGGGCCGGGATGGAGAAGGCGGCGGAGTCGATCGACTCGGGTGCCGCCAAGCGGACCCTGGAGCGCTGGGCGGCCGCCACCAACGCGTAGCCGTCCGTACGGCGGTCGTCGTCCCGCGATCCGGACACGGGTTGCGGGACGACGATCACTTCACGTACGTTTTCCGACCAGGTCATGAGTGACAGTCATGAGGCCCCGGCCGACTGTCCGGCAACCCTCCGTCCGTGGCGGGGTGCCCCGGGTGAAGACCAGGCCGTAGGCAGCGAGGTCTGCGGCAAGCGCGGGCCCCTCGAAAGACACCAGGGGTCCTGGTCATCGAGGGAGCCCTCTGTGAGCAAGCGAATGCGATAGGGCGTCGAGCCCCGCCTCCGCACATCCCCTTTCACCCCCTCCGTGCTTGAGCCATGTCCCGCTCGCACGGCGGAACCGCCTTGCCTCTCACAGGAGTTCGCCATGTCTGTCTCCACCACGGCCACCGCTACGACGCTTTGCAGTGACATTTCGGGGGCGCTGCCCGTTCTCGGCCGGGATGTCACCGTCCCGCTCGTCACGGGCGGCGAGGTCACCTACGCGGCGCTCGACTACGCGGCCAGCGCCCCCGCCCTCCAGCGCGTCTGGGACGACGTGGCGGCCTACGCCCCGTACTACGGCAGCGTCCACCGAGGCGCCGGCTACCTCTCGCAGCTGTCGACGGACCTCTTCGAGAACGCGCGGAAGACGGTCGAGGAGTTCCTGGACTGCCGCCCCGACGACCAGCTGATCTTCACCCGCTCCACCACGGACTCCCTGAACCTCCTCGCCGCGGCCCTCCCCGCCGACTGCCAGGTCTTCGTCTTCGAGACCGAGCACCACGCGTCCCTGCTGCCCTGGAAGGACGCCCGGGTCACCTACCTCAACGCCCCGCGCACTCCGGCCCAGGCCGTCGAGACCCTGCAGCAGGCCCTCGCCGCCCGTGACCCCTACAGCCCGGCCCTGGTCTGCGTCACCGGCGCCTCGAACGTCACCGGCGAGCTGTGGCCGGTACGGGAGTTGGCCGCCGCGGCTCACGCCCACGGCGCCCGGATCGTTCTAGACGCCGCCCAACTCGCCCCGCACCACCCGGTGTCCGTCCAGGACCTCGACGTCGACTGGATCGCCTTCTCCGGCCACAAGCTGTACGCCCCCTTCGGCTCCGGAGTCCTCGCCGGCCGCGCCGACTGGCTCCAGGCCGCCGACCCCTACCTCGCGGGCGGCGGCGCCAGCCGCAAGGTAACTCGGCGTGAGGACGGGGGAGTTGACGTGGAGTGGCACGACAGCGCCGCCCGCCACGAGGCCGGCTCCCCGAACGTCATCGGCGCCTACTCCATCGCGTCGGCCTGCAAGGCGCTGACGGAGGCGGGCTTCGACGCGCTGGTGGCCCGCGAGCAGCACCTGATCGCCGAGGTCCGCGCGGGCCTGGCGGCGATCCCCCAGGTCAAGGTCCTGTCCCTCTTCGGCGACGACGCCCCGCGCGTGGGCGTGATCTCCTTCGTCGTCGAAGGCTGGAACAGCTCCCACTTCGCAGCCGCCCTCTCCGCCGAGTACGGCATCGGCGTCCGCGACGGCCTCTTCTGCGCCCACCCCCTGGTCCGCACCCTGCTCGGCAGCGACCCGGGGACCCAGGGCGAGTGCGGCTCCCCCGAGGCGGCCCCCGGCGAGAAGTCCCTCAACGCCATCCGCGTCAGCTTCGGCGCGGGCACCCCGGACGAGCACGTCGAGCGTTTCGTGACGGCAGTACGGGAACTGGTGACCGACGGCGCGAAGTGGAACTACCGTACGCAGGACGGCCGTTGCGTGCCGGCGGTGTGACCGTCCAGGGGTGGGGATTCTACTTGGGGCGAGCGGAGCGGCGGCGGCCGTACGGTGTGCAGGTCCGTCGCTGGGCGGACGTGACGCAGACACAGGACGGTGCGTCCCGACGGTTCCGGGTGACGGGCCTCGGGAGCAGCCCACCCAGGGGCGCGGGGAACTGCGCGACCAGCCACAACGCACGGTCAGTCGCAAACGATCCGCGCCCCCCACCCCACTAGGCGCCCAACCTCAAGAATCCAGCCCAATGGCGAACGCAGCCTCAAGATCGTGCTGGGAGTACGTCCGGAACGCCACGTGCGTGTCCGTGCCCTCGACGCCCGGGATCTTGCTGATCCGGCCGGGGATGACCTCCGCCAGGTCCTCGTGCTGTCGCACCCGCACCATCGCGATCAAGTCGTACGTACCGGTGACGGAGAAGACCTCGCTCACGGATTCGAGCGCGGCGATCGACTCGGCGATCTCCGGAATCCGGTCCACGCTGGTCTTGATGAGGACGATCGCGGTGATCACGGCTGGTTCTCTCCCTCGGGGACCGTTGCTGGGGCGGCCCTCACTCTAGTCGCCCGCCCGTCGCCCGCCACCGCCCTTCCAAGGCCGCCCTTCGGGCCCTTCTTTTTCCTGAATCTGACCCACGCGTAACCGAACCCCAGCGTGAAGCCCACCAGGTGGGCGAGGTACGCCACCCCGGGCCCCTGTGCGGCCTGGCCCGCCGCGAGCCACTGCAGCGCCGCCCAGAACGGGAGTACGACCCACGCCGGGAAGCGCAGCGGCAGGAAGAAGAGGAAGGGGAGGAGGCTCGTCACGCGGGCCCGGGGGAAGAGGTAGAGAAACGCCCCGAGGACCGCCGAGATCGCCCCGGACGCGCCGACCAGCGACTGCGCGGAGTCGGCGTTGGCCAGCGCGTAGCCCAGCAGTGCCAGATAACCGCAGGCCAGGTAGAAGAGGGTGAACTCGACTCGGCCAAGACGTTCCTCGGTCATCGCTCCGAAGACGTAGAGGAAGAGCATGTTGCCGAGGAGATGGATCCAGCTGCCGTGAATGAAAAGGGCGGTGACCGGGGTCAGCGCCTCTCGCCCCGGGCTCGCGAACAGGTCGGCCGGTACCACTCCCCAGCGGTGGAAGTACGCCCGCTGGGCGGCGAGCAGCGCGTCCCCGGTGCCGTAGGAGGGGACGAAGCCCGAGGCCGGGCCGAGGACGAAGATCAGACAGCACAGGGCGATCAGGGCGTATGTCATCGGTGCCGAGGTGTTCCGGAGGGCTCTGACGGCCGCTGTCGCCCAGGTGCTGATCATGGATACAGAGCATGACGTAACGGGACGCACCGGGGCAGGGTGCCTCGCCGCTGTGGACGACCGAGCGGCGAGTACCCGCCAGGCCGTAGGGTTACGAGCCACACTCGCCGGGCAAACCGGCGATCACGGAAACTGGAACAAGAAGGAAGCGGACAGCCACGATGACGGTACCCCTGCCGACCGCCTCGACGCGGTGGCGCTGCACCCTCTGCGGCAACCTCACGCGCTTCGACGTGACGCGTTCGTCGAAGGTCGTGGAGTACCTCCACCTGGACCTGGCGGGTGAGCCGAAGGTGGAGGAGCGCGAGGTGGTCAGTGAGACCATCGAGTCGGTGCGCTGCCGCTGGTGCAACGCCGTGGATCAGGTGGAACTCGTGGACAGGCCGGGCGCCGGCTCCTGAGAGGGAGCGGCCCCGCACACGTATTGGGGTGTGAGGGATGGTGGAGAACTCAGGCGGGGGGCCGGGCGACGGCGCCGCCGAGGTGCTCGACCGTCCGCTGCCCGACGGCGTGCGGAGGAGAGTCGTACAGATCGTGTCGGACGGGTTCGGCGGTCTCACCGTCGCCGAACTGCCCGCGCAGCTACGACAGTACGCCCGCTTCGCCCCCAACCGGCGCGCCAAGTTCGCCGGCAACGCGATGGCCGCCGCGCTGGAGACCGATCCGCTGTTCCGGCAGCGTATCGGGGAGAAGCTGAGAGAGACCCAGCCGGAGCTGACCGGCGCCCTCGACTCCGGCTCGCCGCCCCCGGCCGCGGATCCGCTCGACGTGGCGGCCGCGGCCTATGTGCTGCGCCCCACCGGCTGGGTCAAGCTGGTGACCGCCGCCGGCGAGGAGGCGCTGCGCGCCGACGCCGAGCGCGCCGACGAGGAGAGCCGGGCCGAACTGGAGCGGCTGCGCGAGGAGTTGGCGCAGGCGCGGGACGCGACCCGGACCGAGACCGAGCGGTTGCGCACCGAGCTGGACGCGGCGAAGAAGGAAACGGAATCGCTGCACCGCAAGCTGCGGTCCGCGCACAGCGACATCAAGCGCGGTGAGGCCGCCCTGCGCAAACTGCGCGCCGAGACGGACACCGCGCGCGCCGAGGGCCAGGCGCAGCTGTCCGCGGCCGAGAGCGAGGGCCGGCGGCTCAAGGCCCGGCTCGCCGAGGCGGAGGCGGCCCTGGAGGCCACCCGCAAGGCGGCCCGGGAGGGGCGCAGCGTCGAGGACATGCGGGTACGGCTGCTGCTCGACACCGTACTGGAGGCGACCCAGGGGCTGCGCCGCGAACTGGCGCTGCCGCCCGTCTCCGTACGGCCCGCCGAGACCGTCGACGCGGTCGAACCGGGACGAATGACCCCGAAAGACATCGCGGCGCGGGCGCTGTCCGAGAACGACCCCGCGATCCTGGACCAGTTGCTCGCGCTGCCGCAGGCCCATCTGGTCGTCGACGGCTACAACGTCACCAAGACCGGCTATCCCCAAATGCCCCTGGAGAAACAGCGGTTGAGGCTGCTGGGGCAGCTCTCCCAGCTGGCCGCGCAGACCGGCGCCGAGGTCACCTGTGTCTTCGACGGGGCCGAGCTGGCCGCGCCGGTGCTGCTCGCGCCGCCGCGCGGAGTACGGGTGCTGTTCTCCAAACCGGGCGTCACCGCCGACGAGTTGATCCGCCAGCTGGTGCGCGCGGAGCCGCCGGGGAGGCCGGTCATCGTCGCCTCGACCGACCGTGAGGTGGCCGACGGCATCGCGAAGGCGGGCGCGCGGCCCGTCGCTTCTGCGGTACTCCTCAAGCGACTGTCGTGAAGGTCAACGTACAGGTTTAATGCCGGAATTGACCGATCGGTCACGCAACGTAGCGTCAATCGGCCATCACTGCATGTTGGTTATGTGCAAAGAATGCTTTGAGTGACGGCATTTTTTCGTGTGAGGATTTGAACTGATCACAGGATCATCACTAGGGTCGTGCCTCGAACCTCCGAACGGGTGATCACTCAATAGAAGGAGCTCGACTCCGTGGCGTCCCATCGTCGACCGAAGCAGCCGAGCCGCACGCGTGTCACCGTGCTGACCACCGCAGCCGCTGCCGCCGTTGCCTTCAGCGCTCAGGCCGCCAACGCCGCGCCGAGCGAGAAGCCCAGCAAGGACGAGGTCAAGTCGAAGGTCGACGCCCTCTACGAGCAGGCCGAGCAGGCCACCGAGAAGCTCGACGGGGCCCAGGAGAAGCAGGAGAAGCTCCAGAAGGAGATCTCCACCATCCAGGACAACGTGGCCCGCGGCCAGGAGGAGCTCAACAAGCTCCGGGACGGCCTCGGCACCATGGCCAGCGCCCAGTACCGCACCGGCGGCATCGACCCGTCGATCCAGCTCTTCCTCTCCTCGGACCCGAGCGACTACCTCGACAAGGCGTCCACCATGGACCAGTTGAGCGCTCAGCAGGTCGAGGCGCTCACGAAGATCCAGAGCAAGCAGCGCGAACTCGCCCAGGAGCGCGCGGAGGCGAGCACCAAGCTCAAGGACCTCTCCGCCACCCGCACCGAGCTCAAGAAGAAGAAGGACGAGGTCAAGGCGAAGCTGGCCTCGGCCCAGAAGCTGCTCAACACCCTGACGGCGGCGGAGAAGGCGGCCCTCGCCAAGGAGCAGGCCAACGCGGCCAGCCGCTCCACCTCCCGCGTGAACCTCGGCAACACCGGTTCCGCCTCCAGCCGCGCCGCCGCGGCCTTCGCCGCCGCCCAGTCCGTGATCGGCTCCCCGTACGTCTACGGCGCCTCCGGCCCCTCCTCCTTCGACTGCTCCGGCCTCACCTCCTGGGCCTACGCGCAGGCGGGTGTCTCCATACCCCGCACCTCCGAGGCGCAGGCGAACGCCGGTACCCGGATCTACAGCGAGAGCGACCTCAAGGTCGGCGACCTGGTCATCTTCTACGGCGACTACCACCACGTCGGCCTCTACGCCGGCAACGGCCAGGTGCTGCACGCCCCGCACACCGGTGCCGTGGTCCGCTACGAGGCGATCGGCAACATGACGTTCGAGTTCGGCGTCCGGATCTGATCCGGTCCGTATCCGGTCGTTCCGGACCGCCCGAACGGGCGAATTACGACACACCACGCTGACTCCACGCCCCGCCCATGACCTGCGTCATAGGCGGGGCGTCACGTTGTGTGTCCGCGGAGGTCTTTGGCCCGCACCCCTTCACAGAGCTACTGTCTGGCGCGTTTCCCCGCATCGGGGGAGCGGTCCGTGTCCGCCAGCGGAAGGAGTGCGGCTTCCCGTGGGATCCCGTCGTCGCCAAGCACCGTCCGGGTTCGACCGAGGCGCCAGTGCCGCGGTCTGTGTGATGTCCGCCGCCGCCGCGGCACTGGGCGCCCTTCCGGCCACCTCCGCCATGGCCGCGCCGCACGACGACGCCCGGGCCGAGGTGGACCGGCTCTACCAGGAGGCCGAGAAGGCGACCCAGGCCTACGACAAGGCCGACGAGCGCGCCGGGCAGCTGCACCGGCAGGTCAGCGACGCCCAGGACCGGATCGCCCGGCAGCAGCAGCGCATCAACACCATGCGGGACGCGCTGGGTTCGCTCGCCGGCGCCCAGTACCGCTCCGGCGGCATCGACCCCACCGTCGCGCTGCTGTTCTCCGACGACCCGGCCGACTACCTCGACAAGGCCTCCGTCCTCGACCGCATCACCACCGAGCAGGCGGGCGAGCTGAAGGACCTCCAGGACGCCATGCGCGAACTCGCGCAGGAGCGCAGCGAGGCCTCCGGACACCTCGCCGAACTGGAGCGCAGCCGCAAGGCCGTCGCCGGTCACAAGAAGACCGTCGAGGGCAAGCTCGCCAAGGCCCGCCAGATCCTCAACGGGATGCCGCTCGCCGACCGCGCCGCCTTCGACCGGGCCTCCCGCTCCTCCCGCGTGGACATCCCCGACCTCGGCGCCGGCGTCCCGTCCTCGGGCCGCGCCGCGGCCGCCGTGGCCGCCGCCCAGTCCGCCCTCGGCAAGCCCTACGTCTGGGGCGCCACCGGCCCCAGCGGCTTCGACTGCTCCGGCCTGATGCAGTGGTCGTACGCCCGGGCGGGCGTCCACCTCCCGCGCACCTCGCAGGAGCAGCGCTACGCCGGCCACCAGATCCCGCTCTCCCAGGCGCAGCCCGGCGATCTGGTCGTCTACCGCTCCGACGCCAGCCATGTCGCGATGTACGCGGGCAACGGCCAGGTCATCCACGCCCCCTACCCCGGCGCGCCGGTGCGCTACGACCCGGTCGGCATGATGCCGGTCTCGTCGGTCACGAGGGTCTGACCGGCGCGAAAGGGTCGTACGATCGGGAAGTGACTGGTCGTAGGCGGGCGTCGCGCTCCGGAGTGCTCGCGCTGTGTCTGCTGTTCGGCTCGCTGGTGGCGTGCGGCGGGCAGCCGGCGGCGGACAGTGCGAAGGCGGTGGTGCAGCGCCTGCTGGACACCCAGGCGGCGGCCGTCGTGCACCACGACGAGACGGCGTACACCCGCACCGGCGCGCGCACCGCGTACGAGAACCTGAGCGCCGTACCGCTGGCGTCCTGGTCCTACCGGCTGACCTCGCTGCACCGCTCCGGCGCCACCGCGACCGCCGACGCCGACCTCAGCTACCGCGTCCGGGGCTACGACACCTCACCCGTGACTGTCGGCCGTACCCTCACGCTCCGCCTGACCGCCGACGGGCAGTGGTACGTCGACTCCGACAAGCCCGCGAAGAAGTCGGGCCAGCAGCTGTGGGACCAGGGGAAGGTGAGCGTCGTCAAGGGCGCGCACAGCCTCGTGATGGGGGTCGGGCAGTCCGCCGCCGGTCTGCGCGAGTACCGCACGCTCGCCGACCACGCCGTACCGGCCGTGTCGGGGGCCTGGGGCACCGGATGGACCCGGCACGTCGTCGTGCTCGTCCCCGACTCCTTGGACGCCATGGCGGGGCTCCTGGGCGCACCCGCCGCGTCCTACCGGGGCATCGCCGCGGTGACGACGGGGGAGGCGGGCGGTTCGGGCGACGCCCCGGCCGACCGGATCATCGTCAACCCGGACGCGTACGCCCTGCTGGGCTCGGTCGGCAAGCAGGTCGTGCTCACCCACGAGACGACCCACGTGGCCACCCGCGCCCACACCACCCCCGCCACCCCGCTCTGGCTCTCGGAGGGCTACGCCGACTGGATCGGCTACCGGGGCACGGGCCGCACACCGACGCAGGCCGCGCCCGAGCTGTACCGCGCGGTCGAGGACGGCCACGTCCCGACCGCGCTCCCCGCCGACAAGGACTTCGGCTTCAGCAGCGAGGCGGGCGAACTGGCGCAGGCCTACGAGGGCGGCTGGCTGGCCTGCCGGATGATCGAGGACCGGTGGGGAGTGGTCCAACTGGGCAAGTTCTACCGGGCGGTTGGTGCCCACAAGAAGCGGGCCGGGGCGGTGGAGGACGCGATGAAGAAGGTCCTCGGAGTGAGCCTGGACGACTTCACCGCGCAGTGGCGGGACTACCTCAGGACTCAACTCGCCTGATCCAGGCGGGCGATGGCGCTCTCGACCTGCGTGCAGTGCGCGGGGGTGGCGGTGCTGTTCCGGCGGGCGGCCCGGCGTCAGGAGGACGTCGAGGCCGTCTTCGAGCGTGTCGCCTGACTCGGGAGCGGGGGTACGTCCGCCCAGGTGACCGAGGCCCGCCACAGTTCGCGGGCGGCGGTGAGTGCCGCTGCGACCAGGAGGCCGTTGCGGAGGAGCAGGAGGACGATGCCGAGGTTGTCGCTGGCGACCACGTCGGCGAACCAGACCGGGAACTCCAGGACCGTCACGAAGGCCGCCGCCAGGACCAGGCCGACCGGGAGTTTCATGCGGCTGGCGCGGAAGCAGGAGCAGACGGCCGCGAGGCCGATCAGCCAGACGACGTACTGGGGGCTGATCACCCGGCTGGTGACCGTGAACATCAGCACCGCCACGAAGGCCGCGTCCGCGAGGGTGTGCGGGAGGAAGCGGGCCGCCATCAGGCGCCACAGCATCAGCCAGCCGAAGGCGATCGCGGTGAGGCCGAGGGCGGCCGTGCTGACCCAGTTGACGTAGGGGCCGACGAACTCGACCGAGCCGTAGTTGAGGAGCACCTGGCCCTGCCAGCCGAAGTGCCTGGCCACATGGAAGACCAGGGAGCCCAGCGACTCCACCTCCGTGCCCCGCTCGCGCTGGAAGGTCAGGAAGGCGAACGCGCCCGGCATCGACACCGCGAAGACGGAGGCGACCACGCCCACGGTCACCGCCGCCGCGCCCCATGCCCGGCGCTTGACCGCGCCCAGCAGGAGCAGCGCGGGCCACACCTTCAGCAGGGCGCCGAGGCCCACCAGCGCGCCCATCACGCGCGGGTGCCGGGCGCCGGCGAGCAGCGCGGCCACGGCGACCGCGGTCACCATCACGTCGTAGCGCGCGTACACGGTGGGGCCCAGCAGCGGGACGCCCGCCACCCACACCCAGGCGCCGCGGAGCGTCCGGCCGGGGCGCAGGCCCGTGTACAGGAGCAGGGCCAGGACGGCGAGGTCGGCGAGGCAGGCGAGGACGAAGAACGCCGACGCGTAGTCGAGGAAGCCCAGCAGGGCGGGGGAGAGGATCGGGAGGGCGGCGGCGGGCGGGTACTGCCAGGTGACGTCGTCCAGCGGGAAGCTGCCGTGGCGCAGAGTCTCGTACCAGCCCTGGTAGATCACCGACACATCGCTGGTGACGTCCGGACCGGGGAACACGAACACCTTGAAGACGAACAGCAGCAGAACGATCCGGGTCAGGCCCCAGGTCCCCAGCAGCGCTGCCAGCCGCCGTCTCGCGCCCGCGATCTCCACCTGAGCCCCTGTTCCGTGCCGTGCCTGCCGGGTGAGGGCCACATGTTCTCCCGAGCGGCTGTGCGATGGCCATGAAGCGCGGCCGTGCCGAGCTGTGAACCCTCCCCGGGTAAGGTCTGCCGCGTGCGCAAGACCCTGATCGTGACCAATGACTTTCCGCCCCGGCCCGGGGGCATCCAGGCCTTCCTGCACAACATGGCGCTGCGCCTCGATCCCGAGCGGCTCGTCGTCTACGCCTCCACCTGGAAGCGCGGCCGGGAGGGCGCCGAGGCGACCGCCGCCTTCGACGCCGAGCAGCCCTTCAAGGTCGTACGGGACTCGACGACCATGCTGCTGCCGACGCCCGCCGCGACCCGGACGGCTGTCGGGCTGCTGCGTGAACACGGGTGTACGGCGGTGTGGTTCGGGGCGGCGGCGCCGCTCGGGCTGATGGCGCCGGCGCTGCGGAAGGCCGGTGCCGAGCGGCTGGTGGCCACGACCCACGGGCACGAGGCCGGGTGGGCGCAGCTGCCCGCCGCGCGTCAACTCCTGCACCGCATCGGGGAGTCGACGGACACGATCACCTACCTCGGGGAGTACACGCGGTCGCGGATCGCCGGTGCGCTGAGTCCGGAGGCTGCGGCCCGGATGGTCCAACTGCCGCCGGGTGTCGACGAGAAGGTGTTCCATCCGGGTTCCGGTGGCGCCGAGGTGCGGGCGCGGCTCGGGCTCACCGAGCGGCCCGTCGTCGTGTGCGTCTCGCGGCTCGTGCCGCGCAAGGGGCAGGACACGCTGATCCTCGCCATGCCGCGCATCCTCGCCCGGCAGCCCGCCGCCGTCCTGCTGATCGTGGGCGGCGGGCCGTACGAGAAGGACCTGCGGCGGTTGGTCCGGGAGACGGGCGTCGGCGACTCCGTGCGGTTCACGGGGGCCGTGCCCTGGGCCGAGCTGCCCGCGCACTACGGCGCCGGTGACGTCTTCGCGATGCCCTGCCGGACCCGGCGCGGCGGGCTCGACGTCGAGGGACTCGGGATCGTCTACCTGGAGGCGTCGGCCACCGGGCTGCCCGTGGTCGCCGGTGACTCCGGCGGCGCGCCCGACGCGGTGCTCGACGGCGAGACCGGGTGGGTGGTGCGGGGCGGGTCCCCGGAGGAGGCCGCCGACCGGATCGTCGCGCTGCTCGCGGACCCGGAACTGCGCCGCAACATGGGGGAGCGGGGCCGGAGTTGGGTCGAGGAACGGTGGCGCTGGGACCTCCTGGCGGAGCGGCTGAGGGCGCTGTTGTAGGGGCTGGTCGCGCCCACGCGGCGGAGCCGCATATCGATACAGCCCCGCGCCGCTGTCTTCAGGGGCGCGGGGAACTGCGCGACCAGCCCCCACGCACCCGCACCCGCCCGACCACCTCACCCGGTACCCCCCCACGGCGCCCCAAAACCGGCGCAGCCCCTTGGCGGAACCGAATAATCCGCACATGCTGCGCGCATGACAGCAAAACTGACGCAGCATCAGCTGACGAGACGTCAAATACTGGGCATGATCGCCCTCCAGACCGCCGCAGCGGCCGGTCTCACCCGAATCGGCCTCCAGTCGGCCCAGGCCGTCGAACCCGCGGCCGTCGAAACCGCCCCCGCGATCGTCGTCGGCTCCGGCTACGGCGGAGCGGTCGCCGCCCTCCGCCTGGGCCAGGCCGGCATCACCACGCTCGTCCTGGAGATGGGCAGGCTCTGGAACACCCCCGGCTCCGACGGCAAGATCTTCTGCAACACCGCCAACCCGGACCAGCGCTCCATGTGGTTCAAGACCCGCACCGAGGCCCCGCTCGCGAGCTTCCTCTGGCTGGACGTCGTCAACAAGGACATCACCCCGTACCCGGGCGTCCTGGACCGCGTGCACTACGACAGCATGTCCGTGTACGTGGGACGCGGTGTCGGCGGGGGCTCGCTGGTCAACGGCGGGATGGCGGTCACGCCGCGTCAGTCGTACTTCACCGAGCAGTTCCCCACCGTGGACGCGACCGCGATGTACAACACGTACTTCCCGCGCGCCCGCACCATGCTCGGCGTCAACACCGTCGACCCGACCTGGTTCGAGTCGACCGAGTGGTACCAGTTCACCCGCACCTCACGGAAGGCCGCCGCCAACACCGGTCTGACGACCACGTTCGTGCCCAACGTCTACGACTTCGGCTACATGCAGCAGGAGGCGGCCGGCACCGCCGCCAAGTCCGCGCTCGCCCAGGAGGTCATCTACGGCAACAACTACGGCAAGAAGAGCCTCGACAAGACCTACCTCGCCTCGGCGCTCGGCACCGGCAAGGTCACCATCCACACCATGGAGAAGGTCAAGGCCGTCACGCGGGCGAGCGACGGGTCGTACCTGCTGACCGTCGACCGGATCGACAACACCGGCGCGGTCGTCGAGACCAAGCAGTACAGCTGCGCCTATCTGTTCCTCGGCGGCGGCAGCCTCGGTACCACCGAACTCCTCGTCCGCGCCCGGGACACCGGCACGCTGCCCGCGCTGGACGCCACGGTCGGGGCGGGCTGGGGGCCCAACGGCAACACCATGGTGGGCCGCGCCAACCACATCTGGGACACCACCGGAGCCAACCAGGCGACCATGCCGGTCATGGGCATCGACGACTGGTCCAACACCGACAACCCGGTCTTCGCGGAGATCGCCCCGCTGCCCATCGGGTTCGAGACCTGGGTGAGCCTCTATCTGGCGATCACCAAGAATCCCCAACGGGCCTCGTTCACCTACGACTCGGCGAGCGGCACGGTGAAACTGGGCTGGACCGCGGCCCAGAGCGCGGTCTCGGTCGCCATGGCCAAGAAGCTGTTCGACCGGATCAACTCGGCCAACGCGACGATCTACCGCTCCGACCTGTTCGGCACGCCCAGCAAGGTCTTCGCGGACGACTTCTGCTACCACCCGCTGGGCGGCTGCGTGTTGGGCAAGGCGACCGACAACTACGGCCGGGTGAAGGGGTATCCGAAGCTGTACATCACGGACGGTTCGCTGGTGCCCGGCAACATCGGCGTGAACCCGTTCGTCACGATCACCGCGCTCGCCGAGCGCACGCTGGAACGGGTCCTCGCCGAGGACTTCTGAGCCGAAAGCCCCAACTCGCCCTCTACTTCTGGTAGATGGCCTCGATCTCGTCCGCGTAGTCCCTCGCCACCACATTCCGCTTGAGCTTCAGGGACGGCGTCAGGTGGCCCGACTCCTCCGTGAACTGGGAGGACAGAATGCGGAACTTCCGCACCGATTCCGCCTTCGACACCGCGGCGTTGCCGTCGTCGACGGCGTCCTGGATCGCCTGAACGAGATCCGGGTCGTCCCGCAGCGACGCCGCGGTGGAACCCGCCGGCTTGCCGTGCTCCGCCGCCCAGCGGCCCAGGAACTCGTCGTCGATGGTGACCAGCGCGCCCACGAACGGCCGCCCGTCCCCGACGACCATGCACTCCGCGACCAGCGCGTGCGCGCGGATACGGTCCTCGATCACGGCCGGGGCGACGTTCTTGCCGCCCGCGGTGACGATGATCTCCTTCTTGCGGCCGGTGATCCTGAGGTAGCCGTCCTCGTCGAGGGTGCCGATGTCCCCGGTGTGGAACCAGCCGTCCGCGAGCGCCTCGGCCGTGGCGGCCTCGTTGTTCCAGTAGCCCTTGAACAGGTGCTCGCCGTGCAGCAGCACCTCGCCGTCGTCCGCGATGCGCACCACCGAGCCCGGCAGCGGCTGCCCGACCGTGCCGATCTTCGTCCGGTCCCAGGGGTTGAAGGCCGTGGCGGCACAGGACTCGGTCAGCCCGTACCCCTCAAGGACCGTGAAGCCGATGCCCCGGAAGAAGTGCCCCAGCCGCTCGCCCAGCGGCGCGCCGCCGGAGATCGCGTACTCGCCCCGCCCGCCGAGGACGGCACGCAGCTTGCTGTAGACGAGCTTGTCGAAGGTCTTGTACTTGATCTTCAGACCGAGGGACGGACCCGACGGCGTGTCCAGCGCGCGGCTGTACGCGATCGCGGTGTCGGCCGCCTTGTCGAAGATCTTGCCCTTGCCGTCCGCCTGCGCCTTGGCACGCGCCGAGTTGTAGACCTTCTCGAAGACACGCGGCACACCGAGGATCAACGTCGGCCGGAACGAGGCGAGTTCATCCGTGAGGTTCTTGATGTCCGGGACCAGGCCCAGCTTGATCGGCGCCATCATCGGCGCGATCTGCACCAGCCGCCCGAAGACGTGCGCGAGCGGCAGGAACAGCAGCACCGAGCACTCGCCGGTGCGGAACAGCGGACGCAGCCGCTCCACGATGTTGCCGCACTCCGCGAAGAAGCTGCGGTGGGTCAGCACACAGCCCTTGGGACGACCCGTAGTACCCGAGGTGTACACGATGGTCGCCGGGTCGTCGGCCTTCGCCGCCGAGCTGCGCTCCTCGACGGTCGCGTCCGAGACGTCCTTGCCCGCGCGGCCCAGCTCGTCGATCGCGCCCGCGTCGATCTGCCAGACGTGCTTGAGCGCGGGCAGCCGGTCGCGCACCGACTCGACGGCGGCGGCGTGCCCGTCCTGCTCCACGACGAGCGCGGTGGCCCCCGAGTCGCTCAGGATCCACTGCACCTGCTCCGGCGAGCTGGTCTCGTACACCGGCACGGTGATCGCGCCCGCGCACCAGATCGCGAAGTCGAGCAGCGTCCACTCGTACCGCGTGCGGGACATCAGCCCGACCCGGTCGCCGGGCTGGACGCCGGAGGCGATGAGCCCCTTGGCAGCCGCGTGCACCTCGGCGAGGAAGACCGTGGCGGTCACGTCCTGCCAGCCGCCGTTCGCCTTGCGGGCGATGACGGCGACATCTGGGTGCTGCGCGGCGTTTCTGCGGACGATGTCGGTCAGGTTGCCGTCCGCAGGGACCTCGTACAAAGCCGGAAGGCTGAACTCGCGCAAGACTGCTGCTCCTCATAGGGCGCCGGCGCCACGACGTTGTGTGATGCGACGGTCCGGTCCAAGGCTCGGGCAGGTGCGTCAGGACCGGTGATGGAAATCCTGAGCACGACTGGACTGCCCGGACGTTACCCGCCGGTATGGCTCCTACGACAGGGGGGTCCGGCGAGATGTTCGCTGCGTCACACAGATTGGTGTTTCCTCGCGCACAGTAGTCCACCCCTTTCTTCACTGGCCAGTAACCGCGAGGGAGGCCGCCACTGTTCACGTTTGCCGCACACGCCTACGCTTGATCGTCATGGCACCCACACCATCCGGAAACTCCCGGACGCGCGTCCATGTGGTCAGCGACGTGCACGGCAACGCCCGTGACCTGGCCGAAGCCGGCGAGGGTGCCGACGCCCTGATCTGCCTGGGCGACCTCGTCCTCTTCCTCGACTACGCCGACCACGCGCGCGGGATCTTCCCCGAACTGTTCGGCGAGGCGAACGCCGACCGTCTGGTCGAGCTGCGCACCGCCCGCCGCTTCGAGGAGGCCCGCGAACTCGGCGCCCGCCTGTGGAGCACGGTCGGCGGGGACCGCGCCGCGCTCATCGAGAAGGCGGTCCGCAAGCAGTACGCGGAGATGTTCGGCGCCTTCCCCACCCCGACGTACGCCACCTACGGCAACGTCGACATACCGACCCTGTGGCCCGAGTACGCCGAACCCGGAACCACCGTGCTCGACGGCGAACGCGTGGAGATCGGCGGCTGGACCTTCGGCTTCGTCGGCGGCGGCCTGCGCACCCCCATGCGCACCCCGTACGAGATCAGCGACGAGGAGTACGCCGCCAAGATCGAGGCCGTCGGCGAGGTCGACGTCCTGTGCACCCACATCCCGCCCGAGGTCCCCGAGCTGGTCTACGACACCGTCGCGCGCCGTTTCGAACGCGGCAGCCGGGCCCTCCTGGACGCGATCCGCCGCAGCAGGCCCCGCTATTCACTGTTCGGCCACGTCCACCAGCCGCTCGTCCGCAGGATGCGGATCGGCGCGACCGAGTGCGTCAACGTCGGCCACTTCGCGGGCAGCGGCAAGCCGTGGGCACTGGAATGGTGACCGCCCGCCGATGCCGCAGGTAGGGGGTGCGGTAAGGGGGTTGGCGGGGAGGTAGCCTTCACGCTGCACGCACAAGCGCACGATGACGACGCCCTGCCGGTCCGCATCTGGAGGAGCCACAGCGATGGCGGAACACACCAGTTCGAGCATCACGATCGAGGCGGCACCGGCCGACGTCATGGAGGTGATCGCCGACTTCGCCCGCTACCCGGACTGGACCGGCGAGGTGAAGGAGGCGGACGTCCTCAAGACCGACGAGCGGGGCCGCGCCGAACAGGTCCGCCTCGTCATGGACGCCGGCGCGATCAAGGACGACCAGGTCCTCGCGTACACCTGGACCGGCGACAACGAGGTCTCCTGGACCCTCGTCAAGTCCCAGATGCTGCGCTCCCTGGACGGCTCCTACCTCCTCAAGCCCAAGGGCGCGGGCGCCACGGAGGTCACGTACCTGCTGACCGTGGACGTCAAGATCCCCATGCTGGGCATGATCAAGCGCAAGGCGGAGAAGGTCATCATCGACAGGGCGCTGGCGGGGCTGAAGAAGCGGGTGGAGTCGGGGGAGAAGTAGGGCGACTTATTGGCGCCGGTCACTTGTCCGCCCGTCCGGCGCCTTTTCGACACAGGCCGCCACAGTCAGCCCGTCCGGTGTTTGAGGACGAGGCCCCTTCAGGGCCGAAGCGGGGGCCTGGGGGCGGCAGCCCCCAGCAACGGCGCTCACCCCCCACCGACCGACTACCGTTCACTCATATGCGCACCCTCCTGATCACCGGCCCAGGCGGCAGCGGCCGCAGCACCCTCGCCGCCGCCACCGCACAAGCCGCCGCAGGCAACGGCACTCGCACCCTGCTCCTGGGGGCGGACCGGGCCGACACCCTCGGCGCGGCCCTCGCCGTGCCGACAGGAGCGGCGCCCGTCCGGGTCACCGACCACCTCACCGCCTGGCGCCCCGACGCCACGGAGTCGTTCCGCGCAGACCTCACCGCCTTCCAGAACCGGGCCTCCTCCGCCCTCGAACTCCTGGGCGCCGCCCGCCTGGACGCGGAAGAACTCACCCCCCTCCCCGGCGCCGAGGAACTGGCCCTGCTCCGCGCCCTGCGCGACGCGGCCCTCTCGGAGGCCTACGACCTCCTCGTCGTAGACCTCCCGCCCACCCCCCAGGCCCTCGCCCTCCTCGCCCTCCCCGAGGAACTCCGCCGCTACCTCCGCCGCCTCCTCCCCGCGGAGCGCCAGGCGGCCCGCGCCCTGCGCCCGGTCCTCGGCCGCCTCGCCGGCGTCCCGATGCCCTCGGAGTGGCTCTACGACACCGCGGGCCGCTGGGACGTGGAACTGGCGGCCGTCGAGGCGGTCCTCGCCGACCGGAACACCTCCGTACGCCTGGTCGCCGAACCCGGCCCGGCAGGCGCCGACGCCGTCCGCGCGGCCGGTCTCGCCCTCGCCCTGCGCGGCCTGCGCCCGGACGTACTGATCGCCAACCGGGTGCTGCCCGAGTCCGTCGAGGACACCTGGCTCGCCGGCCTCAACGCCCAGCAGCGCAAGACCCTGGACGAGTGGCAGGGCACGTACGACTGCCATCCCGTCCGCCACCTCGGCCACGACCCGCGCGGCACCGACGACCTCGCCGCGCTCGCCGTGCCCGGTGTCAACGCGACCGGCTCCACGGTCGAGTGGCCCGTGACCGACGAACTCGCCGAAGACGGAGTTCTGGTCTGGCACATCCCGCTGCCCGGCGCGATACGGGACGAGCTGGACCTCGTCCGCCGCGGCGACGAACTGGTCGTCACCGTCGGCCAGTTCCGCCGTATCGTCCCCCTGCCCTCGGCCCTGCGCCGCTGCACCGTGGCAGGCGCCGCCCTCCGCGAGGGCGAGCTGCGCATCCGCTTCACACCCGACCCGGGACTGTGGCCGCAGGGAAGGTGAGCATTGGTGCGTGCGGAGACGTGAAGCACGTACGCCCATTCGGGTAACGTCGTAGAGACGAACCGTAGTCAGGAGTCCGTCATGAGCGAAGAGCTCCCCCCGTACGAGGCCGGCAAGGAAGAGGCGCTCGACGAGGTGCGGGCGACCGACGCCGACGCCTGGGCGACGGCGGCCGCCGAAGACCTCGCGGCGGAGAAGGCCCGCCGCCGCACCCAGTACGGCCCGCCCCCGGGCTCGGCCGCCGAGGAACTGCGCAAGCTCGTCGACACCGTCACGGACAAGCTGGCCGGCCTTCAGTCACCGCTGCTCGGCCAGGTCGCGGGACCGGCCGCCCAGCAGGTGGTCAAGCAGGTCGTCCAGCAGGCCAAGGCCGCCGTCGAGCCCGTCATCGAACGCAACCCGGACGTCTTCGACCACCTCGCGGCGGCCGGAAACGAACTCCTCGCCGCGTACCGCTCAGCCGTCCAGGCCCAGGAACAGCGCTGGACGGCCCGCGACAGCGAACTCAAGAACCTGCGCGACCCGGGCGACGACTCCGGCCCCGGAGAGCGCATCGACCTCGACTAGGACCTGCTCCGGAGGGCCCGCTCTCCGGACCGACGTCGCCAATCCGACGCCGGCCCCTCGGGTACGGTGGGCCGTAGCGGGGCTCGACCGAAACTGAGGGATTCATGGGACTCACCATCGGCGTCGACATCGGCGGCACCAAGATCGCGGCCGGCGTGGTCGATGAGGAAGGCAACATCCTGTCGACCCACCAGGTGCCCACCCCGGGCACGCCCGAGGGCATCGTCGACGCCATCGCCGCCGCCGTCGACGGAGCGCGCGCCGGGCACGAGATCGTGGGCGTGGGCATCGGCGCGGCAGGTTACGTCAACCGGCAGCGCTCCACCGTCTACTTCGCGCCGAACATCGACTGGCGCCAGGAGCCGCTGAAGGACAAGGTCGAGGCCCGCGTGGGCCTCCCCGTCGTCGTGGAGAACGACGCGAACGCCGCGGCCTGGGGCGAGTACAAGTTCGGCGCCGGCAAGGGCCACCGCAACGTCATCTGCATCACCCTCGGCACCGGCCTCGGCGGCGGCATCATCATCGGCAACAAGCTGCGCCGCGGGCACTTCGGGGTGGCCGCCGAGTTCGGCCACATCCGCATGGTGCCGGACGGCCTGCTGTGCGGCTGCGGCTCACAGGGCTGCTGGGAGCAGTACGCCTCCGGCCGCGCCCTCGTCCGCTACGCCAAGCAGCGCGCCAACGCGACCCCCGAGGCCGCGGACGTCCTGCTCTCGCTCGGCGACGGCACCCCCGAGGGCATCGAGGGCAAGCACATCTCCATGGCCGCCCGGCAGGGCGACCCGGTCGCCGTCGACTCCTACCGCGAGCTGGCCCGCTGGGCCGGCGCCGGCCTCGCCGACCTGGCCTCCCTCTTCGACCCCTCCGCGTTCATCGTCGGCGGCGGCCTCTCGGACGAGGGCGAACTCGTCCTCGACCCGATCCGCAAGTCCTACAAACGCTGGCTGGTGGGCGGCAACTGGCGCCCGGTGGCCGACGTGATCGCGGCCCAGCTGGGCAACAAGGCGGGGATGGTCGGAGCGGCGGACCTGGCACGAGAGCCCGACCCGATCATGTAAAGCGCGTCGCCTCATGTCTTTAGGGGCGCGGGGCTGTGTAAATGTGCGGCTCCGCCGCGTGGGCGCGACCAGTCGCGAACGACCGGCAGCCGCTCGTGTTCCTCGCGCCTCGCTATTGCTTTTGGGGCGCGGGGAACTGCGCGACCAGCCACATCCGACCGGCAGTCGCACACGTACCCCGCGCCCCGAGCCATTGGGCGCGCAGCCGTTTCCGTCGCGGCGTAAATTGATCCACATGGCGCCGCTCCCCAACTCCCGCACCGAACCCGACGGTTCCGCGATCATCCGCGTCCTGAGCTACAACATCCGCTCGATGCGCGACGACACAGCCGCCCTGGCCCGGGTGATCAGGGCCTGCGCCCCGGACCTCGTCCTCATCCAGGAAGCCCCCCGCTTCTTCCGCTGGCGCAAGAAGCTCGCCAGACTGGCGTCCGCCTCCGACCTGGTCGTCCTCTCCGGCGGCGGCACCGCCGCGGGTCCGGCCCTGCTCTGCTCGCTCCGGGCGACAGTCGAACGCACCGAGGACGTACTCCTCCCCCTCACCCCCGGCGAACACCGCCGCGGCTTCGCGACTGCGGTCGTCCGCTTCGGCGGCGCCCGGCTCGGCGTCCTCAGCTGCCACCTCAGCCTGCGCGAGGACGAGCGCTACGACCAGGGCGGCATGCTGCTCGACCGGCTGGCCGGCATGGGCGTGGACCACGCGATCGCGGGCGGCGACCTCAACGACCGCCCCGGAGGCCGGACTTTCACCCGGCTGGCCAAGGACCTCCAGGACTGCTGGGTCACCAGCCCCTGGGGCAAGGAGTACACCTGGACCCCCGGCAACCCCTTCCAGCGCATCGACGCGATCTTCGCGACGCAGGGCGTCGAGGTGCTGGGGTGCGGGGTGCCGTCGGAGCAGCCGGGAGTGACGGAGACAGATTTGAGGGCGGCCACGGACCACTTCCCGGTCCTGGCCGCCCTCAAAGTGCCCGCGAGTTAGACGACGGCCCCGCGCCCGGGGTCGTCCCCCTCCTCGTCGTCCGTCCGCATCCGCATCACCAGCGTGCCGAAGCCGCCCAGGAAGCCGCCGATGCCGACGGTCGCCAGCCACCAGGTCATGTCCCAGCCGAGCAGCACCGCCAGCAGGAGGAGGATCGGGCCGCCGATCACCCCGAGCCAGGCGAACTTGGCCGTCGTGTCGGCGGCCGGCAGCGGCGGCGGCTCCGGCGGCACGAAGTGGCCCTCGTCGTCCTCGTCGAAGTCCTCCTCGGAGGCGTCCGGCGCGGTGTAGTCGCGGGGGCCGCCGACGCCGGGAGCGAAGGAGACGGAGCTGCCCAGCGGCTTGGCGGGCGGCGGCTCCTCCGCGCCTGTGTCCTTGTCCTTGGAGGACTGCTCCTTGGCCTTGGGCTGCTCGTCGTTCTTCTCGGGGTCGAGCAGCGCCAGGTCCTCGATCGACTTGAACGGCTTGGCGCCCGGCGGATCCTTGGGCTCGTCACCGTATCCGGCGACGATCGCGGCCCACGCGGCCTCCTCGTCGAACGGGACGCCCTGCTCGTCCGGTTCGAGGCCCTCGCGGTCGGAGTCGTGCTCAGCCACCTGTGGCCGTCCCTTCCTGCTCGCTCACCCGGCCCGTGTCGGACGCCTGCTTGCCGACACTGGGTGCGAGCCGGCCGATGAACGTGAAGCTCTCCTCGAAAATCCGGTCCGCGTCGTGGTCCAACGTCGCGACGTGGTAGCTCTGTTCCAGCAGGATTTCCGTCACGTCGGCCGAGGAAACGCGGCTGAGGACACGGGCCGAGTCGGCCGGCGGCACCACATGGTCCTGGGTGCTGTGCAGCAGCAGAAGCGGCTGGGTGACCTGCGGCAGCTCGCGGTCGACCAGCCGGAAGAAAATGCGCAGCGAGTGCGCGGAGTGCAGCGGCACCTTGTCGTAGCCGACCTCGTCGCTGCCCTCCTTCGCGATGTCGCTGGCGATACCCGGCGCCGTACGCACCAGGTGGCGGGCGACCGGAAGGGCGTACGCGGCGAGGCCGTGCACCTTGATACCGGGGTTGACGACCACGACTCCGCTGATCTCGTCGCCGTGCTTCGCGGCCAGCCGCAGGGCCAGCGCGCCGCCCATGGACAGGCCCGCGACGAAGACCTGCGAGCAGCGCTCGCGCAGGGCGCGCAGCTCGCGGTCCACCTCCGCGTACCAGTCCTGCCAGCCGGTGAGCTGCATGTCCTCCCAGCGGGTGCCGTGCCCGGGCAGCAGCGGCAGCGACACGGTGAGGCCGCGCTCGGCCAGATACTCCGCCCAGGGGCGCAGCGACTGCGGGGAACCGGTGAAGCCGTGGCAGAGGAGAACTCCGACCTCCCCGCCCTCGTGGCGGTACGGCTCGGCTCCGGGGAGGACCGGCACCTTCGGTCTCCTGTTCATGAGAGGGGCGTGTTCATGTTCATGAAGAAGGGTGTGCGTCAGTGAGGCGTGAACGAGTCCAGGTGCGGTTAACCGTACGCGACCGCACTGACACCGACCAGGGCCGTCGGGTCCTTTGACGGTGCTCCGGGTTAAGGTCTGATCGATGAGCACAGGAGGCACTCGGTTGTTGTACGGCACGATGAAGGTCGCCATCGGTGGGCCGCTGAAGGTCGCCTTCCGGCCGTGGGTGGAGGGCCTTGAGAACATTCCGGCGGAGGGCGCCGCCATTCTGGCGAGCAATCACCTCTCGTTCTCGGACTCGTTCTTCCTGCCCGCGGTCCTCGACCGCAAGGTGACCTTCATCGCGAAGGCCGAGTACTTCACGACGCCCGGGGTGAAGGGCAAGCTGACGGCCGCGTTCTTCAAGGGTGCCGGCCAGCTTCCGGTGGACCGCTCGGGTGCGCGCGGGGCGGGCGAGGCCGCGATCAAGGCCGGGCTCGACGTCCTGGAGCGCGGTGAACTGTTCGGTATCTATCCGGAGGGCACGCGCTCCCCGGACGGCCGCCTGTACCGCGGCAAACCCGGCGGCCTCGCGCGCGTGGCGCTCGCCAGCGGTGCCCCGGTGATCCCGGTCGCGATGATCGACACGGAGAAGATCCAGCCGCCGGGCAAGGTCGTGCCGAAGCTGATGCGCCCGGGCATCCGGATCGGCAAGCCGCTCGACTTCAGCCGGTACAACGGCATGGAGCACGACCGTTTCGTGCTGCGCGCCGTGACCGACGAGGTCATGTACGAAATCATGAAGCTCTCCGGCCAGGAGTACGTAGACATCTACGCGACGGCCGCCAAGCGGCAGATCGCGGAGGCGGCGAAGGCCGAGAAGGAAGCGGACAAGGCCGGCAAGGCCGCGCTCGCACAAGCGGAGAAGGAACAGACCAGCCCCTAGGGTGGGGTCGGCTGTGTCGGGGGTGGGGGAGTTGGCCAAGCGCGAGCGCGTCATCAGAATGTCGGTCGAGCAGCCGCTGTGGCGTGCCCTGAGCGGCTACCGGGTGCTGACCATGCTGTACGCGGTCGGACTGTTCGCCTCCGAGTACGACCAGTTCGACCGCCCGGGCATCGCCATCGCCTTCTACGTCGTCCTGTTCGTCTGGACGCTCGCCACCCTGCCCCGCGTGCAGAGCGCGGTCGCCTGCACCAAGCGCTTCCTCGCCGCCGACCTCGCGATCGCGCTGACCGGCATCGTCCTCACCCCGCTCGCGGCCAACGACCACCACATCGACAGCGGCGGCCCCACCCTGCCGTCGATATGGACCGCAGGCTCGGTCCTCGCCTACGCCATCAAGGGCGGCTGGCGCTGGGCCGCGTTCGCCTCCACCCCGGTCGCCGTCGCCAACCTGATCGAACGCGGCTCCCCGGCCCGCGACACCGTCCACAACGTGGTGCTCGTCTGGGTCGCCTCCATCGCCATCGGCTACGTCGTGGAGGTCGCCCGCGCCTCCGAGCGCACCCTCGCCCGCGCCCTGGAGATCGAGGCCACCACCCGGGAGCGGGAGCGGCTCGCCCGGGACATCCACGACGGTGTGCTCCAGGTGCTGGCCATGGTGCAGCGGCGCGGTGCCGTGCTCGGCGGCGAGGCGGGCGAACTGGGCCGGATGGCGGGCGAGCAGGAGATCGCCCTGCGCACCCTGGTCTCCGGCGGCCTGGTGCCCGTCTCCCGGATCTCGCTGGACGCGGCGGAGGGCGCGGTCGTGAGAGCCGTGGAGGAGGAATCCGATGATGTCGACGAAGACGGTCCGGTGGATCTTCGGTCGCTGCTCGCCCCGTACGCCGCGGCGAAGGTGAGTTTCGCCGAGCCCGGTGCCCCGGTGCCGTTGCCCGCGCCCGCCGCGAAGGAGCTGGCCGCCGCTGTCGGTGCCGCGCTGGACAATGTGCGCAGGCATGCCGGTGACGAGGCCCGTGCCTGGATCCTGGTCGAGGACGAGCCCGGGGAGGTCGTGGTGACCGTGCGGGACGACGGGCCCGGTATCCCCGAGGGGCGGCTCGCGCAGGCCGAGGGGGAGGGGCGGCTCGGGGTCGCCCTGTCGATCCGGGGGCGGCTGCGGGACCTGGGCGGCAGTGCCGAGTTGGTCTCGATTCCCGGGCAGGGCACGGAAGTTGAGTTGAAGGTACCGAAGGCGCGGGGGAAGGCGGGGGCACGATGAGTGAGCAGCGGGGCCCGATCAGGGTCATGGTGGTCGACGACCATCCGATGTGGCGCGATGCCGTGGCGCGCGACCTGGCCGAGTCCGGCTTCGAGGTGGTCGCCACCGCCGGGGACGGCGAGCAGGCGGTACGCCGGGCCCGGGCCGCCGCCCCGGACGTGTTGGTCCTCGACCTGAACCTGCCGGTGCTGCCCGGTGTCCAGGTCTGCAAGGAACTGGTGGGCGCCAACCCGGCGTTGCGCGTCCTGGTGCTCTCGGCGAGTGGTGAGCACGCCGACGTGCTGGAGGCGGTGAAGTCGGGCGCGACGGGTTATCTGCTCAAGTCGGCTTCCACGGAAGAGCTGTTGGACGCGGTGCGGCGGACGGCCGTCGGTGACCCGGTGTTCACCCCGGGGCTCGCCGGACTGGTCCTGGGCGAGTACCGCCGCCTGGCCTCCGACCCGGCACCGGCCGCCGGCAGCGACGAGCCCAAGGCGCCCCAACTCACCGACCGGGAGACCGAGGTGCTGCGCCTGGTCGCCAAGGGCCTGAGCTACAAGCAGATCGCCGAACGCCTGGTCATCTCGCACCGCACGGTCCAGAACCACGTCCAGAACACCCTGGGCAAGCTCCAGTTGCACAACCGCGTGGAGCTGGTGCGGTACGCGATAGAGCGCGGCCTCGACGACGCGTAGCCGGGCCGGGGTAGATCAACTACCCGACAATTCAACTGAATTGATCTCGGAATTGACCTTCCCGCCCATCCCCCTGTGACCTGGATCACCATTAGCGTGGCTGTCACAGGAAACTGCGGCGAAGGGAATTTTCCATGCGCGTCGGAGTACTGACCGGAGGCGGCGACTGCCCCGGACTCAACGCCGTCATCCGGGGCATCGTCCGCAAGGGCGTCCAGGAGTTCGGCTACGACTTCGTCGGCTACCGGGACGGCTGGCGAGGCCCGCTCGAAGGCGACACCGTCCGTCTCGACATCCCCGCGGTGCGCGGCATCCTGCCCCGCGGCGGCACCATCCTCGGCTCCTCCCGCACCAACCCGCTGAAGCTGGAGAACGGCATCGGCCGCATCAAGGCCAACCTCGCCGCGCAGGAGGTCGACGCACTCATCGTGATCGGCGGCGAAGACACCCTCGGCGTGGCCGCGCGGCTCTCGGACGAGTACGGCGTGCCGTGCGTCGGCGTACCGAAGACCATCGACAACGACCTGTCCGCCACCGACTACACCTTCGGCTTCGACACCGCCGTGGGCATCGCCACCGAGGCCATCGACCGGCTGCACACCACCGCCGAGTCGCACATGCGGGTCCTCGTCTGCGAGGTCATGGGCCGGCACGCCGGCTGGATAGCGATCCACTCCGGCCTGGCCGGCGGCGCCAACGTCATCCTCATCCCCGAGCAGCGCTTCGACGTCGAGCAGGTGTGCGGCTGGATCACCTCCCGCTTCAAGGCGTCGTACGCCCCGATCGTGGTCGTAGCGGAGGGGGCCATGCCCAAGGACGGCGACGTGGTCCTCAAGGACGGCACCCTCGACTCCTTCGGGCACGTCCGGCTGTCCGGGGTCGGCGAATGGCTGGCCAAGGAGATCGAGAAGCGGACCGGCAAGGAGGCCCGCACCACCGTCCTCGGGCACATCCAGCGCGGCGGTACGCCCAGCGCCTTCGACCGCTGGCTGGCCACCCGCTTCGGCCTGCACGCCATCGAGGCGGTCCGCGACGGCGACTTCGGCAAGATGGTCGCCCTGCGCGGCACGGACATCGTCCGCGTACCCATCGCGGAGGCCACGGCCCAGCTGAAGACGGTGGATCCGAAGCTGTACGAGGAGGTCGCGGTGTTCTTCGGCTGAGGCGTGGCCGCACTTCGGGCGCCGGCCGGGCGACTCAGCCCGGCCGGCGCTCCACCGGCTTCGACTACACCGACCGCGTGCTCGTCCCCCGCAGCTGACCCACCAACTCCCGTACGACAGCGGCCCCGTTGAGCGTCAGCACGGACTCCGGGTGGAACTGCACACCGGCGAACCCCGGCCCCCGCAGCGCATGCACCTCACCACTCGCGCTACGGCTGACCTCCACACCATGGGCCTCCAGCTCGGCGGCGGCCTCGTCGTCGCAGCGTGCCACGAAGCTGTTGTAGAAGCCGACGGTCTCCTCCCGCCCGAACAGATCGACCGTCGTCTGCGCCCCCTGGTACGGAACCTCCTTGCGTACGATCTCCAACCCCAGCTCCGCCGCGATCAGTTCGTGCCCGAGGCACACACCGAGGACGCCGTGCCGGTTCTCGCGGAGGGACTCGGCGGTCAGGTCCCGCAGGAACCGCATCTTCGGGTCGGCCGTGTCGGAGGGGTCACCGGGGCCCGGCCCCAGGACCACCGGCCCCTCGTGCGCGAGCACCGCCTCCCGCAGCCCCTCCTCGTCGTACCGCCGCACGGTCACCTCCAGACCGCTCGACCGCAGCACATGCGCGAGCATCGCCGTGAAGGTGTCCTCCCCGTCGACGACCAGCGCGTGCCCGGTCAGCTCCTCGGAGCGCTCCTGCATCCGTAGCCAGAAGGGGGCCAGAGAGGTGCGGCGACCGTCGAGGGCGGCGCGCACCCGGGGGTCGTCGGCCAGCCGGGGGCGGGTGCTCTCCTCGCGCGGCCGGGACGGTCGTACGCCGAGAGCCGCCAGGACTCCCGCCGCCTTCGCGTGGGTCTCCGCGACCTCGCCCGCCGGGTCGGAGCCGCGGACGAGGGTGGCGCCCACCGGGACCCGCAGCCGGCCGGCCGGGTCGATGTCGGCGGTGCGGATGAGGATGGGGGAGTCGAGGGTCTGGGCGCCGCCGGAGTCGTGGCCGAGCAGGGCCAGTGCGGCGCCGTAGTAGCCCCTTCCGCCCACCTCGTGGCGTTCGATGACCCGGCAGGCGTTCTGCACCGGCGACCCGGTGACGGTCGCCGCGAACATCGTCTCCTTCAGGACCTCCCGCACGTCCAGCGTGGACCGGCCGCGCAACTCGTACTCGGTGTGCGCGAGATGGGCCATCTCCTTCAGCCGGGGCCCGACGACGACCCCGCCCATGTCGCCGACCGTGCACATCATCTTGAGTTCCTCGTCGACGACCATCGACAGCTCCTCGATCTCCTTGCCGTCGGCGAGGAAGGCGAGCAGGTGCTCGGGGGTGGGACCTTCCGCCGGATAGCGGTACGTCCCGCTGATCGGGTTCATGACGACGGTCCCGCCGGACATCCGCACGTGCACCTCGGGGCTCGCGCCCACGAGCGTGCGCTCCCCGGTGTGCACGACGAACGTCCAGTACGCGCCCCGCTCTTCTTCGAGGAGCCGTCGGAAGAGCGCGAGAGCGTCTTTGCGCGAGAACCCCGGGATCTCGCCCTCGTACGTCCGCCGGACGACGAAGTTGGCGCCCTCGCCGCGCCCGATCTCCTCCCGCAGCACCCGCCCGACGATCTCCCCGTACGCCTCGTCACCGACGTCGAAGCCACCGCCCTCGACCCGTACGTCGTGCGCGGGCAGCTGGTCCAGGGCGTCGGCGAGCGGGATGCCGTACGACTCCTCGGGGGTGAGGAAGGCCAGGGGAGTGCCGTCGTCACGGACGTCGAAGCCGCGTTCGCGGATCTGGCGGAAGGGGATCAGGGCCAGGCCCTCGGCGGGGAGGTCGGCGAGGCGGTCGTGGGTGGAGACCGGGCCGAGGAAGACCTCGACCGTGTTCTCGTCGTGGCCCGGTGTGCGGCGGCGCAGCAGGGCGAACGGGCGGTCGTCGGTCAGCAGCTGTGTCAGGTCCATGGTTCCTCTGCCATCGATGGGTGAGGAACGGCCCCGGAAACGCCGAAGGCCGCCCTCAGGCGGCCTTCGCGAAGTACTGGGAGTACGCGCAGTCAGTGGGCCGCCGGATGAGCGGTCCACCACCAGTTCTGGGTCGAATGCGCGAACATGGCACGCACCCTACCCCACGCCCAGGTGAGCATGGGGACGTCTCACCTGTCGAGCCGTGCGAAAACGACTCGACACGACCCCGTAATGTTGAGGACGTGACCGTGAACGCTAAGACCAGCGCCAGCGCTGGCAACACCTGGCGAGACCTGCCCGCGGCGCAGCAGCCCGAGTACCCCGACACCGAGGCTCTGCGCGCAGTGATCGCGGACCTCGCGTCGTATCCGCCGCTCGTCTTCGCGGGCGAGTGCGACCAGCTGCGTGCCCGGTTGGCGGCCGTCGCCAAGGGAGAGGCGTTCCTCCTCCAGGGCGGCGACTGTGCCGAGGCCTTCGACGCGGTGTCCGCCGACCACATCCGCAACAAGCTGAAGACCCTCCTCCAGATGGGCGCCGTACTGACGTACGCCGCCTCGGTGCCGGTGGTCAAGGTCGGCCGTATCGCCGGCCAGTACTCCAAGCCGCGCTCCAAGGGGACCGAGACCCGCGACGGGGTGACCCTCCCCACCTACCGGGGCGACTCCGTCAACGGCTTCGCCTTCACCGAAGAGGCCCGTGTCCCGGACCCCGAGCGCCTGAAGCGGATGTACAACGCGTCCGCCTCCACGCTCAACCTGGTCCGCGCCTTCACCACCGGCGGCTACGCCGACCTGCGCCAGGTGCACGCCTGGAACCAGGACTTCGTGAAGTCGTCCCCGTCGGGTCAGCGCTACGAGCAGCTCGCGCGGGAGATCGACAACGCGCTGAACTTCATGCGGGCCTGCGGGACCGACCCGGAGGAGTTCAAGACCGTCGAGTTCTACTCCTCGCACGAGGCGCTGCTGCTGGACTACGAGTCGGCCCTCACCCGGGTCGACTCCCGCACCGGCAGGCTCTACGACGTCTCCGGGCACATGGTGTGGATCGGCGAGCGCACCCGCCAACTGGACGGCGCGCACATCGAGTTCGCCTCCCAGATCCGCAACCCGATCGGCATCAAGCTCGGCCCGACGACCACCGCCGAGGACGCGCTGCAGTACATCGAGCGCCTCGACCCGGACCGCGAGCCGGGCCGGCTCACCTTCATCGTGCGGATGGGCGCGGACAAGGTCCGCGACAAGCTGCCCGAGCTGGTCGAGAAGGTCACCGCGTCCGGCGCGACCGTCGCCTGGATCACCGACCCGATGCACGGCAACACGTACGAGGCGGCCTCCGGCCACAAGACCCGCCGCTTCGACGACGTGCTCGACGAGGTGAAGGGCTTCTTCGAGGTCCACAAGGGCCTCGGCACCCACCCGGGCGGCATCCACGTCGAGCTGACCGGTGACGATGTCACCGAGTGCGTGGGCGGCGGCGACGAGATCTTCGTCGACGACCTGCACCAGCGCTACGAGACGGCCTGCGACCCGCGCCTCAACCGCAGCCAGTCCCTTGACCTGGCCTTCCTCGTCGCCGAGATGTACAGGGACCAGTAACCGTTTCACCTGTTACAGCAGAGTGGGGGGGGGGGGGGGGGGGGGGGGGGGGGGGGGGGGGGGCCGCCGCCGGGGGGGGGGGGGGGGGGGGGGGGGGGGGGGGGGGGGGGGGGGGCGCGCCCCCCCCCCCCCCCACACGGCGAGGTGTCCCACGCGACCCCCGTTAGAAT
>NZ_JBITGV010000004.1:0-9351 GCF_044457385.1 Streptomyces sp. NPDC050548
CCATTGTCTTCTCTACCCCGTTATGCTCCAGCCCCGCCCCCCCCCCCCCCCCCGGCCCCCGCGCCCCCCCCCCCCCCCCCCCCCCCCCCCCCCGGCGCGTTCACGGACGGCGACGGCTTTTCAGTCCCGTATGCCGTAGGAGCCCAGTACCAGCCGCTCCATGACCGCGCGGGGCAGCAGCCGCTTCAGGGTGAACACGAGAGGGGCGTTGCTGCCCGCCGCGTACAGCGGTCGGGGCCGGTCCGCCTCGACGGCCGCCAGGATCGTCCGGGCCATCCGCTCGGGCGGCAGCCCGCTGTTCTCCTTGTCGCGGGCGTTCGCCTCCAGCGTCCGCAGGCTCCTGGTGTACGGCGAGCCCTCGGGCACGACGCGGGTGCGGCGCTCCCCGAAGCCGGTGGCGAAGTTGCCGGGCTCGACCGTGGTGAACCACACGCCGTACGGGCCGAGTTCGCCGCGTGCGGCCGTGGCGAATCCGCGCAGGGCGAGCTTCGACGCCACGTACGTGGAGCGGAACGGCAGCGGGAAGCTCGCGAGCATGGAGCCGACCATGACCACACGGCCGTAGCCGCGGGCCCGCATGCCGGGCAGCAGTTCCTGGGTCAGCTGCACCGGAGCCACGGTGTTGACCCGCAGGATGCGCTCGATGCTCGCCACCGGCAGATCCTCCAGCGCGCCGATCTGGCTCTCGCCGGCGTTGTTCACCAACACGTCGACCGGGCCCGCCTGTTCGGCGCAGCGGACGATCGACAACGGGTCACCGAGGTCGAGTTCGAGGTATTCGACCCCGGGCAGCCGCCGCTCGGCGGGGATGTGCTCCGGTTTGCGGCTGGTGCCGAGGACGCGATAGCCCCGGGCCGTGAGCAGTTTCGCGGTCGCTTGGCCGATACCCGTCGAGGCGCCGGTCACCAGTGCCGTGCGCTGTGTCGTGGCGCTCATCCGAACACTCCTTGGTCGGCGAACCGGAGGAGCTGTCCCCACCGGTCGGACGCGGGCACGGAATGTGCCCCTCCCGCGAAGCTAGCGATTTCACGGGGTGTGAGGACATCCCCCCGGGAGTCCCTGGACCGGTACGCACAGCTGTGTGTCCGCTGCGCACAATCACCGCGGCACAGCGGGCGAAAGTTGTCCGCTACGCGCAATCGGGCGTCCTCCGACGTCATATCGGTGGGGGTTGCCGGAGATCTAGCGTGATCGGTGCGGCACCCAGAGTGCACGGGTGACTTTCTCCGCAGCAGACATCCATGCCTGAATCCAGGGAGTTCTCATGTCCACGACTGCGACGACCGCGCGTGGTTCCACGCCGGTCGACGTCACACCGCGCAGGCCCGGGCTCGTGCTGTTCATGGTCTGCGTCGCGATCTTCATGCTGATGCTCGACGCGACCGTCGTCTCCGCTGCGCTCGCCGACATCCGCACCGACTTCGACGCCTCCATCGACGGGCTGCAGTGGGTCGTCGACGCCTACTCGATCCCGCTCGCCGGCCTCATGCTGACCTTCGCCACACTCGGCGACCGCTTCGGACGCCGGCGCATGTTCGTGGCCGGCATGCTCGTGTTCACCGGCGCGTCGCTCGCGCTGACACTGGCGAGCGGCATCGTCCAGCTCGACGTGCTGCGCGTGGTGCAGAGCATCGGCGCCGCCATGCTGTTCGCCACCGCGCTGCCGCTGCTGTCGGTCGCGTTCCCCGAGGCCCACGCCCGGGCGAAGGCGATCGGCGTCTACGGCGCCGTCATGGCCGGTGCGACCGTCCTCGGCCCCGTCATCGGCGGTGCGCTGGTGACCCAGTTCGGCTGGCGCTCGATCTTCACCGTGAACGTCCCGATCGGCATCGCCATCACCGTGCTGGCGCTGCTGAAGATGCCCGAGACGGCGAGCACCCCGGACCGTCGCGCCGACTGGCTCGGCTCGCTGCTGCTCACCGGGGGTCTGGTCGCCGGCGTGTTCGCCCTGACCCGCAGTCACGCGCTGGGCTGGACGTCGGGGACCGTCATCTCCCTGTTCGTGATCGCGGTCGTCTCGCTGACCGCCTTCCTGGTCTGGCAGACCCGGGCCAAGCACCCGCTCTTCGACATCTCGATGGCGAAGAAGCCCGGCTTCACCGGAACGGCGGTCGTGTCGGTCGCGCACATGGCGACGCTGATGGCCGCGGCCACCTACCTGTCGCTGTTCCTGATGGGCGCGCTCGGCTACACCCCGCTGCAGATGGGCCTGCGGCTGCTGCCGATCAGTGTCTGCGCGATGGTCGCCGCGGGCGTCACCCCCATCTTCGCCAAGCGGGTGTCGATCGGGGTCGGACTGACCTTCACCATGGCGATGGTGACCGCGGGCATGTACCTGCTGGGCAACTTCGGTCACGACGACAGCTGGACGCACTTCCTGCCCGGCATGATCGTCGGCGGTCTGGGCATCGGCGCCCTCACCGCGGTCAACCAGGCCGCGTCGCTGACCTTCGCCTCGCAGGAGAACGCGGGCATGTCCACCGCCACCTTCGGCACCCTGCGGCAGGTCGGCATGGCGATGGGCATCGCCGGACTCGGCGCGGTCTTCGGCCATGTCGCCGAGGACAAGGCGCAGTCCGGGCTCGCGACGGTCCCCGGGATCGGCGCGGTACCGCAGGACCTGAAGCGGCAGTTCGTCGACCAGGTCGGGTCCGGGGCGGGGCACCAGGTCGTAGAGGCGGTGCCGGCACGGTTCCACGACGCCGTGCCCGCGCTGACCCGCGTCGCCGACAACGCGTCGATCGACGCGCTGAACGCCCTGGCGAACCTGGGCGTGATCATCGGCGGAGCCGCCGTGGTCGTCGCGGCGGTCGCCTTCGCGATCGACCGCCGTCGGGTCGTCCGGCCGAAGCCGGATCAGGAGCCGGCCTCCGTGTGACCGGGAACGGCACCACTCCCGCCGAAGTACGCGGCGGGGGTGGTGCCGATCTCGCGTCGGAACGCGGTGATGAAGGCGCTGGCGGTGCCGTAGCCGACCGCGCGGGCGACCCGGGAGATCGGCTGGCCCATGCCGAGCAGGGGCAGCGCCGCGTTGAGCCGTTCGTACGTCCGCCAGCTGGCGAAGCTCACCCCGGTCTCGGCACGGAACCTGCGCGAGAGGGTGCGCGGCGACGCACCGACCTCCCGGCCCCAGTCCTCCAGGTCCCGGGCGTCGGCGGGGTCCTGCTTGATGGCGAGCGCGACATGCAGGGCCAGCGGGTCGGTGGGCAGGATGGTCGGGATCGTGGCGACCGAAATGGGCTTCATGATGTCCCACAGCACGGCGGTGACCCGGGCGCGGTGCTCCTCGGAGTGCGCGCCGATGTCCGTGAGGTGCAGCAGCAGCGGTCCGAGCAGCCCGGTGGCGTCGACCACGGTCGGGGCGTCCCAGCGCAGCGGGCAGTCGGCCGGCTCGAAGTACAGCGAGAGCATGGCGACCGACGAGTTGGGGATGACGGCGTGGTCCACACCACCGGGGATCCACAGCGCGCGGGAGCGCTGCACCACCCAGCGGAAGCTGCCGATCTCCATGGTGAGCAGACCGCTCGGTGCCCAAGTCAGCTGATGCTGCGGGTGGTTGTGGGAGGAGACATCGGCCCCGGCCTCAAGCGGGACGACCACGCTCGCGAACGCCGGGTAGTCGATGGTGAAGTGCGTTTCGCCGATCACGGACTGTGATTCTAGTGTCAACTCACCGTGTCGCGCAGGACGGTGGGCCGGCGGCGGCCGGATTCCGCCCTCGCCGCACCGCCAGAACGCGTCCAGAAATTAGCCAGGCCGTCCGTGCCAGGCTCCTCCGTCGAAGGCCCGTGGGGTTCCTGACGGAGGAATGGGGGACGCAGCGACATGCGTGTCAAGGACTGTGTGGCCGAGCTCGCCGCGCTGGGCGTCACGTTGTACGAGGAGTCCGGACGGCTCGGATACCGGGCGCCGAAGGGCTCGTTGACGCCGGAGCGGATCACGTGGTTGCGCGAGCACAAGGAGGAGGTGCTCGCCCATCTGAAGGAGCGGGAAACGGGGCCCGTTCTGGTGCCGGACCCCGCCGCCGGTGATCAGCCGTTCCCGCTCACCGACGTCCAGTCGGCCTATCTGCTCGGCCGGAACGGGGCCTTCGACTACGGCGGTGTGGCCTGTCACGGCTACCTGGAGATCTCGCTGCCCGAGGGCGCCGAGGACGCCGTGGAGGACGGCTGGAACACGCTGGTCCGACGGCACCCCATGCTGCGCGCGGTGGTCTCGGCCGAGGGACACCAGCGGGTGCTGCCCGAGGTGGCGCGCTACGCGGTGCGCCGGCTCGACCTCAGGGGGAGCGGTGCGGCGGCCGAGCGGCGGGCCGTCGAGGAGATCCGCGGCGCGATGTCCCACCAGGTCCGCCCGACCGACCAGTGGCCCCTGTTCGAACTCCGGACGACCCGCACGGACCGGACCCTGCTGCTCCACCTCGCGATCGACCTGCTCGTCTGCGACTACGGCAGCATCCGCATCCTCCTCGCCGAACTGCACGAGCTGTGCGGCGGGCCCCGGCCCGCGAGCGCCCCCGAACTCACCTTCCGCGACTACGTCCTGGCCGCGCGCGGCGCCCGGGACGGCGCGCGCCACCAACGCGACCACGACTACTGGTGGGACCGGATCGACTCCCTGCCGCCGGCCCCCGAACTGCCGCTGCGCACGGACGCCCGAAGCGCGCCGCCCCGCTTCCGGCGGCTGGGCACCCGCCTGACGCCGAGGCAGCGCACAGCCCTCGAACGACGGGCGACCGAGGCGGGCGCGACGCCGTCGGGCCTCCTCCTGCAGTCCTTCGCGGAGGTCCTCGGACGCTGGAGCGGCAACCCCCGCTTCACCCTCGGCCTCACCCTGCAGAACCGGCTCCCGCTGCACGAGGAGGTCGACCGGGTCGTCGGCGACTTCAGCTCCACCAGCCTGCTCGCCGTCGACCTCACCGAAGGAGCCACGCTCCTGGACCGCACGCGTGCCACCCAGGACCGCCTGTGGACCGACCTGGACCACCAACTGTGCTCCGGCGTCGAGGTGTTGCGCGAGCTGGCGCGGCGGCGCGGCCGGGCGGCGGCCCTGATGCCGGTCATCTTCACCAGCACGGTCGGCGCGGCGGGCGCCGGCAGCAGGCAGCCGTTCATGCCGGGCGGCGAGCTGGTGCACGGCATCACACAGACCCCGCAGGTCTGGATCGACTGCCAGGTCATGGAGGACGGCGACGGGCTGCTGACCCACTGGGACGTCCGGGCCGGTGTTCTCCCCGACGGGGTGGCCGAGGACATGTTCGACGCCTACCGCGCACTGCTGCACAGCCTCGCCGAGGGAGCCGTCGCGTGGGACGCCACCGACCCCGTCGAGCTGCCCGGGGCCCAGCGCGAGCGGCTGGCCCGGGCCAACGACACGGCGGCCCCGCGCGCGCTCGCCCCGCTGCACGCCGAGGTCGTGGCACAGGCCGGGCGCACCCCGGACCGCACCGCGGTCATCACCTCCGAACGCCGCCTGGACTACCGGGAGTTGCTCGGCCGGAGCCGGGCCGTGGCCGACGTACTGACGCAGCAGGGGGCGGGCCGGGGCGAGCGGGTCGGCATCGTCATGGACAAGGGGTGGGAGCAGGTCGTCGCGGTGCTGGGCGTGCTGCTCGCGGGCGGTGCCTACGTCCCGGTCGACACCACCCAGCCACCCAGGCGCAGGAACGCCGTGCTCGCCGGGGCCGGGGTGCGTCGCGTGCTCACCCAGTCGTGGCTGGTGCCCGGCCTCGACCTGCCCGAGGGGACCCGGGCGGTCGCCGTGGACCCGGTACCGCCGGCCGCCGAAGTTCCCCCGCACGCCACGGGCGACCCCGACGACCTGGCGTACGTCATCTACACCTCGGGATCCACGGGCGTCCCGAAGGGGGTGGCGATCACCCATGCCGCCGCCCGCAACACGGTGGACGACATCAACTCCCGGTTCGGGGTGGGCGCCGACGACCGGGTCCTGGGCCTGGCCCAACTGGGCTTCGACCTCTCCGTCTACGACATCTTCGGCCCGCTGTCCGTCGGCGGCGCCCTGGTCCTGCCGGATGCCGCCCGGCGCGGCGACCCCACGCACTGGGCCACCCTGATCGAGCGGTTCGGCGTGAGCGTGTGGAACTCGGTGCCCGCCCAGATGCAGATGCTGCACGAGCACCTGCGCACCCCCTCGTCCCCGGACGCCGGCCGGCTGCGGCTCGCGATGCTGTCCGGCGACTGGATCCCGGTGACGCTGCCGGACGCCGTGCGACAGCGGATACCGGGACTGTCCGTCGTCAGCCTCGGCGGGGCGACCGAGGCCTCGATCTGGTCGATCTGCCATCCCGTCGCCGCCGTGGACCCCGCGCTGACCAGCATTCCCTACGGCAGACCGCTGGCCAACCAGACCTTCCGGGTGCTCGACCCGCTCATGCGGGACTGCCCGGAGCATGTGACGGGCGAGCTGTACATCGGCGGGGCGGGCCTCGCGCTCGGCTACCTCGGCGACGCCGAACGCACCGCGGCGAGCTTCGTACGGCATCCCCGCAGCGGCGAACGGCTGTACCGCACCGGCGACATGGGCCGCCGGACGGCGGACGGCGCCATCGAGTTCCTCGGCCGCACCGACGGCCAGGTGAAGCTCAACGGGCACCGGGTGGAGCTGGCCGAGGTGGAGGTGGCCCTGCAGACGCACCCCGCGGTGCACGCGGCGGCGGCCGTGGTCCGCGGCGAGGGAACCGGCCGCACCCTGGTCGCCTTCGCGGAACCCGCCAGGACCGGACCCGCCCCGTCCACCGACGCGGGCCTGGCGGCCGCCGCGCGGCAACGGGCCGAGAGCACCGCACGGTACGACGAGTCGGAGCACGGGGCGCACGTGCGGACGATGTGCGCGGCCCTGGAGGAATCCGCACTGCAGTCGATCACCCGGCTCTTCCGGGACAGCGGCCTGTTCTCGGAGGCCGGGCACGGCCACACCGCCGAGGAGATCATCGCGGCCTGCGGCGCCACCCCGCGGTACCACCCGCTGGTCCGCAGATGGCTCACGGCGCTGACCCAGGAGGGCCGGCTGCGCCGGGACCGGGACACCGGGACGTACTGGAGCCTGGTGCGGGTGAGCGAGGAGAGCCGCGCGGCCGTGCACGAGTGCATCGACACGCTGGAGCCGCTCGTCGGCTGGGGAGCCGAACTCATCCGCTTCCACCGCGACTGCGAGGAGCGGCTGGACCGGCTGGTGCGCGGCGAACTCCCGGTCAAGGACCTGCTGTTCCCCGAGGGCCGGCTGGACACCGCGGCGGCCGCCTACCGGGACAACCTGATCAGCCGCTACAACAACGCCGCCGTCGTCGAGATCGTGCGCCGGGCGGCCCGGGCCAAGGCCGGAGCGGGCCCGCTGCGGATCCTGGAGGTCGGTGCCGGGGTCGGCGGGACCAGCGCCGCGCTCGTGCCGGAGCTGCGGGACCTGTCCGTCGACTACCACTTCACCGACCTGTCCCACTTCTTCCTCAACGAGGCCCGGGAGACCTACGCGCGCCACCCGTGGGTGCGCTACGGCCTGTTCGACCTCAACGAGGACTACCGGCCCCAGGGTCTCGCGCCGAACTCGGCGGACGTCGTCCTCGCCGCGAACGTGCTGCACAACGCCGTCGACGCCGACGAGATGCTGCGCCGGCTCGGCGAACTCGCCGCACCCGGCGGCTGGCTGGTCTTCGTCGAGGCCACGCGCGACACCCGGCGCGGGATGACGTCCATGGAGTTCAACGACGGGCTGACCGGATTCACCGACGAGCGGGCGGAGCACGGCGCCACCTTCTTCACCCGGCGGCAGTGGCTCGACCTGCTGGAGCGGGCCGGTGCCGAGACCGTCCTCTGCCTGCCCGCCGAGGACAGCGCCCTCGCGGAGATCGGCCAGCAGGTCTTCGCGGCCCGCTTCAAGCGCGACCGTACGCCGGTGACCCCCGACGAACTCCGCGACCACCTGGCCGAACGGCTGCCCGCGTACATGATCCCGGCCCGGCTGGAGGTGGTCGACCGGATCCCGCTGACCGCCAACGGCAAGGTGGACCGCGCCCTGCTCAGGGAGTGGGGCGGCGCGGCGGCGGCCGAGGAGCGCGAGGGCGCGGGCGACCCGCCCGCCGACGAACTGGAGCGCGCACTGGCCGGCCTGTGGGCCGAGGTCCTGAACGTGCCCGCCGTCGGCCGGAACGCCAACTTCTTCGCCCTGGGCGGGGATTCACTGCTGGTCGCCCAACTCGTCGGCCGGATGCGCGCCCAGGTCGCGCGGGCGGCGGGCATCGGCTGGGACGAACTGCTGCGCGCCGTGCTCAACCGCCCCACGGTGGCGACGCTGGCCGAGCGGCTGCGCGGCGGCGCGGCCGGATCCGCGTCCCCCCTCGTGGAGATCGACGCGGGTCCACCGGAGGCGGGCGATGTCCCGGCCCTGGTGCTGGTGCACGACGGCACCGGCACGATCGACCCGTACCGCGCCCTGATCCAGGAGCTGTCCGGCCGGACACCGATCGTCGGTCTCGTCGTCGACGACCTCGACGCGTACCTGGCCGCGGACCCCGCGACGGTGATCGGTGAACTCGCCGACCGCTATGCCGAGGTGCTGCGGACACACGGGTACAGCAGGGTCCGTCTCGTCGGCTACTGCATGGGCGGGCTGCTGGCCACCGAACTGGCGGACCGCTTCACGCGCGCGGGCGGCGAGGTGACCGAGGTGTCGGTCATCAGCAGCTACCGGGTGCCCTATCGAGTGGAGGACGACCTGCTGGCCGAGTACGTCTTCGCCCGCCTGATGCGGGCGGACACGGTCGAACTCGGCTATCCCGAGGACGAGTCGGCGATCCGTGAGCTGGTTGCCGCGGTGGTCGCACGGCACGGAGGCACGGTGCCCGCGGGCAGCCTCACCGAACCGCCGGTCACCGATCTCGGGCCGGCCGCAGCCGAGGCGCTGCGGGCGTTCAAGTCCCTGGCGGCGCGCACGCAGGAGGAGCGGCTGCGGGATGTCGCCGCCGCCATGCCCCGCGAGAGCGCCGCGTCGGCCGCACCCGGCCACGTCGACCGGGTCTTCCGCGCCGTCCGGCACAGTCTGTCGGCGGTGGCCCGGCACCACCCCCGCGGTTACCCGGGTCCGGTCACGCTGCTGCGCCAGCTCGGCGAGGCCGAGGTCTTCCCCGGCATGCACCACGACATGGCGGCGTACTGGCAGCACGTGTGCACCGGCGGACTCCGTCTCGTGGACGTCCCCGGGGACCACTTCACCTGCGTACGGCCGCCGCATGCCGCGGCGGTGGCCGAACTGCTGGTGGGCGAACCGGCCTCGGCCCGCGCCGTGGCGGCACACCGATGACGCCGCGGACCGCGCCGCTGATCGGCATCGTCTGCA
>NZ_JBITGV010000004.1:9447-122440 GCF_044457385.1 Streptomyces sp. NPDC050548
TGCACCGGCGGACTCCGTCTCGTGGACGTGCCCGGGGACCACTTCACCTGCGTACGGCCGCCGCATGCCGCGGCGGTGGCCGAACTGCTGGTGGGCGAACCGGCCTCGGCCCACGCCGTGGCGGCACACCGATGACGCCGCGGACCGCGCCGCTGATCGGCATCGTCTGCACCGGCGGACTCCGTCTCGTGGACGTGCCCGGGGACCACTTCACCTGCGTACGGCCGCCGCATGCCGCGGCGGTGGCCGAACTGCTGGTGGGCGGCGCGACGCGACCGGCCCCGGCGCACGCCGTGGCCGTACCGCGATGACGCCGCGGACCGCGCCGCTGATCGGCATCGTCGGCGGATACGGGGCGGTCGGCGCCGCCGCCGCGCGCCGGCTGGCGGCGGAGGGCGGGTTCCGGCTGCGGATCGGCGGGCGGAGTCTCGACGCCGCGCGCGCCCTCGCCGCCGGTCTCGGGGCGGCCGCGCACGCCGTCCGGGTCGACGTGCGGGACGAGCGGAGCCTCGCGGACTTCGGCCGGGGCTGCCGTACGGTGCTCAACTGCTCCGGTCCCGCCTACCTCCTGCTCGACCACGTGCGCCGCGCCGCGCACGCCGAGGGCGCGGACTACGTCGACGTGATGGACGACGGCAGCCGTCCCGTCCCGGTGCCCGGACGCACGGCCGTCCTCTCGGCGGGCCTCAACCCGGGGCTCTCCGGGCTGCTGCCCGGGGCACTGGCACAGGGCCTGGCCCCCGGCGCCCGCTTCACCGGCGCCTGCGCGGGGCTCGGGGCCCTCACCCGCACCGGGGCCCTGGACTACCTGCTGAGCCTGGAGCGGGACTACGGCACACCGCTGGCCGAGTGGCGGGGCCGCGTGGTGCCCAGGGCGTTGCGCGCCGAGGAGGACTTCCGGCTGCCCGGGGTACCGCGACCGCTTGTCGCCCACCCCTTCCTGACCGAGGAACTGGTCGACAGGGCAAGGGAGTTGGGCTTCGTCGAGGCCCGTTGGCACAACGCGTTCGACGGGCCGGCGCTGATCGGCGTACTGCGCAGGTCGCGCGTCGGCCGCCTCGCCGGGCGGGATCTCGCGGCGCGGGCCGACGAACTCGTCGCGGCCGGCGCCCTGGACGCGGCGGGCCGGGACCCCTACCAGCTGCTGTGGGGACGGCTCGACGGGCGGGTCCGCGGCGGGCAACGGGACGGTTCGCCGGTGCGGCGCACCCTGGTGGTCCGCGGGCCCGACGGCTCCGAACTGACCGGTCTGGTCGGCGCGTTCGCCACCGTGGCGGTCACCGAAGGGCGGGTGCCGTACGGGGTGCACCGGGCGGCGGCGGTGCTGCCGCCGCGCGAGGTCCTGCGCTGGCTGCGCGACAGCCCGGCCGGGCCGACGATCGCGGAGAGCGAGCGGACACCGGGAACGGACGCCGTCCCGGCCATGGAGGCGGGCGTGCTCTGACCCGCACCGGCACGGCTGTGCACCACACCTTTGTCGAATCGAAGTACGGGGGTAGGAATGTCGAAGCACGACATGGTGAGCGGTCCGGACGGGTTCAGGGCCGAGGTCTCCTCGGTTCTCGGCACCGAGCTGGGGCCCGCCGACGACGAGGTCAACCTCTTCGAACTCGGCCTCCAGTCACTGCAGTTGATGGAACTGACCAGCCGGCTCAACCGGGCCGGACTGCGCGCCGACTTCACCGAGCTGGCCTCCGACCCGCGGCTGACGGCTTGGTACGGGCTCCTGACCGGCGACGGGCGCGCGCCCCGGCCCGTGCCCGACGGACCCGCCGCCCGCCACGGGAGCCAGGACCTGAACACAGCACCCTTTCCGCTGACGCCCGTCCAACAGGCCTACTGGATCGGCCGCGGCGACGACCGGCCGCTGGGCGGTGTGGGCTGCCACGCCTACCTGGAGTTCGACCCCCCGCGGGTCGACACGGACCGGCTCGACACCGCCGTACGCGCGCTGACGCGCCGGCACCCGATGCTGCGTGCCCGGTTCGACGCCGACGGCACCCAGCGCGTCCTCGACGAGCCGGCCTGGCCCGGCCTGACCGTGCACGACCACAGCGGGCAGAGCCCCGAAGCAGCCGAGCGGGCCCTGCTCGCCCGCCGCGACACGCTCTCCCACCGGCGACTGGACGTGGCCGCGGGAGAGGTCATGGACGTACAGCTGAGCCGGACGCCGGACGGCGGATGCCGCCTGCACGTCGAGGTCGACCTGCTCGTCGCCGACGTCCACAGCATCCGGCTGATCCTCGCCGACCTGGCCGCGCTGTACGAGGACCCCGAGTCCCTGCCCGCGCCGCGCTACGACTTCCCCCGGTACCTCGCCGACCGCGACGCGCTGCGGACCGCCGACCGGGCCCGCGCCGAGGCGTACTGGACGGCCCGGCTGCCCGGGCTGCCGGGCGGACCCGCCCTCCCGCTGCGCACCGACCCCGCCGAGATCGACGTGCCCCGCTTCGTGCGCCGCACCAGCGAGTTGTCACCGCAGGAGTGGGCCGCGCTGCGGCGCAGGGCCGGCGGCCACGGCATCACCCCGTCGGTGCTGATCGCCACGGCCTTCGCCGAGGTCCTCGCGCGGTGGAGCGGCGAACGGCACTTCCTCCTCAACCTGCCGCTGTTCGACCGCGACCACACGCTCCACCCCGACATCGGCGCGATCGTCGCCGACTTCACCAGCCTGGTGCTGCTGGAGGTCGACCTGGCTCCCGGTACCGGTTTCGCCGACCGGGCCGCGGCCGTGCAGAAGCGGCTGCACGACGACGTCGGACACGCGGCCCACACCGGCGTCGACGTGCTGCGCGAGTTCGCGCGCGCCGACGGCGGGACACCGCGCACCGCGCCGGTCGTCCTCGCCTGCAACGTGGACGCGCCGCTGGTCCCGGACACCTTCGCCGAACGCTTCGGCGACCTGTCCTGGATGGTGTCGCAGACCCCGCAGGTCTGGCTCGACTGCCAGGTGTACCGCACCCGGACCGGCGGCCTGCTGCTGGCCTGGGACGCGGTCGAGGAACTGTTCCCCGACGGCGTGCTCGACGCGATGCTCTCCGCCTGCGCGGGACTGCTGCGCGAACTCGTCACCGCGGACTGGGGGAACACCCCGGACATTCCGCTGCCGAGCGCCCAGCGGCGGCGCAGGGACGAGGTCAACTCCGTGCCCCGCAGGCCGAGCGGACGGCTGCTGCACGAGGAGTTCTTCGCCCGGGCCGGGCAGCGCGGCGACACCCCCGCGCTGGTGTCGGACGACGGCACGGTCGGCCACCGGGAACTCGCCGCACGCGCCCTGCGCATCGCCGGCGCCCTGGCCGGACGTGGCGTGGGCCCCGGGAGCCAGGTCGTCGTCGGCGTGTCCAAGGGCCCGGACCAGACAGCCGCCGTACTCGGTGTACTGGCCGCCGGAGCCACCTACGTCCCCGTCGGGACCGACCAGCCCGCGGCGCGCCGCGACCGGATCCTCGCCCTCAGCGGGGCGCGCGTCGTCCTGGCCGACCGCGGCACCCGGCCCGGCACCGACCCGGACCTCGAAGTCCTGCCGCTGGAAAGGGCGTTGAGCGCCGAGCCGCTTCCCGCGCCCGTACCGGTGGCGCCGGACGACACCGCGTACGTCATCTTCACCTCCGGGTCGACCGGCACCCCCAAGGGCGTGGAGATCAGCCACCGGTCGGCCGTCAACACCGTCGAGGACGTCAACGAGCGCTTCGCCGTCACGGCGACCGACCGGGTGCTGGCCGTGTCCGCCCTGGACTTCGACCTGTCGGTGTGGGACATCTTCGGCCCGCTCGCCGCGGGCGGCGCGCTCGTCCTGGTGACGGAGGCCGAACGGCGGGACGCGCACCGGTGGCTGGAGCTGTGCCGCCGGCACCGGGTGACCGTCTGGAACTCCGTACCCGCGCTGATGGACATGCTGCTCACGGCCGCGGACCGGGAGCGGCTGCCCGCGTCGCTGCGGCTCGCCCTGCTCTCCGGCGACTGGATAGGCCTCGACCTCCCGGACGCCCTGCGCGAGGCCTCCGCCGGGCGCTGCCGGCTCATCGGCCTCGGTGGCGCCACCGAGGCCGCGATCTGGTCCAACTTCCACGAGGTGACCCACGTCCCCGCCCACTGGCGGTCCATCCCCTACGGCACCCCCTTGGCCGACCAGCGTTTCCGGGTGGTCGATCCGCAGGGCCGGGACTGCCCCGACTGGGTGAGCGGCGAGCTGTGGATCGGCGGTGCCGGGGTGGCGCTCGGCTACCGCGGCGACCCGGAGCTGACCGCCGAGCGCTTCGTCCGCCATCAGGGCGCCCGCTGGTACCGGACCGGGGACCTCGGCCGCTACTGGCCCGACGGAACCCTGGAGTTCCTCGGCCGCCTGGACCACCAGGTCAAGATCAACGGATTCCGGGTCGAACTCGGCGAGATCGAGGCGGCCCTGCACAGCCACCCGGCCGTGGCCGACGCGGTCGCCGTGGCGGTCGGCGACCGGCGCAAGGACGTCATGGCCGCCGTCGTCGAACACCGCACCCCGCGGGCGGCGCCGGAGCACGTTCTGCCGCCGCGCGCGCCGAACGCGGAGGTGGAGCGGGAGCACGAGCTGGCCGAGTCGGTCCTGGCCGCCGTTCTGGCCCGGTCCGGTCTCGCGCGGGCGGCCGGTGCCGGCCTGCCGCCGGTGCCGGGGGAGTGCCGTGAGCTGCTCGCGGCCTGGGTGACGTATCTGATGGATCGTCAGGTTCTTGCCGGTTCCGAGCAGGCCCCCGTGCCCGGCCCGCGCTGGTCCGCGGTGCGTGACGCGGGGGGCGTCGAAGGATGCCGGGAGCGGTTGCGCGGTACGCGGCTGGAGGCGGTGGCGGAGGCCTGGGAACGTGCCGTGCCGCTCCTCGTGGCCGTACTCGCCGGCGAGGCCGCCCCCACGGCGCTGCTCGACGAACCGGCGCTCACCCCGGAAGGGCTCGCCGACCTGCTGCCGGGCACCCGGGCCTGCCTGGCCGGGATCGCCGAGCACCTGGCCGGCCTCGCGGCGGGGCGGACGCCCGCCGTCGTGGAGTGGGCCGGCGGGGACGGCAGGAACGCCGCGCGCATCCTGCGGGAGACCGGGTCCGACGCGGTCGCCTACACGCTCACGGACGCGTCGGCCGCCCGACTCGCCGCCGCGAAGGCGAGGTTGGCCGACCGTGCCCACACGGTGTCCACCGTGGTGCAGGACGCGGCCGTGGTACGGGAGGCTCGACTGCACCGCTTCGACGCGGTCGTCGTCAACGACGTCCTCGCTCTGACCCCGGACGTGGACGCCGTCGCCGGGACGCTGGCCCTGCTGGCGCGCTCCGGTGCCCCGCTGTTCCTCGTGGCCAGGGACGAGCCCTCGCCGCTTTCGGTGCCGGGCGGAGCGACACTCCGACACCCCTCGGACGCCGCACGATGGCTGGGCGCCCTGGCCCGGCAGGGCTTCACCGAGCCGCGCGTCCTGCGCACGGAGCCGGACGGGACGATGCTGATCACCGCCCGATCCCCTTCGGGGCCAAGGGAGTTGACGCCCGACGCGCTGCGCTCCTGGCTCGCGCGGCGACTGCCGGCCCACATGATCCCCGGTACGGTCGCGGCCCTGCCCGTCCTGCCGCTGAACGGCAACGGCAAGGTGGACCGCACCCTGGTCGGGTGGCTGCTGTCCGAGTGCGCCGACCGGCCCCGGCAGGATGCCGAGCCGCCGCGGGGCGAGACGGAGGAGCTGATCGCCGGGCTGTGGGCCGAGGTGCTCGGCGGGCCCGCTCCGGCCCGGGCGGCGAACTTCTTCCTGATGGGCGGGGACAGCCTGCTGGCGACCCGCCTCGTGGCCGCCGTCCGGCGCCGCTGCGGCGTCGAACTGCCCATGCGCGCCGTGCTGCGGACCCCGACGGTGGCCGGACTGGCCGCGCTGGTCACCGAGTTGTCGGCCGCACAGTGCGCCCGGGGCCCGGCCGGACAGCACCCCACGGCCGACGAGCTCTACGAGGTGGGGGCGCTGTGATCGGGGCCGCGCGCGGTCCCGTCACGTCCTGCCTGCGGACCGCGTCCCCGCGCGCGCACGCCAGGGCACGGCTGATCTGCTTCCCGCACGCCGGCGGCACCGCGAGCGCCTACCGCCTCTGGTCGCTGGACGCGCCCTGGGACATCGAGGTCGCCGCGGTCCAGTACCCCGGACACGCGGACCGCTACGGTGAGGAACCGGCCACCACCATGCGGGCCCTGGTCGCGGGTCTCTCCTCCGGCCTGGTGCGGGACATGGCCGCCTCGCCGTCCCGTGCGACCGTGCTCTTCGGACACAGCATGGGCGCCGCGGTCGCCTACGAGACGGCGCGCGCCCTGACCGCCGCGGGCCGTGCCCCGAGGGCACTCATCGTCTCCGGCCGGCCCGCGCCGCACCGCACCCGCGGCGGCACGCTCCACCTCGCCTCCGACGCCGAACTCCTCGCGGATCTACGGAGGTTGGGCGGCACCGCGGCGGAGGTCCTGGCCCACGAGGAGCTCCTGAACGCCGTCCTGCCGACGATCCGGGGCGACTACCGGGTCATCGAGACCTACGCCCCGCTGCCCGGCCGCGGCCTGGACGTCCCCGTCACCGTGCTGCGGGCGGACGCGGACCCCGAGGTGGACGCCGCGGAGGCCGACGCGTGGCGCACCACCACCTCGGCGGCCTGCGACGTACTGACGTTCCCGGGCGGCCACTTCTATCTGGAGGACCGGCGCGAAACCGTACTGGCCCGGGTGTGGGACCTGGTCCGGGCCGCGCTGCCCGCCGACTCGCCGGCCTGGCCCGCCATGCCCTGAACGAGTGCGGCAGACATCGAGATGCCGAGAACCGAGCCGAGAACCGAGGGGGATCCATGCTGGAAGGCTGTGTGCCGTGGCCCGCGTCGTGCGTCGACGACCACCGGGCCAGGGGGTACTGGAAGGACGAGGTGCTGGGCAGCCTGCCGCCCACGCCGCCGGGCGCACCGGACCGGCCGGCCGTGGTCACGGCCCGACGGACGCTGACCTACGGCGAGTTGGACCGCGCGGCCGACCGTCTCGCCGCGGGTCTGCACGGCCGCGGTCTGCGGGCCGCCGACCGTGTCGTCGTACAACTGCCCAACGACGTGGAGCTGGTCGTCCTGTGCACGGCCCTCTTCCGGCTGGGCGCCCTGCCCGTGTTCGCGCTGCCCGCGCACCGGACCTCGGAGATCACCCACCTGGTGAACGCCTCGGAAGCGGTGGCGTACGTCTGCGCGGACCAGGTGCTCGACTGCGACTACCGCATCATCGCCAAGGAGGTCCTGGACGCGACCGCGTCCCTGCGGCACGTGTTCGTGACCGGCGACCCGGGACCCTTCGCCGCGCTGGCGGACGTGGACGCGGACCCGGTGGACCTTCCGGCCCCGGATCCCGAGGACGTGGCGCTGTTCCTGCTCTCCGGCGGCACGTCAGGTCCGCCGAAGCTCATCCCGCGCACCCACGCCGACTACACCTACCAACTCCGCCAGACCGCACGGCTGTGCGGCTTCGGGCCCGGCACCCGCTATCTGTGCGCGCTGCCGATGGGCCACAACTTCGCGCTGGCCTGCCCCGGCGTGCTGGGCACGCTGCGGCTCGGCGGCACCGCCGTGCTCGCCCCCGCGCCGACGCCCGAGTCGTGCTTCCCGCTGATCGAGCGGGCGGGGGTGACCGCGACCTCCCTGGTGCCGGCCCTGGTGCCGCTGTGGCTCGACGCGGCCGGGTGGACCGAACACGACCTCCGCTCCCTCGGTCTGCTCCAGGTGGGCGGCGCCCGGCTCGATCCGCAGACGGCGAGGCGGGTGCCCGGCGAACTCGGCTGCACCCTGCAGCAGGTGTACGGGATGGCGGAGGGACTCCTGAACTTCACGCGACTCGACGACCCGGAAGAGGTGGTCGTGCACACGCAGGGCCGTCCGCTGACGGCCGGCGACGAGGTCCGGGTGATCCGCGAGGACGGCACGGTGGCGGGCCCGGGAGAGCAGGGCGAGTTGTACACACGCGGCCCGTACACGGTGCGCGGCTACTACCGATCCCCGGAACGCAACCGCACCCACTTCACCGACGACGGGTTCTACCGCACCGGCGACCTGGTCCGGCGGACGGCGACGGGCTACTTCCAGGTGGTGGGACGCGTCAACGACGTGGTCAACCGGGGCGGTGAGAAGGTGCCGGCGCAGGAGGTCGAGGAGCATCTGCGGGCCGACCCGCGGATCGTCGCCGCCGCGCTGATCGGTCTGCCGGACCCGCTGCTGGGCGAGCGGACCTGCGCCTGTGTGGTGCCCCAGGACCCGGAGCGTCCGCCGACCCTGCGCGAGGTGCGGGCCGGACTCAGGGACCGCGGGATCGCGCCGTACAAGATGCCGGACGGGCTGGTGGTGCTCGCGGAGCTGCCGCTGACGCCGGTCGGCAAGGTCGACAAGAGGACTCTCAGGGCGCGGCTGCTGGTCTGAGCGCGCGTACGGAGACATGCATGCATGCGGCGGGGACGCTCGTGGACGGGCGCTCTCCGCCGCACGTGTCGGGTTCGGCCGTGCGCTCTTCGTCGCACCGCCGTGGGGTCAGGCGTTCTGGGCGAGCAGTCCGTCGACCACGGCCACCAGACCGCGGCGCTGGTTGTCGGCGGAGGTCAACTCGACCCAGCGGGGCCCCAGTACGGCCAGCCTCGGGAAGTCGTCGGCGGCCACGGCGGCCATCACCCGGGTGCGATAGGGCGCGGCCTCCTGGTTCTGGTCCCGGGCGCGCTCGCGGTTGAACCGCAGGGTCAGCTCACCCACGGTGTAGTACCAGATCACGCGGTAGGCGTATGCGGCGTCCTCCTCGGTGAGCCCGCATTCGATCAGGGCGTCGACCATGTTCTCCACGATCCACATCGCGGAGGCGCTCGCGAAACTGTCGGAGACGAGCACCTCCACGACCCAGGGACAGCCCACCAGGATGTCGTGGAGGATCTGCGCGCAGGCGATGAGGCGGTCGCGCGGGGGCTCGGGCAGCTCGGGACGCGGGAACCGCTCGGCGTGCGCGTCCAGGAGCATCATCAGGAGCTCGTCCTTGTCCCGCACGTGGTGGTACAGCGCCATGGGGGTGCTGGACAGCTCCTTGGCCAGCCGGCGCATGGACAGACTCCCCGTCCCCTCCTCGTCGAGGATGCGCTGGGCCGCGCTGAGAATCGCCTCCCGGGACAGGCGGGGCGGTCGGCCGATCTTGCCGGGACGGCGATTCGAGGACTGCATGGGTTCCGGTTCCTTGTCGTCCAGTGCGTTGCCGGTGGGGTGGGTGGTTGTCCGGCGGCCCGCCCCGGTGGCTCGCAACTTCGCACAGTCCAGTGCCGGCCGCTCGACAGAGACTCGGCCGAACGCCCGATGCCGGACCCCCCGTCCGTCCTCCGCTTCCCAACCGACCATATCCGCATGTCAGTTGGCATGGCCAGTACGCCGCGCGAATTAAGAGAACGCGTATAAGTATACGCGTAGACAAAGCGTGGGGCCGTCCGTACCATCGGAGTTGGGTCCGGATGCTGGCTCACCTGTCCTCCCCTTGGTGACCGCATTCGGGCCTGCCCACAACGGGGGACGCGACGGAGGGGTGAGCGGGCGTATGGGCATAGACGTGATGGTGTTCGACGATCTGCACCTGTCCCGCTCCGGACTCACGGCGCTGCTGGAGCAGCGTGCGGAGATCGAGGTGTCCGGAGCCGTCGACAGCAGCCTCGCCGCACTGGAGTTCGCCGAGGTGCACCGGCCGGATGTCGCGGTCATCAGCTTCGGCGGCCGGGACGGCGAGACGCTCGACATCGCCGAGAAGATCGCGGGTCTGCCGGGCTGCCGCACACTGCTGGTGGCCACCGTGTGCCCGCGGTCGGTGGTGCGCAGGGCGTTCACGGGCGACATCGCCGGCATGGTGCGGCGCAGCGCGGCCCCGCGCCGGTTCTTCGAGGCGATCCACCAGGTGCACCAGGGCGAGCGCGTCTTCGACGCGGAGCTGACGGTCGCCGCGGTGTCCAACGGCGACTGCCCGTTGTCGATGAGGCAGCTGTCCGTGCTGGAGTACCTCTCGGCCGGTGACACGGTGGCCGAGATCTCCGCGCGGCTGTTCCTGTCCGAGGGGACCGTGCGGAACTACATCTCCGCCATGGTCGCGAAGCTGGGCGCGCGCAATCGGATCGACGCGGTGCGCATGGCACGGGACGCCCACTGGATCTGACCGGATCCGGCTCCTGTCAATCGTTCCTTTCCTGATTCTTGCCGGTTGGAACGCACCAATGAGCATGCGGAATCAATCTGTCCTGCCCCGATCCCGGACTGTAATGTCCATATCGCTTCTCGAAATCCGGGAAGCAGCGGAACGGCAGGTATGGGAATGCATGCATCCTGGGGAGACGTAGCGGATTCGGTCGAATTCATCCCGGACGAGTACGCGGCGCGTACACATTCCGAGTCCGTGGCGCGGGAAATGCTCGGCTGCGCGGCGGCGGACATCGACCGGTTGGTCGAGGCCGGCCTTCCTTTTGAGGAGCGGGCCGGGGAGCGCCATTTCGACGTGAACGATCTCTACAACCTCGGCATGTATTCGGGAAAGTCGACCACACAGCCGGAACTCGCTTTCCGTATGCTCTTCCGGTTCGCCGGCCGGCCGGTCGACGATCTGCTGCGGGAGAAGACCTGGGACTTCCGGGTCCGGCTGGAGTGCGTCGGCTGCACCGAGGAGGCGCCGTGGCGCTTCGAGGAGCCGGACCCGGTCCGCTTCGGCGGGCGGATCGCCGACGTCGTGCGACCGGTGGCCGGCGCCGGTCCGGCGCGGTTCTCGGCGACCGTCACCACGGTCGGCGCGCGCACCCCGCTGGTCTCGCCGGTGCTGCGCAAGCTGGTCCACGAGTACCTGGAGGCCGGCTACCGCTGGCAGATGATCCCGGTGCCCATGCAGGCGGACCATGCGTTGGTGCACTCCCTCGGCGCGACGAGCTGTATCGCGGCGAGCCTGCATCTCGCCGAGAGCTTCCGCGCGGCCGGGTACCGGGCCGAGGCGAAACGGGGCTGGTTCTGCGGTGTGCTGGGCGGCGCCCTCGATCTGCCGCACGCGTGTGTGGAGGTCGAGGACGACGACGGAGCGCTGCGGACCGTCGACATCGCGAAGGCACAGCTGGCCGCCCGGCTTTCGGCGAACACCGAGGAATTCCAGGAACTGTGCCTCGGGTCGGTCTACAACAAGGTGATCCCGTCCACCGCTGCCGGTAATTCTTCCTTCGGCTCCCATGAATGCGGTTCAGGGCTGCCCGTTCACGTGAACGCGGATATTCGGCACGAAAGGCGAGTGCAAAATGGCGGTTCGTGAGATAGAGCCGGTTGTGCTGGAACTCGATCGGCTGGAGCAGCTGGCCGAGTCCGGTTACTACAACCCGTACACAATGTTCGACTGGCCCGACCGGATAGCGCCGGACCTGCCGTGGATGAGCGAGAGCCTCACCACGCTGGGCGGCACACCGATGTGGGACGAACTCACCCGCGAGCAGCAGCTCGCCCTCACCAGGTACGAGGCGATCAACTTCTTCAGCCTCAACATCCACGGCATCCGTGAGTTGATGAGCGAAGTCGTGATGCGCATCCACGAGAAGACCTACGCGAACGTCTCCGAGTTCCTGCACCACTTCATCGGTGAGGAAAACGAGCACATGTGGTTCTTCGCGCAGTTCTGTCTGCGCTACGGCGGAAAGCTGTACCCGGCGCAGCCGACCCTCAAGGCCGACCCGGTCGACCATCTCTCCGGCGTGGCCCGCGAGATGATCGTGTTCGCGCGCATCCTGATCTTCGAGGAGATCGTCGACCACTTCAACGCGCACATGGCCACCGACCAGACGCTGCCGCCGATCGCCCGGGAGATCAACCGGGTGCACCACCAGGACGAGAGCCGGCACGTCGCGTTCGGGCGGATGATCTTCACCGACCTGCTGCGGCAGGTCGCCAGGCACGACCCGGACGAGGTGCCGGTGATCGCCGAGTACCTGGAGAACTACCTGCAGTACAGCATCGGGACGCTCTACAACCCGGCCGCCTACCGCGACGCCGGCATCCCCGACGCGCTGGCGCTGCGCCGGCTCGCCCTGGCCCACCCGGCCCGGGTCGAGGCGCACGACCGGATCCTCAAGCGGACCAGGAAGTTCCTGACCAGGGTGGGCGTCGGTAGGGAAGCCGTCAAATGAGCGATCCGATACAGGAAGTACGGAAGTTCATCCTCGGCCGGAACCCCAAGCTCGGCCAGGTCTCCGAGGATCTCGACCTGATCGACAGCCGTGCCATCAACTCGCTGGCCTTCGTCGAATTCATCTTCCTCCTGGAGGAGTTGGCCGGCGAGCCCATCGACCCGGAAGACGTGGACCTGGACGACTTCCGCACCCTCGGCGCGATCGAAGCCCGATTCTTCGAGCGGAAGGCGGCATGATGCCCGCGACCACCGACAACGGCCTGAGCGTTCTCGACGGCACCCAACTGCGCCTGCTGCGCGCCGTCGACACCGTGTTCCGGCGACTGGCAGAGGGCTGGGAGGCACCGGAGTTCCGCTTCCCGTTCCTCATGCGGACCCGGGACCTCGACACGTTCGACTACTACGACAACTTCCCGCACCTCGGGCTCGCCGCCACCCGCCTCGACCCCGAGCGCGTCGCCCCCCTGCTGGCCGAGGAGTCCCGGCCGCTGGAGCGCATCCCCACCAGCGTCATGCAGCCGACGGCCTTCGCGCTGCCGTCGGCGGCCTGCTACTCGATCTACGCCGACCTCGCCGACTCGGTCCTGCCCGCCCCCGGGACGATGCGCACGACGCTCGGCACCTGCTTCCGCAACGAGGACCACTACGACGGCCTGCAGCGGCTGCTCGGCTTCTCCATGCGGGAGATCGTCCGGGTCGGCACCGAGGACGCGGCGAAGGACTTCCTGGGTCGCGCCAAGGACGCCGTACAGGCCCTGTTCGCCGAACTCGGCCTCGACCACCGGATCGAGGTGGCCACGGACCCCTTCTTCGACAAGAACAGCGGCAAGGCCAAGATGCAGCGGCTGTTCCCGGTGAAGGAGGAGTTCGTCGTGGGCGGCCTGGCGATCGGGTCCGTCAACTATCACCGGAACTTCTTCGGCGAGCGGTGCTCCATCCAGGTCGACGGCTCGGCGGCGCACACCAGTTGTCTCGCCTTCGGCCTGGAGCGCTGGGTGCACACCCTGACCGAGCGGTTCGGCAGCGCCGCCGCCGCGGTGGCCGCGGTCGAGAGCCTGGGCTGATGCGTCCCACGGTGGCGGCGGCGCTCGGAGTCGAGGTGAGCGTGCTGCAGTCGGGCATGGGCGGGGTCGCCGGCACCGAGCTGGCGTGCGCCGTGTCCGAGGCCGGCGCGGCGGGCTGCGTGGGCGGCTACAAACTGCTCGACGACGCCCTGTCGACCGTCCTCGCCCGGGTGACGGCGGGCACGGACCGGCCGGTCGGCGTGAACCTGATCCCCGAGGTCGTCGGTCCTGACGACCTGGACCGCCAGGTGGCGCAGGTGCTCGCCGAGACACCGCCCCGCGTGTACCTGTCCTTCTTCGGGCTGCCCGACGACGCGGTCCTGGACCGGGTCGTCGCGGCGGGCCGGCGCCTGGTGGTCCAGATCGGCACCGTCGAGGACGGTGTGCACGCGGCCCGGTGGGGCGCGGTGGTGGTGGCCCAGGGCATCGAGGCCGGCGGCCACCTCCTGGGCACCTCGCACCGCGACGAACTGGTGGCCGCCCTGCGGGCCCTGCTGCCCGGGACCTGCCTGGTCGCGGCGGGGGGCGTCGGTTCGCCCGCCGAGGCGGCCCGGGCCCTGGCCGCCGGCGCCGACGGCGTGCTGCTCGGCACCGCCTTCGTCGTCGCCCACGAGTCGCGGGCCCACGGCCACTTCAAGACGGCGGTGACCGCGGCCGGCGCTGCCGACACCGTGATCACCGATGTGTACGAGATCGGCTGGCCCGGACGGCGGCACCGCGTCCTCGCCACGCCCGTGACCGAACGCCCCGGCCAGGCCGGGAAGTTCATCGGCCGCACGGTCGTCGAGGGAAAGCCGTACCTCGTCCCGCGGTTCAGCGCCGCCGTACCGACCGACGCGACCAGCGGCCGGATCGAGGAGATGGCGATGTACTGCGGCAACTCCTGCGGCGCCCTCTCGGAGGAACGCTCCGCGGCCGACGTGGTCGCGGGGTTCGCAAGCGTCCTGCCGGACGCCCAAGCCATCGAGCACGTGAAGGGAATGAACAGCCATGGCCGGTGAGGAACTCGACCTGACATATCTCGAAGGGGCACGACGCACGAGCACCAGGGACGGTGTCGAGGTCTACTACGAGTCCAGCGGTGAGGGCACGGCCATCACCTTCCTCAACAACTTCTTCATCACCAGCCCGTTCTGGCGTTCGTGCACGGGCGACCTCGCGCAGCACCACCGGGTCGTGACCTACGACTTCGCCAACCACGGGGCGTCGACGCGCACCGACCGGGAGCCGACCTGGGAGGAGCACGCGGCGGACGTGATCGGTCTGCTCGACGCGCTGGAGATCGAGTCGACGTACCTGGTCGGCACCTCGGCCTCCACACAGCTCGCGCGGGACGTGGTCCTCGCGCATCCCGACCGGGTCAGGGGCCTCGTGCTGGCCGGACCGGTCTTCGGCACCCAGGGCATGCGGCGCCACCGGCAGCTCAACAAGGCCTGGCTGCGGACGCTCGACGACCACGGCATGGCGGAGCTGTACGGCCACATGTACCCCGAGGTGATCAGCGGGCTCATGAACGAGGAGGGAGGAACGCCGGGCTTCCTCGGACTGCGCGAGGCCTTCCTCGCGATGTCCACGCCCGAGGAACTCGCCAACGGACTGTCCCTCGTCCAACAGGGCGACACCGACCCGGAGTTGCTCACCCGCATCCAGGTCCCGACGGTGATCGTCCTGGGCGACGACGACATCCTGCTCAGCGAGCGGCGCGGCCACGAACTGGCGGCGCTGTTCCCGAAGGGCCGCTGCGAGATCATGCCGAACGCCGGCCATGTGCCCTACCTGGACGACCCCGAGCTGTTCCAGGTGATCGTCCGCAAGTTCGTCGAAGAAGCGGAAGCGCATGTCTGATCCGGCGGTCGAGGTCCGGCACCGGATCCGGACCCTGCTGGTGGACCTCGGCGGCGCCCGGTTCGCCGGGGAGGTGCCGGACACCGTGTCGCTGCGCGAGGCGGGGCTGCCCTCCACCGCGCTGGTCGGTCTGCTGGTGGCGATGGAGGACGCGTTCGGCTTCGAGTGGGACGACGACGTCTCGCCCGAGGTGCTGCGCTCGATCGACTCGCTGGCCGGGCACGTCCTGGTACTGAGCGGCTGAGAGCCGCGATGGCGCTGGAGATCCCCGTGCCGGTCGCGGCGGGCACCTGGATCGCGCAGCACCCGGTGGGCCCGCCCCACGGCCCGCGCCAGCAGTTCGCGGCGGGCCGCCGGGCGGCCGCCGCGGCGCTGGCGGCGGCCGGGTCGGCCGAACGGACCGTGCCACGCGAACCGGACGGCCGACCGCGCTTCCCCGCCGGATTCGCCGGCTCGATCTCCCACACCGGCCGCCTGGCGGTCGCGGTGGTGGTCCCCGGGGCCGAGGCGGTCGGCGTCGACATCGAGAGCGCCGTCATCACTCCGCGCGTCGCCGCCTTCGTCCTGCGGGAACAGGAGCGCAGCCGACTGCTCCCGCCCCGCGGACGGTACGGCGCACGGGAACTGTTCGCCGCGAAGGAAGCGGCCTTCAAGGCCATGAACAGCCTCGGCACACCGGGCGGGTTCCTGTTCTGGCGCATCGGACTCGACCAGTCCGACGACGCGTTGATCGCGTCGTACCGGGGCGAATCGGTACCGGTGTGGGTTCGCTCGGAGACAGATCTCTCGTTCGCCGTGGCGATACGGCGGTCAACGAATCGGCCTTGAACGAAACGGCCTTGATCCATACGGCTTTCAACAGGGGAAGAAACCCAATGAATCATGATCTCCTCGCGGTCGTCGACGAGTTGTTCCGTCACCGGCTGCAGGTACCCGAACTCGACCCGGATGCCCCGCTCGTCGACTACGGCCTGGACTCCGTCCGCTCGATCAGCCTGATCGTCGAGCTGGAGACGGAGTTCGCCATCCATATATCGGACGAGCAGGCGGCCTCGATGCGGACGCTGCGGGACGTCGCCGACCAGGTCGCGCTCGCGCTCTCGGTGTCCGTGAGCCGGGAAGGCGATGCCGCGTGAACGCCGACGCCGGTTTCGCCCGCTACGCCCGCCCGGAGCTGGCCCGGCTCTTCCGCGCGCTGAACCTGGACGTGACCTACCGGGCCGGCCGGGGCGACTACCTGATCCGGCGGTCGCCGGACGCGGCCGGACATCCCGAGGACGAGGACCTGGTGCTCGACCTGGTCGGCGGAGCGGGGTCCTCACTGTTCGGGCACAACCATCCCGAGCTGCTGGCCGTGGCCCGGCGCACCTTCGACGAACAGACCCCGTTCCACGCGCAGGCGAGTGTCCGCCCCGGAGCGGCCGAGCTGGCCCGGCGGCTGTCGGAGACCGTCGGTGCCACCACCGGTGCCGACTACGTGGTCACGCTCGGCTGCACCGGCGCCGACGCGGTGGAGGCCGCGGTGAAGCACGCGACCGTCGAGAAGAGGCGCCGACTCGGCGCGCTCCAGGAGGAGTTCGAGGTCGCGCTGCGACGGGTGCGGCGCGACGGCCTCGGCAGCGTGCCGTGTGCGAGCGGACCCGCGGCCGGCCGTCCCTGCGCGGAGGTGATCGGCGAGGGACTCGACCGGATCGCCGCCCTGCGAACGACGGACCCGGTCTTCGTCTCGCTGAAGAACGCCTTCCACGGCAAGACGGCCGCCGCCGGCACCCTGACCCACGGCGGGAACGTGCCGGCCGACCTGCATGTGCCGGGACCGCGGCACCGGCGCCTGGACGACTGGACACCGCGGGCGGTGCTCGCCGCGCTCGACGCCGAACGCGTCCCGGTCCACCCGGTGGTCGTGGACGCCGCCGGAGTGCCGCACTCCGCCGAGCGTCACCTCTCGCCGGTCGCCGCCTGTTTCGTGGAACCCGTCCAGGGGGAGTCCGGGGTGCGCGAGGTGCCCGCCGAGACCCTGGCCGCCCTGCGCGACCTGGCCGACCGGCACGGTGCGGCACTGGTCTTCGACGAGATCCAGTGCGGCATGGGACGCACGGGCACCTTCCTCGCCTCCGAGAACTCCGGTGTGGTGGCCGACTACTACCTGTTCTCGAAGTCGCTCGGCGGCGGCCTCGCCAAGGTCTCCGCGCTGCTGGTCGATAGGAAGCGGTACGTCGACGAGTTCGGCCGGCACCACACCTCCACCTTCGCCGACGACGACTTCTCCTCGCGGATCGCGACGGCGGCGCTCGATCTCGCCCTCGCCCACCTGGACCGCATCACCGAGATCGGCACGCTCCTGCGCGACCGGCTGACCGAGGTGGCCGAGCGGTGGCCCGAGGCCGTCGTGGAGGTGCGCGGCCGCGGACTGCTCCTGGGCGTCGAATTCGCCCTGCCGAAGCCCGGATCGGGGCTGCTGCGCGAGGTGTTCGACGCCGAGTCGCTCGGCTATCTCCTCGCGGGCCGGCTCCTGCACACGCACCGGATCAGGGTCATCCCCACGCTCTCCGCCCCCACGACCGTGCGCGTCCAGCCGTCGGCGCTCCTCGGTCCGGCCGAAGTGGAGCGCGTCGCCGCCGCCTTCGACGAGATCGCCGCCCTGCTCACCCACGGCGACTACGCGACGCTCCTGGAGCACCTGACCGTCGAGGCGACCGGCGACTGGCGGCCGCCCCAGCACGTTCCGCTGCCCCGCGGCGACCGTCCGGCCCACCGGGCCGGCCGCACCGAAGTGCCCCGTGTCGCCTTCCTCGCCAACCTGGACGTCCCGGGAAAGCTGCCGGCCATGGCGCCGGAACTGGCCGGCTGGTCGGACGAGCAGTGCGCGGCGGCGATCGACCGCATTCTCGGCGAGCTGGACCCGTTCGAGGTCGCCCGCCGCCGCGTCACCTCCGAGACCGGGCAGGAGGTCGAAGTCGTCATGGTGGCGGCCCCGTTCACCGCCGCCCAGGCCAACGCAGCGCTGCGCGCGGGACGGGGGCCGTGGCTGCGCCGGACGGTGCTCGACGCGGTGGAGCTGGGTGTCTCGCTCGGCGCCAGGGTGATCGGGCTCGGCGGACACACCTCCATCGTCACCAACGCCGCCCGGGACGTGGTGGAGGACGACGTCAAGGTGACCTCGGGCAACTCGCTGACCGCCGCCTGCGCCTACGACCTGCTCCAGTCCGAACTCGCCCAGTGCGCCGAGGGCGAGCGCCGCGTCGGCCTCGTCGGCGGCATCGGCAACATCGGCGCGGTGATGGCCGAGCTGATCGCCCCGCACTGCGACGCGCTGGTGCTGGTCGGGCGGCCCGGATCGGCGCGACGCCTGGCCACCGTCGCCGAGCGGCTGGCCCACCTGACGGACGTCTCCGTGGCCGAGGACCTGGACGCGCTGCGGGACTGCCCGATCGTGGTCAGCGCCACCAACTCGGCGGACCCGGTGATCCTTCCGCACCACCTCTCCGGCGAGCGGAAGGTGCTCGTCTGCGACCTCGCGGTCCCCGGCGACGTCCACCCGGCGGTGTCGGGCCTGTCGAACGTCACCCTGGTGTCCGGTGGCCGCATCCAGCTGCCCCGGCTGCAGACCCCGCACTTCCCCGGCATCACCCTGCCGCCCGGAATCCTCTACTCCTGCATGGCCGAAACGATCCTGCTCGGCCTGGAGCCCGAGGCACCGAGCCCTTCCTACGGCGGGCTCGCCTCGGCCGGCGTGCTGGCCGCCCGGGATCTGGCCGTGCGCCACGGGCTGCACCCCGCCCGCATCGTCTCGGACGACATCTCCGTACAGCCGTGGATCGTCGACCAGTTCGGCCCTATCGAGGAGCACATCGGATGACCGCATTGCGACCGCGTTCCCAGAGCATTCTGCACGCGCTGTTCGCCCAGGCGGACAGCGGCTTGGACGGATCAGGCGTGACGCTGATCCCGGAACCCGGCCACGAGACGACCGTGCGCCACGACACCCTCCTGGAGAACGCCACCCGCTGCGCGGCGGCCCTGGCGGAACAAGGAGTCGGCCACGGCGACCGCGTGGTGCTCTGCCTGCCCACCGGCGAACAGTTCATCACCGCCTTCTTCGGGGCCCAACTCCTCGGCGCCGCGCCGACGGCGATCGCCGTCCCCCTGCGGTTCGGGGGTGCCGCGGGATTCGAGGGCCAGCTCAAGGACCTCGTGGGATACCTGCGGCCCGCCGCGGTCATCACCACGGCGGCGGTCCTCGACGCGCTCCCGCACTTCGTCGACGCCCGGCTGCTCGACGGCGCCGAACTGTACGCACGGGCCACCGCGCACGACGCGCCGAAACATCCACCGCGACTGCCGGACCCCGACGACCTGGCGATGATCCAGTGCACCTCCGGTTCCACCGGCAGGCCCAAGGGCGTGATGATCTCGCACGCCAACCTGGCCGCGAACTGCGAGCAGTTGGCCGGCTCGCTGGGCTGGTCGGCCACGGACACCACGGTCAGCTGGATCCCGCTCTACCACGACATGGGGCTGATCACCGGCCTGCTCTGCCCGCTGTACGCGGGCGCGCACACCGTCCTCATGCCGACCACCCGGTTCCTGCGCGCCCCGGCCGAGTGGCTGCGGCACATCAGCACCTACCGGGGCGCCTTCGCCGCCGCGCCCAACTTCGCCTACGGCTATGTCACCGACCGGGTCCGCGACGAGGAACTGGAGGGCGTGGACCTGTCGTCCTGGCGCGGAGTCCTGTGCGGAGCCGAACCCATCCAGCCGGCCACCGTGCGGCGCTTCGTCGAACGCTTCACCTCATGGGGCCTGCCCGCCCACGCGTTCACGGCCGGCTACGGCATGGCCGAGGCGACCCTCGCCATCACCAGCCGACCACCCGGCAGCCCACTTCGCTACGACTCCATCGACCGGGAGGCGGCCGTCACCGACGGCCTGGTGCTCGACGCCGAGCCGGACACCCCGGCCGCGCTGCAGGTCGTCGACTGCGGAGCGCCGGTCGCCGGCACCGACGTACGCATCGTGGACGAGGAGGGCCGCCCCCTGGGCGAGGACCGCATCGGCCACATCCAGTTCCGCAGCCCCTCGCGCACGGGCGGCTACTTCGAACTCCCGGAGGAGACCGCCCGGTCCGTGGCCGCGCCGGACTGGTGGAAGACCGGTGACATCGGCTACCTGCGCGACGGCAACCTGCGGATCACCAGCCGGGCCAAGGACCTGGTCATCATCCGCGGCGCCAACTACTTCCCCTCCGACTTCGAACAGGCCGCGGAGACGGTGCCCGGGGTCCGCCTGGGCGCGGTGATCGCCGTCGGCCACCGCCCCGAGGGCGCCGACTCCGAGGAACTCCACCTGATCGTCGAGACCGAACTGGACGGCGAACGGCACGCGTCGCTGCGCCAGGCCGTCCTGAGCGCCGTCGGCTCCCGTACCGGCGTGGCTCCCGCCGCCGTCCATCTGGTGCCCCGGCGGAGCATCCCCAAGACGACCAGCGGAAAGCTCCAACGGGCCAAGGCACACGCCCTGTTCGTCGCCGCGTCGGCCGAACCCCATCTCTGAAGAGGACTACGAGGCCATGGTCGATCTAACGCACGCCACCGACGCCGCCGCGGTGATTCGGGAGCACGCGCTCGCCACGCCCGCCCGCACCGCAGTGATCGTCGTCGACGACATGGAGCGGGCCGACGGGGCGACCCACTGGACGTACGCCCAACTGGACACCGAGGCCCGGCGGATCGGGGCGTGGCTGCAGTCCCGCTATCCCGAAGGCACCCGGGCGCTGCTGCTCCACCCCACCGGATTCGCCTTCGCCGCCGCCTATCTCGGCTGCCTGTACGCCGGAGTGGTCGCCGTGCCCGCCCCGCTGCCCGGCCGCTACCGGCACGAGCGGTCCCGGGTGACCCACATAGCCAGGAACGCCGCCGTCTCCGTGGCGCTGACGGACACCGCGAACCTGCCCGGCATCCGGGAATGGGTGGAGACGGAGGGCCTCACCGGCACCCGGCTGCTGGCGACGGACGGCGCCTGCCTGCCGGAGGCCGGCTCCTGGACACCGCCCGCGAGAAGCCACAGCACGGTCGCCATGCTCCAGTACACCTCGGGCTCCACCGGTGACCCCAAGGGCGTGGTCGTCCGGCACGGCAACCTGCTGCACAACGTGGAAGGCCAGCGCCGCGCGTTCGGCCTGACCGCCCGGGACCGCCTCGGCGGCTGGATCCCGCACTACCACGACATGGGACTGCTCGGTCAGCTCCTGCCCTCGCTGATGCTGGGCGGGACCTGCGTGCTGATGCGGTCCGGCGCCTTCCTGAAACGGCCGTACCACTGGCTGTTGATGATCGACAAGTACGACGTCACCTGGTCCGCGGCACCCAACTTCGCCTACGAACTGTGCTGTGCCAAGGTCACCGACGGGCAGCTCGCCGGCCTCGACCTGTCCCGGTGGCGGATCGCGGGCAACGGATCGGAGCCGATCGACACCGCGGTGCTCGACGCGTTCGCCAAACGGTTCGCCCCCGCGGGCCTGCGGGACGACGCGCTGTGTCCCTGCTACGGCATGGCCGAGGCGACCGTGTTCGTCTCCGGCGCGGCGCAGCGCAGGCCGCTGGTGACGACGGTGGACGTCGAGAGCCTGACACAGCGCCGGTTCGTGCCGGCCGAGGCCGGAACCGAGCTGGTGAGCTGCGGGACACCGCGCGACTACGACGTGGTGATCGCGGACCCGTGGACCGGCGAGGCCCTGCCGCCCGACGGCGTCGGCGAGATCTGGCTGCGCGGACCCAGCGTGGCCCGGGAGTACTGGCGCGACGACATCGAGACCGACCGGGTCTTCACGCCGGAGGGGTATCTGCGCACGGGAGACCTCGGCGCCCTGCACGACGGCGAGTTGTACGTCACCGGGCGGTCCCGGGAGGCCGTCACCGTGGCGGGCCGGCATCTCTACCCGCAGGACCTCGAACGCAAGCTGCGCGCACGTCACCCGGAACTCGCGGGCGTCGGCGCGGTGTTCACCGCGCCGCTCGGCGAAGCCGGCGACGAGCACACGGTCGTCGTCACCCACGAGGTCAACGGGCGTCCCGAGGCCGCCGCCCTGGGCCGGCTGGCCGACGCGGTCCGGCAGACGCTCGCCGAGGAGCTGGGCGTGCCGGACGCCTGCGTCGTGCTGCTGCGGCGCGGCACGGTCCGGCGCACCACCAGCGGAAAGATCCAACGGGTCGCCATGCGCAGGTCGTTCCTGGACGGAGAGCTGACCGCGCTCCACGCCGACCACCTGCCACCGGCGAAGGACGCCCCGCGCCCGCGGGGCCGAGAGGCGGCCTGAGGGTGGCCCGGCAGGTCCGGGCGGTGGACCGGCGAGGCCACGCGCCGGAGCACCGCCGCTCAGTCCCCGGCGATCGCGTCGGCGTACGGCTGCGCGGGCGGCCGTTCGTCCGCCGGGTGCGCGGACCGGAGGACCGAGTCCAGCTCCTGGAGGACCTGTTGGGTGCACGCGGCGGCCTTCGGCACGATGTCCTGCATCAGGAGATAGCCGTGCACCAGGCCGGGACCCGGCACATGGCGGACCCAGACGCCCTCGACTTGGAGCTTGTCGGCCAGTTCGACGCCCTCGTCGTGCAGCGGGTCGAACTCGGCCGTGCCGATGACGGTCGGCGGCAGCCGGCGCAGGTCCGCGCGCAGCAGATCGAGGGCGGGTTCGTGGCGGCGCGGGGCATCGGGCACGTACAGCTCGTAGGACCAGGCCATGTCGTCGACGCTGAGCAGATATCCGTCGGGGTGTGCGCCGGCCGCGGCGAAGCGCAGGCTCGGGTCGGCCGGCGGGTACAGCAACAGCTGGGCGGCGAAGGCGGGTTCACCTTCGTCACGGGCGGCGAGTGCCACCCCGAGGGCGAGACTCGCGCCGGCGCTGTCGCCGGCGAGTACATGGTCGCGGCCCGGGAACCGGCGGCTCGTCCACCGGGCCGCGGCGACGGAGTCGGACAACGGGGTGGGGTAGGGGAACTCCGGTGCCCGGCGGTAGTCGGCCGCGACGACCACCGCGCCCAGCGACGAGGCGAGGGTGCGGCAGGCCAGGTCGTGCGTGTCGAGGTCACCCAGCACCCACCCGCCGCCGTGCAGGAAGGTGACGACCCGGCCCTCGTCCGACGCCGGGGTGTAGACGCGGGCGCCGATGGAGGAGCCGTCCGCGGTGCCGATCGTCCGCTCCTCCGTGCCGACGGCCGCGCGCGGGTCGCCCGCCGGCAGGCCCTGGCGTACGGAGTTGGCGAGATAGCGCTCCCGGGCCTGTTCGACGGTCAGCTTCCGCAACGGGACCGGCGGGCCGTCGGCCCGTTGCCAGGAGATCAGGTGACGGAGTATGCGGTCCAAAGGCATGGCTGCTTTCTCCCAACACTGGCGGAAAGAATGCTGTAGGTTTTCGGCGCGAAGGCGATTGCGAAATGCCGTCGAGCGCACCCCGATTGTAGGTGCTGAATGGCCCGCCGCCTTTATTGCCGAGGCGTGAGAAATGCACCTCTACCAGTGTTGTTCGCACATTGCGGCACGCTGATGAAGGTCGGTAAATTGACCCTGAAATCCGGTAGGAAAGGACACCTGATTCGTCATGATTGTTCTGGGTTGCAACGGGTTCACCCGGGGTGCGGAAACGTTCGCCGAGCATTTCGGCGCGGTAGGCACCGAGAAGCACTACATCCTTGGCCATGACGCGGGTGCCGCGCTGCTGGTGGACGGCGAGCTGGTGGCCGCCGTCGAGGAAGAGCGGCTCAACCGCGAGAAGAAGACCTCCGACTTCCCGCTCAACGCGGTGAAGTGGTGCCTGGAGCACGCGGGCATCGAATTCTCCGACATCGACCTGATCGCCATCCCGTGGAATTTCTCCGCCGAGGTGTTCGACGCGATCAGGCAGGACCTCTCACAGGCTCCGCTGGAGGACGCCGACAAGGCGGACCGGCTGCGTCGTATCGCCGCACTGTTCGACAATGCGCTGGGCCGTGAGGCGATCCTCGCCGACTTCGCCGAGCGCACCGGTTTCACCCCCGACCCCGAAAAGGTCGTCTTCGTACAGCATCACCTGGCCCATGCGATGACCGGTTACTACATGGCCGGAAAGAAGGACACCGCGTTCCTCATCAGCGACGGCCGCGCGGAGCTGTTCTCGTCGCTGATCGGCGAGATACGCGACGGAGAGATCCGGGTCTTCGACGAGTCGACCATCAGCGCGAACGACTCGATAGGCAACCTGTTCGCCTCCATCACGCGCTTTCTGGGATTCGTGCCCAACAACGACGAGTACAAGGTCATGGGCCTGTCCGGGTTCGCCGGGCCGCCCTCACCGAACCCGTTCCTTGAGCACATCGTCCACCTGCACGACAACGGGCGCTACACGCTGTGCCGGCCGCACGACCTGGAGAACCCGCGCTGCTTCGACGACCTCTTCGAGAAACACTTCGGGCCCTACGAGGACACCGTCCAGTACAAGGCGACGGTGGCCGCCGCGGCGCAGGAGATGCTCACCGTCGTCACGGGCCACCAGTTGCGCGCGCTGGAGGCCAGGACCGATCTCGACCACCTGCTGTTCGAGGGCGGTCTGGCGCTGAACTGCGTCAACAACACCCACCTGCTGGAGGGTTCGCGCTTCACGGACATGGAGGTGAGCTTCGGCGCCAGCGACACCGGCGTCGTCATCGGCGCGGCGGTCCACGCCTGGGCCAACCATCCGGACACCACCGCCGAGGTGAAGTACGCCGGCTCCGTCACCCCGTACATCGGGCCCGAGTACGACGAGGAGACCGTCGCGCGGACCCTGCGGGAGTTCGAGGGGCAGGTGCGGTGGACCAGGCTCACCCAGGACGAGGTCGTCGACCAGGTGGCGAAGCTGCTCACCGAGAAGGTCGTCATCGGCTGGTTCCAGGGCCGACTCGAACACGGTCCGCGGGCGCTGGGACACCGCAGCATCCTGGCCAACCCGAAGTTCCCGGACATCAAGGACGTGATCAACACCAGGGTCAAACACCGCGAGCCGTTCCGGCCGTTCGCGCCCCTCGTCCTGGAGTCGGACGCCGACAAGGTCTTCGAGATGGGCCGCAAGTCCCGTTCGCCGTACATGACGTTCGTGTTCCCGGTGCGGCCGGAGTACCACGACGTCATCCCCGGTGCGACCCACGTGGACGGCACGTCCCGGGTGCAGACGGTCACCGACGAGGGCGAGCCGATGATCGCGACACTGCTGCGCCGGTTCACCGCGCTCACCGACGTGCCCTGCCTCATCAACACCTCGTTCAACGTGGCCGGCGAACCGATCGTGTGCTCGCCCGCCGACGCCGTGAAGTGCTTCCTGAGCACCGAGATCGACTATCTGGTGCTCGGCAACCACCTCGTCACGAAGGTCGACCCGACCGCGTGACGTCCCGGGACCCTGGTGTCCGTGACGCCGTGACCCGGCGTCACGGACACCGGGGACGACGAAGGCGAGGAACGAGGAAAGGAGGGTCTTCCCATGTCTGCTGCCCTTCCCGAGACGGCCGCGGATCTGACGGCGGTCGTCCCGCACCTGGAGCGGCTGGCCCTGGAACTCCGCGACGCGGGCAGCCGGCGCATACCGGCGGAGGTCAGCGCCGCCTGTGACGCGCTCGCCTGCGCGGCCGTACTGCTGCGCACGCAACAGGGCGTCCCCGACGGCCACTTGACCCATACCGCGCTGCTGCACGACGCCATGGCCCTGGCCCGCAGCGCGGTCGAGGCGACGAAGTACGCGTGCCGGGCGCGCACGGGCTCGCGTCTTGAGGGCGAGGCGCCGAACTGAACCGACAGGGCCACTCATCACGACGTCGACCGTTTCGAAAGCTGGTCCCATGCAGCCCCGTAGTCAACAACACGGTCGGCCGGGTCGCCCCGCCCGACTGTCGCGGGACGCGATCCTGAGCCGTGCCGACCGGATTCTCAAGGAGGAGGGACCGGAGCGTCTGTCCATGCGCCGCCTGGCGAAGGAGATGACCATCACGCCGATGGCCCTCTATTACCACGTCAAGGACAAGGACGAGCTCCTGATGCTGCTGCTCAACGCCTACTCCGAGCGCATGGCCTGGCCCGAGCTGCCGCGGCAGCCGCGCGAGCGGCTCGTCATGGGCGCGTGGATGCTGCGCGATCTGCTCGCCGAGTGTCCCTGGGCGGTGCAGGCGCTGTCGGCCGATCTGCTGGAGAGCGCCTCGGCACTGCGGATCGTGGAGAACATGATCGACGCGGCGGTCGCCTGCGGGCTCAGCCACGACGAGGCCCTCTTCGCGTACCGCGTCATCTGGTACTACATCGTCGGTGAGTTGCTGATCCGGCTGAACCGGGAGCGGGCCCGGCTGCAGGACGGACAGCGGCCGAGCTGGGAGGGCGCCCTGCTCGCGCTGGACCCGATCCTCTTCCCGCTGCTGGCCCGGTTGCGCGACCAGTGGGCGACGCCGGGCGTCGAGGACGACCAGCGGCGCAGGCTGGAGGTCGTCGTGGACGGCCTGCTGGCCCGCGGTCCGGACTGACCGCACGACGCAGCAGGGCGGGCCGGCCGCATCCCCGGGATGCGGCCGGCCCGCCCTTTGCGCTTCCGGCGGTACGACGTCAGCTGGACGACCAGGTCCGGAACCGGCGCAGTCCGTACAACAGGGGGGAGGGCGACCGGCGTTGCACGATGCGGTGCACCCGTCCGAACACCGTCACATGGTCGCCGACGGGCTGGGTCAGGGCCACGGTGCAGTCCACCGAGGTGTGCGCGTGACGCACCAGATGGGGCCCCAGGGCGTCGGCGTCCTGCTCCCACGGGATCAGGTCGAACCGGTGCGGATAGCCCGACGCGAACAACTGGGCGGCGCCCTGGGCCTCTTCGTGCAGCAGGTTGACGGTGAAACCGCCGCGCTCCAGGAGGGCCGCCAGGGTGTTGCCGCCGGAGCGCAGGCAGACCAGGAGCGTCGGCGGGTCGAGCGAGACACTGCACAGCGACGAGCAGGTCATGCCCCGCGGCGCGCCCGCGCCGTCGACGCTGGTGACCACGCACACGCCGGTGGGGAAGCCGCTCATCGTGGTGCGGAACTCGTCGGGAGTCGCCGTGGGCAGGGCCGCGGCGGCCGTGGTCGTGGATTCCAGCATGGGCTGCCTTCCGTCGCTACGGGGATCCCGCCCAGCCTGGTGCGCCGTGGCCGCCGGGGCGGGGCACCGGAAAGAAAGCGGCAAGACCCCGCCGTCGGCCGCCGGTCAGCCGTCGACGCCCGGTGCCGTGGTCGGGGGTGTCTGTGCGAGCAGCCCGTCCACGAAGGCGCACAGCCCCTGGGGGTAGGTGTCGAGCCGGGACAGTGACACCCAGCGGTCGCCGAGTGCGGCGAGGTGCGGCAGTTCGGACGCGTCGAGGCCGTCGAGGAAAGGGGTGGTGCGGGCCGGGGGTTCGTCGTCCGGGCGGCGGCCGGGGGAGTGCGCGCGGACCAGGATCTCGCCGACGCTGTAGTACCAGAGGCTGCGGAAGACATGGACGGCCTGCTCGGGTGTGCACCCGTGCTCGACGGCCGCGGCCAGGATGGCTTCGACCAGCTTCAGTGCCGAGTCGCTGAGCCGGGCGATGAACCCGTCCGTGGTGAGCACCTCCGCGGCCCACGGCCAGGCCGCGAGGGAGTCGTGGATCGCGAGGGCGCACACGACGATGCGGTCCCGCGGCTCGGCGGGCAGGTCGGGGTGGGGGATCCGGTCGGCGTACTCGTGGATCAGGAGGAAGAGCAGGTCCTCCTTGTCCCGTACATGGTGGTACAGGGTCGTCGGGGCGACGCCGATCTCGGCGGCCAGCCGACGGATCGTCAGTTTCTCCCAGCCGCTCTGATCGATGAGGCGGCGGGCCGCCGTCAGGATCTGCGTACGGGACGTGGCGGGGGGGCGGCCGACGCGGCCGTGCGCTGCTTTGGTTCCGGGCACCGAACCATCATCCCTCTCCGTGAAGATCTCACGCCTTCGCCGTCCGCGGTCGACGGGGTGTGCACCCGATGCTAATTTAGGAACGCGTTCGAAAATACCCCTCACCCAAGATCGAAAAGGGATTGAGTTGCGGTGACAAACACGGAATCAGCAAGTGGAGAAGCGATCCGCGAGACGGTTGCTCGGCCCGAGCTCACCCTCGCCGCGGTCGCTGTCGTGCAGTTCATGGTGTCGCTGGACCTGTCGGTCGTGAACGTCGGCCTGCCACAGATCGCCACCGGCCTCGGCTTCGGCGAAGTGGGTCTGACCTGGGTCATCCACGCCTACGCGCTCACCTTCGGCGGGCTGCTGCTGCTCGGCGGAAAGATCGCCGACCGGTACGGCCACAAGCGGATCCTGACCATCGGGCTTCCGGTGTTCGGCCTGGCCTGTCTGCTCGGCGGCTTCGCGCAGGAACCCGGTCAGCTGGTGGCCGCCCGCGCCGTACAGGGAGTCGGCGCCGCCGCGCTGGCGCCGGCCGCGCTCGCGCTGCTGTCCCGGGCCTTCCCGTCCGGCAAGCCCCGCGTCAAGGCCTTCGGCGTGTGGAGCGCGATGAACGCCGCCGGCGGTGCGCTCGGTGTCCTGATCGGCGGGCTGCTCACCCAGTACGCGGGCTGGCGGTGGGTCATGTTCGTCAACGTCCCGATGGCCGCGGCGGCCCTCGTCCTGGCCTGGCGCGGCATCGCCCCCGACCGGCCCGTGGCACGCCGAGGACGCCCGGACGTGCTGGGCGCGGTCCTCGCGACAGGAGGCATGACGCTGCTGGTGTTCGGCATCGTCCGCACCGACCGGTTCGCCTGGACCTCGTCGGTCACGCTGACGACCCTCGCGGTCGCCGCCCTGCTCCTCGCCGCGTTCCTCTACGTCGAGAAGACCACCACCCGTGACCCGCTGATCAGGCTCGGCCTCTTCGGCAACCGCTCGGTCGCGGGGGCCAACGCCTACAACCTGCTGCTCGGCGCCGCCATGGCCTCGTCCTTCTACTTCGTCTCCCTCTATCTGCAGGACGTGCTCGGTCACGGGCCGGCCCTGACCGGTGTGCAGTTCCTGCCGTTCGCGCTCGGCGTGGTGGTGGGCTCGGTGATCGCCATCAAGCTCGGCTACCGGTTCCCGGCCCGCGATCTCCTGCTCGGCGGCGGGGTGCTGACCGGGGCGGGGTTCGCCTGGTTCGGCATGATCAGCGCCCACGGCTCGTTCGCCGCCGACGTCCTGGGACCGTCGATCGTCACCAGCATCGGATTCGGGCTCTGCCTCGCGCCGGTCGTCTCCACCGCCACGGTGGGCGTCGCGCCGCACGAGACGGGCATGGCGTCCGGCATGCTCAACAGCACCCGCCAGATCGGCGCTTCGCTGGGCCTCGCCGTCCTCGGCACCGTGGCCAACAACCGCACCGGCGACCGCACCGGCGCCGACGCGCTCACCGACGGCTACGGTCTCGGTCTGACCATCGGCGCCGTACTCCTGGCCGCGGCCGTTCTCATCGCGCTCGCCGTGCTGCCGCGGACCAGCGTGGCGGCTCCCGCGCAGGGGCAGCCCGGGCGTGAGCTCGTTCCCGAGGGAAACTGACGCGTCGCGACCGTACGGGGAAGGGGCTGTCCGACCGGGCAGCCCCTTCGCCGTACCACCGTCACGCGAGCCGCGCACGGGCCACCCAGTGGTGGTCGCGGGGCGGACACAACCGCCCGGGCGGAGCCGGCAGCCACCCGCACGCCCCCGCGGCGAGCTGCCGCAGCGTGTACGCCTCCGCCTGCCAGCCGAGCGGGCGGAGGAAGCCGGCGAAATCGTCCAGGCCGAGCCGGAACGCGGACCCCCGGGCCCGCATGAACGCCAGGAACTCCGCATTGGCCGGGTCGTCGTAGAACGCGGAGTGGGGCGCGTCGATCAGCAGCACCGAACCACGGCCCGACGCCGCCCTCACCCGGCTGATCAACCGGGTGAACTCCTCCATCCGCAGATACGGCAGGAGCCCCTCGACGATCCAGACGGTCGGGGCGTCCGGCTCGTGGCCGAGGGCCTGAAGCCGCCGGGGCCAGTCGGCGTCGCGCAGATCCGCGCCGAGCGTCAGGCGCCGGCAGACGAGCCGGTCGCGGACCGGTGCCAGCAGCGACTCCTTGGCCTCCAACTGGCCCGGCAGATCGACCTCGTAGAACCGGGTGTGCGCGGGCAGGCCGAGGCGCCAGGCGCGGGTGTCGCCGCCCGCGGCCAGGCAGACCACCTGGGTGATCCCCCCGGCCACGGCCCGGCCGAGGGCGAGGTCGCCGAACCGCGCGCGCACGATCACGGAACCGACGGTGCCGCCGGCGGCCAGCGCCTCCCGCGCCAGCGCCGTCGACCGGGGCGTGCCGAGCAGCGTGGCGTAGGGATCGACCAGGTACGCGTCCGCGCGTTCGCTCTCCCCGGCCCTGATGACCGCGGTGATGAAGCCGGTCTCCTTGACGGCCGTGGACTCGTCGGCCGGGAGGGTCGCGTCGCTCATCGCGGACTCCGTTCGCCGACGGAGAGGGTGGGCCGTGAGTTGACCCAGCCCTGATCGAATCGTCCCGCCACGGCGTAACCGCGCGAGATCTCCGCGAGTTCCTCGGCGCTGAACACGTCTCCGATGTGCGCGAAGCCGTGCGGGGCCCGTTCGTGGGCCAAGGTGATCACCTTCTCCGGTCCCATGGCGCGATTGTGCCGGTGCAGTTCCGTCATCTCGGGGCGGCGTTCGTCCTCGTAGGCCCGCAGGGCGTCCGCCGTCCCGGTGCGGGTGGCGAGGTGCCGTGCGAGGACGCGTGCGTCGACGACGGCCTGGGTGGCCCCGTTCGAGCCGGCGGGATACATCGCGTGCGCGGCGTCACCCACGAGCGTGACGTGGCCGAACGTCCACCGGTCGACGGGATCCCGGTCGATCATCGGGTGCCGCTGCACGTGCCGTGTGCCCTCGACGAGGCGGGTCAGGTCCACTTCGGGGGGCGACCAGGTGCCGAACTCGCGCAGGACGGCCCCGCGCAGGTCCCCCGGGGGCCGGCCGGCGTCCCCCTCCGGGAAGGCGGCCACCCAGTTGATCAGCACCTCGCCGGTTCTCCCGTCCCGGTCTATCGGGTACAGGACGAGCCTTCGCCTGGCGTCGCCCAGGACCACCATCGACCGTCCGGTCAGGAACGCGCGGCCCCAACCGGTGCCCCGGTACAGGGTCATGCCGTTCGTCGGGGGAGGGCCCTCGGCGGGGTGGAGCGCGGCCCGTACGGCCGAGTGGATGCCATCGGCGCCGATGAGCACGTCCGTGCCGATGTCCCGGATGGACCCCTGCCCGTCCGTGAACGTCCCGCGGGTCGCGCCGGGTTCATGACGCAGCCCGACCAGCCGCGCGTCCGTGACGACGGCCCTCGCGCCCAGGCGGCGTGTCACCTCCGCGGCCAGGGCCATGACGAGCCGGGACCGGGAGATCGAGATCTGGGGCCACCTGTAGCCCGCGGCGAGCCCACGGTCCTCCCGCCACACCAGGTTCCCGTGCGGGTTGTACATCGCCAGTTCCCGGGTGGGCAGACCCTTCCCCAACAGGTCGTCGAGGAGCCCGAGTTCGGCCAGTTCACGGACGGCGTTGGGCAGGATGTTCAGTCCGAGTCCGTGCGAGCGGAGCCGGGGTTCGGCCTCGTAGACGGTGATGTCGTCGAATCCCGCCGCGTGCAGGCCGATCGCGGTGGCCAGTCCGGCTATCCCGGCACCGACGATCGTGATCCTCATGCCGGGTCCTTCGCTTTCACCGGTGCGCCGAGCAGAGCGCCGTTCTCCCGGGTGAGGCCGAGGATCTCCTCCAGGAGCCCGATGCTGCCGCCGCCGCTGCCCAGCTCGTAGAGCCGCACCTCGCTGTGGTAGGCGCGCCGGGCCATCACCAGGTGCTTTCCACGGAACTGCGTGAGCGATCTCAGCGCCTGCCGCAGGCCCCGCGCGCCGGCGAGCAGGGGGTCCGTCCCGCGGGGCGGAGCCTCGTCGAGGGCCGCGACGAGGCGCGAGGTCAGGGACGGCGCCGCGCTCCACGCGACGTACAGGTCCCGCCAGCCGGGGAGAGTCAGCGAGGCCACCTCGCGGCAGAAACCCAGGTACTCCGGGCTGCCCCGGTCGGAGGCCCACAGCAGCAGGTCGACGAGGAAGAGCGGGACGTGGGCCGCGGCCGGTCCCATGTACGTACGGCCCGCTATGCGCACGTCCTCGAAGTAGGGCCGCAGCTCCAGCGCGAAGAACTCGGGCGCGACGCTCCGCATCACATCGCCCATCGCCCTGTCGGCCGCCGTGAGTTGACCGGCCAGCGCCGTCAGCCCGTCGGCGTGCGCCCGGCTGTGGGTGTCCTCGGTCCACAGCGCGCGGCCCGTCTCGACGGCCCGTGCCAGCTCCGGCATGCAGCGGCGTACGGCGTCGACGAGACTGCGCTCCATCGGATGCCCGGTGTAGAGCCGCTCGCGCCCGCCCACGGGGTTCCAGCAGGTGTAGTGGAACACCGTGTCGCGCGGGATCATGCCGGTCCGCCGGCCCAGCAGTTCGAAGACGGCGGTCGCGGCCGGAATGACGTCGAAGAGCGTCACCCCGTGCCGCTTGAGACTGCCCAGGTACATGCCGAGGTCGCGCATGGCGGCGAGACACTCCTGCGGCGTGAGGCGGTCGATGTCCCCTTCGCTGGGAAGCGCCTCGCTGACCACCTTCGTCAACGCGGCGACGTCCGCGGCCTCGTTCATCCTCGGCAGCGCCCGGAGGCTCTCGTCCAGTGTCAGCGGGTCGAGTCGCCCGACCTCCTCGACGAGGACCGCGGACATCAGGTCCAGGGCGGCCATCTAGGCCGCCCAACGGCCGGTACGACGGGGGCGATTGGCGAACTCGGGTGGCACGGGTAAGGTCCGGTCCAGCATGTGTCCTCCTGGTGTACGGGACCCTCAGATTCGGGCAGCGACACAGGAGTGACGGCGGGCTCGAAAGAGCCTTGACAGAAGCGCGATTTTTCTTACGTGTACATTCCCGGGTCGGGCCCTCGGCGCCGTTCACGACCGGTATCGGTTCCTCCATTTCTCATGTGCAAAACACACGCGACGGAATGTGAAGTGACCCTGTCGTGGCGCGATTTCCGACCGTTAGAGTTCTGGCACGGACTCCGACCGGCCGAGGGGGGATTCAGACATGCCTAATCCGGTGAAATTCGTCCGCTGGCCGGCCGAGAGCGAGATGCGCGAGCAGTGCAAGATTCACGGGCATCTCTGTCTGCTGGTCGTCGAGCACGGTGCTCCACCGCCGGAGAACGTGAGCTTCCACGAGGACTGGGTGCGGCCCCCGATCGTCCAGGAAGATCTCCAGGCCCGCGTCCGTCAGTTGACGGCCAGAGCCGTTCTGCGGGCGAGGCCCGCGCTGGATCCGGCGGGAATCCTCTACTTCAAGGATTTGTCCGTCACGCTCTCCGTGACGCAGTGCGAGATGCTGGCGCCGCTGGTGGCCCGATACGGGCAGATCATCTATCGGGTCGAACTGCTGGACATCCTCGACCGGTCCGGGGCCAGCTCGTCCAGCAACGCGCTCGATCTGCATGTGATGCGGTTGCGCCGCCGTCTGGGAGTCGTCGGGCTCGCCGTGCGCAATGTCTGGGGGCGCGGATTCGTCCTCGAACCCGCTTGAATGCAAAACTCACGTATGTCGGGGTGCAGCGCATATTGCGACACAAAGAATTCGATCGGTATTCTTGCCGCAGTCGTTCACATGGTCCGTCCCGAATTCCCGTTCCGGTTCCGGTTCCGTCGACGGCCACCGAATGTCCGGCTGTGGCGAAGAGCGCCGCAACGCAGGGGAGGGGTCGTGGAGCAGGTGGCGGCCGACGCGACGGTTCCCGCGGTGCGGACCGATCACATCAAGCCAGTGCGGTACGGGTCGCCCGATGCGCCGGCCCGCCGGGACCGGGTGGCGGAGAGGGTCCCTGTGGGCCCGCTGTGTATGCGGGCCCTGGCCTGCGCGGGCCCGGAGCGTGCCCGCGGTCCGCGCCCTCCGGTGCGGCGGATCGCGCCTGATCCGGCCCGGGACTGACCAAGCCGGGCCGCTCGTGGAGCTCCCCCTCTCCCGAGCGGCCCGCCTTCCCCGACGGTGCCCCACTCCCCGAGTGGGGCACCGTCGTTCGTGCGTTCGTCTCAAGGGTGACAATCAAAGAGTCAGCGGCTATCGTGACCCAGGCGTACCTTACGGGTATAAAAAACGGGAGGGCGGATGCGGGTCCAAGCCTCGTCCGATGGTTTGCGCAAGATCGTTGGCGTGAATTGTTCCACCGGTGCCGCACGGATCCACGCTCCGGGTGGAGGGGTTGCGTCATAAGGGCGCCTTTGCTGCGCCGCATGGTTCGCATCCATCGAAAACTGTTACCGGTCGGTGGACCTGCCTTTCCGGAATCGGAAATTCCGACCCGTTTCCCATGTAGCCGCGACGGCTGTTCTCCGTCCCGGTGCTGCATGGATCTCCGTGCGCTGCGCATTTCCTGAGCGCGGACACGCAAAATGCCAGACGGCCTACACCGTCATTGTTCTGTCTGGACTGGGGGATTGAAGCAATGATCCATTATCGAACAGGCACGGTCGAAACTCGAAGGCAACCTCTGGATATCGCTACGGGTCTCGCCGACTCCGGCATCTGGGACACCTTCGTGGTGTACGAGGAGCCGCGTTGCTGGTCCGTGGCCTGCGGAATAGCGGCTGAACTGGTGATAACGCCCCGGAGCATTCGGACGTACCGGAACGGGGTCTTCACGGAAGAGCGCTGGCACGGCAACCCGCTCGACGCGATCCAGGGATTTCTCGACGGTGTACCGATAGCGGACTGGACCGCCTACGGCTGGTGCGCTTTCGAGCTGGCCACCTGCCTCGCGGGTTGTGCCGCCGCGGACGAGGAAGCGGTGCTGGCCCATCTGATCGTGCCCGAGACGGAAATACGCCTGGCCGACGGCCGCGCCGTGATCCGCAGCCTGTCCGCCGCGGCCCTCGCCACCGCCGAGGCCGCGGTGACGAGGGCCACCGCACCCGCCCGGGGGCCCGTGCGGCCCGTCCAGGTCGATCTGGAGACTCATGCGGAGGGCTACCGGGCGAACGTCTCCGCGCTGGTCGAGGACGTGCGCTCGGGGCTGCTCCACAAGGCCGTCATCTCCCGCACGGTGCCCGTGCACGAGGAGATCGACTTCCCGGCCAGCTTCGCGGCGGGGCGTCGCGCCAACTCGCCCGCCCGCTCCTTCCTGGTGAGCATGGGAGGGCTGCGCGCCTTCGGGTTCAGCCCGGAGACCGTCGTGGAGGTGTCCGCCGACGGTGCCGTGGCCAGCCAGCCGCTCGCCGGCACCCGCGCGCTGACCGGAGACGCGGACCTGGATCGCAAACTCCGCGACGAACTGCTCACGGACCCCAAGGAGATCCATGAGCACGCCATCTCGGTGAAGGTCGCCTTCGACGAACTCGTCGGCCCCTGCCGGGCGGAGTCGGTGGCCGTCGCCGAGTACATGGCGGTCAAGGAACGCGGCTCCGTGCAGCACCTGGCGTCGAAGGTGGTGGGCCGGCTCCGGCCCGGGGCAGGGCCCTGGCAGGCGTTCGCCGCGGTCTTCCCCGCGGTGACCGCGTCCGGGGTGCCCAAGCGCGCCGCGTACGAGGCGATCGGACGCTACGAGGAGGAGGCCCGCGGGCTGTACGCGGGCACCGTCATGAAAGTGGGCCAGGACGGCACGATGGACGCCGCCCTGGTGCTGCGCAGCGCCTACGCCCAGGAGGGCAGGGTCTGGCTGAGGGCCGGGGCCGGTGTGGTGGAGCACTCCCGCGCGGAACGCGAACTGGAGGAGACCCGGGAGAAGTTGATGTCCGTGGCCCGCTCACTGGTGGCGCGTGCGGACGGCCACGACTACCGGCGGGTCGCGACACGGTGACGTGGAACCTGCCGACGCGGGAACGGACGGACATCACTTCAGGAGGCGACGGGCCCATGCCCACCACGGGAGCACCTCTTCGCGTACAGCTGCTCGGACCGGTACGCGCCTGGCGGAACGGGGTCGAGGTGCCGCTGGGCCCGCCCAAACAGCGTGCCGTGCTCAGTGTGCTGGCGAGCCGTGCGGGCGAGGTCGTGGGCGTCGACACCCTCGTGAACGCACTGTGGGACCGCCGGGTCCCGCAGACCGCGGTCAACGGAGTGCACACCTATGTGGCCGGGCTCCGCAGGGCGTTGGAGTCGGGGCGCAGCAGGAGGGGGGCCAACGCGGTCCTGGTCTCGGTCTCCGGCGGGTACTGCCTGCGGATGGACCCGGACCAGGTCGACGCCACGCTCTTCTCCCGGCACTATGCCGAGGCCCGCCGGACGGGCGGCGCCGACGACATCGAGACGTCACTGCGGCTGTACGAGGAGGCCCTGGCGCTGTGGCACGGCGAGGCGTACTCGACCATCCCCGGCCCGTTCGCCGAGCTGGAGCGCACCCGCCTGCGCGACATGCGGCTGACCGCCGTCGAGGAGTGGGCCACCGACATGCTGGCGGCGGGCCGGCACGCCGAGACCGTCACCGAGCTGACCTCCGCCGTCGCCGAGGAGCCGCTGCGGGAGCGGCTGTGCTGGCTGCTGATCCTGACGCTGTACCGCAACGGCCGTCAGGCGCACGCCCTGCGCGTGTACGAGGACACCAGGAGGCTGCTCCGCAGCGAGCTGGGCATCGACCCCGGGGTCGAACTGCGCAGCCTGCACCAGCAGATGCTGTGCGAGCATCCGGGACTGCGCACCCACGGCACCACCACCTTCGCCCCGCTGCTGAACGGCGCACCCAGGCCACAGCAACTCCCGGCCCTGGTAAGGGGATTCGAGGGACGCGCCGAGGAACTGGCGTATCTGCAGGGCGTACTGGAGGACGAGTCGGCGCGGTCCGACCATGCCACCCCTGTGGCCGTGGTCGACGGGCCGGCGGGCGTGGGCAAGTCGGCGTTCGTGCTGCGGCTCGCGCACCGGCTGCGCGACCGCTTCCCCGACGGCCAGTTGTACGTCGACCTGGGCGGCACCGCCCCGGGCGGCAGGCCGATGAGCGCGGTCGACGCGCTGCGCCGGCTGCTGGGCAGCCTGGGCGTGGAGGCCGCGCGCATCCCGGACGACACCGCCGCCTGCGCCTCGCTCTACCGGACCGTGCTGCACGGCCGGAGGATGCTGGTGGTCCTCGACGACGTGCACAGCGCCGAGCAGCTGCGGCTCCTGATCCCGCAGGGTCCCTGCTGCGTCCTCGCGACGAGTCGGCAGAGCCTCGGCGGCCTGGCCGCACGGGACGGCGCGCACGCGATGACCATCGGGCCGCTGGCCGACCGTGAAGCGGCCCGCCTGCTGGTGTCCCTGAGCGGGAACCGGCTGGCGGGCGAGAGTGCGGCCACGGCCCGGCTGGTGACGCTGTGCGGAGGGCTGCCGCTGGCGCTGCGCATCGTCGCCGACCGGCTGACGGCGAACTCCGGGGTCCCGCTGGACGTGCTGGTCGGGCAGTACACGGCCGAGCACGGTCTGCTCGACCTGCTGACGGTGGGGGACGACCCGCGGGCCAGTGTGCGCAGCGCCTTCGAGGCCTCGTACCGGGCGCTCCCGCCCGACGCGGCACGCATGTTCCGGTGCCTGGGGCTGTACGGCGGCCAGGTCACCGAGCAGCTGGCCGGAAAGCTCGCCCGGACCGACGCGAGGACCACCCGCGGGCTGCTGCGGCTGCTGGTCGACCACCACCTGCTCGTGGCGGAAGGGGGCTGCCGCTACCGCTTCCACCACCTCATCGGTGTCTACGCGGCCGAATGCGCGGAGCGCGAACTCCCGGTCGGCCATCGGGCCGCGGTCCCCCGGTTCTCGGGACCGGGCTCGGCCATGGCGCGCAGGCACTTCATGGCCTCCGCGGACATGGTCTATTGCTGAGGGGAGGGGGGACCGCCAGACGGTCCCCCCGTCTCACGCCAGGCTGTCCCGCCAGGCCCGGTGCAGATCCGAGAACCGGCCTGTTCCCGCGATGAGTTCGGCCGGGTGGCCGTCCTCGACGATCCGGCCGTGTTCCATGACCAGTACCCGGTCCGCGATTTCGACGGTGGACAGCCGGTGTGCGATCACGACGGCGGTTCGGCCCCGCAGGACTGTCGACATGGCCCGCTGCACGGCTTGTTCGCCCGGGACGTCGGTCGCCGCCGTCTCACGCCAGGCTGTCCCGCCAGGCCCGGTGCAGGTCCGAGAACCGGCCTGTTCCCGCGATGAGTTCGGCCGGGTGGCCGTCCTCGACGATCCGGCCGTGTTCCATGACCAGTACCCGGTCCGCGATTTCGACGGTGGACAGCCGGTGTGCGATCACGACGGCGGTTCGGCCCCGCAGGACTGTCGACATGGCCCGCTGCACGGCCTGTTCGCCCGGGACGTCGAGCGAACTCGTCGCCTCGTCCAGGATCAGCACCGCCGGGTCGGCGAGCAACGCCCTTGCGAACGCCACGAGTTGACGCTGACCGGCCGAGATGCGGCCACCCCGTTTGCGTACGTCCGTGTCGTAGCCGTCGGGCAGCGCGCTGATGAAGTCGTGTGCGCCGATCGCCTTCGCGGCCCGCTCGATCTGCTCACGCGGCGCGTCCGGACGGCCGATCGCGATGTTCTCGGCGACCGTGCCGGAGAACAGGAACGCCTCCTGCGTCACCATCACCACCCCGCGCCGCAGTTCGGGCCCGGACAGCTCGCGCAGGTCGACGCCGTCGAGCAGCACCCGCCCCTCCGAGGGGTCGTAGAAGCGGGCCAGCAGCTTGGCCAGGGTGGACTTGCCGGCGCCGGTGGAGCCGACCACGGCGACCGTCTGCCCGGCGGGGAGGGTGAGGTCGAAGACGGGGAGGACCTCGCCGCCGGTGCGGTAGGCGAAGCGGACCCCGTCGAAGACGACCTCGCGGCCGGGCTGCTCCGACTCAAGTGCGGGTAGTTGCACGGGTGTTGAGGGCTCGGGGACGGACGGTGTCTGGGCCAGCAGGCCCGCGATCTTCTGCAGGGAGGCGGCGGCCGACTGGTAGGAGTTGAGGAACATGCCGAGCCGGTCGATGGGGTCGTAGAGCCGTCGTAGATACAGCACCGCGGCGGCCAGGACGCCCAGTTCCAGGGAACCGTCCGCGACCCGGCTCGCGCCCCACAGCACGATCACCGCGACCGCCGTGTTGGCGACCAGGCGGGAACCGGTGACATAGCGGGCCATCTCCAACAGGGCGTCGCCGTTGGACCGTTCGTGCCGCTGGTTCAGGATCCGGAAGTCGGCGTCGTTCACGGCCTCGCGGCGGAACGCGCGGACCGGGCGGATTCCGTTCATCGTCTCCACGAACTTCACGATCACCCGCGCGATCGCCGTGGACCGCACCGCGTACACCCGCACCGCGCGCCGCTGGTAGACCCGCACCAGCAGATACAGCGGCACGAACGACGCCACCGCGACCGCGCCCAGCCCCAGGTCCAGCCAGAGCAGCATCGCCGAGATGTAGACGAACGACAGGATGACCGTGATCAGTTCCTGGAGGCCCTCGCTGAGGAGTTCGCGCAGCGCCTCGACGTCCGTGGTGGAACGGGAGATGAGCCGGCCGGACGTGTAGCGCTCGTGGAAGTCGATGCTCAGCGCCTGCGCATGCCGGAAGATCCGGCCGCGCAGATCGAGCAGCACGTCCTGGTTGACGCGGGCGGAGGCGCCGATGAACGCGTACTGCAGGCCGCCGGAGAGCAGCGCGCACAGGAGATAGCCGACGGCCACGGCGATCAGCGGCCCGCGGTCGTGGTGCCGGAACGCGGGCACCGCCCGGTCGATGGCGTACGCCACCAGCAGCGGGCCCACCTGCACGGCCGCCTGCTGGAGCAGCAGGAGGAGGGTGGTGACGGTGACACGGGCCTTCATGGGCGCGAGCAGCGAACGCAGGAGTGCGGCGGTCGCGCCCGGGGGAGTGGGCAGGTCGTCGTGGTCGAAAGGGTCGTCCACGGCGTGCGGGCGCGGGGGTTCGTGGTCGTCGTCGGTGGTGGGCGCCGATGTGGTGGGGGCGGTCATCGTTCGTCCTCCGGCCGGTCGTGCGGTTCGGATCCCGACATGAGATGCGCGTACTCCGCGTTCGTGCGCAGGAGTTCCTGGTGGGTGCCGACCGCCGTGATACGGCCGTCCGACAGCAGGGCCACCCGGTCGGCGAGCAGGACCGTGGACGGGCGGTGGGCCACGATCAACGCCGTCGTGTCCGCGAGGACGTCGCGCAGCGCGGCTTCCACGGCGGCCTCGGTGTGGACGTCCAGTGCGGAGAGCGGGTCGTCGAGGACGAGGAAGCGGGGTCTGCCCACCACCGCCCTTGCCAGTGCGAGGCGCTGGCGCTGGCCGCCGGAGAGGCTCAGGCCCTGTTCGCCGACGCGGGTGTCCGTGCCCTGGGGGAGTGCGTGGGCGAAGTCCGCCTGCGCCACGGCCAGTGCGCGGTCCAACTCCGGTTGTCCCGCGCCCTCTTCGGCGCCCATCAGGACGTTTTCGCCGACGCTGGTCGAGAACAGGGTCGGTTCCTCGAAGGCCATCGCGACCTTCGAGCGCAGCTCCTCGCGGGGCATCGCCGTGATGTCCTCGCCGTCCAGTGTGATGTGGCCCGAGGTCACCTCGTGGAGGCGGGGGACGAGGGCGGTGAGGGTGGTCTTGCCTGTGCCGGTGGCGCCGACCAGGGCCATGGATTCGCCTGGTCTGATGTGCAGGTCTATGCGGTCGAGGATGGGTGGGGAATCGGGAGGGGCATCTGGGTAGCGGAAGCAGACTTTCGAGAAACGGATGCCGTCGAATTCGGGTGCGGGTTCGTTGTGGCTGGTCGCGCAGTTCCCCGCGCCCCTTTGGGGCGCCTCCTCCTCCGGCGTTTCATCCATTACCTCGAAGAACCGCTCCGTCGCCGTTGCCGCCTCCTGGCTCATGGCCAGGAGGAAGCCGATCGACTCCACCGGCCAGCGCAGGGCGAGGGCCGTGGAGAGGAAGGCGACCAGCGTGCCTGCCGACAGGTTGCCGTCCGCGACCTGGATCGTGCCCAGGACCAGGGTCGCGCCGAGGGCCAGTTCGGGGAGGGTGACGATGACGCCCCAGATCGCGGCGAGCAGGCGGGCCTTGCGGAGTTCGGTGCCGCGCAGGGTGCGGGAGAGGTCGCGGAAGGCGCGGGCCTGGCTGCGGTGGCGGCCGAAGCCCTTGATGATGCGGATGCCGAGCACGCTCTCCTCGACGACCGTCGTCAGATCGCCGACCTGGTCCTGCGCGAGCCGCGCCACATGCGCGTACCGCCGCTCGAAGATCACGCAGGTGACGATCACCGGCACGGCGGGCCCCAGGATCACCATGCCCAGTGTCCAGTCCTGGAGCAGCATGATGATCACGCCCACCAGGATCGTCACGGCGTTGACCAGCAGGAACGTGAGGGGGAAGGCGAGGAACATGCGCAGCAGCATGAGGTCGGTGGTGCCCCGGGAGAGGAGCTGGCCCGAGGGCCAGCGGTCGTGGAAGGACACCGGGAGTCGTTGCAGATGTCGGTAGAGATCCGCGCGCATCTCCGCCTCGACCCGTGACAACGGCCGGGCCACGAGCCAACGACGGAGACCGAAGAGGCCCGCCTCCGCGATGCCGAGCAGCAGCAGGTACAGCGCTCCGAGCCACACCCCCGCCGTGTCCCGGTCGGCGACCGGTCCGTCCACCATCCACTTCAGGACGAGCGGGAACACCAGCCCCGTACAGGACGCGACGACGGCGACCCCGGCCGCGGCGGACAGCCGTACCCGCACGGGGCGGACGTACGGCCACAGCCGCGCGAGTGTACGGGCGGCGGATCGGTCCTTGGTGGTTGCATGTGTCGTCGACATCACGGGCGAGCCTACGGACCACCACTGACAGTGCCCACCTAGTTTTGGCCGACCAGGGGGTCGTAGCAGCGCATCAACCGATCGGTTGATGCGTCTTCGAGCGCGATGGGCGATGTGGTCGGCCCGGCTCCGGCAGGACCCTCGGAGCATGTCAGCCACACCTGTCATCGAAGTCACCGCACTGCGCAAGTCCTACGGCGGCCGGGCCGTCGTCGACGGTGTCTCGTTCGCCGTCGAGGAGGGCGAGATCTTCGGGATCCTCGGCCCGAACGGCGCCGGCAAGACCACCACCGTCGAGTGCGTCGAGGGCCTGCGCGTCCCGGACGCGGGCCGGGTCCGTGTCACCGGCCTCGATCCCGTCGCCGACCACGAGCAGGTCGCCCGTGTCCTGGGCGCCCAGCTCCAGGAGAGCGAACTCCAGGCCAAGCTCACCGTCCGCGAGGCCCTGGAGCTGTACGCGGCCCTCTACCCGCACCCCGCCGACTGGCGGCCGCTGGCCGAACGCCTCGGTCTGACCGCCAAGTTGACCACCCGGTTCGCGAAGCTGTCCGGCGGTCAGAAGCAGCGCCTGTTCATCGCGCTCGCACTGATCGGCAATCCCCGGGTCGTCGTCCTCGACGAACTGACCACCGGGCTCGACCCGCGCGCCCGCCGCGACACCTGGCAGCTCATCGAGGACGTCCGGGCCAGTGGGGTCACCGTGCTGCTCGTCACGCACTTCATGGAGGAGGCGCAGCGGCTGTGCGACCGGATCGCCGTGATCGACAAGGGCCGGGTCGCCGCGCTGGACACTCCGGACGGGCTGATCCGCCGCTCGGCGGGCTCCACCGTCATCAGCTTCACGCCCTCCGCGCCACTCGACGACGGTGACCTGAACGCGCTGCCCGCGCTCACCTCCGTGGCCCGCAAGGACGGCCGGATCACGCTCTCCGGCTCCGACGAGACCGTCAACGCCGTCATCACCCTGCTCGCCCGGGGCCACATCACCGCCCACCAACTCCGGGTCTCCGACGCCACGTTGGACGACGCCTTCCTGGACCTGACGGAGGTCACCCGATGAACACCGCAGTCCTGCGCACCGAGTTGCGCCTCTTCCGCCGCGAACCGGGCGCCCTCTTCTGGATTCTGGCCTTCCCCACCCTGCTGCTGGTGATCCTGGGTTCCATCCCGGGCTTCCGCCACCACGACGCCGACCTCGGCGGCCTGCGCACGATCGACGTGTACGTCCCGGTCGCCGTCCTGCTCGGCATGATCGTCGGCGCGCTCCAGTCGATGCCGCAGAACCTCACCGGCTACCGCGAACGCGGCATCCTCCGCCGCATGTCCGCCACCCCGGTCCGCCCCTCCGCCCTGCTCTCCGCGCAGATGGTGGTCTACGGCACGGCGGCCCTGGCCTCCGCCCTGTGCGCGCTGGTCGTCGGCCGCCTCGCCTTCGACGTACGCCTCCCGAAGCAGCCGTTCGGCTATCTCCTCGCCCTGCTCCTCGCGATCCTGGCCGCGCTCGCGCTGGGCGCGGTGGTCTCGGCGCTGTCGCGGACGACGAAGATCGCGGGCGCCATCGGGTCGGCGGTGTTCTTCCCGATGATGTTCTGCGCGGGTGTGTGGATCCCGGTGAACTCGATGCCGGACGTCATGGCGCGGATCGTCGGCTACACGCCGTTCGGCGCCGCCGCGGAGGCCCTGAACCGGGCGGCGGCCGGCAACTGGCCGGGCTGGACGCACCTGGGCGTGCTGGTGGCCTGGACCGTCCTGCTGACGGTCGGCGCCTCGCGCCGGTTCCGCTGGGAGTAGGTGCGGTGGCCGTGCAGACTGGGGAGATGACCACCAGGGACCGCCAGATCGACCGGCGCTGGGAGCAGCTGCACACCTGGGGGCCGTACGGGCTGCTCGGTATCAGTGTCGTCCTCGCGGTCGCCTCCTCCGGTCTGTTCGACTACAACAGCGCCGAGTGGAACACCGGCTGGGCCCTGACCGGTGCCGCGTTCGTCCTCCAGCTGTGGTGGCACGCCACCCGCGTCCGCCGCCCCGGCCGCGGCCGGACCCCCTCGCGGACGGGGACCGCGTACTACGTCGTCCGCTGGGCCCTCGCCTTCGTCCTCACCTGGATCGACCCGTTCTTCGCGTTCTACGCCGCCTGCGGCTACATGGACGCCGACGAGCTGATCCCCGGCAGGAACCGGCAGCGACTCGCACTGGTCGCCAGCTCGGTGACCGTGGCCGGTGCGCAGGCCGGCGGGATGCCGTTCGGGAGCGCGGTCCAGTGGATCGTCTTCTTCGCGCTCCTGGTCGCCATGTCCGCCCTGCAGTTGGTGGTCGCCCATCTGCAGGAGGCCGAGATGCGGCGCTCCCACGAACGCAACGACACCATCACCGAACTCGAACGCACCAACACCGCCCTCCAGCAGGCCCTCGACGAGAACGCCGCCCTGCACGCCCAACTCCTCGTCCAGGCAAGGGAAGCCGGGGTCGCCGACGAACGCCGCCGGCTGGCGGCCGAGATCCACGACACGATCGCCCAGGGCCTGACCGGCATCATCGCCCAGCTCCAAGTCGTGGCCAACTCACCCGACTTGACGACCGCCCGCACCCACCTCGACCGCGCCGCCACCCTCGCCCGGCACAGCCTCGGCGAGGCCCGCCGCTCCGTGCAGAACCTCGCGCCGATCGCCCTGGAGCACGACGGACTGCCCGAGGCGCTGAAGAACACGGTCGCCGAGTGGGGCGAACGCACCGGTGTCCGCGCCGAGTTCACCGTCACCGGCATCACCGAACAGCTCCACGACGAGGTCTCCGCGACCCTGCTGCGCATCGCCCAGGAGGCCCTGTCGAACGCGGCCCGGCACGCCCGCGCCACCCGCGTCGGCGTCACCCTCTCCTTCCTCGGCGAGGACGTCATCCTCGACATCCGCGACGACGGACAGGGCTTCGACCCCCTCGCGCTGCCCGAACGCACCCGCACCGGCGGCTTCGGCCTCGACGGCATGCGGGCCCGCGCCGAGCGCATCGCGGGCACCCTCGCGGTCGAGTCCGAGCCCGGTCACGGCACGGCCCTGTCGGCTCGCGTACCGTTGGTCCGCCATGAGTGACGAGGTGCTGATCTCCCTGCTGATCGTCGACGACCATCCCGTCGTACGGGACGGTCTGCGCGGCATGTTCGAGTCCGCGCCCGGATTCCGCGTTCTGGGCGAGGCGTCGAACGGCGTCGAGGCCGTGGAGCGGGCCGCCGCCCTCGACCCGGACGTGATCCTGATGGACCTGCGGATGCCGGCCGGCGGCGGAGTCGACGCCATCCGCGAGCTGACCCGCCGCGCCGCCCGCGCGAAGGTGCTCGTCCTGACGACGTACGACACCGACTCCGACACCCTGCCCGCGATCGAGGCGGGCGCGACCGGCTATCTCCTGAAGGACGCGCCCCGCGACGAGCTGTTCACCGCCGTCCGCGCGGCGGCGGAGGGCCGTACGGTCCTCTCGCCCGCCGTCGCCTCCCGCCTGGTCTCCGCCGTGCGCGGCCCCCAGACGCCCGGCAACGAACCGCTCTCCGCCCGCGAACGCGAAGTGCTGGCGCTCGTCGCCAAGGGCACCTCCAACCGCGAGATCGCCCGCGAGCTCTTCATCAGCGAGGCGACCGTCAAGACCCATCTCACCCATCTGTACGGCAAGTTGGGCGTCAAGGACCGCGCGGCGGCGGTGGCGACGGCGTACGACCGGGGGATCCTGGGCTGAGGGCAGTGCTCAGCCCAGCACCTTCAGCAACAGCACCGCCCGCGCCGGCACGGTGATCGCCGCCCCCGCCCGGTGCACCACCCCCGGCGCCTCCGCCTGCTCCTCCCGCGAGGTGTCGACGACCACCTCGTACCGTTCCGCCCACGGCGGCCCCGGCAGTACGAAGCTCACCGGCCGGTCGCCCGCGTGCAGGACGGCGAGGAAGCTGTCGTCGAGGATCGCCTCGCCGCGTTCGTCGCGGCCGGGGATGTCCCGCCCCGAGAGGTACATGCCGAGGGTGGCGGCGGGCGCGTACCAGTCCCGTTCCGTCATCTCCGTGCCGCGCGCGGTGAACCAGGCCAAGTCCCTTATGCCGTCGGCCGATCGGGCCCGCCCGGAGAAGAACGCCCGGCGGCGCAGCACCGGATGGCGGTGGCGCAGGTCGATCAGCCGGGCGGTGAGGTCGGTCAGCGCCCGCCAGCCCGGGTCCTCCCGCAGCCCCCAGTCCACCCAACTGATCTCGTTGTCCTGGCAGTAGGCGTTGTTGTTGCCCCGCTGCGTCCGCCCCAGCTCGTCGCCCGCGACCAGCATCGGCACCCCGGTGGAGAGCAGCAGCGTGGTGAGGAGGTTCCTCAACTGCCGCCGCCGCAGCGCCTGTACGCGCTCGTCGTCGGTCTCGCCCTCGACCCCGCAGTTCCAGGACCGGTTGTCGTCCGTACCGTCCCGATTGCCCTCGCCGTTGGCCTCGTTGTGCTTGCGCTCGTACGACACCAGGTCCCGCAGGGTGTAACCGTCGTGCGCCGTGATGAAGTTGACGGAGGCGTAGGGGCGGCGGCCGCCCCACGCGTACAGGTCGCTCGACCCCGACAGGCGGTACCCGAGGTCCCGTACGTCCGGCAGCGCGCCGCGCCAGAAGTCCCGGACGGCGTTGCGATAGCGGTCGTTCCACTCCGTCCACAGGGGCGGGAACGCGCCGACCTGGTAGCCGCCCGAGCCGACGTCCCAGGGCTCGGCGATCAGCTTCACCCGTCGTAGCACCGGGTCCTGGGCGATCACCGCGAGGAACGGGGACAGCATGTCGACGTCGTGCATCGAGCGGGCCAGCGCCGCCGCGAGGTCGAAGCGGAAGCCGTCGACGCCCATCTCGGTGACCCAGTAGCGCAGGGAGTCGGTGATGAGCCGGAGCACGTGCGGCTGGACGACGTGCAGGGTGTTGCCGCAGCCCGTGTAGTCCGCGTAGCGGCGGGCGTCGCTCTGCAGGCGGTAGTAGCCGCGGTTGTCGATGCCCTTGAGCGACAGCATCGGGCCCAACTCACCCGCTTCCGCCGTGTGGTTGTAGACCACGTCGAGGATGACCTCGATCCCGGCCTCGTGCAGCGCGCGCACCATCCGCTTGAACTCGCCGACCTGCTGACCCGCCGTACCGGTCGCCGCGTAGCCCGCGTGCGGGGCGAAGTAGCCGATCGAGTTGTAACCCCAGTAGTTCTTCAGGCCCTTGCGCAGCAGATGGTCCTCGTGCGCGAACTGATGGACGGGCAGCAGTTCCACGGCCGTCACGCCCAGCTTCACCAGGTGCTCGATCGCCGCCGGGTGCGCCAACCCGGCGTAGGTGCCCCGGAGTTCCTCGGGTATCCCGGGGTGCAGCTTGGTGAAGCCGCCGACGTGGAGTTCGTAGATGACCGAGTCCGCCCACGGTGTCTTCGGGCGGCGGTCGTCCATCCACTCGTCGTCGGTGGTGTCGTCGTGGACCACAACACCCTTGGGGACGTGGGGCGCCGAGTCCCGGTCGTCGCGCACGGTGTCCGCGACCTGCTGCTGCGGCCAGTCCCGGACATGCGCGTACACCTCGGGCGGCAGCCCGAACTCGCCGTCCACCGCGCGCGCGTACGGGTCGAGGAGCAGCTTCGCCGGGTTCCAGCGGGCGCCGGTCCACGGGTCCCAGCGGCCGTGCACCCTAAAGCCGTAGCGCTGCCCGGGCAGGATCCCCGGCAGGAAGCCGTGCCAGATCTCGTGCGTCAGTTCGGTCAGCGGGGCGCGGGTCTCCACCCCCTGCTCGTCGAAGAGGCACAGCTCGACCGCCTCCGCGCCCCCCGCCCACAGTGCGAAGTTGGTACCCGCCACCCCGTCCGGGCCGACCCGGAACCGGGCCCCCAACGGCATCGGCGTCCCTGGCCACACGGGCACGGTCGGTGCCGGGTGCGGGGCGCCGTTCAGCACGGGGGCGGCACGTGGTACCGGGACGGCCGCCTCGTCGACGGATCGCTCCACCGGCACGCCACCGTCGACGCGCCCCTCCTGCACGGCCTCCTGCTCGGCTGCGCTCGACACCGTCCGGCCTCCTGCGGCTCATGGAACGACGAGGTGAAGAGCGCGCGACGTCCCGGTCGCGGTTCCCTGTCATGTCGTTCTCCCCACTGTTCTGCCCAGAGCTTGGCCAAGTGACCCGGTCAAATCTGGCTGGCGCCGCGCCCCGAGGGGCGCGGGGCTGTTTCGCCATGCGGCTCCGCCGCGCGGGCGCGGCCGGCCCCCACCGGCCCGCGGACATCTCAGAGTGGATCCGGCGGAGCGTGTCGTACTCACGTTTCCCTGGGGCAGGGCCGCTCGTTGAGCACCCCGTGAGGCATGCACAAGGGCGCGCGCGGCGCGCGGGGGTCGCACTGGCCGCCGTACTGACATGGGCAGGACTGCTGGCCGGAGCCACCGGCTGTACTTCCGACGGCGCGGGCGGGGGCGGCATCGACGAGCTCTTCGGCAAGGCACCGGCGCCCGAGGATGTGATCCGGATCTCGCCCGACGACACCGCCAAGGGCGTCGAACCCGACCAGCGCCTGCTGGTCAAAGTGCCCAGCGGGCGCCTGGAGTCCGTGCAGGTCGTCAAGGAACAGGACGCCCAGGACACCCCCGTCCCGGGCCGTATCTCCGACGACGGGCTGCGCTGGGAACCCGAGGACCCGGAACTCGCCCTGGCCGCCCGGTACACCGTCGACGCGGTCGCCCTCGACGGCGACGGCCGCCGCTCCGCCCGGCACACCACGTTCACGACCTTCGTCCCCGACGAACGGTTCATCGGCTACGTCACCCCCGAGAACCGCGCCACCGTCGGCACCGGGATGATCGTCTCCCTCGGCTTCAACCGGGAGATCGAGAACCGGGCCGCCGTCGAACGAGCCATCCACGTCACCGCGAAGCCGGCCGTCGAGATCCGCCCGCACTGGTTCGGCAACGCCCGCCTCGACTTCCGCCCCGAGTCCTACTGGAAGCCCGGCACCCAGGTCACCGTCTCCCTCCGCCTGCGGGACGTAGAAGGGGCGAAGGGCGTCTACGGCCTCCAGTACAAGACGTTCTCCTTCACCGTCGGCCGCAGCCAGGTCTCCCTGGTCGACGCGGCCAGGCACACCATGGAGGTACGGCGCGACGGCGACCTCCTGGCCACCGTGCCGATCACCGCCGGTGCCCCCGGAAGGACGACGTACAACGGGAAAATGGTGGTCATGGAGATGCTGGAGGTGACCCGGATGAACAGCCGCACGGTCGGCTTCGGCGGCGAGTACGACATCCCCGACGTCCCGCACGCCATGCGGCTCACCGACTCCGGCACCTTCCTGCACGGCAACTACTGGGCGCCTGACGCTCCAGGACACGTCAATGTCAGCCACGGGTGCGTGGGGCTGCGGGATGTGAAGGGCGGCGGCTCGGACACCCCGGCCGGCTGGTTCTTCGACCGCAGCATCGTCGGGGACGTGGTCGAGGTCGTGCACAGCAACGACAAACAGGTCGCTCCGGACAATGGACTCGGCGGGTGGAACATGGGTTGGAAGGAGTGGAAGGCGGGCAGTGCGGTCAAGTGAGCGGAGTTGGGGCGGGCGCCCGGTGTCAGGCGGCAGTTGAAGTTGCGACCGAACGGTGACAATCACCTGACACGAAGCTCAAATCCTGGCGGTTAATATGCGCGGACGCGCACGTCAGATGCGCAAAGGGGTGCGGGCCGGACCGGGCCCGGCGAGGGGAGAAAGTCTTGAACGTGCGACCGATATCGGGGGCGTCGGTTGACGCGCGCGGCCGGAGAAACAAGGGGTTGCTCGCGCTGATCCTCGGCGTGCTGCTGCTCGCCGTCACCGCGTGCGGTGGCGGTGGCGGTGGCTCCGACTCCGGCTCCGGGTCCGGCTCGGGCGACAGCAAGGACAAGGCCTCCGGCACGGCCACGACCAAGCAGTCGCAGGCCGTCGTCACCATCGCCCCGAAGGACGGCTCGAAGTCCGTCGACACCAGTGGCGCCCTCAAGATCAGTGCCGCGAAGGGCAAGTTGACCGAGGTCACCGTGAAGGACGCCGGTGGCGCCAAGGTGGACGGCGCGATCACCGGCGGCGGTGCGACCTGGACGCCCGCGACGCATCTCGCCGCCTCCACCAAGTACACCGTGCACGCGGTCGCCAAGGACTCCGCGGGCCGGGTCGCCGCCGAGGACTCCAGCTTCACCACGCTGACCCCGGCGAACACCTTCGTCGGCTACTTCACCCCCGAGGACGGCTCCACGGTCGGCGTCGGCATGCCGTTCTCCATCCGCTTCACCCGGGGCATCACACACCCCGGGGACGTGAAGAAGGCCATCAGCATCACGACCTCGCCGGCCGTCGACGTCGAGGGCCACTGGTTCGGCAACGACCGCCTCGACTTCCGCCCGGAGAACTACTGGAAGTCCGGCACCAAGGTCACCGTCAAGCTCAACCTCGACGGCGTGGAAGGCCGTTCGGGCGTCTACGGCAAGCAGACCAAGACGGTCAAGTTCACCATCGGCCGCAACCAGGTCTCCATCGTCGACGCCAAGAAGCACACGATGAAGGTCACCCAGGACGGCAGGACCATCAAGACCATCCCGGTCACCACCGGCAAGCCCGGCTACGACACCTGGAACGGCCAGATGGTCATGAGCGAGAAGCTCACCGTGACCCGGATGAACGGCGAAACGGTCGGCTACGGCGGCGAGTACGACATCAAGGACGTCCCGCACGCCACCCGCCTGACCGACTCCGGCACCTTCGTCCACGGCAACTACTGGGGCGGCGACGCCTTCGGCAACTACAACGCCAGCCACGGCTGCATAGGCCTGCGGGACGTCAAGGGCGGTTACAGCAAGACCGTTCCGGCCGCGTGGTTCTTCAACCACTCGATCCTCGGTGACGTCGTGGTCGTCAAGAACTCCAACGACGCGACCGTGGCACCCGACAACGGGCTCAACGGCTGGAACATGTCGTGGGCCAAGTGGACCGCGTGACACGTCCCTAGACACATGCGGGCCCGGTGCTGTGACCGACAGCACCGGGCCCGTTGTCGTTAGCGCACGTTAACCTGCGTGCATGACCGTGAATCTCGAAGTCGCCGAGGGCGTCGGCACCATCCGCCTCGACCGCCCGCCGATGAACGCGCTGGACACCGCCACCCAGGACCGCCTCAAGGAGCTCGCCGAGGAGGCCACGCGCCGCGAGGACGTGCGGGCGGTGGTGGTGTACGGCGGGGAGAAGGTGTTCGCGGCGGGCGCGGACATCAAGGAGATGCAGCGCATGGACCACGCGGCGATGGTCGCGCGGTCGCGCGATCTGCAGGACTCGTTCACGGCGGTGGCCCGCATCCCCAAGCCGGTCGTCGCGGCGATCACGGGCTATGCGCTGGGCGGGGGCTGCGAGTTGGCGTTGTGCGCGGACTTCCGCATCGCGGCCGACAACGCGAAGTTGGGGCAGCCGGAGATCCTGCTCGGCCTCATCCCCGGTGCGGGCGGCACCCAGCGGCTGGCCCGGCTGATCGGACCGTCGAAGGCGAAGGACCTGATCTTCACCGGCCGGATGGTCAAGGCCGACGAGGCGCTTCAACTGGGCCTGGTGGACCGGTTGGTGCCGGCCGCCGAGGTGTACACCGAGGCACACGCGTGGGCGGCGAAGCTCGCGCAGGGACCGGCGATCGCACTCCGTGCGGCGAAGGAAGCGATCGACACCGGTCTGGAGACGGACATCGAGACCGGCCTCGCGGTCGAACGGACGTGGTTCGCGGGGCTGTTCGCGACCGAGGACCGGGAGATCGGGATGCGCAGTTTCGTCGAAGAGGGTCCCGGCAAGGCAAAGTTCCGCTGAACCGGACGGTCAAATACCGCTCAGCCACTTGCAATTGACGCGACGTCTCATACAGGTACCTCGACGGGATGGTTTATGGGAACCTTAAGGTGACCTTAAGCCTGCCTTGTCGAGGGAGCCTGTCGATTGCCTCCAACAGAGCCTTCACCGCAGGTCGGAGGGGTCGCGGCCGACTCCGAAATGCCCTTGGCATATGTCAATCGGATGTCGCGGAACGGGTGCTTCCGGGGGGCGTATTCCTCCGGAACCGCCCCGGAGGCCGTCCGGGGCGGCCATGATGGACGCATGGCGGGGCTGGAAGGTATCGGACAGCCGCGGGGACAAGGCCGTGCGACCGCGGCGCGCTGGTCGCCTGCGGTCGAGGACGAGCGGGCACTCAAAGCGATCGAGTTGTTCGGTGATCCGACGGAGGCGGAAGTTCCGCTCCCGTCCCGCCCCGAGTCCGCCGCCGCGGCCCGCCGGCTCACCCAGATCGTCGTCCTACGGCACTGGGGACTCAGCCCGAAAATGACCGAGGACGCCGTCTTACTGGTTTCGGAACTGGTCGGAAACGCCGTACGGCACACGGGTGCGCGGGTGTTCGGACTGCGGATGAAGCGGCGTCGCGGCTGGATCCGCGTCGAGGTCCGCGATCCCTCCCGGGGGTTGCCCTGTCTGATGCCGGTCCAGGAGATGGACCTGAGCGGTCGGGGCCTGTTCCTCGTCGACAAACTCTCTGATCGGTGGGGAGTTGATCTGCTGCCTCGCGGCAAGACGACGTGGTTCGAGATGCGGGTTGCTGATCGCTGAGCGGTCCGCTGGGGGAGGGCGGGGCAGGTCGTCGGTTTTCTGCGGCGCCGCTGTGGCTGGTCGCGCCCACGCGGCGGAGCCGCAAATCGATACTGCCCCGCGCCCCTAAGGGGCGCTGTCGAACCGCAGTTGGATCGGCCCGGCAACCCTGTGCGGACGCCCGTTCGACGTGCGACCCGTGTGGGTCCCTCGATCGGGTTAATGCCCCGGTTTCTTGCTCGGCGCCCCTTAAATGGACCGGGTGACCACGACCGACCGCCGTACGGCGTTGCGTGCGGGTGCCGGGCTCGTCGCCGGGGGCGCACTCGCCGCCGGATGTGCCACGACCGGCCCCGCCGCAGCCCCCGCCGCGCCCGCCCGCGCCCCCGCCGCCAAGGCGACCCCGCTCACCGCCCCCGCCCCGCGCGCCTTCCCCCGGCAGCCCGCGCAGATCACCCACGGACCCCGCGACCGCCCCCGGATCGCGCTCACCTTCCACGGCCAGGGCGACCCCAAGATCGCCACCGCGCTCCTCACCGAGGCCGAGAAACACGGCGCCCGCGTCACCGTCCTCGCCGTCGGCACCTGGCTCGACACGCACCCCGAGATGGCCCGCCGCATCCTCGACGGCGGCCACGACCTCGGCAACCACACCCAGCGGCACATCGCCGTCAACACCCTGTCCGAGGCCGACGCGCTGGCCGAGATCACCGGCTGCGCCGACCGCCTCAAGCGGCTGACCGGCTCGATCGGCACCTGGTTCAGGCCCTCGCGTGCCCCGGCCGCGTCCCCCCTCGTCCAGCGCCTGGCTCACCGCGTGGGCTACCCGCACGTGCTGTCCTACGGCGTCGACTCCCTCGACTTCACCGAGCCCGGCGCCCCTGCCATCACCCGCAAGGTGCTTGCCGAGGTCCGCGACGGATCGGTCGTGAGCATGCACTTCGGGTACGCCGACACGGTCGCCGCGCTCCCCGCCGTACTGCAAGAACTCGACCGCCGCGGACTGCGCGCGGTGACGACCACGGAGCTGCTGAGCTGATGCGACACACCCCCCTCACCCGCGCCCTGGTCACCGGCGCCGCCCTCGCCGCGCTGGCCGCCCTCGCCGGCTGCGGCTCGCAGGACCACGCCGACGAGGCCCTCGGCACCAAGGCCGCGCTCCAGCCGCAACAGCAGAAGAAGCAACAGCCGCAGGTGGCACAGGGATTGCCCGGGATGCCGCCGGTGCTCGACCCCGCCGACGTGTACGCGGCCGACCGGCCCAACCAACTCTCCGCGGTGGTACGGGACTTCCCGTCCCGGGTCTACGTCCCCAACACCGGCTCCAACACGGTCTCGGTGATCGACCCGAAGACGTACAAGGTCGTCGAGACCATTCCGGTCGGGGTCCAGCCCCAACATGTCGTCCCCTCCTGGGACTTGAAGACGCTGTGGGTCAACAACGACCGCGGCAACACCCTCACCCCGATCGACCCGCGAACGGGCAAGGCCGGCAAGCCGGTCGACGTGCACGACCCGTACAACCTCTACTTCACGCCCAACGGCAAGTACGCGATCGTGATGGCCTCCCTCGACCGGCAGTTGGTGTTCCGGGACGCGCACACCATGAAGACCGTGAAGGCGGTCCCGGTCAGCTGCTACGGCGTCAACCACGCCGACTTCTCCACGGACGGCCGCTACTTCATCGTCTCCTGCGAGTTCAGCGGTGAACTGCTCAAGGTCGACACCGAGCAGATGAAGGTGATCGGGCAGCAGAAACTGCCGTTCCACGGGTCGATGCCGCAGGACGTCAAGATCTCGCCCGACGGCAAGCGGTTCTACATCGCCGACATGATGGCCAACGGCATGTGGGTGCTGAACGGCGACACCTTCGCCAAGCCGGACTTCCTGCCCACCGGCAAGGGCTGCCACGGCCTGTACATCAGCCGGGACTCGCGCGAGATGTACATCTCCAACCGCGGCGAAGGCTCCATCTCCATCTTCGACTTCACGAAGAACAGGCTGACCAAGAAGTGGCACTTGCCGCACGGCGGCAGCCCCGACATGGGCGGTGTCTCGGCCGACGGCAAGGTGCTGTGGCTGTCCGGCCGCTACAACTCCGAGGTCTACGCCATCGACACCCGCACCGGCACCCAGCTCGCCCGCATCAAGGTCGGCGGCGGCCCGCACGGCCTCGCCGTCTACCCGCAGCCGGGCCGCTACTCGCTCGGCCACACCGGCATCTTCCGCTGAAGTCGGATTGAAATGCGGTCAGTTGGACACGCTCCGTACGGGTGATGATCCACGGTCCGCCGCCGTGGAACCGGGATCGTGCCCCGCATGATCACCCTGAACCTGCGGCGGCGGACCGCTGCCGCCGTCCTGTCCCTCGCGGCCGTCCTCGCCACGACCGCCTCCACCGTCCCCACCCACACCGCCCGCACCCCGGTCAGGGCCGCCGCGCCCGCCTGCCCCGTGGTCGCCGACCCGGCGATGGCCGCCGCGGACGACCGCGTGGACATCACCCGCATCACCCCGGACCCGGTCTGGCGCACCACCTGCGGCACCCTCTACCGCAGCGACAGCCGCGGCCCTGCGGTCGTCTTCGAGCAGGGCTTCCTGCCCAAGGACGTCATCAACGGCCAGTACGACGTCGAGAAGTACGTCCTCGTCAACCAGCCCTCGCCGTACGTCTCGACGACCTACGACCACGACCTGTACAAGACCTGGTACAAGTCGGGCTACAACTACTACATCGACGCCCCCGGCGGTGTGGACGTCAACAAGACCATCGGCGACACCCACAAGTGGGCCGACCAGGTCGAGGTCGCCTTCCCCGGCGGCATCAAGCGGCAGTACATCATCGGCGTCTGCCCGGTCGACAAGAAGACCAAGGTCGAGATCATGAGCGACTGCGAGAGCAACCCGTACTACCAGCCGTGGCACTGACGCTCAGGACGCGCTGAGCAGCAGCGCCTCCGAACCCACCGGACGGTAGCCCGCCGCCAGGAACGCCCGCATCGAGCGGGCGTTCCCCGGCGCCACCTGCGCCCACAGCGGCTCGGCCGCCAGGTGGCGCGCGGCGGTCACCAGCGCGCGCCCCAGCCCCCGCTGCCGTACGCCCTCCTCGATCTCGACCGAGACCTCCAGCCGTCCCGCGATCCCGCGCCCCGTCACCACCACTCCACCCTCCGTCGTCCACGCGCGCACGTCGTCGCGCCGGCCGCGGGCGTACACGATCCTCGGGTGGTCGCCGTCCGTGATCTCCTCCAGCGGGAGCGGCGGTTCGCCCGGCAGGGGGGAGCCCACGAGCATCGCGTCGACGTTCTCCGCCGTACGGCCCGTCCGGTCGAGCAGGGCCGTCAGGAACCGCGGGTTCATCGGCGCCGCGAGCGCGTCGCAGGGCACGGCGGCCAGGGTGTCGTACACCCATTGCGGGTCCTCGTCGATGAAGACCACCGCGTGCGCGGTGAAGGCGAGCACCCCCGCGTCCCGCTCGGACGCCTGCGGCACGACGGTCGTACGGCCGTCCGGCGGCGGGAAGACACCCCGCGCCACCGCGTCGAGAATGTCCCGGAGAGTTTCCATCCGCCGTGCTCCTCCTGCTCCTTGAGTCTCCACCCACTGGAAGGCCCACACTCACGACATGATCGACGACGGCACCGCACCGCTCACCATCGGGGAGCTGGCCCGGGCCACCGGACTGACCGTGCGCACCATCCGCTACTGGTCGGACGAGGGCGTCCTCACCCCGGTGACCCGTTCCGCCGGCGGCTACCGGCTCTACGACGCCGAGTCCGCCGCCCGCCTCGAACTGATCCGCACCCTGCGGGAGTTGGGCCTCGGCCTGGACGACGTACGCAAGGTGCTGGCCGGGGAGACGACGGTCGCGGAGGTGGCCGCCGCCCATGTGGTGGCACTGGACGCGCAGATCCGCTCACTGCGGGTGACCAGGGCGGTGCTGTCGACCGTGGCGCGACGCGGTTCGACCGCAGAGGAGATGACACTCATGAACAAACTTGCGCGGCTGTCGGCAGCCGAACGCAGGCGGATCATGGAGGAGTTCGTGGACGAGCTGTTCCACGGCCTCGACGCCGTGGATCCGTCCATCGAGGAGCGGATGCGGGCCATCGCGGTGGACCTGCCGGACGACCCGACGCCCGAACAGGTCGACGCCTGGGTGGAGTTGGCGGAAATGGTGCAGGACCCGGAGTTCCGGGCGCAGATGCGGGCGACCGTCGAGTTCAACGCGTCGGACCAGGAGCGCGCCGCGGTGCGCGGGCGGTCCACGTGGTTCCCCATGCGGCTGGTCCAGTTGGGCGCGGAGGCCAGGAAGCAGGGCATCGCCCCCGAGTCGCCGGAGGCGGAGGCGATCGTACGGGAGGTGCTGGGGGACGGCGGCGATCCGGCCGTCGTGCTGGAGCGGATGGAGTCGGCGGCCAACCACCGGCTCGCCCGGTACCGGGAGTTGCTGTCCACGGTGAAGGGCTCCGGGCCCGCGGGAGCGCACCGGGAGGAGTTCGCGTGGGTGGTCGCCGCACTGCGTGCGCGGGCGGCCGGTTAATCTGGCCTCCGTCAACAGGCAGTAAAGCGTTACGAAGGGGCGGATCCGGTGGCGGACATCGAGGAAGCACGCAAGCATTTCCAGCGGATCGACACGGACGGTGACGGCTTCATCACCGCGGCCGAGTTCAAGACCGCCCTGGCACAGGGAGGCGACTGGAACGTGACCGAGTCGGTCGCCGAGGCCATCATCAAGACGCGGGACCTCAACGGGGACAAGGTCCTGTCGTTCGACGAGTTCTGGGCCCACCTGAACAAGTGACCCGGGAACGACCCGAGCGGAAGGGGCGCCCGTCCATCGGTGGACGGGCGCCCCTTCCGTCCGTTGAACGGCTCGGCCCGATGTGACGTACCACTTGAGGGGGCGGCAATCGCGCCGTCAGGAAGAGTCGCCGCTGTGCACTGATCGGTGACCGGGGGAAGGACTGGACATTTCAGTGGATTCGAGCCGTCCGGCCGGCAGCGTTCTCGACCTGACCGCTCCGCCGGAGCGGGAGGGGAACGGGAGCGGGAGCGGAGAACCGGGCGACCGTCGGCAAGTGCTGGGGCTGGACGGGCTCCGCGGGCTGGCGGCGCTGTATGTGGTGCTGTTCCACTGCTGGCTGTACACCTTCCCGGGCTACCCGCACAGTTCGGCGCCCCGCTGGCTCGACGGCCTGATGTTCGGACGTCTCGCCGTCGTCTTCTTCCTGGTGCTCTCCGGGTTCTCCCTGGCGATCTCCCCGGCGCGGCACGGCTGGCGGTCCGGCGGCGTCGGCGAGTTCCTGCGCCGGCGGGCCTGGCGCATCCTGCCCCCGTACTGGGCGGCGCTGATCCTGAGCCTGCTCGTCTCCTGGTACGTGGTACCGGCCTCGCACTTCGGCCCGCCGACCGGCGCGACGCTATGGGTCTACGGCTTCGTCGCCCAGGACGTGGTCACCGCACCGACACCGAACGGCGCGTTCTGGTCGATCGGAGTGGAGTCGGAGCTGTATCTCCTCTTCCCGCTCCTGCTGTTCGTCCGCCGGCGGTGGGGCGCCGCGATCCTGGCGCTGTGCGTGACGCTTCCGGTGGTCGCCGGCGGGCTGATGGCGGCGGGTGCGTCCCCTGTGGAGGGCGACAACTGGCTCGCCCCGCATCTCGCCCCGGTGTTCGCCGCCGGGGTGATCGGCGCGGGCATCATCAGCGCGTCGGACCGGGTCCGGCGCCTGCCCTGGGGATGGCTCGCGGTCCTGGCCGCCCTGCCCGTCCTGGCTCTCGGCCTGGTCCAGGGCTCCGTCTGGACGGTGAACCACTACTTCTGGATCGACCTCGCCGTCGCACCGGCCATGACGATGCTGATCGCCGCGGTCGCCACCGGCCAACCCGCGTTCCTCGTACGGCTGTTGACCACCCGCCCGGTGCGCAGGCTCGGCGACTTCTCCTACAGCCTCTACCTGATCCATCTTCCGGTCGTCCTGACCGTGATTCGCCGGGTGGCCCCGCACTTCGTGTCACCCGGGCTGCCCACGTTCGCGTTCACACTCGCCCTGGGCCTTCCCGTCTCGATATGCGGGGCCTGGCTGTTCTCCAAGATCTTCGAGATCCCGTTCAAGCGGAACAGGTCCTGGAAGTCCTTGATCAGCCGGCGGGCGTGACGGTCGCGGTGGACTTCCCTCCGGAGGGAGTGACGGCGTACCACTCGCCGTCCTTCCCCTGACCGTTCAGCTGCCCGGCCGCCGTGTCGCCGACGTACCGGTAGAGCGGCCAGCCGGCCAGGGTCAGCTGCTTCTGGCCGTTCCGGTGGACCGTACCGAGAAGGCTCTGCGCGACCCCTGAGGTCCCCACGGAATCCTGCACGATGACAGGGATCCACGTCTTGACGCACGCACCTTTGCACGTCCACTTCGAGGGGTTCGGCTCGTCCTTGTCGTAGCGGTAGAGGGCCAGCCCCTTGTCGTCGGTGACCACGATGCCCGCGCCGCTCACCGACGTGGCGGTGACGGATGCGGTCGTGCCCGGGGAGCCGCCGGCGTCGCCCGGAGCGGAGGCGGACGCGGAGGGCGCGGGAGCGGACGAGGTCGTCGCCGCCGGGGCCACGACGGCGGGGGCGGTGCCGGTGTCGTTCGAGGAGCCGCATGCTCCCAGCAGGAACACGGAGGCGATCCCTGCCACCAGGTTCGGGACGATGCGTCGCGGCATCAAGAAACAGCCCTTCGTCGGGAGTCGCGTCTACTTGCGCTTTCCAGTACGGCGGCAGGCTCCGGCCCTCTCAGCCGCCGGTGTCCCATGACGGAGTCTTGACCTTCGCGGTACTCGCTCGACTGCGGGGCGAAGCCGGCATGTTCCTTGCTGCGACGGGCTGTTGGCGTGCGCCGATGGAAGATCTGGGATCCGTCGCCTGGCCGCCCGAGCCGATCAGGACCGAGCGGCTGCTGCTCCGTGAGTCCGAGGCGCGGGACCGGGCGGTGTTCGTCGAACTGCTCGCCTCGTCCGAGGCGCACACCTATCTCGGCGGGCCCCGGCCGCGTGCCGAGTTGGAGCGGGAGCTGCCCGCGATCCCCGCCCGGTGGCCGGGGGCCTTTGTCGTCGAGCTCGACGGGGTGATGATCGGGCACATCCTGCTCAGGCGAACGACAGCGACGGAGCACAGCCGCCCGGCCGCCGTGGGGAAGGCCGACCTCGGCTATCTGTTCCTGCCGCAGGCGTGGGGCTTCGGATACGCCACCGAGGCGTGCGCGGCGGCACTCGACTGGCTCGCCGGCGTGCTTCCGGGCGAGCCGGTGATGCTCACCACGCAGACCGCGAACCTCGCCTCGATGCGGCTCGCGGCGAAGCTGGGGTTCGTGGAGGTGGAGCGGTTCGAGGCCTGGGACGCCGAGCAGTGGCTCGGTATCCGGTCCCCGGCTGTCCTGCCCGGTCACCCGGACGGCGTACGGGATGCGCGAGGGCGTGGACGCGATCACGAAGGGGCTGGCGGAGGCCTCGCCGGAGCGGACGGGCGACTTCAGGGGCTGACAACTCCCCTTGTCCTCTACGGTTGTTGCCGGACCGCGGCGCGGAGCACGAGGGAGGCCCTGGTGGAGGTCGATGCCCTTCCCCGTGTCGACGAGCACGCGACGGTGGTCGCGGCAGGAGTCGACGAGGTCTGGCGCGCGCTGACCGAGACGTTGGACCGTGCTTACTCCCGCCCGGGGGCGGCCCGTTACGCGCGGTTGGTGGGGTGCGCCGACCGTGCCGTCGCAGGGCCGCGACCGTTGGCGGTGGGCTCGGCGTTTCCCGGCTTCCGGGTGGTCGGCGCGGTTCCCGGCAGCGAGCTGGTCCTGCGCGGCTCCCACCGGTTCTCGGCCTACGCGTTCGTCTTCCGGCTCGATGAACTCGCCCCGGGGCGAACCCGGCTGCGGGCCGAGACCCGGGCGGTGTTCCCGGGTCCGGCCGGCGCCGTCTACCGCCTTCTCGTCATCGGCAGCGGCGGCCACGCGGCCGGTGTGCGCCGCCTGCTGGCCGGGATTCGCCGCCGGGCCGAGTGAGTCTCAGGCGCTCTTGGCCCACGACTGGAGTGCCGCCTTGCTCGCGAAGTCGGCCACGTCCTTGTCGTGCGGGTCGGACGTGTACTGGTGGAACTTCCAGTCGGCCTCGATGCGGGGCTTGCCCGCCGTCGTGTAGTCGGCGATCCACAGGCCGTCGCCCGCGTAGGAGGTCTTGTCGATGTTCAGCCAGAAGTTGCGGTTGCAGTAGAGGACCACCCGGTTGTCCGGCCGCAGCGCCTTCACCTTGCGGATGAAGCTGTCCTTCTCCGCGTTGGAGGCGTGGGTGCCGTCGCCGGTCGTCTCCCAGTCCACGGCCAGCAAGTCCCCTGCTTTCTCGGGGGCCTTGCTCAGGAAGTACTCCGCCTGGGCCGTGATGTCGCCGGGCCAGAGGAAGTGGTAGAAGCCGACGACCAGTCCCGCGTCCCGGCCCGTCTTCGTCTGGGCGGTGAGTCTCGGGTTGACGTACGAACGGCCCTCCGTCGCCTTGATGAAGACGAAGGAGGAGCCGGTCGTGCTGTATGCCGTGGACTGGTACGCGCTTACGTCGATGCCATGCAACATAGGGGGACTTGTGCCCTGTCCCCGGCATCCGGAACCTCAGCTTCTGGTGGCCACCGACGACAGGACCGAGGCCGATTTCGCCGACCAGTCAGAGGTGATCACACTTGCGTGATCGGCGGCCAACAATGCCAATTTGGCGGCTACTTCCGCGTCCGTGGGAGCCGTCGAGGAGATCGCCGGAGCCACCGCGTACGCGTCCGTCATGATCAGGATGTAGTGGTTCGTCGAGTAGAACGACGTGTCGTAGGCGTTGTTGACGTATGTCGCCGCGTCTCCGTCGAAGAACACGAACCAGGGGCGGATCGAGGTGTCCGAGGTCCAACGGGTCGACCGCGGATCGCCGTTCGCCGCGCCGAGTACGGCGGGGAAGGCCTGCGCCTGCGCGATCGTCCCGGCCGCGGACAGGTCCCGCAGATGGTCGCCGTACTCCTGGTCGGTCCAGTAGTGGTCGAACGGATTGGCCTGCTCGACCGTGCCCGGGATCAGTTCGAAGATGAACTTGCCCTTGAGGGCGTCACGGGAGGGCCACGCGTTCGCCTTGGCCGCCGCGTCGAGCGTGGAGTACGAGGAGCCGAGCAGGTCGGACGGCTTGTAGACGCTGCTGCCGAGCTTCTGCGAGACCAGGGTGTCGAACGCGGTCGGGCCCAGACCGATCGTCTGGTTGAAGCCCACCTTCATCTCCACCTTGACGATGATGGGCGCGTGGTCCGGGTGCAGGGTGTTCCAGGCGGCCATGTTGTCCAGGCAGCTGCCGAGGTCCTGGTTGCGGTCCTTGCTGTACAGGTCGGCGGGGGTGCTCGCGTACTCGCAGTTGTTGTCGTTGGCGAACAGGTCGCTGTGGCTGACCCGCCACCGCTTGCTCAAGCTGTCGACGTAGACGTCCAGTTCGAGCAGCGAGGCCCCGGAGTCCAGCGCCTGCGCCCAGTACGTGTACTTGTCCTTCTCGTACGCGTTGTGCGTACCGATCGTCGTCGTCTCCGAGAATTTCGGCGCCGCCGCGTGGGCGTTGCCCGCGGCCCCGGTCACCAGCAGCCCGACCGCGCCCAGCAGCGCCGCCAGCCGTCTTATCGCCTTCATGGGTCAAGTCCCCTTCGCCGTGGCCTAGTTGGAGCCTGGGTGGCGGCAGCAGCGTAGGGCGAAGCGGTTACTCCCGGGTAGCCCCTGGAGGAACATCGGCTTCCGCTGGGGCGGGGAAGGTGGGTATCGCGCACCGAATATTGCATTCTTCTCTGCGAGAATCATATTCTCCTACGATGAATCGTCCTGGCCTGGAGTTCGCGCTTCGCTTCGACTTCCGCAACCCCGAGTCGGCCGGTACGTCCATGGCGGACCGTTACGCGGCGGCCCTGGACATGGCCGAGTGGGCCGACGGGCTCGGCTGTACGCGGATCACCGTCTCCGAGCACCACGGTTCGCCGGACGGCTATCTGCCCAGCCCGGTCCAGATGCTCGCGGCGATGGCGGCCCGCACGGAGCAAGTCCGGTTCCTCGTCGCCGCGTTGATCGCGCCCTTCCACGATCCGCTGCGCCTGGCCGAGGAGTTGGCGGTCCTCGACAACATCAGCCGCGGGCGCGTCGACCTGATCGTCGCGGGCGGCTATGTGCGCGAGGAGTTCGCCATGTTCGGCGTGCCGATGAAGGAGCGCGCCGGGCGGGTCACCGAGGTGGTGACCACCCTCAAGTCGGCGTTCACCGGGGAGCCGTTCACCTATCGGGGCCGTACGGTGCGCGTCACGCCCGCGCCGTACCGGCCGGGCGGTCCCGCCGTGCTGCTCGGCGGCAGCAGCGAACCGGCGGCGCGACGGGCGGCCCGGATCGCCGACGGGTTCGTGCCCTCCGTGCCCGAGGTGTGGGACCACTACCGGGACGAGGTCGGCAGGTTGGGCCGCCCCGACCCCGGCCCCGGTCCCATCGGGCCGAACCGGGTGGTCGCCCTCGCCGAGGACCCCGACGAGGGGTGGGAGCGGATGGCCCCGTACTTCCTGCACGAGACCAACGCCTACGGCGTCTGGCAGGCCCAGGACGACGTGGCGGCACCCTTCCGTACGGCCGAGGGACTGGCGGAGTTGCGGCGCGGCGACCAGTACCGGGTGCTGACGCCCGAGGTGTTCGTGCGCGAACTGAAGGCCGCGCCAAGGCCGTTCACGCAGTTCCATCCGCTGTGCGGGGGGATGCCGATGGAGTTGGCGTGGTCGAGTCTGCGGTTGTTCGAGCGGGAGGTGCTGCCCGCCTTCGGCTAAGAAGCCGAGGGGGCGGTGTGTTCGGTGAGGACCTCGGTCAGCTGGCGGGCGGCCTGCCGGGCCACGCGGGGTTCGGTTGCCGCGTGACGTGTGTACGCGTTCAGGCCGGTGGCCAGGGCCCAGCCCATGCCGCGGGTCCAGGTGGCGTCGTCGAGGCCGAGGGCGGAACGGAAGACCGGGCGGGTGGTGGGCGACAACAGGGTGTAGGCGATGACGAGATCGCACGCGGGGTCGCCCATGCCCACGCCGCCGAAGTCGATGACGGCGGAGAGCTTGCCGCCGGCGGTGAGCAGGTTGCCGGTGTGGAAGTCCCCGTGGCACCACACCGGTTCGCGTTCCCACGCGGGGGCGCGCAGCGCGTTGTCCCAGACCTCGGTCATCGCGGCGGCGTCGAAGACCCCGGCCACCGCCTCGATCGCCGCACGGGTCGCCTCGTCGCGGGCGGCCAGCGGGGCGTGGACCAACTCGGGGTGGGCGCCGGGGACCAGGGTCCGGGCGGGCGGGATCTCGTGCAACGTCCGCAGGAATTCGGCGAGTTGACGTCCCGTCAACTCGGGGTCGGCAAGGCCTTCCACGGTCGCCGTCGTGCCGTCCAGCCAGCGGGTGACGGACCAGTGCCACGGGTATCCGCAGCCGGGTGTGCCGAGCCCCAGCGGTTCCGGGACGGGCAGCGGCAGTCGGGGGGCCAGGTGCCGTAGCCAGGTGTACTGCTTGGCGGCCTCGCCGTCCGCCCAGCCGCTGCGCGGCAGCCGTACGGACATCGTCTCGCCGAGGCGGTGGATGACGTGATCCGCGCCGCCCTGCTCCACCAGGGTCAGCGGCAGTTCGGCCCACTGCGGGAACTGGGCGGCGAGCAGCCGGCCGACGAGTGCGGAATCGATGGTCATCTTTCCCCCGAATGCCAAGTGCCGGTTGATCGCCTCACGTTACCGATCAACTCGGCGGTGGCAACCGAGAGCCATGACGGGTCGGCTCGCCTTCGCCCCCTGAACGAGGCGATCTTCAAGCACTACGGCCTGCCCCACAGCCCGGCGCCGGCGGCGAACGCCAACTGGCCCGCCGCTGACGCCGCTCGGTGCCGGAAGGTTTCAACCCGCCTTTCCCGGCCACCCGTTGAACATGTCCACACGCTACGGCGGAAGCCCCGCGGGGACGGTCATCTCCGTCATCGCGGACATCGCGGCACTGATCCTGGTCCTGTGGATCGGCCTCTACCTGTTCGACGCCAACACCGCGAACAGCACGGTCGACTGGGTCCACCACGCGGCCAACTGGCTCTCCGGCTGGTCGCACAACCTGTTCACCATCCACTCGGCCGACTGGCGCACGGTGGTCAACTACGGCCTGCCGGCCCTGATTTACCTCTTCATCGGCCACGCGGTGGCCGCCGGCGTCAACCGCGACTAGACCCCCGCGTGCGGGTACGCGGCCGAACGGTGCTGGAAGGAGAGGATCTTCGGGTTCTGGACGACTCCGTCCCGGATCTCGATGGCCTTGCGGACCGTGACGTCGTCGTCCCACGCCGTGGGGCCGCTCATGACCTTGCGGAGATACGGCAGGAGCGCCTCGCTGATCTCCCATGTGGCGGAGTTCCAGAGGTGGGAAGGGCTGTGGTCCACCGCGTAGTAGTGGCAGCCGTTCCCGACCGTGGCCATCGGGTCGCCGAAGCCGCTCGGGCGGGCCCAGGCGAAGCCCATGCCCTCGTCGCAGGCCACGTCGATGAAGAAGGTCCCCGGCCGGAACAGCGCGAGTTCCTCGTCATTGACGAACATCAGCGGCGCGTCGGTGTCCTGGAGCACGCAGTTGACGATGATGTCGAACCCGGCGAGGTACTGCGCGAGCGGCACCGGCCCGAGTCCGGTGACGGCCTCCAGGCGCGAGGGATCGTCCTCCCGCTCCTGGAAGTGGCCCATCACGACCGACGGCATCGGCGAGGCCACCGCGGCGGCGGCCCGCTGGGTGAGGACCGTGACGTCGGAGACGCCCATCGCGCCCAGGCCGGTGACCGCGCCGCGTGCCGTGGCGCCGAAGCTGATGACACAGGCCCGCAGCCGGCGGCCGTAGCTGCCGGTCAGCCCGCCGAGCTGGAGGGCGTGCAGCACCGAGCAGTAGCCGGCCAGCTCGTTGTTCTTGTGGAACACATGGACGCTGAAGGCGCCCGTCGACGTCCAGTGGTTCATGGCCTCCCAGGCGATCAGGGTCAGCCGTCGGTCGATGCCGATCTGCGTCATCTTCTCGTCCTGCACACAGTGCGGCCAGCCCCACAGCACCTGGCCCTCGCGCAGCTCGGCGAGGTCGTCGTGCATGGGCTTGGGCAGCAGCATGACGTCGCACTCGGCGACCAGTCGCTCACGGGACCGCAGGCCCGCCACGAGTGGTCGCAGCGCGTCGTCGGCGACGCCGAACCGTTCGCCGTAGCCCTCTTCGAGGTAGATCCGCTCCCGGAGGTCGGGGGCGATCCGTTCGAGATGGCTGGGGTGCAGGGGCAGACGGAACTCGTTCTCCTTGCGGGAGGAGGAGAGTACTCCGAGACTCAACAGACTCATGGGGCGGCTCGTTTCCGGCCGGACACGTGGACGTTCCGGCCTTGCCGTTCCCCGAGGGCGACGCCGAAACGGTGACGGCGTGCGAGGTGCGCTCGGTACCGCCAACCGTACTCCGTCCCTGGCGGGGCCGGTCTCCCTCGCCTACGCGCCGCCGCGCCTGCCGATCAGCTCCCGGTACAGGTCCTCCTGTTCCTTCTGGGTCTTCGCCTTCGCCAGTTCGGCCTTCCAGTCCTTCTCCAGGTCCTTCAGCTTCTGCACCCAGTCGCCGAACTCCCGCAGATCGACGAGCCGTTGGTTCGAGCGGAGGGGAGCGTCGGCGCCGATCTTGTCGTCCTTGTGCCCGCCGAACTGGCTCACGGGGTTGTTGTTCTTCTCGCTGCTCGTCACCCCGTGCTGGTAGCCGTCGGGGGTACGGCCCCCCGGCCCGGCGGTCTCGATACCGACCTGGAGCGCCCCGTCGCGCTTGTGGTTCGGCGGCTTGTACCCCATGAACATGTGCCCGTACGACTCGTTCGGGAGGATGGTGTCGCCGTGGTAGTCGGTGTTTCCCATGCCGCCGACGGCCATCGGCAGGCCGTAGAGGTGGCTGTGCGGATCGACCCAGTTCTGCAGGGTGGCGCCGATCTCGCCCTTCTCGACGAACTCGCCCCGCGTTCCGTCCGCGCTGTTGTCGCCGATCTCCATGTGATGCGTGCCGAACCCGCGCCGGTACACCGGCTCCTCGGGCGTCGACCTCGGCTCCCAGGGCTTCCGGTTCTCCTTGGTGATGTGCAGCCACTGGGGCAGCTCGTAGCCGTGCTGGCCGTCGGCGAGCTGCGGAATGCGGATGTTGACGCGTCCGCCGTAGGCCAGGGCATGGGCGACCTCGTCCTCGAAGTCCTCGTGGACGCCCGCCTCCGGGTTGAAGACCTTCAGCCCCTCCTTCAGGATCAGGAAGATCTTGGTCAGCACCTCGGTGCCGCGCTCGACCCGCTCCCGGTGCTTGCCGGCGTCCGGCACGGTGTCGATGATGCCGGGCGGGAGCATGGTGTCGACGAAGGTCTGGAAGATCTGGTCGTTGCGCTCCCCGGTGAGCCGGTCCTTCTCGGCCTGCGGGGTGCCCTCGGCGTGCATGGCCATGTGGCGGCCGAGCTGGTAGTCCGAGCGGGTGTGCTTGTCCGGCTTCTTCCCCTCTCCGCGCTCCTCGATGCTCTGCTGCCAGCGCAGGGTGGCCACGAGCAGACGCTTCCCCTCCGGCTGCTGGAGCCAGCCGCGGAAGTCACCCGCCTTGATGTACGCCAGCGCCTCGGCATGGGTACAAATGCCCACGGTCTTCAGCCACTTGGGGTCCTCGGCCTCCGCCGCCTGGATCGCCTGAAGCTCCTGCTCCGAGAAACTCGGCCCACTGCGCACCCGCTTGTGGATGACGTCCCCTACGTCCTTGTTCTGGATCACCTTGTCCTCCCCGACGATCAGCCGCGCGAGCCGGGCGACGGCCGGGGGAGAGGCGGAGGGAGGGGGAGCGGTTGTGGTCGACGGGCCGGGGCGGTCCGCCCGCTGCACGGGGACATCGCCGTCCGCGCTGCGCTGCACCGCCCCGGCCGGTACGGCGGCTCCGGGCAGGGCGAGGTCGGGGGCGGCGCCCCGGGCCAGCTTCCGGCCGTTGGCGCCGGCGCTCCTCTCGAACGGGTCGTCCGGGTGGGAGACCTTCTCGCCCATGCCGTTGAGTGTGCCGGGCACGGGCCCCAAGGCCTGTTGCCTGACATGGTCGACCTCCTCGTACATCACCTCGTCGTCGACCCGGCCGCCGCCGAGCACGATGTGGGAACCGGTGGTGTAGGCGAGCGCGCCGAGCTCCTCGGCCGAGCGCTGGGCGACCGGCCCGCTGTGCACCCGTACATGACCGAAGTCCATGCGGTAGGCCTGCTCGGCACGCTGAAGGATGCGGGGCTCAAGGGGCCGGCCGGGCGAGCCGACGGCGTCGGTGACGGACGACCGCCGCTGCACCGGAACGGCCGCCCCGGCCCCCGTACCGTCCGGCCCTACGGCGTGCTCCTCGTCCCGCGCCCGCTGGATCGCGAGGGTCACCGCGGCGTTCCCGGCGGCCCGTTGAAGCGCGGCGAGCGGAGGCAGGGCGGCCCCGGCCGGCCGGGGCACGGGACGCCCGCCGGCCCGGTCGGCGCCCGAATGGTGCTCTCCCTGGATACGCATACGCGGTTCCCCTTCGCTGGACGGGTGCCCTTCCCTCTTACCGGACGGGGACCGGGTGACGGGAAGTCCGGAGGGGCAGAACCGGGGGCAGACTTGGCGGCGAGGTGGGGCGGGGCGGGCGCGGGTGCGCGTGGGTGGAGTGGGCCCGGGTCAGTGTGGAGTCACCCAGCCCGGTGTCCAAGTCCCGGCTGTGTCCTGGTCGTTCGTGGTGGTGGCGAGGTGGGTGCGGAGGGCGGGGAGTGCCGGGTGGGGGTTGGCGCGGTGCCAGAGGAGTGAGTGGGGGTAGACGGGGGTCGGGTCGGTCACCGGGATGCGGCGCAGGTCGTGGCCGGTGGGCCAGACGAGGCGGGTTCGGGCGGTCGTGAGGGTCGCGAGGGCGGGGGTGTCGGCGACGGTGTCGAGGAGTGCGTCGGAGCCGAAGTTGGGACCGGTCGCCTCGATGGTGAGGCCGAACTCGGCGACGAGGGCGTCGTAGTAGGCGGTCCACTCGGTTCCGGGGGTGAGGCCGGGCATCCAGATGCGGTGCCCGGTGAGGTCGGCGAGGGTCACCGAGCGGGCGTTCGCCAGGGCATGGGCGGGACCGGTGAGGAGCTGGTGCGGCTCGTCGAGCACCCGGACGGACTCGATGTCCTCGGGCAGGGGGCGGCCCGGCATGGCCACGGCGCGGAAGGACGCGTCGATCGCGCCGGACCGGATGGCGGCGACGGCCGTAGCGACGTCGGACAGCATCACCACGTCGAGTTCGATCTCGGGGTGCGCCCGGTGGAAGTCGCGCATCAGGGCCGACGGTGCGACGCGCGAGGCGATCACGTCGACGCGCAGGGGACGGCGGCCGGGGCGCACGGACGCGCTCGCGCGCTCGGCGACGCGCAGCAGTTCGCGGGCGTGGGGCAGGAACGCCTGCCCGTCGATGGTGAGCTCGGCGCCGCGCGGGGCACGGGTGAACAGCCGCACGCCGAGGGCGCGTTCCAGCGCGGCGACGCGTTTGGAGACGGCCTGCTGGGTGATCGACAGGTCGGCGGCGGCCTTCTGGAACTGGCCCGCTTCCGCGACGGCGACGAAGGTACGTACTGCTTCGAGATCCACGGCGACCCACCTTAGGGAACACGCCCACATCAGTCGGTGACAAGGTCCTCCGGTGTCGAGCGGGCGAGTTCGGCGAGGGTGTCGAGGGCCCGGGAGAGGGTCTCCGGGTCGGGGGTGGCCAGGCCCAGGCGGACGGCGTTGGGGGAGTGGTGGGGGCCGACCGTGAACGCGGCGGCCGGGACCACCCCGATGCCGTGCCGTGCGGCCGCCGCGACGAAGGTGTCCGCGCGCCACGGGCGGGGCAGTTGCCACCAGCAGTGGAAGGAGCGGGGGTCGCTCCGCACGGCGAACCCGGCGAGTTGCCGGGCCGCGATCCCCTGTCGTACCGCCGCTTCCCGCTGTTTGGCGGCCACCAGCGCCTGCACCGTGCCGTCCTGCTGCCAGCGGTGGGCCACCTCCAGGGCGAACCGGCCCGGGGTGCAGCCGCCGGACCGCAGGGCGGCGACGATCCCGCCCGTCAGGGCGCCGGGGGCCACCGCGAACCCGAGGGTCAGACCGGGGGCGACGCGCTTGGACAGGCTGTCGATCAGGACCGTCCGCTCGGGGGCGTACGCGGCGAGGGGCGGCAGTTCGTCGCGGAGGAAGGCCCAGATGGTGTCCTCGATCGCGGGGATGTCCAGGCTGAGCAGTGTCTCGGCCAGTCGCTCGACGCGCTCGGTGGGCATCGTGAGCGAGAGCGGGTTGTGCAGCCTCGGCTGGACGTAGACGGCGTGCAGGGGGGTGGTGGCGTGCGCCTCTTCCACGGCTTCCGGGACGAGTCCGGCGTCGTCCATGGCCAGGGGGACGAGGGTGATGCCGAGGCGGGCGGCTACGGCCTTGATGACGGGGTACGTCAGCTCCTCCACGCCGAGCCGGGCACCCGGCGGTACGAGCGCGGTGACGGCGGCCGCGATCGCCTGCCGTCCGTTGCCCGCGAAGAGGATCCGCGCCGGGTCCGGGCGCCAGCCGCCGCGCGCGAGCGTGTCGGCAGCGGACTCCCGGGCGGCCGGGAAGCCGGAGGTGCCGACCGGCCGCAGGGCGTCCCCGAGGGCGTCGGGCCGTAGGAGACCGCCCAGGCCCTCGGCGAGGAGCGCGTTCTGCTCGGGTGCGACCGGGTAGTTCAGCTCCAGGTCGACGCGGCGGCCGTCGGCGGGTTCGGTGAGCGCGGGGGCGGAGCCGGCCGGGTCGGCGGACAGCGCGCGGACGAAGGTGCCGCGGCCCACCTCGCCCACCGTCAGGCCCCGGCGGGCCAGTTCCCGGTACACGCGCGTGGCGGTGGAGTTGGCGATGCCGTGCCGCCGGGCGAACTCGCGCTGCGGGGGGAGCCGGTCACCGGGGCGTAGGGCACCGGACCTGATCTCCCCGGCCACGGTGTCGGCGACGGTCTGGTAGTCCTGCACGGCTCTCCCGCTCTCCCGCTCTTCTTGCCTTCATGCCTTCTTGCCTTTTCGATCGGGAGTCGAGCCAATCATTGAATTGCACCGAGTGCAATATAAACATTGCATCGAGATGGTGGTCTTGAATACGCTCCGAGCATGGTCGAACTGAGCGGCATACTCGGCGTGACGGCGGTGGCTCTGGGCATGGTGCTCACCCCCGGCCCGAACATGATCTATCTGGTCTCCCGCAGCATCACCCAGGGCAGGCGCGCCGGGATGGTCTCCCTCGGCGGGGTGGCGCTCGGCTTCATGGTGTACCTGCTCGCCGCGAACCTGGGCCTGTCGGTCTTCTTCGTCGCCGTGCCCGAGCTGTACTTCGCCGTGAAACTCGCCGGTGCCGGGTACCTCGCCCACCTGGCCTGGAACGCCCTGAAGCCGGGCGGGATCTCCGTCTTCGCCCCGCAGGACGTACCGCACGACTCACCGCGCAAGCTGTTCACGATGGGTCTGATGACGAACCTGCTCAACCCGAAGATCGCCATCATGTACCTCTCGCTCATCCCCCAGTTCATCGACCTGGACAAGGGGCACGTCCTCCTCCAGGGACTCGTCCTCGGCTCGGTCCAGATCGTGGTCAGCATCGCGGTCAACCTCGCCATCGTCCTGGCGGCCGGGGCGATCGCCGTCTTCCTCGAACGCCGCCCCTCCTGGCTCAAGGCGCAGCGCTACGCGATGGGCACGGTGCTGGGAGCCCTCGCCGTCTCTCTCGCCGTCGACAACTCGGGTCCGGCCAGAGCGAGTTGACGTCACGTCACACGACGACCGGCAGGGATGTGAGGCCGCGCGTCAACCGTGTGTGCCGCCACTCCAGTTGCTCCACGGGATGTGCCAGCCGTACGTCGGGGAAGCGGGCGAAGACGGCCCGGAGCGCCAGTTCGCCCTCGGCCCGCGCGAGCGGTGCCCCCAGACAGCGGTGGATGCCGTGGCCGAAGGCGAGGTGCCCGGTGGCACCGCGGCCCAGGTCGAGCCGGTCCGGGCCGGGGAATCGCGCGGGGTCGCGGTTGGCGGCACCGGGCGCGATGAGCACGGGAACTCCGGCGGGGATGTCGGTCCCGCCGAGCGTGAGCGCCTCGGTGCTGTAGCGGAACGTGGCGATCCCGACCGGCGAGTCGAAGCGCAGCAACTCGTCCAGCGCGGTGCCGAACAGCTCCGGCTCGGCCTTCAACCGGGCCAGGGATTCCGGGTGTTGGAGCAGTGCCAGGGCCGCGTTGCCGATGAAGTTCGTGGTGGTCTCATGACCGGCCACGAGCAACAGCACGGCGAGCGACACGAGTTCGTCCTCGGTCAGCCGGTCCTGGCCGTCGCGTACCGCGATGAGATCGTCGAGCAGACTCTCGCCGGGGGAGGCGCGCCGGGCGGCGACGAGGTCGGTCATGTAGGTGCCGACGGCGTGCGAGGCGGCGTCGATCCGCCGGGGATCCCCTGCGGCGAACAGCTCGCCGGACCACGCGTGCACCCGTTCGCGATCGGCCTCGGGCACCGCCAGCATCTCGCAGATGACCGTGACCGGCAGCGGTACGGCGAGCCCGGCGACGAGGTTCACCGGTCCGTGGTCCGGCCAGGCGTCGAGCAGTTCGTCGACGAGGCCGGCGATGTAGGGGCGCAGCCGTGCGACGGCTCCGGTGCTGAACGCCTTGGTCACCAGGGCCCGTAGCCGCGCGTGCTCCGGGGGATCGGTGGCCAGCATGTTCCGCGCGACCGCCGGATGGAGATCGCGGTCGGACAGCCGGCCGGCGAAGAACCGTGCGGTGTTCTTGGAGAGCCGGGGGTCGGCGAACGCCTCCCGCGCCTCCGCATGGCCCGTGACCAGATAACTGAAGCGCCCTGCCGAACCGGTGAGCACCTTCTGCACCGGCGCCGAATTCCGCAGCCGGGCGTAGGTCGGATAGGGATCGGCGAAGAACCGGGGGTCCTGCAACGGGTCGGTCACGCTGGCGGGTCCGTTCCTGCGGGCGACAGTTCGCCGGCGACGCTACCCGCGATCTCGTGGCGCCGGGGCGCGTCGGAGAAACAGGAACAGTGCCCGCGGTGAGTCGCACGGTTGTCGGCGTTGTGCACTCTTTATCCCCCTCAGCATTAGGCAGTTGCACATGCTGAGGCTTCCTGCGCGTGCCCAAGTCGAGCATTGTTGTTCGAGCGACAACAAACGGAGTTCGTCGCAAACAGACCGGAAAGGTGTTCTGTGTCCCGTTCAGTCCTGATCACCGGGGGTAATCGCGGAATCGGCCTGGCTGTCGCTCGTCGTATGGCAGCCGCCGGTGACCGTGTCGCGGTGACCTGTCGGACGGGAGAGCCGCCCGAGGGTCTGCTCGCGGTTCGGTGCGACGTCACCGACGCCGATCAGGTCGACGTCGCCTTCGAGCACGTCGAGGCGGAACACGGTCCGGTCGAGGTCCTGGTGTCCAACGCGGGAATCGTCAAGGACCAGTTACTGCTGCGCATGTCCGAAGAGGATTTCACCACGGTCGTCGACACCAACCTGACCGGTGCCTTCCGCGTCGTCAAGCGAGCCACCCGGGGAATGCTCCGCGCCAGGAAGGGCCGCGTCGTGTTCATCTCCTCCGCCGTCGCCCTGAGGGGTGAGGGCGGGCAGGCCAACTACGCGGCCTCCAAAGCGGGGTTGATCGGATTCGCCCGCTCGATGGCCAGGGAACTCGGCGCTCGCGGGGTCACCTTCAATGTGGTCGCACCCGGTCTCACCGAGACCTCGATGAGCGAGAACCTCATGGAGGAGCAGCTCGCGCACCTGACCGGCCAGATCCCTCTGGGCCGTCTCGCCAGGCCCGAAGAGGTCGCCGCGGCCGTCGCGTTCCTGGCCTCCGACGATGCCGCTTACATCACCGGCGCCGTCGTGCCGGTCGACGGGGGAGCCGGGATGGGGAACTAGCGCCGAATTCCCCGGCGGGCGGGCCGGACATGTGTCAAGTGCTCTCCGTCTGTTCTTTCTTCACCCACCGCCAAGGAGTTTTGCGTATGCGCGGCCAGACTGCGCCGAATATGTATCAGTTAACCATTGACGACTTCACCGACGAGGACGTCGCTGAATTCCACCGCCTGATGAGCGAGTTGCTCACCAAGTGCGCGTCGGTAGGACAGCGGCACGCACCGGAAGGAACATGGGTTCCGTCCACTGACGGTCTCTTCGAGCAGATGGCCGAGTCCATGCAGCTGGTCTCCGAGGTCTCGCGCGCGCTCAACGACACACGTTCCGGTATCCGCCGGGTCGGCGGCAGGGCGCGCCAGCGGCTGTACGAGCGGGCCGGCAGCAGTCACGAGGGCCCTGCCGAACTGGCCTGAGCCACATCACAGACCACTCTCGGAAGAAGTGCTCCGGCTTTCTCGCACGAAGCCCGGACACCACCGGGAGACAGAGACCCGGGCGGGGGTCGGCCGGCAACAGGGGAGCCTACCGGCCACCGCCCGGTTTACCGTCCCGCGCATGTGCTGTTCCCGCCGGGGCGGGGTTATTTAGGGTGGAACACTTTTACCGCCCCGCGACCCGGATCGTGCACGGCCCGCGGCTTGCGCCACGGCGCCAGTGCCGCCGATATCGCCGTGTCCGGACCGGACTTGCGACCGTCTCGTCCAGCAGCACGGCCCCGGCCTGGGCGACAACTCCACGGCCGCCGCCTTCGACACGGACACGCGGATACGGCCCGCTGCTCTTCTTCACCTGGAGAGTGCTTCTTTCCTTGCGGTGACAGGACCCTCGACAAGTCCCGTCATTGCAGGTCAGTAGCACTCTCCATTTGTTTGATCAAGACTCGGACAGGCCCACTCGTGAAAGCGCGGGGTTAAGCGGTGTGCCGCTATCCGCGGTACTGCCGGGCTTCCGCATGCCTGGAATCCTTTGGAATCCGGCGTGGCGTAAAACCGTCAGGCCCATTAGGCCCGAGTGTCTGTTTTGGCGGGGATTGGGGGGCTGTCGCTGGGCTTGGTGAATTCATAGAATTTCCACAAGGTAGCCGTGACCAGCTACTGCTTTAGGGGGAGTTTTGTGTGCGACGACACCAGAGCTTGAGGAAACGGACCAGCAGATCCTGGCGTTGCTCTATCAGGGGCTGGTCGACGCGGCCGTAGCGAGAAAGCTGGGTCTGGGGCACCGGACAGTGCAGCGCCGGGTTCAGAATCTCATGGAGCTGCTCCAGGTCAGAGGGCGCGTGGCGCTGGGCGCGAAAGCGCAGGAACTCGGGCTGCTGCCCGCTTCGGGGAGTTCTGTCGGGCCCATGGGGGCTTTCGGCTGCGCGGAGTGAGGTCCTGAGCGCGTCGGGTGCGCGACGCTTTCTCCGCGATCACGGGTGATGCCCGAATCGGACTTTCCCATTCGTCGGGATCTCCGACGCTCACGGCTGCGGAAAATCGAGTGAATGGAGACGTATGCGTAAGGCTGTAGGAACACTGGCCGGCGCGACGGCGGCGCTGGCTCTGTCGGTCGCCCTGGCGCCCGCCGCGACGGCCGACGACGTGGACAACCTGCAGAGCATGCAGGCCTGTTCCGTGTCGCCTTCCCGTTCCACCTTCAAGTTCCACATCTACTACAACTCTGGGGAGAACGGCTCCTGGCGGAACGTCGGCTATTCCGTCTATGACTTCGACGCGCTGCGTCCCGGCGACGGACACGCCCACCCGCTGGTCTTCTGCCTGCTCGGCGCGAGCGCCCCCTGGCCGGGATCCGGACAGCACATCAAGAACAACGCGGCGTCGGCGGAGAACGACCACTACAAGTACTGGGCGCGCGTTTATTACCACAGCGGATACAAGGGCGCCCAGGACGTGATGGCCCCGTACCAGCACATCGATCGATTCCCGCACGTCTACAACAACAACGCCTCGTTCCAGTGGACTTCGTCCTGATGCGGGCGCCCAAGGAGGAGGAAATGAAGGGGGAGGCGGACATGGCCCAGTCCAGGAGATCGACCGCCAAGGCGGCGGTCCCGGCGCTGGTCGCGGCGGCCGTCGGAGTCGTGGCCTTCGCGACCGCGTGGCCCGGCGCGCACCAGCCCGCGCAGCCGCGGCCGGTGACGGGGCGGCAGGTGGCGCAGGCCCAGCCGACGAATCCCGCGGATCCCGCCACGTGGAAGCTGCCCATCGAGGCGTACCTGCCGACCAGGGCGCAGGCCCGCCTGGTGGCCGGCACCCGGGACGATCTGCTCGACAAGTGCATGGCCGCAGCCGGCGATCCCGCTTGGACGCCGTCGCCCGACCTGCCCGCGATCGGCGGCAAGACGCTGACCGACTGGCGCTACGGCATCCATGACGCGGCCCTCGCCGCGAAGCGCGGCTACCACCCCTACGCCGCGGAACAGACGGCCTACGACGCGGCCATGGAGGCCGGTGCGGTCGACACGTCGGGCGCCGACGGCGCGGTGCTGGACGGCTGCGTCACTCAGGTCGACGGACAGGTGCCGGCCACCACGGCCAGGGCGGCGCTGGTGCAGCAGATCAGTGGCGACGCCTTCGCGCAGTCCGAGCAGGCCCCGGACGTGGTGGCCGTGTTCGCCCAGTGGTCGTCCTGTATGAAGGACAAGGGCTACACCTACGCCAAGCCGATGGACGCGAGCGACGACGCGCGCTTCAACGACCCCGGCACTGTGTCCGCTGCGGAGGTCGCCACCGCGACGGCCGACATCGCGTGCCGCGACAAGTACCACGTGGAAAAGACCTGGTTCGACGCCGAGTCGGCGCTCCAGCGGACGGCCATCGCCCAGCACCAGGCAGAGCTGGACCAGGTGAAGGCCGACACCGCACGGCTCGTCGCCAGGGCCGAGGCCGCGGCCCGGTAGCCGAGCCGGCGTCATCCGTTCCATGAGCGGTCCACGGGCATTCCGTGGGGAATTCCATGGGCTCGGAAACCGAAGAAGGGAAATGTGACGTGCGCAGAATTCTGGTGGGTCTCGTCGCGCTGGCTGCCGCGGCGGCAGGCGGCCTCGTGGCCGCTCCGTCGGCCTCGGCCGCTCCTGCCGGTGCTTACGGATGTGCCGGATCCGAGATCGACACCTACAACATCAAGGACACGGACGGCAGCGTCTGGGGGACGATCCACCTCTACTACTCCAGCGCCGACGGTGGTACCAACTGCGCGGTCGACGTGGCCAGAAAGTACTCCGGGCAGCGGCACATGATCGAAGTCGTCATCAGCGACGGAAACCGGACCGACTCCGACAAGAACCACTACTACTACGAGTACGCGGGCCCGGTGAGCCTGAACAAGATGAGCGGGAAGTGCGTCACCGTCAGCGGCTGGGTCACAAATCCCAGCGGAAGCAAGGCAGTTGGCGACCAGTGGGCCAATGTCCACTGCTGAGGAAATCGGATCCGCAACGGAAAGGAACCTCGTGCGCAGAACACTGACCGGTACGGGCCTCGGTGCCGCCCTGCTCGCCGCCGTCGCACTGCTCGCCACCCCGGCGTCGGCCGCGTCGTCCGGCTCCGACTTCAGCGTGATCTTCCCGGGCGACAAACCGGCCACCGCCTACCACGTGGAGAACACCGCGAGCGTGGCCAACGGCAGGATCACGGCGAAGTCGGTCGTGAGCTGGGAGATCCTGGAGGACCAGGTCATCGACAACGGCAAGCGCTTCAGCAGCTTCAAGATCACCGCCAGGCTGGAGTCCCGCCCCGGCAAGGACAACCCCGATGCCGTCGAGACCTCCAGGACGTGCGACCTGACCCAGCTGGTCGACGACCACTACACGTGGCTGCTCAACGAGCCCGTGAACACCTGCACCGCCCCATCGACGATCTACGACGGCGAGGTGTTCTGGTCGTCGGACTCGACGATCGTCTACGACATCGAGGGCGATGGAAAGGGCCCCGTCACCCAAGAGCTCCTCGGCTCGCCGCTGGTGCACGGATGACCTGACGGACCCTCTTTCCCGGTCCGGTGACCGTCCGCCGCTCACGCCGGTGTGACGAACGGCCCCGGGGCTCCCCGTCGGCCCGATCCAACTCCCTTGCGCGTAAGGGGACATGGGCCCGGACACGCCTCCACGGCCGGAGCCCGCCCGCCACTCCCCCAAGACCGCCGCCGTAGCCCCGTTTCCCCTGCACGGGCTGCGGCGGCGTTTTCACGCACGCTCGAAAACGGAAGGGAAGACTCTCTTGAGAGCGTCCAGACCAGCCCGCGCCGGGCTCGCCGGGCTAGCCGCCTGCGCGGTCCTGACCGGGCTCATCCAGACCGCCGCACCGGCGCTCGCCGCCGAGGCGAAGACAGAACCGGGACCCGCGCCGTCCGCCCGGCCGACACCCACACCGCCCGCCCGGGTCCCGGACCCCGGCGACAAGCTTGGCAAGGGCTGGAGCACCTCCACGGACCGTGCCGTCACCGGTGCCGCCGACACCGACGGTTTCAAGATCCTCGTCGCCGACTCGGCGAAGGCGTACGAATGGAAGACCGCGGCCGTCCTGGCCGAGCCCGGTCTGCCCGCGGACTCGTGGATCGGCAACACCTGTGCCATCGACCACGACCACGTCGCCGCCGTCTACGCGCCCCGCACGTTCACCAACAAACCGGACCTGGTGCAGGGCGGTGCGTTCGCCGCCGTCGTCGACCTCGCCACGGGGCAGGTGACGAAGCTGCCGTTCACGGCGACGCTCGCCTACTTCGACCCGTCCTGCAACACGGCCAGGGGCACAGCCGCGTTCACCGCCTTTCGCGACATGAACGACCCGGCGAAGCTGAAGACCCGGGTGGTGACCGTGAACACGGCCGGCCGGACGATCACCGATACGGTGCTCGACGGTGAGCTGACCAGTGCGGTTCCGGTCAAGGACGGCACGGTGGCCGCGCGTGGTCGCAGCCTGGTCCACATCGACCGCTCCGGGAAGGTGAAGAACCTCGCCACCGGGGCCGGTGCGCCGTTCGACATCCGGCCCACGGCCGGCGGGCAGGTCGCGTTCGTCGACCGCGCGGACGGCAGCAAGGCCGTCGTGAAGCTCTGGCGCGGCCACGGAGATCCCTCCCTCGTGGCCACGGGCAGGCTCGGCGACCTCGACCTCCAACAGGGCGGCCAGGGAAGGGTGTTCCTCACCGGCCACCCGATCGGCAGCCCCAGGACCGAGGGAACCGGCCTCACCCGCGTCGACGCCCCGGCCGACACGGACATCTCCACCCTCGGCCGTCTCGCCGTCGGCCAGGTCCTCACCCCCGGCGTCCGCCACGGTCTTGCCCGGGTCAAGGACGCGGGCAGGGACTTCGACAGGACCGACGTCGGCCCGGAGGGCGAAGGCTCCACGGCGTCCGCACCGGACACCGTGGATCCCGATGAGGCGACCACGGTGGCGTCCACCGCCACCGCCACGGGGGAGAAGATCACCCAGACCGTCACGGCGACGACGCCGACCGGGGGCAGCGGCAACGGCGTGTTCTCACCCGCGCTGACCGGCACAGGGTCGTCCGCGGTGGCCCCCCGCACCCCGACCGTCGGCACCGTGTCGCACGACCCCACCGACCCCGACCGCTGGTGCTCCGTCCCCCGCAACGACATCAAGAGCCTCGCCCTGCAGCCGACGCCCAACCAGGTCGAGTGGGCCGTGGACATGGCCGTACGGAACGAGTTGCACGCGAACTGGCTCACGCAGGGCGGCTGGCGGGACCAGGCCGGGCTGGGCACGGTCGACCCGCAGGGGCTGTTCCCCCGGCCCTCGCTCGTCGGAGGCGGCCGTATCCCCGCCAACGTGCTGCTGGGCGTGATGGCCCAGGAGTCGAACCTGTGGCAGGCCGAGGGAGGTTCGATCCCCGGTCAGATGGGCAATCCGCTCGCCTCCTACAACGGCTTCTACGGCCACAAGGGCATCGAGGGCGACCCCGCCTCCTTCTGGACGATCCACTGGACCGAGTCGGACTGCGGCTACGGAGTGGGGCAGGTCACCGACGGTATGCGGCTGGCCGGACACGAGAAGGAGCACGAGACCGCGCTGTCACCGGCCAAGCAGCGCGCCGTCGCTCTCGACTACGCCGTGAACATCGCCGCCTCCATGTACATCCTCGCCGACAAGTGGAACGAGGTACATGAGCCGGGGCAGACGATCACCGTCAACAACGACGACGCCCTGCGGCCGGAGAACTGGTTCGTCGCGCTGTGGAACTACAACTCCGGGATGAACGACCGCTCGGATGCCGACAAGAACGGCAACTGGGGCCTGGGCTGGTTCAACAACCCCGCCAACCCGACCTTCAAGCCCGATCGCAAGCCGTTCCTGGACAGCAAGATCGACCCGGACGGCTGGGCGAAGGACCCCGCGCACCCCCAGGACTGGCCCTACGAGGAGAAGGTCCTGGGCTGGGCCGCGTGGTCGATGGACACCGGGTTCTCCTACGCGACGTCCGGACGCCAGGACTGGCCCGGCGAGAGCGGCTACGCCACGGCCGGCTTCCAGCCCGCGTGGTGGACCAGCGACGTCGCGCGCAGTGAACTCAAGCCCCCGCTCAGCACGTTCTGCAGCACCCACAACAACTGCGACTCGGCCAATCCGCCGGACTGCCCGACCGCGGCCTGCTACACCCAGTACTGGTGGCACGAGTCCAACGCGACCTGGAAGAACTGCGCCGCCCCCGCCAACGCCTGCGGCAACGAAAGCCTCAAGTACGTGACCCTGCGCGCCGAGCCGGGACGCGGCTACCGGCTCCAGAACGGCACGCCCGTCTGCTCCACCGGACTGCCGTCGAACTCCCTGATCGTCAACTCCATGCCCGACAACATCAATACCTACGGCGACTGCGGTACGACAGGAACCGACGCGGGCAGCTTCCAGTTCTCCTTCTATCCCGACCCGAACGCGACCGGGCCCGGGCTCGGCCAGTACGACGCGAAGGCCGATCTGCACCAGATAGGCGGCGGCTACAACGGCCACTTCTGGTACACGCACACCCGTAACACCACCCATCTCGGCGGCGACGGCGGCCTGATGACCATCAACGGCACCTGGACGCTGGGGCAGAACGTGTCGTGGGCGCGCGTCCTGGTCCATCTCCCCGACACGGGGGCACAGACCAGACAGGCGGCTTATGTCATCGGCGGCTCCGACAGCACCTCCCCGCACCGGATCGTGGAGCAGCGCGCGAACCGCTGGGTCAGCCTCGGAGCCTTCCACTTCACCGGCACACCCAGCGTCACCCTCACCAACGCCACCGACGACGGCACGGCCGACGAGGACGTCGCCTGGGACGCCGTGGCCTTCCAGCCCCTGCCCGGCAGGCCGAACCACAGTGTCGTCGCCATGGGCGACTCCTACTCCTCCGGTGAAGGTGCCTCGGAGGGCAACCAGGACTACTACCCGGAGACCAACTACCGCGACAAGAACACCCGCGACGCCTGCCACCGCTCCCGTCAGGCCTGGTCGAGGCAGGCGACGATCCCCGGAGAGGCCCTGCCGACGGGGGATCTCGACAACTCGTGGAGTCCGCGGATGGACTACCACCTCATCGCCTGCTCCGGAGCCCGCACCTACAACGTGCTGAACGTTCCACAAGGAAACGGAGGGGAGATACCACAGCTCGACCAGGGCTATCTGGACAACAACACGACCCTGGTCACGATCTCCATCGGCGGCAACGACGCCCGGTTCGGCAACATCTTCCAGACCTGTCTGCTGTCCTTCGGAACCGGCAACTGCAACAGCAAGACGTTCGACAGCGGGGACACGGACGGCCCCGTCGGCGGTCGGGACACGAAGTTCGTCGGGCAGCCGCTGCAGACGGCTGTCCCGGGCATCATCAACGAGATCGTCCGCCCGGACATCGTCAAGACATTGCTGGCGATCCACGACAGGGCCAAGTACGCGAAGATCGTCCTCATGGGCTACCCGCCCCTGCTCTCCAACAGCGGATCCTGCCTGCGAGTCGGGATCGGAACCGCTCAGCTCGGACTCTCGGCGGACTCCGCGAACTGGCTCAACGACACCGCGGGCACCCTGACCACGGCGATGCAGGCAGCCGTCGACGACGTGAACAGACAGGGCGTTCTGGCCTGGTTCTCGAACCCGACGAACGACTTCGCCGGCAAGGCGGTGTGCGGGGATCCCGAACAGGTTCACGGCATCGTCAAGACTCTCACCACCTCCGACGACCCGGTGAAGGACTGGGTGCTCCTCAACAAGTACGGTCTGTCCGCCCAGTCGTTCCACCCGAAGATCGGCGGCGCGCGCCTGTACGCCAACGCGCTTGAGCGCACCGCGGCGGGCATGGGTCTGTAGGTACGGGTACTCATGCACGACCTGCCCCTCCCGCTGAACAGTGGTGGAGAGCGCCTCAGCGGGAGGGGCACGAACAAGGGGAGAGAGTGACCGGAACGCGCAAGACCCTGTGGGGCGCAGTCGCCACCGTCGCCGTGTTGGCCGTCTCCGCCTGCTCGGCCCAGAGCCGCGCCACGAGCCCGAAGGAAGTCCGCCGACTCGCGGGCAGCGCCCAGGCGTTACAGGCCAGAGAGAGGACGGAGAGCCGCCTTCGGGGGGTGGTCCGCGCGTATGCCGACGACACTCCTCTCACCCTCGGCCTGCTCGTCGTGCGCGACACCTGCCTGGGCGGAAAGGGAAAGCAGCTGTTCGACTCGAACGGTGACGACACGTACAAGATCCGCTGCTCGATGCGGATCACCGCCTTTTACGGCGCCGAGCCCGCGCGGATCGTCCCGGTCCTCGACGCCGTACTCACCGCGGGCGATCGCACCGGCTCCGGCATCCCGTTCACCCACGACGCCAACGGGACCTTCGTCGACCGCTACCGCGACCACGTCGGCGGCGTCGAGGAGACCGAGTTGTCCGCTCCCTGGCACACCCTGTCGTGGGACCCGGTACACGACCGTCAGCCTCGCCTGATGATCCAGGAACCGGCCGCGTGCCCCACCGACGACCTGCCCGTGCTCCGCTGCCTGCGCGAACCCGAGGACCAGTCCGTCGCCGCTCTCCGGAAGCGGTACGGCATGGTGTTCGAGCTCGATCTCACGGAGCCCGAGTACTACAAGGTGTCCAAAAAGGGCCAGGTGTATACGAGTTAGGGCCTGCCGCACACGGGCCGGAGGATCACTCCCGGACGCCCGCCGGTTCCGGACGACACCGCGGCGAGCACCGCGCAGGCGCCCACCAACCGCAGCACCTGCCACCGGGTGGCCCCGGTCGGCGTCCGGTTCGTCCCGGGGCAACTCGCCCGCACCCACCGCTCCTTGGTGAGGACCTGCCCGCCCGAGGTGTGCACCGCGGCCCGCAGTCCGGCGGCCACGGCATCCGCGTCGAGGCCGGGTCAGGTCCGCCCGACGTTGTCGTAGCGGCCGAGGAAGTGCGGGCCGCCGTTCTCCACGCGGTACAGGAAGAGGCCGTCGTCCCAGTGGAACCGGTCGGTCGACGGCTCGAAGCGGATGGCCTTGGCCAGCCCCTTGTACGTGGACGCACGGAGCCCGTGCACCAGGGCTCCCCGTTCGACCCCGGCCGTGCCCAGCGCGCGCAGCCCCTGGGCGACGAAGAGCAGGGCGTCGTAGGCCTCCACGGCGAAGGGTTCGACGGTGCGGATCCCGAAGCGTTTCCGGTACGACGTCACGAACCGTGCCGCGGCGGGCAGTCGGGCCGGGTCCACATAGGTCGTGGCGAACAGCCAGCCCTCGGCCGCCGTGCCCGCCTCAGTGAGGAACCCGCTCTGCAGGACGGGTTCCGTCGCCATGCGGGTGCCCTTGAAACCCGCCTGTTGCAGCGCCAGTGCGCACCGGGCGCCCCGGTGCGGCGAGTCGCCGGCGTACACCACGGCCTGCGCACCGGTGGCCATTGCGGCGGTGGTCGCGGGGCCGAAGTCCGCACTGGCCGCCGGGACTTGATGGCTGGTGGTCGTGCCGTCGGACGGCGGCCAGGCGGTGAGGTCCTTGACGATCTGCCAGCTGAAGCGGCCGGCCGCCCTGTCGTCGATCACGGCCGTCCGGACGCTCTTCGCGTGGTGGGTGAGGTGGTAGACGAGGGCCGTCGACAGAGTGTCCTCTTCCGGCCTGAGCTGGAAGAACACCCGGTCGAACTGGGCGGTGAACGCGGCGGTGCCGGACGAGACGGTCACGAGGGGCAGCAGCGCCGTTTCGTAGCGGGCGACCACGGCCTCGGTCGAACTGGCGTCGCCGGTCGGGCCGATGACCGCGTACACGGTGCGGTCCGCGACGAATGCGGCGGCCATCTGTTCCGCCCGCTTCGCCTGCCCGCCGTCGTCCCGCACCGTCAGCGTCAGGTCGAAGGCGCGGTCGGCACGGGAGTTGAGGTCCGCCACGGCCAGTCGCGCACCCCGCTCCTGTGCCCTGCCCAGCGCCTTGCCGGTGCCCGACAGGTCGGCGTGCAGCCCGACGGCGTACCGGGGAAGCGGTCCGCCCGTCGTGCCGCCGCCGCTGCGCCCGCACCCTGCTGGATGGCGGCGTCGACCTCGGCCGAGGACCGGCCCGCGGAGCCCTTGCCGACGGCGGCGACGGTGACTGTGCCCAGTCGGCTCTGCGTCCAGTTGTAGAAGTACGGGCCGCCGAGTTCGGCGCTGTAGTACTTGCCGCTCTCGGTGAGCATGTCCTCGGCGATCAGGTTGCCCAGGACGCCGAAGTCCGAGCCCTGGGAAGCCAGTTCGGTGATCCGCTCACCCTGGCGGAGCTGCTGGCCGGGGCAGCGCAGGGCCTCTTCGAGGGTCTCGGCCATCTCCCAGTCGGCGTCGTTCACGGTGCGGTGCACGGTGGCGACGGCGGCGACGCGGATCGGGCCCTTGCCGTCCTCGGCGGGCAGTTCAGACGCAGATCGCGTCGAGCACGGGCCAGGCACCGGGGGTGCTCTCGTACGGGGTGCGTTTCAGGTAACCGGGGCCCCAGTTGATGGGTACCGCGGCGACGGCGCGGGCGAGACGTCCGGCCTCCGCGGCGGTCTTCGGCGTACGGCCGGGATCGGCGGTGAAGTCCAGGCCGGTGGCGCCGCGGGTCGGGGTGGGGCTGGAGCGCGTGCCGCTGCTCGTGGTCGCGCCCTCGGAACCGGCGGCCTGCGGGGTCGCGACTCCCGAACAGCCGGCCGGCAACAGCCCGGTGGCCAGGACACCGCACCATAATCGCACCGGTCTCTGATGCACCATCAACTTCCCCCATCCGCAAGCCAGTTGCCCCCGCAGGGAGCGTAGCGACTATGCCACTGGCGCACTACGAGCCCGGCGGAGTCCGTCCCCGTCACAGCAGATCGATCAGCCCCGCCGTGAACTCGGCCGTGGTCGCCGTGCCGCCGAGGTCCGGGGTGCGCAGCCGGGTCGTGGACAGGAGGACGGCGATCGCGTCGGTGACGGTTCCGGCCGCCTCGGGGTGGCCGAGGTGGTCCAGCATCATCGCGGCGGACCAGATCGCGCCGAGCGGGTTGGCCGTGCCGCGCCCGGCGATGTCCGGGGCCGAGCCGTGCACCGGCTCGAACATGGAGGGGAAGTCCCGTTCGGGGTTGAGGTTGGCCGCCGGGGCGATGCCGATGCTGCCCGCGATCGCCGCCGCCAGGTCGCTGAGGACGTCGCCGAACAGGTTCGAGGCGACGACGACGTCGAAGCGGCCGGGGTCGAGTACGAACTTCGCGGCCAGTGCGTCGATGTGCTCCTGGTCCCACGCCACCCCCGGGTACAGGGCGGCACGTTCGGCGACGAGCTCGTCCCAGAAGGGCATCGTGTGCACGATCCCGTTGGACTTGGTCGCCGAGGTCAGCCGACCGGAACGGCCGACGGCCAGCCCGAAGGCGTAGTCGACGATCCGGGTCACGCCCTTGCGCGTGAACACCGCCTCCTGCACGGCCGTCTCCTCCGGCAGACCCCGGTACAGCCGCCCGCCGATCTCGCCGTACTCGCCCTCGACGTTCTCCCGTACGACGACGAAGTCCACCTCGCCCGGCCGGGCCTCGCGCAACGGGCTGGGCACGCCGTCGAAGACGCGGATCGGACGCAGGTTCACATACTGCTGGAAGCCGCGCCGGATGGGGATCAGCAGGCCCCACAGCGAGACATGGTCCGGGACCCCGGGGTAGCCGACCGCGCCGAGCAGGATCGCGTCGTGCCCGCGGATCTGGTCCAGGCCGTCGGACGGCATCATCGAGCCCTCCGAGAGGAAACGCTCGCAGGACCAGTCGAAGGTGTCGTAGGAGAGCGCGATGCCGTGGCGGGCGGTGACGGCGTCCAGCACCCGGCGGGCCGCGGGGACGACCTCGGTGCCGATGCCGTCGCCGGGGATCAGGGCGATGCGGTGCTTCTTCAGGGGAGACATGGGAGCGATTGCAGCAACGGTCCGTCCGGCGCGTCCAAGACCGGCTGCCCATGTGCCTTATAGGGAGTGCTTATGAAGGGGTCTGTGCAGGCGGTTCCACGACCGTTCCGTCGTCCTCCGTCAGTGCCGTGCGCAGGAACGCCTCCGCCGCCGGGGTCGTCGCGCCGTGCCGGGCGACCAGCGTCACCCGCAGGCTGGTACGCGGCTCCAGGTCCAGCACCCGGACGCCCGCCTGCCGGGCCAGCTCCCGCCAGGCGTCGGTGACCACGGCGAGGCCCGCGCCCGCCAGGACCAGCGGCAGGATCGCCACCCGGTGCTCGGTCTCGACCGCGAGGGTCACCTTCACACCCTCGGCGATCAGGTCGTCGACGTACCGGCGCATCCCGGTGCCCTGCTGCCCGACAATCAGCCGCTGCCCGGCGAGATCCTTCCGGTCCACCACGGTCGTGCCCGGGGCGAACGGCCCGTCCGGAGGCGCGAGCAGCACGAACCGCTGCTCGGGGAGCGGGTGGGTGCGGACCTCCGTGTCCGGGGGCGCGGTGCGGGAGGCCAGCAGGCCCAGCTCCGTCACGCCCGTGCGCACCATCTCGGTCACGTCCCGGGGCGTGAACGCGGCCCGTACGGTAACCGACACCTCCGGATGGGCCCGGTGGAAACGGCTGATCATCCCGGTGAGCGGGGCGACGGCCTGGGACGGCATGGCCGCGATCTCCACCCGGCCGGTGCGCAGCCCGTGCACCGACTCCACGCTGGCCCGGGCGAGTTCGAGGCCGCGGACGGCGGTCCGGGCCGGTTCGATGAGCGCCGTACCGGCCTCCGTGAGGACGACCCGGCGGCCGATCCGGTGGAACAGCTCACTGCCCAGGTCCCGTTCCAGGGTCCGGATCGCCTGGGAGAGCGAGGGCTGGGAGAGGTAGAGCGCGGTCGCCGCACGGTTGAAGCCGCCGTGGTCGACGACTGCGAGGAAGTACTCCAGCTGCCGGACGTCCATGGTGCCGCCTTCCCGTGCCCGCTCCTGTCCGCCGATAGGCCGTGCCTATATGCATTGTCGGCCACGGGTCTTGGACGGGCCGCCCGGGCCCTGCTGGGATCGGACCATGAAGAGTCCGCTGCTCGCCTCGTTCGCCCGGCACACCGTCGACGCGGACGGCGTCCGTATCAACGTGCGTACGGCCGGGCAGGGGCCGCCGGTCCTGCTGCTGCACGGCTACCCCCAGACCCACGCCATCTGGCACCACATCGCCCCGCGACTGGCCGAGACCCACACGGTCGTCCTCACCGACCTGCGCGGCTACGGCGACAGCGACAAACCGCCGTCCGACGCCGCGCACACCCCGTACGCCAAGCGGGCGATGGCGGGCGACCAGCTGCTGGTCATGCGGGAACTGGGCTTCGAGCGGTTCGCGGTGGTCGGCCACGACCGGGGCGGCCGGGTCGCCCACCGCCTGACACTCGACCATCCGCGGGCGGTCTCCGCCCTCGCGGTCCTGGACATCGTGCCGACCCGGCACGCCTATCTGCACGCCGACGCCGACTTCGGGCGCGGCTACTACCACTGGTTCTTCCTGACCGCGGGCAACGGCATCCCCGAGCACCTGATCGGCGGCGACCCCGAGTTCTGGATCCGGTCCCGCATGGGCGCCCGGCACCACGGCGGCACCCCCTTCGACCCGGACGCCCAGGCCGAGTACGTGCGCTGCTTCTCCGACCCGGCCGCGATCCACGCCTCCTGCGAGGACTACCGCGCGGCCGGCTCGATCGACCTCGTCCACGACGAGGAGGACGCGACGGCCGGCCGCCGGCTCACCCAGCCACTGCTCACCCTCTGGGGCGAGCACAGCTTCGTAGGCCGCCACTACGACGTCCCGGCCGTCTGGTCCGACTACGCCGACAACATCACCGGCGCCGCCCTCCCCTGCGACCACTACGTCCCGGAAGAGGCCCCGGAGGCGACCCTCGACCACCTCCGGTCCTTCCTCACGGCTCACAACGTGCCCTGACTCCAAGGCTGTTGGGCCAGGGCGGCCCGGACGAGGCCGAGCATCCTGGACTGTTCGGCCAGTGCTTTGACTCGGCCGGTCGTCTCGTGGCCGCCGCTGTACCAGTCCACGACCACGTCCCCGCCGGCCGCGCGCAGCGCCTCCTCGTAGCGGCGGACCTGCTTGGGCGGGGTGCGCGTGTCGTGCGTGGCCTGGTTGATCCAGACCGGCCCCAGTACATCGGCCACATACGTGATCGGCGACGCCCGTACGAAACGGTCCAGGCCGTCCTCCGGCTTCGCGCCGAAGAACGACGACCATGCCGCGCGCAGCGCCGGGTTCATGTCCTCGTACCCCGTCAGCCAGTCCGCCATCGGTACGTGCGCCAGCCCGCCGGCGAAGAGTCCGGGCAGCCGTCCCATGGACAGGAGCGTCAGGAAACCGCCGTAGGACGCGCCCGTGACGAACACCTTGTCCGGGTCGGCCACGCCCTCCGCGACCAGCCATCGCACCGCCGCCTCGATGTCCTCCAGTTCGCGGTCGCCGATCGCCGGCATGAAGCCCTCGCGGAAGCGGCGCCCGAAGGTGACCGAACCCCGGTAGTTCAGGGAGGCGTAGGCCACGCCGTTGTCCAGCCAGGCCTGGGCGGCGGGGTCGTAGCTGTCGACCGACACCATGTTGGGGCCGCCGTGCAGGTGGAGGACCAGGGGGCCGGGACCCGTGGTGCGGCGCGGTCTGGCCCACCACAGTTGGACGTACGTGCCGTCCGTCGAGCGGACCAGGTTCGACGTGAACGGCACGCCTTCCAGGTCGAGTTGAGGGAAGAGCACGGGGACGGCAGGGGAGTCCGGGCCGGTGGCGTGCAGCACGCGGAGCGGGGAGTCGGAGCGCTGGTGCAGGAGGCGCACGGTGCTGCCAGGACCGTAGTGCGAGGCCCACAGGTGCAGGTGCGCGTTCGCCACGTCCGGCTCGAAGTACGCGCCCGGCGGATGGTCGAGCGGCCGGAGCGTGCCCGACTCCAGGTCGGCCTCCATCACCCTGTGGATCCCAGCGTCCACATGCACGGCCAGGATCCGGGTGGCGTCGTCGGACCAGTCCAACGGGACCAGGTCGCCCTGGAGTTGAGGGGCGTCGATGTCGATCCGGGTGCCGCGTACGGGATGCCAGACGCAGGGGCGGGCGAAGCCGGTGCGTTCGGTGGCGACCAGGATCCGGTCGTCGCCCGGGACGGGGGAGTACCGCACTCCGCGCACGGGTGCGTCCGGACCGTCGGAGAGGCAGTCCAGCACCTCTCCCGTGGCGGTGTCGACGACCGTGACCGCGAATCTGCGGACGCCGGGGTTGTGGTCGGTGGTGTCTACGGAGGCACGGGTGCCGTCCGTCGAGACCAGGCCGTTCCACGCCTCGTGCGGGGACCGGAACAGCAGCTCGGGGGCGGCGGAACCGTCCGTGCTCAGCAGCCACAGGCTGAAACCGTCCTCCGCCGCGCACGTGATCACGGCCCGGTCCGCCCGCCCCGCCACGTCGATGCCGCGCAGGATGTAGGGCGGCAGATCGGGGGTGAGATCGCGGCTGTTGTCGTCGTCCAGGCCCGTCGCGTGCACATGGCCGACCTCGGAGCCGTTGTCGTCGTGCAGCGCGAGGATCTGCTCGCCGTCCGAGGTGAGAACGGCCTGCACGAGGTCGCCGGAGGTCACCTCGCCCAGCGGCCGGACCGTACCGCTCCCGGCCTCCCACAGCGACAGCCGGGGACCGTCCTCGCTCTCCACGACGATCAGGGACCGGTCGCCCGGACCGCGCCCCCGCCGTACGGCATGGGGTCGTTCGGCGGTGAAGAACCGCTGCCAGTCGCTGCTCATGGTGTGGTGACCTCCTTGGGTCGGTCCGGGGCTGCCGGGGGCGGATCGTCGGGGAAGTGACAGGCGGTCAGCAGATCGTCGCCCTGCTCCACGAGGGCGGGCGCGACCTCGGCGCACACGTCCCGCGCCTTCCAGCAGCGGGTACGGAACCGGCAGCCGGACGGCGGGGCCAGCGGGCTGGGCAGATCGCCGTCCAGGACGATCCGCCGCCGTGCCCGCTGGAGCCGCGGATCGGGGATGGGTACGGCGGACAGCAGGGCCTGGGTGTAGGGGTGGCGTGGGCGGGTGAACAGCGCGTCCACGGGCCCCTGTTCGACGATCCGCCCGAGGTACATGACCGCGACCCGGTCGCTGATCTGCCGGACCACGGACAGGTCGTGCGCCACGAACAGATAGGTCAGGCCCAGCTCCTGCTGAAGGTCCTCCAGCAGGTTGATCACCCCGGCCTGCACACTGACGTCCAGCGCGCTGACCGGTTCGTCGAGGACCAGCACCTCCGGTTCCACGGCGAGCGCGCGGGCGACGCCGATGCGCTGCCGCTGACCGCCGGAGAACTGGTGCGGATGCCGGTGCGCGTGCCCGGGGTCCAGACCCACCAACTCCAGGAGTTCCCGCACCCGTTCGCTCTCCCGGCCCCGGTGCAGCCCGTGGATCCGCAGCGGCTCGGCAAGCGCCGCGTGCACGGTGAGCTTCGGGTTGAGGGAGGCGTACGGGTCCTGGAACACGAACTGGATCCGACGTCGTACGGCCGCCAACTCCCGTCGCCCGGCCGCCGTCACGTCCGTGTCGAACAGCATGATCCGCCCGGCTGCCGGGTCGGTCAGCCGGACCAGACAGCGGCCCAGGGTGCTCTTGCCGCAGCCGGTCTCGCCGACCAGGCCCAGGGTGGTGCCGCGCGGGATGACGAGGTCGACCCCGGAGACGGCCCGCACGGTCCCCGCGTGCCGTCCGCGCCGGCCGGTGGTGTACTCGGCCACCAGCCCCTCGACGGTCAGTGCCGGTGCGGTCATGACGTCACGCTCGCGATCTCGTGCGCCCGCACACAGGCGGCCGTGTGCCCTTCGCCGACCGGGACCGGCGGGGGGCTCTCGGCGCACCGTTCGTCGGCGTGCGGGCAGCGGTTCTGGAAGGGACAGCCCGGAGGGCGCTCGTTCGGCGAGGGCAACTGGCCGGCGATCTGGGCGAGTCGCCGGGTGCTGCGGTCGATCCTCGGCAGCGCGGCGAGCAGCCCGCGCGTGTAGGGGTGGGCCGGCTGGTAGAAGAGGGGCTCGACCGGGGCCTCCTCCATCTTCCGCCCGCAGTACAGGACCAGGACGCGGTCGGCGAGGCCCGCCACCACGCCCAGGTCGTGGGTGATCAGCAGGATCGCGGACTTCGTACGCTCCTGGACGCGCGCCAGGACGTCGAGGACCTGCGCCTGCACGGTCACGTCGAGCGCGGTGGTCGGCTCGTCGGCGATGAGGACGTCCGGTTCGTTGGCGATACCGGTGGCGATCATCACGCGCTGGCGCATACCGCCCGACAGCTCGTGCGGGTACTGGCCCGCCCGGGTCCGGGCGTCGGGGATGCCCACCAGGTCGAGCAGGTCGACGGCCCGCTCCCGCAGGGCGGCACGGGACACGGACGGATCGTGCACGCTCACCGCCTCGGCGAGCTGGGCGCCCACCGTCATCATCGGGTTCAGCGCGGCCAGCGCGTCCTGGAAGACCATGGCGATGCGCCGGCCGCGTACGGTCCTCAACTCCCGGTCGGACAGGGACAGCAGCTCCCGGCCGCGGAACCGCACCGAGCCCGAGGCCGTGGCGTTGCGCGGCAGCAGTCCCATCACCGCCAGGGAAGCGGCGCTCTTCCCGGAGCCCGATTCGCCGACAATGCTCAGCGTCTCCCCGGCGTGCAGGTCGAAGGAGAGCCGGTCGAGGGCGGCCACGGGACCGGCGTCGGTGCGGTAGCTGACGCTCAGACCGCGGACCGACAGCAGCGGGGCCGCCGTAGCGCCGATGTCTTCGGTGACGGGTCTCATCACTGCCTGCCTTGGGGGTCGAGCGCGTCGCGCAGCCCGTCGCCGAGGAAGTTCACGGCGAGCACGGTGACGAGGATCGCCAGACCGGGGACGTAGAGGAGATAGGCCTGTGAGGTGCCGATCAGCCCGGTGGCCTGGGTGAGCATGTTGCCCCAGCTCGACTTGGGCGGCTGGACGCCGTAGCCGAGGAAGCTGACGGTGGATTCGAGGATGATCGCCGTGGCCACCGACAGGGACACGTTGACCACGATCAGGCCGGTCAGATTGGGCAGCAGGTGTCGTACGACGATCCTGGGGCCGGAGGCGCCGATGACGCGGGCCGCCTCGACGAACTCCTGGTGGCGCAGCTGGATCACCCGGGACCGGACGACCCGGGCGATCAGGGTCCAGCCCAGGCTGCTCAGCACCACCACGATGGTCAGCGGCGAGGGGCCGAGGCCCTGCAGGGACACCGCGAGGACGGCGACCGGGGGCACGATCAGGAACAGGTCGGCCACCCGCATGATCACCTCGTCGGGCCAGCCGCCGAGATATCCGGCCACCGCGCCGGCCGCCGTGCCCACCAGGGTGGCCAGCAGGGCGACGCCGAGGCCGATCGCCAGGGAGAGCTGACCGGCGTAGAGCATCTCGCTGAGGTAGTCGCGGCCCAGGGAATCGGTGCCCAACCAGTGGGCGCCGGACGGTGGTTGGGAGGCCGCGAGGAGGTCCTGGGCGTTGCGCGGGTAGGGCGCGATCCAGCCGGCGCCGAAGCAGCAGACCGCCAGCAGGAGCAACAGGACCAGCGAGGCGACCGCGAGGCGATGGCGCAGGAAGCGGGACAGGACGACACGGGCGGTGCCCGGGTCGCCGGGGACGACGGGCGGCGGGGGAGCCAGGAGCGTGGTGGTGGGCTGGGTCATCGCAGGGCCACCCGGGGATCGAGGAGGGCGTAGGACAGGTCGGCCAGCAGGTTGAAGAGGATGACGGCGACGGCCACGACGAGCATCCAGGGCAGCAGGACGAAGACGTCCCCGGTCTCCAGCGAGGCGAGGAACAGCTTGCCCATGCCGGGGATCGAGAAGATCTGCTCGGTCACCACGAGCCCGCCCACCAGGGCGGCGGCGTCCATGGCGACGACGGTGACGAAGGGCGCGAGCGCGTTGCGCAGGGCGTGCCGCAGCAGGATGCGGTGGCGGGGGACGCCCTTGGCGCGGGCGGTGCGGACGTAGTCGCTGGACAGCGCCTCCAGGAGGGTGGCGCGGCCGAACCGGGACCAGGACGCGACGAGCCCGACGGTGAGCGTGATCACGGGCAGCACCAGATGGCGCAGGTAGTCGAGGTCGAGCCCGCTGTGGCCGACCGAGTGCAGGCCCACGAAGTACAGCGGCGGATCCGGCAGGCCGAACTGCTGCTTGGGCCAGACCGCGAGCAGCTGGATGAGGACCAGGCCGAACCAGAACGCCGGCATGGCGACACCGAGGTAGGACAGGCCGGTCAGGACGTGGTCGCCCACGGTGTACTGGCGGGCCGCCGAGTACAGGCCGATCGCCAGCGCCAGCACGACCGCGAGGGCGACGCCCCACAGGATCAGCTGGAGCGTGGTGCCGAGGGCGTCGCCGACCATCGGCAGCACGGCACCGCCGGTACGGGTGCTGATGCCCCAGTCGCCCTGGACGAAGCCCTTGACCCACAGCAGGTACTGCTCGGGCAGGCTGCGGTCGAGCCCGAGGCGGACCGTCTCCCGGTGCAGTGCCGTGGGGTCGACCGACTGGCGCAGTTTCGCCAGCGGGTCGAAGGCCGCCCGCACCGCCCAGAAGAGGATGAACGAGGCGACGCACACCACGGGCACGGAGGCCAGCAGACGGCGCAGGGCGTAGCGGGTCATGGCAGGCCCCTGCGGGGTGGGCGGAGGCGTGTCATTTCGTCAGGCCCCATTCCGCGAGGTTCCACCAGGGGCCCTCCACCGGGTTGATGGAGAGCGGCCCGCCGACGCGCGCGCCGGTGACCAGGATGTTCGGCACGGCGGCCAGCGGCAGGGAGGGCACGTCGTCGGCGATGAGTTTCTCCGCCTTGTGGGACTCGGCGACCCGGGCGCTCTCGTCCAGTTCCGTGTCCACCCGCTCCAGGACCGGGTCCAGGCCCGCGACGCGGATGCGCATGAAGTTGATGCCGGACTGGTCGTTGGCCGCGCTCGGGATGGCCGTACTGCTGAACGTGGCGGACAGGGTGGGGTTGGGGAAGGAGTCGGTCAGGTTCCACAGGCCCAGCTGGAAGTCGCCGGCGGGGGCGAGCTTGCCGAAGATGTTCGCGGGCGTGGAGTTCTTGATCGTCACCCGGAACCCGGCCTTGCCGAGCTGGGCCTGGAGGATCTGTTCGGTCAGTTCACGGCTCTGGTTGCCGGCGAGGGAGGTGACGGTGAACGCGGCCTCCTTGCCGTTCTTCGCCCAGTAGCCGCTGCCGTTCTTCGTCCACCCGTCGGCCTTCATCAACTCTGCCGCCTTGGCCGCGTCGGGCTGGTAGCCGGAGAAGTCGTCGGCGCCGTAGCGGGAGAGCAGCGGCGACAGGAAGCTCTGCGCGGGAGTGGTGAGGCCGTAGGAGCCGAACAGGCGCTTGACGATGGCCGCGCGGTCGACCGAGTAGGCGAAGGCCTTGCGGACGGCGGCCGAGTCGAAGGGGAACTTCGCGTTGTTGAGCCACAGGGCCTGGAGGTTGCCGGTCTGTGACTGCACCTGCATGTGGGCGGCGCTGCCCAGGGTCTTGATCTGGTCGACGGTGGTGAGCTGCGGGGTGGGGTAGAGGGCGTCGAAGGTTCCGCCGGCGAAGGCCTGGATGGCCGCCGAGGTGTCCGAGGCGAACTGGAAGGTGACCTTGTCCAGGTGCGGTTTGGGGCCCCAGTAGCGGGAGTTGGGGACGAGGGTGACGGAGACGCCCTTCTTCCAGGACGCGATCTTCCAGGGGCCGCCGCTGAAGGAGTAGCCGTCCTTCATGACGGCGTCACGGTCCTTGCCCTGGAGGAGATGAGAGGGCAGTACTCCGTAGCCGGCGCCGAAGAGCTGCTTCCAGTTGCCGTAGGGGGACTTGAGGGTCACGACGGCGGTGGTGGCGTCCGGGGTGTCGATCGACGTGATGCGGTCGTAGCCGCTCTTGTCGAAGATCGCCTTGCCGTCGCGGACCTGGAGAGCGGTGTACTTCAGGTCGGCGGAGGTGATCGGTTTCCCGTCGGACCAGACGGCCTTCGGGTTGAGCCTGTAGGTGATCTGCTGCTGGTTCCCGACCAGCTTCGTGGTCGGTTCGGAGGCCATCAGGTTCGAGGCGACCGGTGTCCAGTTTCCGCCCTTGAGACGGACGTTGAAGACCTGTGGGACGGTCTGGGTCTGCATCAGGTACGTGCCCCAGATGGAGGCGCCGCAGGTGCCGATCCAGTCGGCGCAGTCGGGCTCCTGCTCGGCTCCGATGACCAGGCTGCCACCCTGCCTGACCGGCAGGTTCGTGGCGGTGTCGGCCTGTGGGGTCGGGGCCCCGGAGGTGCATGCGGTGGCGGTCAGCGCCAGTGCGGCGAGGAGTGCGCCGGCCGCCGGGAGTCTGGCCGGGAACCGGCTCTGAACGGTCGCTGTGAGCGGTTGAGGCATGGCTGGAAACCTTCCGTGGCGAAGCCGTGGGCTCATCGTAGGGAGCTGCGCAAGACTTAGCAATGGACATAGGCTAGTAACTATGCGTTCGCATTGCCCAGGTCTGTGAATAACGTTTTGGTGCAGGCGATAGGGTCGCGACGGCGGCCCGGAAGCCGAGGGAAGGGACGAGCATGAGTGGTGCGCGCACGGGCGACGGCAAGAGTGCCCAGGCGAGCGGGACCGGAGGCCGGCGGCGGCTGGCGCGGGACACGCTCAGCCGGCGGGTGATCCTGGACGCGGCCGAGAAGGTCGCCACCCGGGACGGACTGGAGGCCTTCACCTTCCAGGCCCTCGCCAAGGAGCTGCACGCCCACCCGACCTCGCTCTACCGGCACTTCCGCGACAAGGACGAGCTGATCCTGGAGCTGATCGACGACCTTCGGGCCCGCTCCTACGGCGGCCGGCTCAAGGCCACCGACTCCTGGCGCGAGGACCTGCGGACGCACGCCCGGTACATCCACGAGCACTACATGCGGTATCCCGTGTTCGCCTGGCAGATGGCGGCGCGTACGACCCGTCGGCCGACCGAGTTCGCCAATGTGGAGTTCGCCCTCGGCTGTCTGCAGCGGGCCGGTCTCGACGACGAGGAGGCGGTGACGTTCGTCCGGGTCTTCGGCAACGTCATCCGCTCCCTCTCCGCCATGGAGGCCGGGCTCCAGGCCCTCGACGCCGACTCCCGCGACCGGGACACCCTGGCCTGGGAACTGGAGTACCGCCGCCTTCCGGCGGACACCTACCCGAGGATCGCCGGACTGACGGCCCCGCTGACGGCGATCGGCGATCCCAAGATCTTCGACAACGCGATCGACATGCTGCTGGACTCCGTGGAGGCCAGGGTGCGGGACAGGGCGACGGAGGGGTAGGCGGGACCAGGCCCTCAGGCTCCCAGATCGGCGAGGAGACCGGCGACGAGGGCGGCGCGGTCCGGGACGGAGGCGAGGTCCACCCACTCGTGGCGGGCGTGCGCCCCACCGCCGTCCGGGCCCAGGCCGTCCAGCGTGGGCACCCCGAGACTCGCCGTGATGTTCCCGTCCGAGCCGCCGCCGACGCTGGTCTCGGTGACCGGGGCGAGTCCCAGCCGTTCGGCGACCGCGCGGGCGGAGCGAAACAGGTCGACGGACATCCCGCGCTCCAGCGGACCACGGCTGACGCTGCTCAGGAACGCGAGTTCGGCGCCGGGCTCGCGGGCGCGCAGGCCCCGCAACTCCCGTTCCACGCGGTCCAGTTCGCCGCGCTCCCAGGCCCGTACGTCGACTTCGACGAACGCCCGCTCCGGAACGGTGTTGGTGGTGGTGCCGGCGCTGCCCACCGTGGGCGTGACGGTGGTCCCGCGCTCACGGTCGGCCAACTCGCTGATCGTCAGCACCTGGTGGGCCAGCTCGATCAGCGCGTTGACACCCTTGTGGGGTTCGAGTCCGGCGTGCGCGGCCCGGCCGCTCACACCGAGGCGGTACTGCCCGACGCCCTTGCGCGCGGTCTTGAGGGCGCCGCCCTCACTGGGCTCCAGCACCAGAACGGCGCCGCAGGCCGCCGCGGCCTCCTCGACGAGCGCGCGCGAGGTGATCGACCCGCGCTCCTCGTCACCGGACACCACCATGCTGACGTGCGGGACATCGCCGGCCAGCGCGAGCGCCTCGAACGCGAGCACGAGCCCGGCCTTCATGTCGAAGACTCCGGGCCCGGTCGCCCGCGCCCCTGACACTTCGAACGGGTTGTCCGCCAGGGTGCCGAGCGGCCACACCGTGTCGGCGTGCCCGAGCAGCAGGACCCGGCGGCTCTTCGGTACGGCGGGATCGGCGCCGCGCCAGTACAGATGCGGCACCCCGTCGGAGACGACCCGCTCGGGCCGCCCCAGCGCGCTGCCCGCCCAGGACGCGAGCAGGTCATGGACATCGTTCAGCCCTCGGTCCCAACCCGACGGCGTCTCGATGTCCACCAGTTGCCCAAGACGCCGGGTGAAGCGCTCGGGGGGAGTGGAGCCGGAACTGAGGGACAAGGCGGCTTCCTTCCGGTCGATGACGGTAGGGAGCATCACCATGCTTCTAGTCTAGGAGATAGTCAATATGCGTTGCTATCTTTCGCGGCGGGAGGCGCCCAGTCCCCCGACCGGGCCGCTGCCGTCACCGGCAGATGCTCGCGCCGGACCCACGGGGAGCTAGAACCTGTGTACACTCGTCCGAAGACTGGACCTAGTGGATTCTGCCGACCAAACCCTGGCAAAATGTCAGGAACCCGGCGAACTCCTCTTAATCCATATCCATATCGTGGTGATGGTTGTGGTCCGTAGTGGTTCAGGAGCTGGTCGGGGGGCTGGTGTAGTGGCAGCGGCTGCGCGCGAGATTGCCGAAACGTTCGGTCTGGACCGCTCGGAATGTCAGGTCGCCGAGTCTCGCGTCCGAGGCCGGCAGGCCGGTGACACCGCGCACATACCCCTCAGACCACGATTGCGGACTCCATGTCCGCGCGCCAGGCCCGGCAGAGCATGACCGATCACGAGAACTGGCTGACCACCACCGTGGAACGGAATTCGCCGGGGCTCCGGTGAAGAAAAACGCTGTCGCCGACAGTCAAGTCCATTGACAAGGTCCTGTCCCAGGCTATCGGGGGAAACTGGTGCCGCAAACCTTGCTGAGCAAACCGTGCTGAGCGTCCATGGCCCTAGGCGGCCAGTGGGCGATTTTTCCGAGCCAGTGGTCACCACAATAGATGAATTGGACCACTGTATCATTCATGCCCTGCGTATCGACGGCCGGGCGCCATTCAGTCGGATCGCCGAGGTTCTGGGCGTCTCCACACAAACAGTCGCCCGTCGCTACGGGCGGTTGAGCAGCGAATTGTCGCTTCGCGTTGTCGGGGTGGCGAACCCGCGGCAGGCGTCGGCCGGTAAGTGGATTCTGCGGCTCACGGCGAGCCCGAACACCGCCCAGAGTGTCGCCTACAGCCTGGCTCGGCGGGACGACACCACCTGGGTGCGACTGGTGTCCGGGGGAACTGAAATATGCTTCGTCATGAATTCCGCGGCGCACCATACGCTGCTGTTCCGCGAAATTCCCCGGGTGGCCAATATCGCCGAGGTGTCGGCGCACCGCCTGCTGCACAACTATCTCGGCGGTCCCACCGCATGGCAGGGCCACACCAGCGCTCTCACCAAAGAGCAGCAGGAACAACTGCGCCGGGCACTCGACCCGGCGGACGACGCCGACGAGCCCAAGGTGCGCTCATCCCTGACCCAGGCGGACTGGCACCTGCTGGCCGCGCTGCAGAACAACGGCCGTATCAGCTACACGGATCTCGCCGCCGAGACCGGTCAGTCCTCCTCGACCATCACGCGCCGACTCGCCGCTTTGCAGGCCAGCGGCATGCTCACCTTCGACGTCGAGATCAGTGCGGAGGTGTACGGCATCACCACACAGGCCCTGTTGTGGATGTCCGTCGCCCCCGCGCACCTGAACCAGGTGGCGAACACCCTGATCCAGCACAAGGAAATGGCCTTCCTGGCCTCCACCACCGGCCCGACCAACCTGGTGGCCCTGGTCCTGTGCAAGAGTCCCAGCGAACTGCATGACTATCTGGCCGACAGTCTCAGCGCGCTGGACTCCATCCGCATGATCGAGACAAGTCCTGTCCAGAGGACCCTCAAGTCCTGCAGTCCGTTCCTGCACAGCAGCCCCCGACGCAGCGATTCGGCCTGACGCGGGTTCTGAGCCTGGCTGAACTCCGCCGAGTTCAGCCAGGGTTCATCGGTAGCCGATGGCTGTCACCGGTTGTAGACGAGGTCGGCGATGCGTTCGGCGATCATGATCGTGGTGAGGTTGGTGACGCTGGAGGGCACGTACGGGATGATCGAGGCGTCCACGACCCGCAGGGCGGCGAGTCCGTGCACGGCTCCGCGGGAGTCGACGACGGCCTGAGGCGAGTCGGCGGCGCCCATGGGGGCGGTGGACGTGGGGTGGCCGTAGACGGAGAGGCCGGATTCGATCACCCGCGTCAACTCCTCGGCGTCGTCGGGCAGTTCCCGCGGCATCAGGAGTCCGGCGAGCGACGGCGCGAGGGCCGGGTCACGGGCCAGATCGCGGGCGATCCGTACGCCTTCGAGCATGCGCCGGCGGTCGCGCTCGGTGCCGAGGTAGTTGTGGTCGATCAGGGGCTGGGCCAGCGGATCGCGGCCGGTTAGGCGTACCGTGCCCTGCGCCTCGGGGAGTACGAGAGCCGTGGAAAGGGCGATGACGCCGCCGGCGGGCATGAACGGAGCCCCGCCTGGATGCACGGCGACGACGTTCAGGTCGAGTTCACCGTCCGCGGCCTCGCTGGAGGCGGTCCACAGCAGTGCGCCGAGGGCCGGAGCCATCTCCCCTCGCCCCGGGGCTAGTGCGTAGACCGCGGGGCAGAAGGGGTGGTCCTGCAGATGTTGTCCGACGGGCAGGTCGGCGAGGGGCTCGATGCCGAGCGACGCCAGCTCGCCGGCGGGGCCGATGCCGGAGCGCAGCAGGATCGCCGCGCTTCCGTAGGTCCCGGCGGAGAGGATCACCTCGTCGGCATCGTGCAGGACCCCGTCGGCGGTGACCACTCCGGTCGCGCTGCCGCCGCGGAACAGGATCCGGTCGACGGTGACGTCACCGCGCACGGTGAGATTCGGGCGAGCGCGCACCTCAGGGGTGAGGTGGACCAGTGCGGTGTTCTGCCGGATCCCGTCGAGGACGTTGACCGCGAAGGCTCCGACGCCGTCCTGCTCGGTGCCGTTGAAGTCGGTGATCCGCTTGTGGCCACGGGCGACCGCGGCGTCGATGAAGGCACGATGCGCGGGGGTCAGCTCGGAGTCGGCCAGTTGGCGCACGGGCATCGGCCCGCTCCGCCCGTGAAACTCGTCCGGGCCGGTGGGGGTGTTCTCCAGGGCGCGGAAGTACGGCAGGACGTCGGCGAAGCTCCAGTCGTCGAGCCCGTTCTCGGCCCAGCGGGCGAAGTCGCGGGCGCGGGCGCGGAGGGCGGCACCGGCGTTGACGGCGGAACTCCCGCCGATCACCTTGCCGCGCAGAGCGGCGATCTCGGGGCTCAGCCGCCCGCCCCGTGCGGTGTATCCCCAGTCGTGATCGAGATCGGCTATCCGGTTGGCGTCGAGCAGCGCGGCGGGGAACCGGGTGGGGCCGTAGTCCGGCCCGGCTTCGAGCAGTACGACGCGCCGGGCGGGGTTCTCGCTCAGGCGCGCGGCGAGCACCGCGCCGGCCGACCCGCCGCCGACGATCAGTACGTCGGCCGGTGCTACGGAGTGGGACACGGTAGGACCCTTTCGATCTCGTCGGAGTGGGGGACCGGCACGGGGAGTCCGTTCCGGATGACGCCCTTGTTCCGCATGAGGAAGTCGGCGAGGTAGCCGTCGTGCGGTACCGAGGGATCCATCCAGTAGGTGTGCAGGCTGCCCAGGTACAGGTTGCTGATGGTCGGTTCGTCGAGCAGGCGGTCGACGAGCCGGGCGTCGTGGGTCATCGCGTTGAGTACGAGCGTGTTCTTCAGCGGGTCCGTACCGGCCTCGGGTGTCCACGGCGCGATCCACACACAGGGGAACGGCAGTTCCACACCCGCCTGCGGAGCGGCCGGATCGTCGAGTTGGAAGACGGCCGGCAGCAACGCGGCGCTCCCGTCCCCGAGTTCGCCCACGACGCCGTCGCCGCCGAGCCAGGGCCGGGCGCCCGCCGCCTTCTTCAGCAGGTACGTCTCGATCGCCCTGGCGACCGCGACCGGCTGCACGGGCAGTACGGCCTTGTCGTCCTCGGGCGGCAAGGGGGTCGCGGCGGACAATCGCGCGGCGACCGCCTCGGCGAGTGGAGCCGGGTCGCCCTCGACGAAGACGGCTGTCGTGTTCACGCATCCGGTCCCGCCGTGGCCGCTCACGGAGGCGACGATCACGTCCAGGTGGTCGCGCCAGTCCACGTCGGCCGTGATGAGGATCTTCGACCGGCCCGGCCCCTGCGGCAGCACCGTCGCGGCCTCGCCGTACTTGCGGGTCACCTCCTCGCCGCCGTACACCATCCCCAGGTCGGCGCCGCGCAGAATGGCGTCGGCACCGGCGTGGTCGGTGGGCAGGAGCACCACCTGGTCGTCGGCGAATCCCGCGCTCCGCAGCGCCGACACGAGCCGGTGCGGGGTGAAGGGATCGCGGCTCGACGGGCGGACCGCGACGCGGTAGCCCAGCGCCAGTGCCTCCGGCCAGATGCTGTGGGTGCCGGGGTGGTTGCCCGCGGCGTGCACGGCGAACACGTCTCCGCGCCGCGTCCACACCGAACGCCCGGTCCGCGTCAGCGGATCGCGCCAGTTGTCGACCGCCCCCCGTGGGAGCGCGTACTGGACGCTCGCATGAGCCTTCGCCACCCGCTCGGCGACCGTCGTGGTCGCCGCGACGACGGAGGAGATCGGGACGCCGCCGACCCTGCTGACAGCGTGCTGGTACTCCTCGGCGGTCAGGCCGTCGATCGTCCCGGTCGCGAAGAGCGTGGCCGCACGGATCATCGCGTCGGCCCGTTCGTCGGCCGGCATGATGCCGCTCCGGCGCAGCGCCGCCATGGTGCGGTTGACGTACAAGGGCGGCACGAGGCTCAGCTCCGCGAGGGCGGTGCCTGCCACGTCGGTGATCGTCTGGGTGTTCCTGGCGCGGTAGGCGCCCGTCGCACCGAGTGCGGGCAGGTCGATCATCAGTACACCCCTTCGATGACGTCCTCGTCCTCGAAGACCGCGACCGTGGAGATGTCGGCGACCGAGTCCCCGACCAGGCCGTTCACCTGTGGAATCCGGGTGGCGAGGTCACGTTCCAGGTTGCTGGGCAGCAGGAAGGACTTGCTGACGTGGTTGACCAGCACCCGGCCCCGCTCTCCGTAGGGCACCGGATCGAGGCCCTTCGGATCGACGACCGTGAAGGTCACGTAGGGGGAGAACGAGTCGAAGACACACGGCCCGTCGGCGGAGATGCCGGCACGCTCGCCCGCGACCCCGATGATCATCGTGCTTCCGTACTCGCCGCACAGCGCGACCTCGGGGAACACCTCGGTCTTGAAGAGGTGCCGGGAGTCGGCGTCCATCTGAGTGCCTCCCCACCTGATGCACTTCACCCGCTCGTTCACCAGGGCGACCAGCTTCTCGTCCCTGGCCAGCCGTTCCAGCAGCGGGGGCGTGATGGTGAGCAGGCCGATGTCCTGTGTCCGCAGGACGTCGGCGGCCTGGTCGATGAGGTGTTGGCCGTAGGCGTCGACCTGCCCGAACTGGCCCTCGGCGATGAGCCGTTTCACCCAGCGCGGATCGAGGTCGATCGTGAAGCCGTGGCGGCCGTGCGTCACGGCGTGCTGCCGGAACAGGGTTCCCACGACGTGCGGCCCGGTCGGGATGATTCCCAGCCAGTTCCCGCCGCGCGGCACACCGTGCCGGTCCAGGTTCGCGTTGCTCCAGCTCACCATGCGGTCGAGCCAGTCCCGCATCAGGACGACCCGCTTCGGGGCGCCGGTGGTGCCGCCGCTCTCGAAGAACCCGATCACGTCGGGCCGATTTCCGTATCCCCCGGGAATCAGGTCCTCGCCACGGACGTCACGAAGCTCCGCGGCCAGGTTCGGGAAGAGCCGGAGGTCCTCGTACGACTTCACATCGGCTCGCGGATCGAAGCCGAGCGTGGCGGCCCGGTCCAGCCAGAACCTGCAGCCGGTCTCGGGATTGAAGTGCCACTCCATGGCGGCGCGGATGAATTCGTCCGGATCGGGCTGGACGTCGAACGGAAGATCCAGGATCTCTTCTGCGGTAAAAGGCATTGTCTCTCCCCCATGGAAAGGGTCAGGTGTATTCGGGCATTACGGCGATGCCGCCCGAGCGGTGAAAGGCGGTGAGTGCCGGAAGAAGGATTTGTCGAAAGCTCCGGGGACTACGGCTGCAGCCGGCTCGTACGCCACTCAAGCGAGTCGCGGTCGTAGCGCAGTCTGCGGTGCAGCCGGTCCGAGCTCGCGCTCCAGAATTCGACGACGGCGGGCCGCAGCCGGTAGCCGACGAAGAACTCCGGCCGGGGCTGGGGCTCCCCGGTCAGTTCCAGGCCGCGTGCCCTGGCGCGCAGGGCCTCGACATCCGCCAGGTCCTCCAGTGGCTCACTCTGCCGGGTGACCGTCGACATGGCGTGCAACGGAATCGCCCGCGCGGACCACAGGGCGTCCGACTCGGCGTCGGACAGGAGCACGACGGGACCGGAGAGAATGATCTGCTGACCGGTCTCCCTCCAGTACAGCAGGCCCGACGCCCATCCCGTAGCGGCGAGTTCGCGTCCCTTCTGGCTGCAGCTGTGGCTGGTGAACACCAGGCCGAGGTCGGTGACCTCGGTGATGGCGACCACCCGGTTGGAGGCGCGGCCGTGGGAGTCCGCGGTGGCCAGCGCCAGCGCGGTGGGCTCGCGGACTCCGACTTCCCGTGCCTCGGAAATCCAGCTCCGTACCAGGTGGAGAGGTTCCGACGGCGGCTCGTCGTACTCGGGGAAAGGGAGGTCGACCTTTCCGCTGAGGGACTCGAATTCACTTGCGTCCATGAAAGGCTCCCCCGCTAGACATTGATTGTTCCCTCGGCGACCACGACGGCGTGCCCGCCGACATGAACCGAGTGAATTGATTCGCCGACCCCCTCGGCGGTCGCCCTCATGACCGACGCCCGTCCCATTTCCACGCCCTGGGTGATTGTGATCTCCTGCCCGTATTCGGCGAAGCCGTGCCTGGCCAGGTGGATCGCGAGCGGCCCGGCGGCGGAACCGGTCGCCGCGTCCTCGACCACGCCGTATGCGGGGGAGAACATCCGCGTCCGCCAACCCCCGTCCGCCTCGGCGAAGCAGTTCGCGGCCATGTCGGGGAAGCGCGAGAGGGCGCGGTGATCCGGGTGGAGAGCCGAGAGCGCCTCGACATCGCTCAACCCCACGAACACGTGCCGCGGCCCGTTGCGGTAGATCTCGACCGGGGCCGTCGACGACGCCACCCCGAGTGCGGCCAGGAGGTCCGTCGCGAGATCGTAGGGCTTCCAATGGGGAACCGGCTGTTCCATCCGGACCCACGCGGCGCCGTCGCGGGTGCCCAGCTCGAACGGGATGACACCCATCGCGGTCTCCAGCCGCAGCCGGTCGCGGCTCCAGGTCCGGCCGAGCGCGAAGGCCGTGCCGAGCATCGGGTGCCCGGCGAACGGCAGTTCGTTCACCGGGGTGAAGATCCTGATCCGTGCGTCGCCGCCCTGCTCGGCCGGCAGCACGAAGGTGACCTCGGAGAGGTTCATCTCCCTGGCGATGCGCTGCATCGTCCCACCGGTCAGATCCTCGCTGTCGAAGAAGACGGCGACCGGGTTGCCCAGCAGCGGCTCGCTGGCGAATGCGTCCACGACTGTGTATCGGTGCATCATCGGCGCTCCCCGGCTCGTGCTGACATCGGGGACCCGGCGGAGAAGGCGAGGCCGAGCGGGTCGATCCCCTCGGCCACCGCCGCGACCTCGAAGCTCGCGCGGTGGTCGGGCGCGTAGCCGATCAGCTCGGCCGCCCGGTTGGGGGGCAGGGGCCGATCTGCCGGAACGTCCGGATCCCACCACATGACCGCGCCCCAACGGCCGCGTTCACGGTCGGCGATCCACAGCTTCAGGCGCAGTCCCTCGACCTCGCGCCACGGCTCGACCGAGCCGTCACGAAGATCCTTCTCCAGGGATTCGACGGTCTGGTGGGACCTGGCCAGGTCCCACCAGACGACAGTCACCCTCATCGGCCGAGCACCCCCTGTATCGCCTCTCGGATGATGCGCGGGCCGTCGACGGTGAGCACCGACTCGGCGTGGAACTGAACCGAGGCGAAACCCGGCCCGCGCAGCGCGTTCACCTCGCCGGTCTCCCGGTCCCGGCTCACCTCGACCACCCCGATCCCTTCGACGGTTCGCCTGCACACCGCGCTGTGCGCGGCGAACGTGTTGTAGAAGCCCACCCGTTCGCGCACGCCGAACAGCTCGATCTCCCGCTGTACACCCTGGTTGGGCACCTCGCGGCGGTGCAGGTCGAGGCCGAGCCTCGTGCTGAGGACCTGATGGCTCAGGCACACGGCGAGCATCGGTCGGCCACTCGCCAGCGCGGTGTCGATCGACTGCCGCAGCTTGGCGATCTTGGGGTGGGAGGTCATCCGCGGATCTCCCGGACCAGGACCGAAGACCGTCAGATCGTGGGCCGCCACGTCGTACGGCTCGTCGAAGCGGCGGACCTCCACGGACAACCCCAGCGACCGCAACTGCTGGTCGAGCATCGCGGTGAAGGTGTCCTCCGCGTCCACGACCAGTGCCGTCATGCCGGCCGGCAGGGCCCCGGCCGACGGCCGGTCGTCCTTGTCCCGGAACCAGAAGCCCGCGATCCCCTCGTTACGGCGATCAAGGGCGGCGCGGACCTCCGGGGCGGCCGCGTAGCCGGACGAGTGCTCGGATTTCAGCGCGTTGAGCAGGGTCGCCAGCTTGCTGTGGGTCTCGGAGACCTCGGCCATCGGGTCGGAGTGGCGCACCAGGGTGGCCCCCACGGAAATGTTCATCCGGCCGCCGGGATCGATGTCGGCCGTCCGGATCAGGATCGCCGAGTCGAGTGTCTGCTGCCCGGCCGCGTCCCGTCCGAGCAGCGCGGCGACCCCGCTGTAGTAGGCGCGTCCTTTCGGCTCGTAGCGCGCGATGACCTTGGCGGCGCTCTCCAGCGGGCTCCCGGTGACGGTCGGGGCGAACATCGTCTCGTGCAGGACCTCGCGCACATCGCGGCCGGTCCTGCCTTCGATGAGGTATTCGGTGTGCGCCAGCCGCGCCATTTCCTTCAGGTACGGCCCGTGCACGCGCCCCCCGTCGTCGCACAGCCGGGCCATCATCTTCAGTTCCTCGTCGAGGACCATGTAGAGCTCGTCGGTCTCCTTGGTGTCGGCGAGGAACTCCATGACCCCCTGCAAGGTGGGGCCGCCGGACGGATACCGGTACGTGCCGCTGATCGGGTTCATGACGGCCGTGCCGCCGGCGAGCGAGACATGGCGCTCCGGCGTCGCACCGACGAGGGTGTTGCGGCCGGTGTGGATGATGAAGGTCCAGTAGGCCCTCTCCTCGCGCTCCAACAGCCGCCGGAAGAACGACAGGGCGCTGCTCAGGGAGTAGTCGCCGATGTCCGCGACGAACGAGCGCTTCATCACGAAGTTGGCGCCCTCGCCGGTGCCGATCTCCTCGGCGACGATCCGACGCACCATCCGCGCATAGGCGGCGTCGTCCACGTCGAAGTGACCGTCGGTCAATTCCGTGGGGACCTGCGGGAATTGGGCGAGCGCCTCGGCGACCGGCACCGTGTCGCGAGCGGTGAGGCTCATCGCGAGCAGGGGCGTGGCGTCGTCCCGCGCGGCGAAGCCGCGGTCGGCCAGCTGCCGGTAGGGGACGAGCACCAGCGTGTCGAGCGCGGGACCCGGACCGGAGTCGTCGGCCAACGGGATGTCGTCCAGCGACTTGAACTCGCTCACCCGGCCGGTCAGGACGTCCAGCCTGCCGGGGGAGCCGCTTTCGGGACGGTGGATGATCGCGAAGGCGGGCAGTTCCAGCGCGAGAACCTGCTCCAGCAGGGCGCTCATGACAGCACGTCCTCGGCGCGGACCACCATGGCGCAGCACCGTGCCGCGTATGCGAGGGTCATGGTGTGGCGCTCTTCGGAGAAGTCGCCGAGCGCGTCGGCGACCAGGAAGGGCTGGATGTCGTTCGAGAACGCGTCCAAAGCGGTCGACAGCACACCGATATGCGCGTAGACACCGCAGATGATCAACTGGTCACGCCCCACCGTGCGCATGCGCTGCAGCAACTCCGAGCCGAAGAACGCGCTGTAGCGCCACTTCGTGCTCATCCAGTCGTCCGCGTCGGGTTGGAGTTCGGGAACGACCGCGCGTTCGGTCTCGTCGGTGCGCATGCCGGGGCCCCAGAAGTCCTTCAGGAGCCCACGCTGCAGGTCCGTCATCCCGCCGGGCTGGGCGGTGTAGGCCACCGGCACCCCCAGCGCTCCGCAGCGCTTCTTGAGGCCGGCGATGTTGGCCACCAACTCGCCGCGCATGCCGTCCTCGAAGGGCTTGAGGAAATAGCTCTGCATGTCGTGGATGAGGAGCACCGCCCGGTCAGGGTCGACGGTCCAGCGCACGGTGTTCTCCGGCAGCGCATCCCTCAGCGGCAGTCCGTAAGGCGCGATCGGCGGTATTCCCGTCATCAAAGACTCCCTCTCTACGAATCTCAGTACTCGGACCACGCCGAGACCACCTTGATGGCCTGGGGGATGTTGAGCCGCGGGTCGCACAGGCTGGTGACGGGGCCCGAACCCAGCTCGGCCGGGTCCAGCACGCACTCGGTCACGTCGTCGGGGGTCGCCTCAAGGTGCAGCCCCCCGGCCGGAACCCCCGCCAGGTCCAGGACCCGCCGGAAGCCGCGGACTTCCCGGGCGACGGTTTCCACGAGCCGGTATTTGGTGCCGTCGGCCGCGCAATCGGTGTTCCCGTGCATCGGGTCGCTGAGCCAGACCACCGGGTGCCCGGCCGACCGCACCGCCTCGACGAGCCGCGGCAGCCGGTCGGCGACGAGGTCGGCGCCCATGCGCACGATGAGTGAGAGCCGGCCCGGTTCCCGCTCCGGGTCCAACCGGTCGCACAGCTCGACGATCTCGCCGACGGTCATGGACGGACCGACCTTGCAGGCGACCGGGTTGGCCACCTGGGCGAGCAGTGCGACGTGCGGGCCGTCGACCTGTCGGGTCCGCTCGCCGATCCACGGCCAGTGGGTGGAGCCGAGCAGGTGCCGACCGCCGTCGAGCTCTCTGAGCATCGAGATCTCATAGTCCAGGAGCAGCGCTTCATGGCTGGTCCAGACAACGGGCCCGGCAGGCCGAGGCGCCGACCCGACCCACCCGAGCCGCGTCGTGATCTCCCGCGCCGCCATGTAGCCCGTGAGCATGCGCAGCGGATCGGGACGCCTGCTCTCGTGAGTGGGCTCCGGCCCGTTGATCATGTGCCCGAAGAAGGACGGCAGTTCGTCGTCGCCGAGTTTCTCGACCCGGCTGGAGCGGGGCTTGCAGAACTGCCCCGCGATTCGCCCGACCCGCAGTGTCTGCTTGCTGGTGGCGGTCTCCAGGTTCTGGGCGAGCAGATCGACGAGTCCGGTCTTGCCCTGAATGTGCCCGGCGGTGCACTCGGCCGGGTCCTCCGCACAGTCCCCGGCCTGCAGCACCTGCATCTCGCCGGTGGCGACGCGGGCCAGCCGGGAGCGGAGGTTCTCCACCTGCGCCGCGGTCACCAGCGGGGTGACGGACGACAGCATCGCCCGTACGAGTTCGACCTGTGCGGGACTGTCCCATTCGGGCTGATGGCGCGACTGGGCCGTATCGATGTCGGCAAGGATGTTTCCCATAACGACCTTCTCCATTGATTGAAAAGAAGACGCCCGGCGAAAGGCGTTCAGGTCGGTATGTCGGCCCGCTTGACCTGAGGGACGGCGATGCCCAGAGCCCTGAACTGCTGGCAGGGGTTCATGAACTCGCGCTGGCGCTTGATCTTCCCGTTCTCGAACAGGAAGGAGTGCAGGAAGTGATTGCGGTAGTGGCCGTCGGGATAATCGGGGAAGCGGATCGTTCCCTCGCCGTCGCATTCGACCCAGAACTGGTTGGGGTCCTGCGTGTCGAAGATCTCGACATTCGTCCAGACCCAGTCGGGGAAGCACTTGAGCGACCATTGGCCGTGGTCACCCAGCCGGTCCCGGCCTGTTATGACGATCGGCTGCCCGGTTTCGGTCGTCCAGAGACCACCGGTGCCGTCCTCGGTGAACAGAAGGTGCCTGCGCAGGCGATCCTCCCCGCGGGTATTCATGTACTGCTGCACGATCGCGCGGTTGCTCGCTCGCAGTTCCGCGTCTTCGCGGGACCTCGACGACGTATCGGTGGTTTCAGCGGTTCCGGTGATGTCGACCATTGCTCTTCCTCCAGTTCCGAAGTAAAGCGGGATCGCCGCGCGCACAAGGGCAGACAAAACTAGCCTGACGACGCCGAAAGAGCGCAGTCATGCAGTGGTCCAAGAGATTTCTGGTGAGCCCCCGTCCCGCGCTCGGCGGGTAGACGAAATCTTGTTCACGCCTCGGCTGGTTGGGGAAGCTGGTAACCGCTGTCTGACCGAAAAATTCCAGCCGGTATCACTGTCTGACGGATCTGCTCCATGGCGAGCCCGACTCCGCCCGAGTAGCCGTAACACGATCTTGTGGCGGTGGGCCGGTGGGCCGGTGGGCCGGTGGACGGAAGCGGGAGTGTTCGACCAGGTCCACCGGATCCTGCTCGCGGAGTTGAACGCGGCCCGGCGGATCGACTGGACGCGAGCCTGCGTGGACTCCTCTTACCTGCGGGCGAAAAGATGGGGTGCCGGGGTTGATCCGTCGCCGGCCGATCGCGGCAGGCCGGGCAGCGAGCACCACCTGATCCGCGCCGGCGGCGGCACGCCGCTGAGAGTGATCACGACCGGCGGAGACGTCCCCGACATCACCCGGCCACTCGCCCTCGCCGACGGCATCCCGCCCGCGGCCGGCCGACCGGGGCGGCCACGCGAGCGGCGCGAGTCCCTTCCCGGTCGGTGACAAGGGCGACGACGGTCGGCACGTCCAACGCGAACCGACTCGGCGTCGAGTCCTGCCCGTCATCTCCCGTCGAGGTGAGCGGCCCGCACTCCTGTCCCCTGTACGAGGGATGCCCGCGACCACCACTACCGGCGGCCCGGGGCTCAGGCCCGGCACCGGTACCCGAACACGTGCCGTCGGCCTGGCCGCCGCCGCGCGTCGGACCCTCGCAGCCGACGTGAATTTTGGCCACGCGAGCCGCGCTCGATGGAACGAACAAGCCAATACGGCGCCACGTGCGGTGGCCAAACCTATGGGGCGCTTAGGTTCGCGATGCGCACCGCATCTCGTTTATTTCGGTATTCAAGGATTCGGGAAGCTATCGCCCGGGCATTGGCCGCGATCACCCATATCTTGCGTGACATACCCCACACAAGACACTTGCCCAATCAGAAGGGGGAATTCCAGTGAAGCGTATCGGTGAACATGCGGTGGTGCTGGGAGCGAGTATTTCGGGTCTGCTTGCCGCCCGGGTGCTCTCCGAGGCATTCGACCGGGTAACCGTGGTGGAGCGTGACCAGTTGCCGGAGGGGCAGCGGACCCAGCGGCGCGGTGTGCCGCAGGGCCGCCACGCTCATGGACTGCTCTCCAAGGGCGCGAAGATCTTCGAGGAGCTGTTCCCCGGGATACTCGACGACTTCGTCGCCGGTGGCGCGCCCGTCATCGACGGACCCGCCGAGCTGCGGATGAGGTTGGGCGGGCACCTGTTGTGCATGGACGGCGAGTACGCCGATCTGTCCCGCACCTACCAGCCGAGCCGGCCGCATCTGGAGAGCCGGCTGCGCGCCCGGATCGGGGATCTCGCGAAGATCAAGCTCATCGACGAGTGCCAGGTCACCGGCCTCGAAACCACCTCGGACAATGACGCTGTCACCGGTGTGCGGGTCAGGTACGTGGGCAGCGGCTCCGAGGACGTGATCCCCGCCGACCTGGTCGTGGACGCGACCGGCCGGTCCGGACGGACCACCAAGTGGCTGGTCGAGATGGGATACGAGCCGCCGCTTGAGGAGCGTATCGACGTCGACATCATGTACACCAGCCGGTATCTGCGGCCGGCCCCCGGCTCGATGGGCCGTGAGAAGGTCGTGATCATCGGGCACGCGCCGGGGAGCCCCAAGGGCGCGGAGTTCCTGGAGGAAGAGGACGGCCGCTGGGTCCTGACGCTGATCGGATACCGCGACCACCATCCGCCGACCGACCCGGCCGGGTGGGTGGAGTTCGCCAGGCCGTTGGTTCCCGAGCACGTCTTCGCGGCGATCCGCGACGCCGAGCCGCTCAGTGAGATTTCCGCGCACCGGTTCCCGGCGAGCGTGCGCCGTCGCTACGAGAAGCTGACCCGGTTCCCGCGCAGGCTGCTGGTGGTGGGCGACGCGATATCCAGCTTCAACCCCATCTACGCCCAGGGAATGACGGTGGCCTCGCTCCAGGCGATGGCGCTGCGTGACTCGCTGAGCGGTGACCTGGATCAGGTCGGGCGACGATTCTTCCGCAAGGCCGCCAAACCCATCGGCGTCGCCTGGAAGATGGCGACCGGCAGTGACCTGGCCCTGCCTCAGATCGAAGGCCCGAGGCCGCTTCCCGTGCGGCTCATCAACTCCTACATGGACAAGGTGCTCGCCGCGGCCGAGACGGACATGGTCGTGACCGAGAAATTCCTGAAGGTCCAGTACTTGCTCGAACCGCCGACAGCACTGTGCACCCCGGGCATCATGTGGCGCGTTTTCACGGAAAATCGCCGGCGGCGCTTCCCGGCACACACCAGTTAACGGAGGTAAAAAATGCCCCTCTCCATAGCCGACAAAGTCCTTCGGCTCTCCCTGACCACGTTCCCGTTCATCGATGCGTCACAGTTCTTCCCGGCGCTCTCGACGTACAAGGTCGACCGGGCCTTCGATCTCCCCGAGTTCGAGAAGGCCATGACGCACTTCTTCCGGGGGAATCCGCTCTTCTCCAAGTGCCACCTGGTGGAGCTGACCTTCGACACTCCTGAGGATTTCCCCCTCTCGTCCTTCCAGGCACTCCTCGCGGAAAAGTACGAAAGCTTCTACGACAGCTTTCTGCTCGCTTCCGTCACATACCGCTCCGACCCGCAGCTGCAGGGCATCTTCACGTGCATACCGTTTCCGCTGCAGGACGGATACAAGGTTTTCCGATTCCACCAGGCCCTGATGAGGACCCTGAAGACCCGGCAGGACGGCTTCCGGATCGCCGAAGGCCTCGAAGAGCTGGGGATCCGGGCCGACGAGCTGGCAGCCTTCTTGCCGCCCGCCCAGACCTCGCCCTCCGGCGCGAGCAAGGAACTCCCCGTCACCTTCACCGAAGGCTCTGAGCCGCCGGTCAAGATCGGCCCCTTCATGGAGAGGATGAGGGCGGATTTCCTCGGCCGCGACAGCGCGAACATGTTCGTCCTCAAGAACAGCCTTTACTCGCCGAAGCTGCCCCTCGGCAACACACTTCGGTTTCTGACGGTGCCGCGAAGCGTCATCGAGCAGAGCACGGGAATCCAGATCCGTGACTACTATCGCGCCGAGGAGCAGCGCGAGATAGACGCACTGTCTCGCATCGAGCGGCGAGAAGACTTCATCGAGGCCGGCCAGGCCAGGATCGGGAAGATGATTGCCACGCCCGACGTCTTCGCCGTCAACAACTACGGCAACGTATCGGCGCACGACGGCTCGGACGCTCTGGCGGACCAAGGCATGCTCGTGAAGTACGAGTGGCACATGCCGCTCATCGTCTTGGGACTTACCGTGGGCGAGCGTTCCGGACTCTCGTGGACAATCACCATTCGCGACAAGGCGTTCAACTTCGCGACGGTCCGAAAGGTCCCGCAGGGTGACACCGTCGAGGCGGCCACCGGAAAGAATCCGGCGGCGTCCGTCGTATGAACCGCCGGTGACGTGCGGGAACGAGAGGTCTCAGGCCCCCTCGTCTTCCACCGGTCGGGGGGGGGGGGGGGGGGGGGGGGGGGGGGGGGGGGCGCGCGGCCCCCCCCCCCCCCCCCACGCTCGGGGTGACGGAGCCGGGTTCGAAGCCGAGGCTGCGGAGTTCTTCGCGGA
>NZ_JBITGV010000004.1:122449-140748 GCF_044457385.1 Streptomyces sp. NPDC050548
GCGCGCGCGCGGGGGCGGCCGCCGGGGCGCCCGCCCGCCCCCCCCCCCCCCCCCCCCCCCCCCCCCCCCCCCCCCCCCCCCCCCCCCCCCCCCCCCCCCCCCCCCCGCGTCCACGCCTCCGCCGCACCTGTGGAAGCCTGCCCGACGGACGCGCCGAACGGTCCGCAACGACGCCGCGAACAGACCCGAGAGGCCTTCGGATGAGTAAGCCCGCCCTGCAGAAGTTGACCCTCGCCGACGACCTGAGCATCACGCGGATGGGATACGGCGCGATGCAGCTCACCGGTCCCGGTGTCTTCGGACCGCCCGAGGACCGCACTCGGGCGATCGCCGTGCTGCGCGCGGCGGTCGAGCTGGGCGTCACCCACATCGACACCAGCGACTTCTACGGCCCGACCGTCGTCAACGAACTGATCAAGGAAGCCCTGCACCCCTACCCGGCCGGGCTGCACATCGTCACCAAGGTCGGCGTCCGCCGCACCGCCGACGGCGGCTGGATCACCTCCCTGGACCCCGCGGACCTCAAGGCCCAGGTCCACGAGAACCTCCGGCACCTCGGCCTGGAGACCCTGGACGTGGTCAACCTGCGCACGGCCGCGTTCGGCGGTGACGGGTCCTCCGTCGCCGAGCCGTTCGCCGCCTTGGCCGGCCTGCGCGACCAGGGCCTGATCCGGCACCTCGGCCTCAGCGGGATCACCGACGCCCAGCTCACCCAGGCCCAGGCCATCGCCCCCGTGGTCACCGTGCAGAACCAGTACAACCTGGCCGACCGCGCCGACGACGACCTGGTCGACCGCTGCGCCGAGGAGAACATCGCCTACGCCGCGTTCTTCCCCCTCGGCGGCGGATTCCACCCACTGCGGTCACGGCCCCTGCGCAACGTCGCCCGCCGCCTCGGCGCGTCCGAGCACCAGGTGGCGCTCGCCTGGCTGCTGCGGCGCTCGCCGTCGACGGTACTGATCCCCGGAACCTCCTCCGTCGCTCACCTGCGGGAGAACATCGCCGCGGCCGACCTGCGACTGCCCGACGAGGCGATCGCCGAACTCGACACCATCGGGCGGTGACCGGTGTGAACGACCGCGCCCACCCATTCACCTGGACCACACCAGAGAAGGCCGGCAACAAATGAAAATTCGAGACCTCCACAACGAATTCACCGCGGACCGCGCCGCCGCCGAGCGTGCCTACTACGGGAAATTCCTCACTCTTGAGGGAATCTCGATCCGAACGGGCGAAAGCCAATATGGAACGCCGGTGGTGGAGGTGTCGGATGCCCCCGGAGGCCCCCACCTCGCCATCTTCGTGCTGCCGTTCGACCACCGGATCAAGGAATCATTCCGGATTGTGCGAAACGTCCCCCTGGGCGTCACCGTCACGGTCAAGGGAGAGTGCCGGGTCTTCAGCGAGGACGGAACAGTGCTGGTCATCAAGGAGTGCGAAATCCTCACCCCATGATCAACCTCATGAGCCCCTGAAGTCGGTCGGCGCCCGGCTCGTGACGGTCTGCCCGGCGAGCCCCCGGGCCCGCTGGAACGTCTCGCCGAGGCACCGCGCCCCGCGCGGGGCACGCCGGCCGTAGTCCTTGCCCTGGCCGTGTGCGCGGTCCTGGCCGGGGCCATTTCCCTGCCGGGGGTAGGCACTCGGCGAGCGGATCGCCGACGCGCCCGCGCACGCGCTCGCCCGGCTCCGCGTCCGCCCCGATCCGGTGCTCCCCGCCCGGCAACGGCCCTCCGAGTCCGCGGTGCGGCGGCTGCGGCCGGCCCGGACCGACGGCGCCGCCCCTCGACGCGGCGGTCGAGGGGCGGTTCGCGGATCGCCGGTCCGCGGTGCGGCGGCTGCGGCCGGCCCGGACCGACGGCGCCGCCCTCGATGCGGCGGTCGGGGGTCGGCTCGCGGATCGCCGCCCCATATATACGGCCGGGCAGCTATATACGGCCGGGCAGCGCGCGCCGGCCGTGGGCGGCAAGAGCCCGCGGTACGCCGCGAAGGCCGACGCGCGGGAAAGCCGCCTGCCCGCCACCCCCGGACCACGCCACAGGCCAGGTCCCGGCCCCAGTCTGACGCCGTCGCCGACCCCACCGGGGCAGTGGTGCCGCCGACGCCCCGCACGCAACGCACACCCAGTGCCGGCACGCCCCCACTGCACCGAAACCCCGCGGGCGTCGGGGATCCGCGTGAATATCCACCATCCGGACGGTCGCCGGTGGAACGAGTCCGTCAATATCGCGTGATAAATGTCGCTCGGATCACCGACTGCCTTTACTTGAAGAGACGCAGCCGCTCGTTCCGAAACGATCGCCCTTTCAAGGCGCTCGGCGAGAGGAACGCATGACCGCGGAGACGTCCGACCCGCTCGCCAACATTGACAGTGAGGACGCACGCGGGTTCGCGTCCTAAACGAGAAATGGAATAGTCAGTGACCACCAATCGCACCCTCGTCATTGTCGCCCACCCGAACCTCGCGGAATCCCGTGGCAACGCCACCTGGCTCGCCGGGATCAAGGACTTGGACAACGTCACCGTCCACGACCTCTACCAGACCTACCCCGACTTCAAGATCGATGCGGCCCGCGAGCAGCAGCTCCTGCGCGAGCACGACACCGTCGTTCTCCAGTTCCCGGTCTACTGGTACAGCGTGACTCCGCTGCTCAAGGCCTGGTTCGACGCGGTGCTGGTGCACGGTTTCGCCTTCACCTTCGACGGTTCCGCCTCCGCGCTGCAGGGCAAGAAGGCCTGGCTGGCCGTCACCGTCGGCAGCACCCTGGAGACCTACGCCGCGGAAGGCCTCGCCCGACGGACCCTTGAGGAGTACCTCGCCCCGGTCGCTCAGACGCTGGAGTTCTGCCAGCTCGACTATCAGGGTCTGCACTCCGTCTACGGCATGATCTTCGACCCGCTGGACGAGGACCTCGTCCTGAACGCCAAGGAATACCGCAGGCTCCTGGCGACCAGCGAGACGCCGGTCGGCTGACCTCGGTCATTCGTGTGCACGGCGCGGGCGGAGCCTCCGCGCACGCCGTGCAGCGGGGCCTGCCCTCACCCGCAGCCACGGCAACCCACCCCAGCGAGCGCACCGAAGGGGCAGCAGATGGACCAGGGGGACCTCCGCATCGTCCAGGGCGATCCCACTCCCGAGGAACTCGCCGCGGTGATCGCGGTTCTGGCGGCCCGCACCGCCGCGCGGCGCGCCGCCACTCCGCGGTTCGCCCATGACAACCACCGCCCGCAGGCCCGCTGGCGCCGCCTCGACCGCGTGCCCGACTACCGCAGCCCCGTCTCCTGGCACTGATGTCGCCCGCCCCGGTGCAACGCGCACCAGGTTGTAGGCGAAGGCGATGGTCAGGAAGCCGATCGCCCCGCCGAGCCCGTGCAGGACGAAAGACGAAAGACGAAAGACGAAGGACGAAAGACGAAGGACGAAAGACGAAAGACGACGGATTCGGTGAGGCACGGACTGCGTATCCGGCCTCGGCCGACGCCCGGCGCGCACCCCGGTGAGTTCCGGGGCGCGCGCCGACCGCCTACTCCGTGCGAAGCGCCGTCGCCGTGCGGGCCTTGGCCGCCCAGCCGGCCGGGAGGAGCGCCCCCAGCACGGCTGTCGCGATGCCGGCCAGGCCCAGCAGCACCAGTTGGGGAGCGTCGTAGACATCGATGATCGAGGGCGGCAGATCGGTGCCCGCCGCGTGCCCCATCACGGGCAGTACGAAGCCGTGCAGCGCGAAGCCGAGAGGTACCCCGATCAGTCCGCCGAGCACGCCGATCCCGGCCACCGAGGCGAGTACGAGGCTCACGGTCTGCCGCGGTGACATGCCGAGGGCCTTGCAGACACCCAGGTCGTGGACTCGTTCGCGGGTGTCGAGGACGACGGAGTTGAGTACGCCGAGGCCTGCCACGGAGACCAGCATGAGGGTGAGCAGCACCGCGATCGTGTCCAGGACGAGGATCATGTTCTCCTGCTGCGAGGAGGAGTTGGCCAGGGCATCGCCGCCCAGTGGCTCCACCGCCGCGCGGAGCTTCTCGGCGTACGCGGCGGGGGAGACGTCCGGCTTCACCTCGATCTGGAAGACCTGGGGCTCGGCCCCGGCGAAACTGGCGAGGTCCGCGTGGATCGACAGGCCGTCGTTCGAGGTGTCGAAGGCCTCGCCGACGATCTTCAGGGTCTGCGTGTCCTTCCCGAGGGTCACCCGGACCGTGTCGCCGATCTTGGTCTCGGTCCGGTCCAGGAAACCTGTGGGTACGACAACCTGCCCCGCGCCGGTGATCCAGTGCCCGGAGATCATCTCGTAGCTGCCGGGACGTGAATCGCCCTGGTAGAGGGTGGCCTGGACCGAGCCGGAGATTCCCGCCACGGTGACGTCGTTCTTGGACATGCCGTAGTACGAGGCGGTGCCGGCCTGCGCTTCGACGGCGGCGCGGACCTTCGCCGGGTCGGCGGACGAAGGACTGGCGCTCCCCTCCTGGGGGTGCAGGTGGCGAACCGCGCCTCCGGGGCCACCCGGGACGGTCGGTCCGCCGACGATGGCGGTGACCGCCGCGCGGTCCTCGGGATCCGACGCGCTGCCGACCGCGTTCAGGGACGAGGTCAGTCCCACCGCGAAGGTCGCCGCGACCGTGCCGAAGGCCACCGCGAGCAGCATCGCGGCCGTACGGACCGGATGGGCGAACGGGCTGGCGAGGCCGTAGGTCACCGCCCGCGGCAGGGGCAGCCGCCCGGCCGCCCGGTGCGCCCACTGGCCGCGCCCGGTGCGCGGTGCCCGGCCGATCGCGATGGCCTCGACCGTGCGCAGCCTCCCGGCCCGCAGCGCGGGGACCAGCGCCGCGATCCCGACGACCAGCAGTGCGACGGCCGGCACCACGACGTCCACCCACCAGGCCACCGTCAGCGAGGCGCTGCCGTACACCTGCTCGGTGTCGTGCAGCAGAGGTATGGCCAGCACATTGCCCAGTACGACCCCGAGGGCGATGCCGGCGCCGGCCGGGATCAGTGCCTGGGCCACATAGGCCCGCACGACCTCGCGCGGGGTGAAGCCGATGGCCTTGAGGATGCCGATCCTGCGCAGGCCGGCGCCGACGGCTCCGCTGATCACGCTGCTGATGATGATCACGGACATCACGATGCCGAGCACACCGAAGGCCACCATGAACGGGATGGTCGCCGCCGCGCCCTTGTCGGAGGCATGCTTCGTGTCCAGGTAGGACTGGGTGCCGACCAGGGCCCCGGACGGTACGGCGGCGGTGAGCTTCTTGCGGTCGGCGGAGATCTGCGCCTTGGTTCCCGCGGAGTCGAAGCGGTAGAGCATCTGACGCGTGACCGGTGTGTCCTTCGAGGCCAGCGCGGCGACCTGCCCCGGGATCACCCAGGCATCGGCGGTCTCGGCGGCCGACACCGCGAAGCCGACGATCTTCAGGGTCGGGCTGTCGGCGGCGTCCGAGACCCGCAGGGTGGAACCGACCTTGAGGAAGGGGTTTTTGAACGACGCGGACAGAACGACCTCGCCCGGCTTCGCGGCCCACCGGCCGGACTGCAGGTCCAGGTCGTCCACGTCGCCGTGCGGACCGGACCGCCCGACCAGACTCAGCTTCGGCAGGTGCCCGCCGTCCGGATCGACCGGGCTGATGGTCGTCGACGGGTACGGCCCCGCGCTCGCGGTGACGCCGGCCAGCCGCCTCGTCGCCCTCAGCTGCGCCGCACTCACCTTGGCCGGATCGAACTGCGCGGTGAGGTGCGGTCCGTGCTGCTTCGCGAAGGCGTGGTCGAAGGGGGCGTTCGAGGCGACGATGAGCGATCCGGCGATCACGGCCGCGGCGACGGCCATCATTGTGGCCACGGCGATCACCACCGTCTGCACCCGGCGCCGCCCCACCCCGGAGCGTACGACCCGGCCGAGCGCGCCGGTACCGAAGAGGCTCATCGGACGGCCTCCGCACGCGTGTCGAGGGAGACATGACCGTCGACCAGCTGAATGGTGCGGCTCGCGCACGCCTGAGCCAGCGCCATGTCATGCGTGACCAGCACGAGGGTCTGCCCGCCGCGGTGCAGCTCCATCAGCAGCTCCCGTACGTCGTGGCCCGAGGCGGTGTCGAGCGCGCCGGTCGGTTCGTCGGCGAGCAGCAGCGCAGGCCGGTTGACCAGCGCCCGGGCGACCGCGACCCGCTGGCGCTCGCCGCCGGACAGCCGGCCCGGGTAGGCGCGGGCGTGCCTGGTCAGGCCCAGCAGCTCCATGAGCTCGTCGGCGCGGGCCGCCGCCTTGCGCCGCGTGGTCCCGGCCAACTGGGCGGGGAGCTGGATGTTGTCGGCGACGGTGAGATCGTCGAGCAGGTTGAAGAACTGGAAGACCATGCCGATCCGCTCGCGGCGGAACCGGGCCAGCGCGTGCTCGCTCAGCCGGTCGATCCGCTGCCCGGCCACGGTCACGGCTCCCTCGGTCGGCTTGTCGAGGCCGGCGACCAGGTTCAGCAGCGTGGACTTGCCGCTGCCGGAGGGACCGGTCACGGCGAGCGCCTCGCCCTGGGCGACGCTGACGTCCAGCGGTCCGAGTGCGGGCGCACCGGCGCTGTCGTAGCGCTTCGCCACGCCCGCCAGTTCGATCACGTGAGTCATGGGTGTGGTCCGTCCTTGCGGTCGAGAGGTGTCGGCCCAGCGAAGGTAGGGCCGTGGCCCGGTGGGGCGCGTCGGCCGCGGCACCGACATCCGGGCCTCCCTGCGAAGGAGGTGCCCGCGGTCTCATCCCTGCGAAGTACGCCTGAGGGACGGCGACTTGGTCGCGCAGGGGGACGCGGGAGGGGGCGCGGGGACCGCACAATGAGCCGGTGGAGACGGAGGGTCGACAAGGCTGGCGCGGGCAACTGCGCGACGCGCTGCGGTCGGAGGCGGAGGACGCCCCGCGGTCGCGGCGGGCGGTGCGCGCCGATGTCGTGCTGGCGGTCCTGCTGACCGTTCTCGCGCTGGTCGTGGCGTCGCGCTATCCCGGCGACGGGCCGGTCCGGATCAGTTCGAATGTCGCGTCCGGGTACGCCCGGGACGGCCTGCCGGTCCCGCGCCCGCCCACGCCGCCCGTACCGGGTACGCGGGTCACGGAGCGCGAACCCTCCGTGCCGGCCTGGCCGTTGGTCGTCCTTTCCGCGCTGCCGCTGGCGGCCCGGCGCAGGTATCCGCTGGCCACGTTCGGGGTGGTGCTGGGCGCGGCGGTGGTCATCGGTGACGACGCCTCCTGGATCAACGTACTGACCTGCGTCATCGGCGCCTACAGCGCCACCATGTACAGCCGTCACCGGGCGCGGGCGACGGCCGGTCTCGTCGTCGCCGCCGTGCTGGCCGGCCTGGCGTTTCGGAACACGGATCCGGCGTTCCCGGGATGGTCGAGCCCGGCGGTCGTGCTGCTGGTCGCCGGGGTGCTGGCCAGCACCGTCCGCTTCTGGCAGCGGCGGCTGGCGGCCAGCCGGGACCGGTACACCCGGCTGCAACAGGTCCAGGAGGAGAGCATGCGCCGGGCCGTCGAGGAGGAGCGGGCCCGGATCGCCGCCGAACTGCACGACGTCGTGACCCACAATGTGAGCGTGATGGTCATCCAGGCGGGCGCGGCACGCAAGGTGATGGACGTGGCGCCGGAGCGGTCGAAGCAGGCCCTGCTGGCGGTCGAGGCCGGAGGCCGGGCCGCGATGGCCGAACTGCGGCATGTGATGGGCCTGTTGGCCGCCCCGGACACCGGCCGCGCCGACAGCCTCGAACCGCAGCCCGGCCTCGGGCAGCTCGACGCCCTGATCGAACGGGTACGCGCCGCCGGGACACCGGTCGGCGTCGCGGTGTCGCTGCCGCCCGACCCGCTGCCGCCCGGGGTGGACCTCGCGGCGTACCGCGTCGTGCAGGAGGCACTGACCAACACCATCAAACACGCGCCCGGCGCCGATGCCTCCGTCACCGTCGGATACACCGGAGACGTACTGGAGGTCGAGATCGCCGACACCGGAGCCGCCCGCGACGCTCCTCGGGCGGACGGCAACGGCCGCGGGCTGATCGGGCTGCGGGAACGGCTGGCGGTCTACGGCGGCGAACTCACGGCCGGTCCGACCCTCGCCGGCGGCTACCGGGTCAAGGCCCGAGTCCCGTGGCGGACGGCGTGAACCGGCCGGCGCTGCGCGCCGTCATCGCCGACGACCAGGCCCTCGTACGCACCGGCTTCGGAATGATCCTCGCCGCGGACGGCATCGAGGTGACGGCCGAGGCGGCCAACGGGGCGGAGGCGCTCGCCGCGGTCCGGCGCACCCGGCCCGACGTCGTCCTCATGGACATCCGGATGCCGCAGATGGACGGCATCGAAGCGACCAGACGGATCCTCGCCGACGGGCCGGACGGCACCAGGGTCATCATCCTGACCACCTACGACCTCGACCACTACGTCTACGCCGCGCTCACCGCAGGCGCCAGCGGCTTCCTGCTCAAGGACGTCAGCCCCGAGCATCTCGTCGCCGCCGTACGCCTGGTGCAGTCCGGCGACGCCCTGCTCGCCCCGGCGATCACCCGCCGTCTGATCGAACGCTTCGCCCAGCGCGAAGAGGACCGGCCGACGGGCCTCCACCGCGACCTCTCCGGCCTCACCCCGCGCGAGCTTGAGGTCCTCCGCCTGCTCGCGACGGGCCTGAGCAACGCCGAACTCGCGGACCGCCTGCTCCTCAGCCCGACCACGATCAAGACCCACATCGGCCGCATCCTGTCCAAGCTGGATCTCCGCGACCGCGTCCAGGCCGTCGTCCTCGCCTACGAGACGGGACTCGTCTCCCCGAGGGGCGGGGGCTCCTAGGGGTCAGCCCCCACCCCCTCAACACTCGATGATGTTCACCGCGAGCCCACCCCGAGCCGTCTCCTTGTACTTCACGCTCATGGTGGCACCCGAGGCCGTTAGCCCGTTGACCTGCAGGTTCGTGATCATTTTCTTGATCCACTCGGCTGCTGGGGACTTCTCGGGGACAATCTCTAGTTGATCTTGATTCAGCCATGCGTCCATCGCGAGCTGGCCGCGGTGACCGGCGCCGGGCATGAAATGAGCGTAGTGGTCGAGCGTGACCTTCGGGGTGGAGTGTCCGAGCCACTTGGACAGGCTCACGACCGACTCGCCGGCTTCCAATTGCACGCTGGCGTAGGTGTGCCGCAGGACGTGGAACATGTCCTCGCGCGGCGCCGCGTAGAGGGGCCTCCGCCGGATCCTGCCGCCGTCCGTGCGGACCTTCTCGCCCACGGCCTTGATGAGACCAGCCGCCGCCAGCGCCGGTTTCCAGCTCCGGTCGTTCCATGTCCGGTAGTAGATCCGGTTGCCGTGTGAGCTCGTGAGCACCAGTTGCACGGTGATCCGTTTCCGCTGCCGAGCCTCCAGGGCGTTGGCCGGAGGCTCCGGGTTCCGCCACGGCAACGTGCAGGGGGTGGGAGGAAAGCGCCGGAAGTGGCTGTAAGCCCGGGGTGCGAGGTTGTGGGGCAGGGGTACCTCGCGTGTCTTGCCACCCTTGGGCAGGCAGAAGTACGGCCGGCCCTTGATGTCCCACCTGAGTTGGCGGCGGATCTGTACGACGCCTGCTTCGAAGTCGAAGTCCTCTTCGGCCAGGCCGAATGCTTCCCCTTGGCGCAGCCCGAGGCCCAGCCCGAGATCGACCGCGAACTTGTAGCGATCCTGGAGGTGGGAGCGAACTGCGTCGACGACGGAGCGCGTCCAGGCCTTGGCCTTCTTCTCCGTACGTCGTGGAGGCTTGACGCTGCGGTGTGCCTTGATGGGGTTCCGCAGCAAACGCTGGTCGTCGACCGCGCTGGTGAGAATGGACGAGAGATGGCCCCAGATCACCTCGGCGGTCGTGGTCTCGACCCGGGTCAGCAGCGCGGCAGTGAACGAGCGCAGGGCCGAGGCGTCGATGTCTCGGAGAGGCAGGTCGCCCAGCAACGGAATGATGTGGTTCCAGATCCGGCTGCGCATCGGCCCTTCGGTCGAGGGCTCGTCGGTCCGGCTCGGCCACCAGTGGTCGACGATGTAGTCGGCGAGGGTGATCTCGCCGTCGCGCGGGTCGACGAACTCACCGCGCTTTGTGTCGGTCGTCGCGGTGGCAAGCCACTGCTTGGCATCCTCGCTCGTATCGAACGAGCGGTCCTGGACCCCAGGAATACCCTTGACTCGATAACGCTGGCCCACCCCGTATCGGGCGGTCCGCTCCCTCTTACCGGTTCGCTTGTCGGGCCGCTTCTTGAGCCAGCGGTCTTCTATGTAACCGGCCAATGTGAGGTCCTCCGGATAGTGCGGCGATCATGAGCTGGTTGTTCGTAACGCACTCCGCAGCAGGTCCTTATCCCCGTTGCCGAAGTTTCTTGCAGGAGATTTGGAAGCGCCGCGTTACCTGGCCGCGTTCGAGTGACGCTGCGGCTTCTGAGCCAGCGGGTTCAAGGCGGAGTTGGAGCGAGAATCTGCCTGCTCCTGGGCACACACCCATGCGTCGAGGGCAGTGATGCGATACATCACGCGCCGTCCCATGCGGAAACTCGGAGGCCCCTGTCGGCGATGCCGCCAGACATAAAGGGTGTTGGGGGAGATGCCCAAATATCCGGCGGCCTTCGGGAGGTTCAGGAAGGCGGTCTCGGATACATGGCTGGTTTGCGACACGGGCGCACTCCTGTCGTGGTGACTGTGGCGACAGGATGAGGATCCGTAGAAAGGGCGACTTGGTGGTGCCGGGATTTTCTGATAGTTGGCACCGTTCAACCGCTGGTGCGGTTCCGCTGACATTGCGCTGGTGATATCACCGCCGAGATAGGGAGCCAGGCCGTCCGAGGTAGATGGTGGTCGTCCGCCGTTTCCCGGGCTCTTTTCGACTTCTTGGCTGGCCTGCGTACTTCCTTGTGAAGGCGGTGAGCGATCCGTTCACCCTCGGGAAATCGCGTTGACTCCTTGGCCCCTGCCCATCGAGAGGTTCCCAGTTATGCCGCGCCCGCTCGAAGAATCGCCCTACTCCTTCACCGTCCCGGCTCTGGTCAAGGAGGTGCCAGCAGCGCGGGACCGTGTCGTAGATCGTGTTCGGGGTCTTGGATTGGACTTGGGCGAGGAGCTGATCGGCGACTTGAGACTGCTCACCGGGGAACTGGTCGCGAACTCGGTTACGCACACGCAGGCGCCATGTGTGGTGTGCGTCCGATGGACCAGAAAGCGAGTACGAGTCGAAGTCACCGACGTCGACTCGACTTTGCTGGTACCCACGCAGGCCTTGTCCATGGATGAGCATGGGCGCGGCCTCTTCCTCGTCGCCGCAATGGCAACGGAGTGGGGATCACATCCTTGCGCAGCAGGGAAGAAGACCTGGTTCGAACTGGCGGTACCCGTCTCCGTGGAGGACACCACGACGCTGACGTCCTCGATCAGTGAAGTGCCTGCTGAGCAGGCACTCGTCAATGGTGAAGACAGCGCTCGCCCAGCTCTGGTGGAACCCGTACCTATAGCCGGCGAGTATGTACGAGCCGCACATCAAGCAGCCTGAGAGTTTCCGACGAACTCGCGTTCGGTCACCCAGATCCAGGTTCCCGCTCCCGGATTGTCCGACACCTGACATCATCATTGGCCCATGACCACACGCAGCCCCGCCCAGCAGCTCGCTGCCCACGTTCGGACCGTCCTCGGCGACGGCCCGTTCCATCCACCAGGCGGCTGGACGCATATGGGCGCTGTGATCTGCGATGCCAGCTTTCAGGCGCGCCGTAAGTACGAATCGACGATCCGGCCGCGGATACTCCAGCTCCAAGCGGCGTGGCCCGACGCCGCGACGGTGCGCGGATTCCAGATGCGACTCGCCACGGAAGACCTGGCTGTAGCCATGAACTTCAACAGTCCTCGCAGGGTCGCAACGGCCCATGGAATTACCGACCTGCTGGTTGCCAAAGGGGTCGACACACGAAACGACCTCCACGCCTGGCTCGACCACGAAGTCGGTCGTACCGCTCTGCTCGCGGTGAAGGACGTAGGACCGAAGACTGTGGACTACATCGGAAACCTCGTCGGCCGGTCGCAGATCGCCGTGGACGTACACTTGCGAGCCTTCGCTGTGGAGGCCGGTGTCTCTGGGCTGAAGTATGAGCACCTGCAAGAGGTGTACGAGGAGACCGCCGCGCTGCTGGGACACGAACCTGGTGGGCTTGAGCACGGCGTCTGGCGGTTCATGTCGCAGACTGGTGAAGAGTTCGTCTCAACTGGCGCGTTTGGCCTGTGGTGATGGCCCTGCGGCCTCGTTCCGCCGACCTGTCATGATCGTCTCGACGTGTTCCGTGGCGGGAGGCAAGAGATGGCGATATCGCTGCCTGGCGGGCTGGCTACGCCGGCCCTCGTGGTCGATCCCGAGGTTCTGGACAGCAACATCTCGCGGATGGCCGAGGCGTCGCAGTCTCAAGGGTTCGTCCTGCGCCCGCACGCCAAGAGCCACAAGTGCGCGCAGATTGCGGACCGACAGCTTCGGGCCGGTGCGCGCGGGCTGTCGGTGGCTACGATCGGCGAGGCCGAGGCATTTGCCCGGGTCGGCATGGATGACCTGTTCATCGCTTACCCCGTGTGGCTGGATGCCGACAAGACACAGCGGCTGCGCCGGTTGGCGGATGACGTTGCCCTGAGGGTCGGCGTTGAGTCGGTCGAAGGAGCGCGGCGGCTGGGCGAGGCCCTTCGTGGCAGCGTCCGGCGGGTCGAGGTGCTCGTCGAGGTCGACAGCGGGAGCCACCGGACGGGAGTTCAGCCTCCCGCTGCTGGTGAGGTCGGGAAGCTTGCCGCTGACGCGGGACTGGATGTTGTGGGCGTGTTCACGTTTCCGGGACACGGCTACGGGCACGACGCGCAGGCGCGCGAGCGCGCCGCACGGGATGAGGAGCGCACGCTGGGCGAGGCTGCGCAGGTGCTGCGGGACCTGGATCTCGACGTCCGTGTGGTCAGCGGCGGATCGACTCCGACGGTGGGACAGTGGCAGCCGGGCGCGGTGAACGAGTTGCGGCCCGGTGTCTATGTCTTCAACGACGCCACTCAGTTGGCCATCGGCACCTGTGGTGTGGAGGATCTGGCACTGGTCGCCGCGGCGACGGTGATCAGCGTTCCCGCCCCTGACCGCTTTGTGCTGGACGTCGGGAGCAAGGTCCTCGGTTCCGACCGGTCGTCCTGGGTGACAGGCCACGGCTACCTGCCCCGGTTCCCGCAGGGGACCATCACCGGGTTGTGGGAGCACCACGCGGTGGTCCGGCTTCCGGACGGGGTGCGGGGACCGCGACTTGGGTCGGTGGTCGCCGTCGTCCCCAACCACGTCTGCACGCCGGTGAATCTCGCCGATGAGCTGCTGGTCGTCCAAGACCGTGAGGTGGTCGACCGCTGGCCAGTAACGGCACGAGGCGCCAATACGTGAGGATCGCTTCAGGCCGAGAGCCGGCGGTAGCAGATCAGAGTGGCGGCTATCCCGGCGAAGGCGAGGAAGTGTTCGGCCTTGCGCTCGTATCGACGGTGAAGGCGTCGGCACCCGGCCAGCCAGGCCACCGTCCGCTCCACGGTCCAGCGGTAGCGGCCCAGCCGCTGGGAGGACTCGGTCCCCCTGCGCGCGATGCGCGGGACGATGTTCCGGCCGCGGAGCCAGCGTCGCAGGTAATCGTAGTCGTACCCCTTGTCGGCGTGGAGCTTGGCAGGCCGTCGCCGGCGCGGTCCACGACGAGAGCGGATCGGCGGGATACCCCGTACCAGGGGTTCCAGGCCCTGACTGTCATGGGTGTTCGCGGCGGAGATGCCGATCGAGAGGGGCAGACCGGACCTCTCAGTGATCAAGTGGATCTTTGAGCCCTTCTTGCCGCGATCTACGGGATTCGGGCCCGTCAGGTCCCCCCTTTCGCCGCCCGCATGTTCACCGAGTCAATGGCGCACCGCGACCAGTCCAACTCGCCGCGGGCGCCGAGCTCATCCACTACCAAGCGGTGAAGCTTGCCCCACACCCGGGCCCGGCTCCACTCAGTGAACCGCCGGTGCGCGGTCGCCCCGGACGGGCCGAAGCCCGACGGTAGTTGGCGCCACGTGCATCCCGTCGTGGCCACGAACACGATGGCCGCCAACACCTGCCGGTCGCCATGCCGACGTCGGCCCCCACCCTGCGGCCGCACCGGAGCGGCTGGCACAACCCGCTGAAACAACTCCCACAACCCGTCCGGCACCAGACGCTCCACCATCGCCATCACGGCCACCAGCCTAGCGCTGTGACCACGAAGGTTCACCGGGTGGGTCGTACTGTTGGCTCCCTGCACCAGTACAGTCGGCGCACTGAAGGAGCAGAGGAGCCCCGGTGCGCACACGTGACAGCAACGCTGACATCTACGGCCAGCGGACCGTGGCCCTCAGATGGATACAGGTCGTGCTGTTCGGAGTCGTTGTCCTCTTGGCCGGATTCCGTATCTGGGAGCGCCATCACGGCGGCGGTTCGAGCTCGATAGCGTTCGGGTTGATGGCCGCATCGGCACTGTCCATCGGTGTGCTGGAACGCTATCGAGCAAAAGCCGCCAAACGATCTCGGTGACTCGCTTTTCAGTTGGTTTAGGCCGCCGCTGGCAGGGGCCGACCGCCCCAGCGGATGCCTTTCTCGCTGCGGATGCGGGCGCGTTCCTTGCGTTCGGCGGCCAGGACGTCGCGATGGCGGGCGTTGGCGTTGCGCCAGCGCAGGTAGGCATGCAGGGCCCGGGTCTGCACGGTGTGGTTGGGGTAGTTCGAGTTGGCAATGGTGAACTGCCGCAGCGGTCCGAAGTGGGCCTCGATCGGGTTCGCCCACGAGGCGTAGGTCGGGGTGAAACACAGCTCGACCTTGTGTTTCTTCGCCCAGCGGCGGAGGTCGGTGCCTTTGTGGGCGGACAGGTTGTCCAGGATGACGTAGATCGGTCCACCGTCCGGGCGGCCAGCTCGGATCGACTTCAGCGCAGCCAGTGTGTTCGCGGCACCTTTCCTGCGACGGTTGACGCCCCACAGAGTGTCGTCGCCGACCGAGTAGCAGCCGTGGAAGTACCGGATGCCGTGGGTGCGGTGGTAGGTGGCGGGTAGCCGGTCGGGGCGTTTGCGCTCGGCCCAGCCGGAGCCCGCGGTGGGTCGGATTCCGAGCGGTCCGAACTCGTCGAAGGCGAACACCCGGTCGGGGAAGCGGTCAAGGACCTTCTCGATCCGGTCCAGCTTCGCCTCACGGTTCGGGTCGGGTGATTCCTTCCAGGTCTTGGTGCGCTGGAAGGTGACACCGCGGCGGGCGAGCAGGCCACGTAACGTCTCGCGGCCGATGCGGATCACACGGCCGTGGACTTTCCGCAGGTAAGCGACGAGTTTGCGCAGTGACCAGCGAGTGAAAGGCTGGCCGAGCTTGGTGGGGCGGGTGGTGGCCGTCTGGACGACGAAGTCCTCGTCGTCAGGGCTGAGTTGGCGGGGACGGCCTCCCGCCCACCGAGGGTCCAGGCAGGCCAGGCCGATCTCGTTGAAGCGGTGGATCACATCCCGGACGGTGTCCTCGTCGGCCTGCACCAACTGGGCAATCACTGGCACCCGGTTCCCGCCGACCGAGGCCAGCAGCATCATCGCCCGCCGATAGCGCACCGAGCTGGTGCTGCCTCGGCGCACGATCCGCTGCAGCTTCTGCCCCTCCTGGTCGGTCAGTCTGCGCACACGGACAGGCTCGGCCACCGCACCTCCAGCGGTCGGATCGGACGTCATCCCACATCCAACCGCTACAACCGCCGACCCGGCGAACCTATGCGGTCACAGCACTAGGGGGCCGCAACCCTGCGGGCGCGGGGAGCAGCCGGCCGTGTGGTTCTGGGCGACGTCGGTCGCGGGATCAACCCCGCGTGTGTGTGGAGCAGGGCGTAGTGGCAGGAGGGACCAACCCTGCGGGCGCGGGGAGCGGGCCAGAGGCGAAGGGGCGTGGCGGGCTGCGGTGGGACCAACCCCTCAGGTGCGGGGAGCAGCGCCGCCTCGCGCTCGCCAAGGGGTTCGGCGCGGGACCAACCCCGCGGGTGCGGGGAGCAGGCCGGCGCACCGACCGGCTTGCGCAACGCGTCGGGACCAACCCCGCGGGCGCGGGGATGGTCCCGACTTCGAGCCCATGCCCGAAGCCCCCCGCGGGGTGCTCCCCGCACCCGCGGGGATGGTCCCGAGAGCGGCTGAAGGCGGACCCGGAATGGGCTGTGCTCCCCGCACCCGCGGGGATGGTCCCAACGCGGCAATAAGTGGCGCGTCCGGTGGAACGTGCTCCCCGCACCCGCGGGGATGGTCCCACCCCGTTCGTCATCGACAGAGCGCCCGCGTTGTGCTCCCCGCACCTGCGGGGATGGTCCCGGTGGAACCGCCGGAGTGGTGGGAACCGCACGGTGCTCCCCGCACCTGCGGGGATGGTCCTGACTCCAGCGCCTCCTCGCCCGAACTCGACAAGTGCTCCCCGTGCCCGCGGGGACGGCCTCCGGCTACCGCGACGACGCGGCGTGCTCCCCGCGCCTGCGGGGATGGTCTCGCGGGGATCGTGGCACTCTGGAACAAGATCGCGTGCTCCCTGCACCCGCGGGGATGGTACCCAGAACCGAGCGGTGCCTGCTCAAGGAAGCGCGCTCCCTGGCCGGATGCTCTTTCTCAGCCGCGGAACCGGTCCCAGGCCATGGACATCCCAGGGACTTTCACGCCTGTCTCAGGGAGTTTCCAGGGACTTTCCGCCGAGTAAGCAGGGAAGGCCCTGACAGCGCTGAAAGGAACGAACGCGCTGGTCAGGGCCTACTTACTCAGCACTCGATGATGTTCACCGCAAGCCCACCCCGAGCCGTCTCCTTGTACTTCACGCTCATGTCCGCCCCCGTCTCCTTCATCGTCTTGATGACCTTGTCGAGGGACACCTTGTGGGAGCCGTCCCCCCGCATCGCCATCCGTGCCGCGGTCACCGCCTTCACCGCGGCCATGCCGTTGCGTTCGATGCAGGGGATCTGGACGAGGCCGCCGACGGGGTCGCAGGTGAGGCCGAGGTTGTGCTCCATGCCGATCTCGGCCGCGTTCTCGACCTGCTCGGGGGAGCCGCCGAGCACCTCGGCCAGCGCGCCCGCCGCCATCGAGCAGGCCGAGCCGACCTCGCCCTGGCAGCCGACCTCGGCGCCGGAGATGGACGCGTTCTCCTTGAAGAGCATGCCGATGGCGCCGGCCGCGAGCATGAAGCGGACCACGCCCTCCTCGTCGGCGCCCGGCACGAAGTTGATGTAGTAGTGGAGGACCGCCGGGATGATGCCGGCCGCGCCGTTCGTCGGGGCGGTGACCACCCGGCCGCCCGCCGCGTTCTCCTCGTTCACCGCCATCGCGTAGAGCGTGATCCACTCCATCGCGTGCGCCAACGGGTCGCCCTCCGCCCGGAGTTGGCGTGCCGACATGGCCGCCCTGCGGCGGACCCGCAGGCCGCCGGGCAGGATGCCCTCCCGCGACATGCCCCGCGACACGCACGCCCCCATCACGCGCCAGATTTCCAGCAGCCCGGCCCGGATCTCCTCCTCCGTGCGCCAGGCGCGCTCGTTCTCCAGCATCAGCGCGGAGATCGACAGCCCGGTCTCCTGCGTGAGGCGCAGCAGCTCGTCGCCCGTGCGGAAGGGGTACTTGAGGACCGTGTCGTCCAGCTTGATCCGGTCGGCGCCGACCGCCTCCTCGTCGACGACGAACCCGCCGCCCACCGAGTAGTACGTCTTGGACAGCAGCTCGCCGCCCGCCGCGTCGTAGGCCCACAGCGTCATGCCGTTCGCGTGGTACGGCAGGGTTTTGCGGCGGTGCAGCTTGAGGTCGGCGTCGAAGTCGAACGGGATCTCGTGCTCGCCGAGGAGACGGATGCGTCCCGCGGCCTTGATCCGCTCGACCCGTTCGTCGGCCCCCTCCACATCCACCGTGCGCGGCGACTCGCCCTCCAGGCCGAGCAGCACCGCCTTCGGGGTGCCGTGCCCGTGCCCGGTCGCGCCGAGGGAGCCGTACAGCTCGGTGCGGACGGAGGCGACGGAGTCCAGCAGCTCCTCGTTGCGCAGCCGGCGCGCGAACATGCGGGCCGCCCGCATCGGGCCGACCGTGTGGGAGCTGGACGGGCCGATGCCGATCGAGAACAGGTCGAAGACCGAGATGGCCACGGTGACTCCTCAGAACGCAAGACGTGCGGGGTGGTGCAAGGGGGTGGGGGGGGGGGGGGGGGGGGGGGGGGGGGGGGGGGGGGGGGGGGGGGGGGGGGGGGGGGGCGGGGGGGGCGGCGGCCGGGGCAGGCGCGGCGGCGGCGGCCGCCGGCCGGCGCCG